>NZ_FWWW01000065.1 GCF_900176135.1 Hymenobacter roseosalivarius DSM 11622 | reverse complement strand
CGTGTGGCAGTCTGCTGTAGCTTCAGCACAGATAGCCTTGTGGCCAAAGCCCGCCCTATTAGTGTGCCGCCGCCAGCACATCGGGAGAGTTATGCGCGGGCGAATTCACGAGGGTGCTGACGGGGTATTCCCGCATCAGCTCGGTGGCATACGGGCGGAGCAGGCGCTGGTGGTCGTCTGCCGATACGCCGTCGTCGAGCCAGGCCAGTTCCGCTTCCCGGTGCGGCAGAATTACGGGCATGCGGTTGTGAAGGCGGGCCATCAGGTCGTTGGGCTCCGTGGTGATAATGGTGAAGGTGGGCAGCACTTCGCCCGTTTCGCGGTCCGCCCATTCGTCCCAGAGGCCGGCGAAGGCGAAGGGCTGCTCGTCGCGAAGCAGAATACGGTGGGGCACCTTGGCTTTTTTGCCCTTGGCCCCGGCCGGCGGCGCTACCTGCTGCCATTCATAAAAGCTATCGGCCAGCACCAGGCAGCGCTTCCGCTGGAGCAGCTGCCGAAACGACGGCTTCTCGGCCAGCGTTTCGGCGCGGGCATTAATGGGTTTGAGGGCCGTTTTGATGTCTTTTACCCACCCCGGCACCAAGCCCCACTGCACCAGCTGAATCTGGCCGGGGGCACTGTTAGTAATGACAGGCAGCTGCTGTGAAGGTGCCGCATTAAAGTTAGGAGGCATTTCTTCGGTGAAGCGAGCATCAAAGCGCTTTTCAATAGCAGAGGCTGGCGAGATAAAAGTATAGCGGCCGCACATAAGCTGGCAAGTGAGAGATGAGCCGGGCACCGAGACAGCCGGAAATGGTTTGTTTAATGGCTGCGCACATGACCCGCCCGTTGCGAAAGTGGATCAACCAAAGCCGTACGGGCCGTGCGCAAGTCTAAGCGCGCTTTCCGGCTTTACTTAGGCTTGCGCACGGCCTCTTTATCTGCCAACTTATAGTCATTCATCAGCTTGAGTAGCACGCCGTTGGTCCAACCGAAGCCATCCTGTAAGGGATATTCTCCCCCACCAGCCTCCAGAGTCGTGTTCACTACGTTATACTTCTCCAGCAGCTTACCTGTTTGCCGAAACACATTACTGTTAAGCGCTACCCAACGACTAGCAACGGTACCAGCCAGCTCCCTTTGGCGGTAGTTTTCCAGCCCCCGAATAGCCATGTATTGCAGGGGTGCCCAGGCATTAGGCGCGTCCCACTGCTGGCCACTGGCATTGAGGGTAGTGAGTAGTCCGCCCGGCTTCAGGAAATCTTTTTGTAGCCCTGCTGCGACCTGCCGGGCCTGCTTGGGTGTTGCCAAGTTAAACGTCAGGGGGTAAACCCCAGCCAGGGTACGTATGGCCGAGCGCTGCCCTAGCACCCAGTTGTAATCCATAAACCAGCCGGCTTTTTTATCCCAGCAATACGCCTGAATAGCTTTTTTACGCCCGGCGGCTTTCTGCTGATAGCGGCGCGCCTCCTCCGTGTTGCCTTGCAGCTCGTAGGTGCGAGCCAGGGTTTTTTCCAGGTTATACAGCAGACAATTTAAGTCGACTGGCACCAGGTTAATGGTTTGGATAGAAGCCAGCTGCCCCGATTCGTCGAACCAGCGCGTGCTGAAATCCCAGCCGGACGCGGCCGCGGCGCGCACGTTGCGGTAGAATACGGCCGCCGGTTGTTTGCTCTCGCGGGCGGCCGTCACATCCTCCGCGTACGATTCCTCGCGGGGTTGGTCGCTGGCATCCCAGTAGCGGTTGAGCACCTGGCCGGAGGGCATTTTCACCACCGTACGGTTAGCTTGCCCCACGGCAAGCGAATCAGCCCCAGCCATCCAGTACGCGTACTCGCGCAGCAGCGGCGCCTGGTAGCGCACCATTGTAGTATCGCCCTGGCTCTGCGCCAGCAACCCCACCATGAGCGAAAAAAACGGTGGTTGGGAGCGGGTAAGGTAGTACGTCCGGTTGCCATTGGGCACGAATCCATACTTCCCGATCAGGTAGGTAAAGTTATTAAGAATATGCCGGATGAGGGTAGTTTGGCCGCTTTCCTGCAAGCCCAGCATCGTAAAGTAAGAATCCCAGTAATATACTTCCCTAAAACGCCCCCCAGGTACGATGTACGGATGAGGCAAAGGTACCAAAGACGAAAATTGCCCCCCAGTATCAGCCGGACGGGCCAGCACCGACCACAGGGTATCGATGTGGGCCCGCAGCCCGGCGGCTACATTGCTCCGGTACAGCGTGGTAGCAGCCGTGGGGGGCAAAAAGTACGTGTCGGCAAACGCTTTGAGCTGAAAGCCGGCCTTGTTCTTCTGCTGCGCATACGCCTGCATGATGGCCTCGGGCGACTCCTTGGGCAGCGCGTCCACGAAGGTTTTGTTGTCGGCGTATACTCGACCTAGCTGAACCTCCTCAAATAAGCCCGGATATAGTTGTCGGGGCGAGAGTTGTTGGGCGTGGACGCTGACAAACAGCGGAAACAGCAGAAGCAAAAGCAACCGTTTTTTCATAAGTAATGGGTCTGATGCAGTAGGTGCTTAAAAGGTACGCAAGCATTCCCATTTCCGCCGATTCAGGGGCGTATTCTCTTTGTCGGGTCCCAGAGCGGGGACCTTGCCCAGCACACCCTTAGTTTAACGTTTACACAAGAAAAGCCCCCCGGACCAATAGCTGGGGGGCTTTTCTTGTGTAGCAGCTACAGCTATGAGTGCGGGCGAGTGAGCGAGAAGCTACCAACGGCTGAATAGCCTCGCTCAGGTTTTGAGAGTTACCCGCTGGAAATATGCGTCACCGGTTCAGCTATGCGCAGCTTGCGCTACTTCGTAAACAAGCGCAGTACCGCGCGGCCCGAATCGCGGATTCGGCCCTGCTGATTGCTTAATGACTCCAGTCCAGGAGAAGCAGAGCCGGAGGGCAGAATACCACTTGGTAGATAATGGGCATCGCTGGAAAACGAAGCCGGCACTAATTGTAGCGCCAGTTCGGTGTAGGCCGAATTAGCCTCCATGTGCAGCTCGGTCTGGGCCGCCACCAAGTAAGGTTCGGCCAAATGCTCATTCAAAATCATTGTGGCATTCTCTTCCAGCGCATACAGCGCCTGATAGCTGGTCGTCTCAGACTTGGCATACTCCACGACGCGCACGAAATAAGCGCGGTTTGGGTCCAGATCTTTAACCCTCACCGTATCTGCTTCGCCATCAGCTACTACGAAGCTGCCGCCAGCCAATGGCTCCCCTTTGCCGAAGCGCGGGTTGGCTACATAGTCGGCGCCATCAAGGGGAAAGTCATCGACGGGGCTATCCGCTTTCATAAGTACCAGGCGGCGGTTGCCGGTACCATTGGCCCACTTCAGCAGGGTGCTCGTTTTATTCAAAGAAGTACCCGTAAGCTGGGCCGCATTCTGGTCAGGACCAACCAGGTTATGAGCCGGCCAAGCGGCCGCGCCCCGAACGCAGGCCCAGCCCAGGCGGTCAAGCTCTTGCCAGAAGGCGGCATCGTCGCGCCGGGTATTCAGCAGGATAGTCCAGGTGTAGCCTTTTTCCGCCCGCACCAGATAGGTGGCCGTGCCATCGAGGCAGCCGCTGTGCCAGCGGTTACCGGCGGGGTTTACCTGCCAGCCTTTCGCGTACCGCGCATTTACGGCGGAGGGCTCTACCATCGTGGCGATAGTGGCGGCGCTCAGCAATCCTGGTTTTTCTGACGAGCCATCTACGGCCATGAGCAGGCGCGTGAGGTCGCGGGCGGTGAATATCCAGCCGCCGTGGGCGCTCATGGCTTCCACGTTGCAGCCGCCGTAAGCAGCAGGCACTACTTCGCCGGTGCCATAGCAGGACGACTGTTGGAAATGGCTGTCGTACTCAGCTTCGCGTTCCTGCTTATCCACCAATAAGTTGCGCCCGAGGTGAGCTTCACGCACGCCGCTGGGCCGCAACAGGTGGTCGCGCACCCATACCTCGTACGGCTGCAGGGTTACGGCTTCTATTATCTTGCCCAACACCAGATAGCCTATGTTAGAATACGCGTAGCGCGCTCCGGGCCGGAAGTTCAGGCCTTTGCTCAACATAAAGCGCACTAGGGTGGAGTCGCCCACGGGGTTGGGTACGTTCATCGCCTGAGCCACATGCTCTGGGAAATCGATGGGGTCGCAGCTGGCAAAACCGTCGCAGCTTTTCTCCCGGTCCCAGCCGGCGCTGTGTTCCAGTAGTTGCTGCACCGTGATATCATAAACGCGGCGGTCGTCGATAACCTCCGTGTAGTAAGCGTCCGACAGGTAGCCCTCCGGCCCAAAGGCTTTGTGGGCGAGCTCGAGGCGGCCTTCCTCCACCAGCTTCATAATGGCCATAGCCGTGATGGGCTTCGACAAGCTGGCCACTCGCATCAGGTGGTGGGGCTGCAACGGCGTGGTGCGGGCCTGATCGGCGTAGCCGAAAGCGCGGGCGTACACTAGCTTATCGCCCCGGCTAAGCGCTACCGACGCGCCCAGCACGTCCCAGCGCTGCACAAACTGCTGAATGGCGGCGTCAAAGTGGGCGAGTTCTGACACTGGCACGCCCGTTTGGGCACCAGCCCGCAAGGAAAGCAGCAATAAAACGAGCGTGTATAGTTTTTTCAAAAACGGGGATAAAAAAGGATAGCCAGTATGCTCGTGTCTGCTCTGGGGCAGCGCCTACTGTTACGCCATTTTTATTCCACAATTCCAAGATTATACGATTAATAATATCATTTTTTATATAAACTTTTTGTGCCTACAGCTTGTCTACTTATCTGAAAACGTAATAGAGTATAGTTAAATAAAGAAAATATCCTAAATAGCGCAATTATATTATTCTATGTTAGACGCAGACTTTCAGAAACCGTAGCAGCTAGATGTTACCTCCCGGCAACCAAACGCCGCCATTTGGCGCGACTAAAGGAGACGAAAAAGCCCCCCAGCCTCTTTGCTCCGCGCCTCATCTGCTTTGGTTATTAATGACATGCGACAGAAGCGAGGCTAGGGGGCTTTTTCCTAACTGTTTATTCCGTAACCGGCGCGGGCTGGGCCTGCCAGGAAGGGATTCCGCCGCTCACTAGGCGTGGCCAGCCGTCGTGATATTCCAGCCGGTCGAGGAGCATGACGCGGCGGGAGTAGCCCTGGTCGGCGTCGATGGCGTCGAAGGTAGGCTGCTGGGGGTCGATGGCGTGGTAGGCCAGCCAGTCGTGGCCGGCAGCATCGGTCACGACGGAGTTGTGGCCGGGGGCGTGCCAGTGCTCGTTGCCTTCCAGCAGCATCCGGTTGGGGTCGCCGGTAGCCTGGGGCAGGGTTTCGAAGGGGCCGGTGGCGCTACGCGAGCGGGCGACCAATAGGCCGTAGTGCGCATCGGGGCCGCAGCAGTTGTTGCCGGAGTAAAACAGGTAGTACCAGCCGTCGCGCAGCACTACCCACGCCCCTTCAATCAGGCGCTGATAGTTGGTGGGGGCCTCGTCTGGCACGGGCTGTATCAGGTCGTGGGCCTCGCTGTGGGGGGCAAAAGAGATGCGGTCGGGAGCCAGCTCGCGCACTTTTATCGGCCCGAAGCCCGAGCCCCAGTACAGCAGGCGCTGGCCGGTGGCCGGGTCGTCGAAGCTCATAGGGTCGATGTTGATAAAGCTTTCCCCGCAGAGCAACGGCTGGCCGATGTCCACAAACGGGCCAGCAGGCGCGTCGGCCACCGCTACGGCCAGGCACAACCCCTCGGTAGCGCCGTTCGGCAGAGCCGAGAAGTAGAGGTAATACCGGCCGTCGTGCTCACTGACGTGAGGTGCCCAGAGTTTCTGGGTAGTATCAGCCCAGGTGGGCTTCTGGGGCAGCGCGTCGCCTAGCAGCTCCCAATCCGTCAGGTTGTGGGAGCGGGCCACCTGAATATTGATAATCAGCTGGCTGCGCCACTTGGTTTGGGTACTGTAGGCGTAGTAGTAACCGTCGGCAGCACGGATGATGGTGGGGTCGGGAAAGTCTTCGTTGAGAATGGGATTGATATACGTGCTGGGGGGCTTTTTTGCGGACATACAGGCAGTGCTTAGGTAAAAAGCTTGTGCATCAGCGCTGTAGCTGAGCAGCTGGGCTTACGTTAAGTACGCTGGAAACGCGACCGTAGCTATAGTTTTGGATTGATGGTTAATCACTAGTAAATGAGAATGCCAGGTATGACCGCCCAGGTGTCTTTTGGAATTACTCATTTGGTTTGCAACCACAATTCTGTTCCGCCTCTCTTTGCTTCTCAATCGTACAGCAATACCTGACCTCGCTTCCGCATCATGACCAAAACCGTTTTTATCGCCGCCGCCGAGCCCTACAGCGGCAAGTCGCTCGTGTCGCTGGGCCTGATCAATATGCTGCTGCGCAAAACGCCCAAAGTCGGCTACTTCAAGCCCATCATCAACTTTGAGCCCGCCGAGAAGAAAGACGCCCACATCGAAACCATCATCAGCCATTTTGGGCTGCCCATCACCTACGATGGGGCCTACGCCTACACCCGCGCGGCCGCCATGCGCCTCGTGGAGGGCGACACCCAGGGCGATATTATCGACACCATCATCCACAAATTCAAGGCCCTGGAAGAGCAGTACGACTTTCTGGTGGTGGAAGGCAGCGACTTCCTGGGGGCGGGAACGGCCTTTGAGTTCGACGCCAATATTTCCATCGCCAAAAACCTGGGCGCGCCGGCTATTCTGGTGATTTCGGGCGAGGGTAAAACCACCGATCAGGCCGTAAACGCGGCCCTGACGGTGCTGCGCAACTTTGAGGCGCGGGAAGTGCCCGTGCTGGCCGTACTGGTCAATAAAATGCCCCCCAGTCAGGCCGATGAGGTCCGCCAGCTGCTTGGGGGGCAATTACCGGCGGGCATCGTCCTGGCCGTTATTCCCGAAAACCAAAGTCTGCGCAGCCCCAGCATGAAGGAAATTCAGGAGCAGTTGGGGGGCAAATGTTTACTCGGCGAGCATCTACTGAGCAATCAGGTCGACAATTTCATCACCGGAGCCATGCAGGTGCCCAACTTTCTGCGCCGCATCAAGGAAAACGTACTCATCGTAACCCCCGGCGACCGCGCCGACATTATTCTGGGCGCTTTGCAGGCTAATGCTTCCGCCAACTTCCCCAAAGTGGCCGGCATCGTGCTCACCGGCGACATCGTCCCCGACGAGTATGTGGTGCGGCTGATGGAAGGCCTCGAAATGGTGATACCTATTCTATCCGTCGCGACGGGCACCTTCCTAACTACCACCCAGATAGGCGCTATCCAGTCGCGTATTTCGCCCGATAACCCGAAGAAGATAGAGCTAGCTATTCGCACTTTCGAGCAGTATATGGACGTGGCCGCCCTAGAAGAGAAGCTGGTTACGTTCAAAGCGGAAGGCATGACGCCCCACATGTTTCAGTACAAGCTCATGCAGTGGGCCAAAAGTCGGCGGCGCCACATCGTGCTACCCGAAGGTAACGACGACCGGATTTTGCGCGCCGCCGCCCGCCTCCAGCAGCTGGATGTCGTGGACCTCACTATTCTCGGCGACCCTACCGCCATCACAGCCGCCGTCAACCGCCTGGGCCTGAGCCTCGACCTGAGCCGCATTCAGTTGCTTGATCCCGCCCGCGCGCCCCGCTTCGCCGAGTACGCCGAAACGCTCTACGAACTGCGCAAAGCCAAAAACGTGAACCTCGACATGGCCCGCGACATGATGACGGACGTATCCTACTTCGGCACCATGATGGTATACCAGGGCCACGCCGACGGCATGGTATCGGGGGCCGTACACACTACTCAACACACCATTCGGCCGGCCTTGCAGTTTATCAAAACCAAGCCGGGCGTGTCGGTGGTGTCGTCGGTGTTCTTTATGTGCCTGCCCGACCGCGTGGCCGTGTTCGGCGACTGCGCCGTGAACCCCAACCCCACCGCCGAGCAGCTGGCCGAAATTGCCATTTCCTCGGCCGAGAGCAGCCTGCGCTTCGGCATTGAGCCCCGCGTGGCCATGCTGTCCTACTCCTCGGGCACCTCCGGCGAAGGCGCGGAAGTAGAGAAAGTGCGCCGCGCCACCCAGCTCGTGCACCAGCTCCGCCCCGACCTGCAAGTGGAAGGCCCCATCCAGTACGACGCCGCCGTCGACCCCATTGTAGGCCGCCAGAAGCTGCCCGACTCCACGGTAGCCGGCCAGGCCAGCGTGCTCATCTTCCCCGATTTGAATACGGGCAACAACACCTATAAAGCCGTGCAGCGCGAAACCGGGGCGTTGGCTATTGGACCAGTATTGCAGGGGCTGAATAAGCCGGTAAATGATTTAAGCCGGGGCTGCACCGTGGAGGATGTGGTGAATACGGTCATTATCACCGCTATTCAGGCGCAGGGGTAGCAGGTTGTTAACTTCGTGAAGGCAGGAAATAGATGTTCGGCTTCGTTAACTTGCTGGTGCCCAATAAAGGTATTGAGTTGAGGCTTTGTCCATCAACTCTGCCTTTACAAAGCTGATGTTAGCAAACGTTTTATTTGCAAGCATTTTTGAACTGCCTTCCGTATTCGTTCACGTAGACTACACTTCGCATAGCCCCAATTTCTAACTCCATATTGGGATTCGCCTTCTGATGTTTTGATAAAATTTC
>NZ_FWWW01000084.1 GCF_900176135.1 Hymenobacter roseosalivarius DSM 11622 | reverse complement strand
CCCTAACGATTAGCCCCCGGTTCGTTCAACTGGAGCCCAGCGCCTGGCTCCCCCTCTCCCCTTGGAGAGGGGGGAGCCAGGCGCTGGGCTCCAGTTGATAGATTATTCCTCTAACAGTAAAAAGCCAACGATTTCTTATCGTTGGCTTTTCTATTTGATAACACCTTACCTACAATCGTTAAACTGGTAGCGGTCGCGGAAGCGACAGCCGACGTGGCCACGTAGCACAAGTCGGCTGGCTCCCCCTCTCCCCTTGGAGAGGAGGCCGGGGGGTGAGGCCAATCGTTGAACGAACCGGGGGGTGCAGATCCAAGCGAATCAGCTGCGCTATACGGTGCAACTGGTGCGGGCTTTGGGAGTAAGTTGGTTGTTGCTGCGGGCTTTTTATTAAACTTCTACCCTCGCCTGCGGCTTCTCTGCCATACTCTCCCTCCCCATGCGCCTACTCTACACTTACCTGCGTCAATACCGGGGCCTTTTGGCTTTGGCTTTGGCTCTGGCGGCCGTCAACCAGATATTCTCCCTCCTCGACCCCTGGATTTTCCGCAAAATCATTGACCAGTACGTGGTGCAGCCCGGCGGCGAGCTACACGATATCAACGCGGGCACCTTTATCCGCGGGGCAGGCGTGCTCATACTGGCCGCCATGGGCGTGGCCATGGTGTCGCGCATCGCCAAAAACTTTCAGGATTATTACGTCAACGTCATCACCCAGCGCCTGGGAGCCCAACTGTATTCCGATGGCCTTCGTCACTCCCTGGAATTGCCTTATCAGGTGTTTGAGGATCAACGCTCGGGCGAAACGCTGGGTAAACTTCAAAAGGTCCGCTCCGACGTGGAGAAGCTTATTCAAAGCTTTGTAAATGTGCTTTTTACCTCACTGGTAGGCATTATTTTCGTGGTGGTGTATGCTATTACCGTGTACTGGGTTATTGCGCCGGTGTACTTTCTTACGATTCCGTTGCTGGGAGTCTTAAGCTCCGTGTTGAGCAAGAAAATCAAGGTGTTGCAGAAAACTATCGTGGCCGAAACTACCGCGCTGGCGGGCGCTACCACGGAGAGCTTGCGCAATATCGAGCTGGTGAAAAGTCTGGGGTTGGGCCAGCAGGAAACATTGCGCCTAAATGCCACCACCAACAAGATTCTGAAGCTGGAGCTGAAGAAGGTGCGCTACATCCGCTCGCTGTCGTTTATTCAGGGCACTTTCGTGAATTTGCTGCGCAACGGTATTCTGCTGCTCATGCTGTTTTTGGTGGTAAACGGGCGCATTACGGTGGGCGAATTCTTCTCGCTTTTTATCTACTCGTTCTTCATTTTTGGGCCTTTGCAGGAGCTGGGCAACATCATCAACATCTACCGCGAAACCGAGGCGTCGCTGGCCAACTACCAGCAGATACTGGACACGCCGAAGGAAGTAAAACCCAGCAACCCGAAGCGTATTGAACAGATACAGACACTCCGTTTCGCTGACGTGCGGTTCCAGCATCTATCGGCCAACAACGCGGCGCTGGATGGTATTTCCTTCGACACCAGGCTCGGCGAAACCATTGCGTTCGTTGGGCCTTCGGGCTCCGGCAAAACAACCCTCGTGAAGCTGCTCGTCGGCCTCTACCCCCCCGCCAGCGGCCAGATTCTGTACAATGATCTTCCCGGCAATGAGCTTGACCTCGATCAGCTACGCGAGCAAATCGGCTTCGTAACCCAGGACACCCAGCTATTTGCCGGCACTATCCGCGAAAATCTGCTTTTCGTCGCGCCCCAGGCTACCGACGAAGAGTGTCTGCGTGCTCTGCACCAGGCCGCCGCGGGCTCCCTACTGGCCCGCGCCCCGCAAGGCCTGGATACCGTCATCGGGGAAGGCGGCGTGAAAGTATCGGGGGGCGAAAAGCAGCGCCTGAGTATTGCCAGAGCCCTTTTGCGCCAACCTACTCTATTGGTTTTTGACGAGGCTACTTCCTCGCTTGATTCGCTCACCGAAGAGGAAATCAGCCAGACCGTGCGGGAGCTATCTGGCTCGCGCCAGCATATCACTATTCTCATTGCCCACCGCCTGAGCACCGTTCTCCACGCCGACCGCATCTTTGTGCTGGAGCGCGGCCGAATTGCCGAGCAAGGCCGCCACGCGGAGCTATTGGCTACCAAAGGATTGTATTACGCCATGTGGCGTCAGCAAATCGGGGAGCGCACGCCGGCCAAGGCCGAATTGGCGGTATAGAAAGTTCTGCGGTGGCCCCAGCCTCTCCTTTTTTTTCTACGTTTTTCAAACGAAATACTCCCCGGATAACGTTGTGCTAGTGAACCGCTGACAAGCTGACTGCTTTGTGCCTCTGGCCGGAAAGCTGCCTCAATAAAGCGTCAACTTTATCCAACTTTGTCTATGAACACCAACCGCATCTTCCGCCGTTTTGCAGGCCTGTTGCTTGCTGGGGGGCTTTTTTTATCGGGTACCGTAGCTACGGCCCAAACGAACAACGGTAGCCGGCGCGACATACTGCGCGAAATCACGGATGTGGTTGGGTTGAAGCCCCGCTTCGAGCTGCGCTCTACTTCGGAAGTAGAAAACGCAGCGGCTGTCGTCTACAATGGGCAACGCTACCTGCTGTATAATCCGCAGTTTGTGGGGGCCGTGAACCAGGCGGGCCGCACCGACTGGGCTGGCATCAGCATTCTGGCCCACGAAATGGGCCACCACCTCAACGGCCACACCCTGCGCGCCGGCGGCAGCAACCCTACCGACGAGCTGGAAGCCGATGAGTTTTCGGGCTTCGTGCTGCGCAAAATGGGCGCTAGCTTAGCTCAGTCTCAGGCTGCTATGGCAGTCATTGCCGATGACCAGGCTTCGGCCACCCACCCAGGCCGCCCCACTCGCCTCAAAGCGATTGGCGAAGGCTGGCAGCGGGCTAATGGTCAGATTGTAGCCAGCTCTAAAATCACAGCTCCTTCCGCCGCGCCAGCGGTTCTTACGCAGCGCACTCCGCCCGCTACCCCGGTGCATACTGCTAGCAATACGGTCAGCGTGATTGGCAAAATCACTTTCCGCGATAACCCCGACGAGCAGTATTACCTCACTGACCGCCTGAGTGTAGTGCGCCTGGGGCGCAACAGTCGCTCGGCCGAAGTAGTCGGGCGTCTCACTCGCTCCAGCAGCCGCACTTTCCCTTACGTACTTACCGATGGGCAGCAGCGCCGGCTGTACGTAAGCGCCAATGGGGGCGTATATGACACCGATGGCGAGCAGGTTGGCCGCCTTTCCGACCCCTCTTAAGTATTGGTTGAGTTTTTGTCTAAAGCTAATTCCTCCCCCGAGGAATTAGCTTTTTTTTATATCCAACTCTCCGTACTCTTCCTACCTTAGAGGTTCCGTTCCTGCTGCCACCTATGCCCGTTTCCTACCCCTTTTTGCTTGTTGATGCCTTTACCCAAACAGCGCTAAGCGGCAATCCGTGCGCGGTAGTGTTTGATGCTGATGAACTCTCCGCGGAAACCATGCAGAAGGTAGCCCGCGAGTTCAACCAGTCGGAAACAGTATTCGTGCGCCGTTCGCCCACCGCCGATTTTGGATTACGCTACTTCACGCCGGCCGAAGAATTGCCACTAGCGGGCCACCCGACTATTGCTGCCGTCACGGCGCTTATTTATGCAGGTCGCCTGCCATTGGCCGGCATCCACACCACCTTGCAGCTGGAGTTGCAGGAAGGCCCGATACAGATTGACGTATTGGCCCCTGGGGGGCAAAAACCGACGCACGTCGTCATGACGCAGCGCCGCCCGGTGTTCGGAGCCGTGCACGAGCCGGAAGTGGTGATGCCCTTTTTTGGGCTGACCCCTGACGACCTCTACCCCGGTGCCCTCATCCAGACGGTAAGTACCGGCACGCCCCAACTCATGGCGCTGCTCCGCAACCACGACGCTCTGCGCCGCGCTACGCCGCCCGAGCCAGTTGCTTTCCGCAAGTACCGCGCCTCCAGCGACTTTTTCAGTTCTCATCTTTTTTGTCTGGGCGGCGCTACGAAAGCTGGCCACACCTTCGCCCGCCACTTCGGCGTACCGCCCGATACCATCGAGGATCCCGTTACGGGCTCCGCTACGGGCGGAATGGCCGCGTATTTATGGCATTATCGGTATTTGGATTCACTCAATTTTGTGGCTGAGCAGGGTCATTGGCTCAACCGTCCTGGCACTGTGCAAGTAAGCGTGCGGGGTTCACATGAGTCCATTGAGATGGTGCAGATTGGTGGCACGGCCGTAGTAGTGGCGGTAGGCACCATGCGGATTTAAGGCAAGCGTTTAGCTAGTCGCTACTGCTCGGAACATCGGTGATAAGAGCTGGTTATTAAGAACCTGGTTCTTTGAAAAATGCCTCCCAAGGGCATTTTTTGGTTTTTACCCCACCTAAGCTCTCTACCTCAGTGCCCGAACTACCCGAAGTAGAAACCTACCGCCGGTTTCTCGACGATATTATTCTCCATCAACCTATTACCGCCTTCGAGGTGCGCGACGCGCATGTGTTGGGCACCGACGAAGACACGTTGCGTCAGCGCGTGGTCGGCCGGCAGGTAACGGCCACCCGCCGCATTGGCAAAAACTGTTTTCTGGAGCTGAACGATGGTGCCGTGCTGGCCCTGCACTTTGGCATGACCGGCGACGTAGGCGCCTACCGCGACGACCACGACGCGCCCCGCTTCACCCGCGTAGCCCTGCACCTGGCCGACGGCCTGCGCGTGGCCTTCATCGACCCCCGCAAGTTCGGCCGTATCCGTCTGGCCGACAGCGTGGAAGCGTATCAGAAAGCCAAGAAGCTCGGGCCCGATGCCCTCAACGTCAGCGCCGGCTACCTTAAGCAAGCGCTGGGGGGCAAAAAAACCATTCTCAAGCCTCTGCTGCTCGATCAGCGCATCACGGCGGGCCTGGGCAACTGGATTGTAGACGAGGTGTTGTTTCAGGCTAAGCTCCATCCCGAACGGATTGCCAACTCACTAACTGACAAGCAGTTTAACTCCCTGAGTCTGGCTATTCAACTGGTATTGCAAACCGCCATTCAGCACGAGGCTACTTATCGACACTTCCCGGCTTCTTTCCTCATTCACGCCCGCGAGTGGGACGATTCCGCCACGCCCGGCTCGGAGCAGCACAAGTTTTGCCCGCGCCACCCCAAGACCCTGATTGACAAGAGTTACGTGGGCGGGCGAGCGACGTATGCGTGTCCGCGCTGCCAGGTATTGTAACCTAAAAAAGCCCCCCGGAGTTGGTTCTGGGGGGCTTTTTCGGTTAATGGCTCAGTCTTCAACCAGCATTCTGATAGCCTGACCTGATAGAGATAATACAATCAATGATGAAAGCTTGGTTATGTAAACCCATTGTTACCCGTAACTTCCCCACCTGCCACATCCCGTGCGCTGGCAGGGACCGGTGGCATTTGCCGACAGTTGATAAGCATTATCAATTATATGATCAACAAGCTACTCTCTTGTCTGCTGCTGGCCACGCTGGCTACAGGTAGCAATGCCACGGCCCAATCGGTTGTAAAAGCACCGGGTAAGGCTCAATCCTACTCAGTAACCGGCAAAAAAGCGCAGGTATACACCACTGCGGCCAATACGCCGCTGCGCATGGCGGCTGGCGAGGTGTTAGCATTTAAGCCGGAGGCGCAGCCGCTGGAAACCCAGGTGTGCATATTTGTTGATCCTACCAAGACGTTTCAAACCATGCTGGGTATTGGTGGGGCGCTCACCGACGCGTCCGCCGAAACCTTCGCCAAGTTGCCCAAAGCCACGCAGCAGGAGTTTTTGCAGGCTTACTACAGTCCGACAAATGGCATCGGCTACACGCTGGCGCGCACCACGATTCACAGCTCCGATTTTTCGAGCGGGTCTTACACCTATGTGGCCGATAAGGATGAAAGTCTGAAAACGTTCAGCGTAAAGCATGATGAGCAGTTTCGCATTCCCTTCATCAAGCAAATACAAGCGGCGGCGGGGGGCAAACTGACGATGTACGTGAGCCCGTGGAGCCCGCCAGCCTGGATGAAGGATAACAACAGCTTGCTACAAGGGGGCAAATTGCTGCCTCAATACCGGCAAAACTGGGCGGACTACTACGTCAAGTTTATCAAGACGTACGAGCAGCTAGGCATTCCAATCTGGGGCCTGAGCGTGCAGAATGAGCCGATGGCCAAGCAACGCTGGGAGTCGTGCATCTTTACGGCCGCCGAGGAGCGAGACTTTATCCGCGACTACCTCGGGCCAACGCTGAAAAAAACAGCCTCGGCGACCGCAAGCTCATTGCCTGGGACCACAACCGCGACCAGATTTTTCAGCGCGCCAGCACCATTCTCGACGACCTCAAGGCCGCGCAATATGTATGGGGTATTGGCTACCACTGGTACGAAACCTGGACCGGCAGCGGCATGCTCTTCGACAACCTGAAGAATGTGCACGAGGCCTACCCGAATACGAATTTGATATTCACGGAAGGCTGCGTGGAGAGATTCAACTTCGACAAACTAGGCGACTGGGCACTGGGTGAGCGCTACGGCCACTCCATGATCAACGACTTCAACAACGGCACTGTCGGCTGGACCGATTGGAACGTGCTGCTGGACGAAACCGGCGGCCCCAACCATGTGCAAAACTTCTGCTACGCCCCCGTTATCGGCGACACCCGCAGCGGTAAGCTGCTGTACACCAATAGCTATTACTACATCGGTCACTTCTCCAAGTTTATCCGCCCCGGCGCAAAGCGTATCACCAGCTCGTCGAACCGCGACCATTTGAGCACCACGGCTTTTCTTAATACCGATGGCAAGGTGGCTGTAGTCGTGATGAATGACAGCGAAAAAAAGCAGGATTTTCAGCTTTGGCTCCAGAACCAGGCTACTGCTGCCGTGAGTCAGCCCCACTCCATTATGACCTTCGTTGTCAATTAAGCGCCCTACATCCAGCTACCGATGAAGACTGCACTGCTGCTTTTGCTCCTTGCTCTGCCAGGTTTGCCTATGGCTTTTGGGCAAGCAAAAAAGCCCCCCACCGCTTCTGCTGCTAACCGCGTGCAGACGGCTAACGGTTTGCTGGAAGGCGGCACGGCGGCGAGCGGTATTCGTGAGTTCAAGGGAGTGCCTTTTGCTGCGCCGCCCGTCGGGGACTTGCGGTGGCGGGAGCCTCAGCCGGTCAAAAGCTGGATGGGGATTCGCCAGGCCAGGAAATTTGGTCCCCAGGCCATGCAATTGCCCATTTATAGCGACATGAACTTTCGCTCCGATGGCGTGAGTGAGGATTGTCTTTACCTGAATGTGTGGACGCCGGCCAAATCAGCGCAGGAAAAGCTGCCGGTGCTGGTGTATTTCTACGGCGGGGGCTTTATCGCCGGCGATGGCTCGGAGCCGCGCTACGATGGCGAAAGCATGGCCCGGCGCGGCATTGTGGCCGTGACGGTGAATTACCGACTGGGTATCTTTGGCTTTCTGGCCCATCCGGAGCTCTCCACAGAATCACTGCACAAGGCCTCGGGCAACTACGGCTTTCTGGACCAGAGCGCGGCGTTGCGCTGGGTGCGGCAGAATATCGCGGCCTTTGGCGGCGACCCCAAAAAGGTGACGATTGCCGGCGAGTCGGCAGGCTCTATGTCAGTAAGTGCTCAGATGGCGTCTCCATTATCCAAAAACCTGTTTGCCAGGGCTATTGGTGAAAGCGGCTCCATGCTGAATACCAGCTTCGGGCCTTTACCTCTGGCTGAAGCCGAGAAAAACGGGTCTGCTTTTGCTGCCAGCCTTGGGGCAACTTCGCTGGCCGCCTTGCGGGCGCTGCCGGCCCAACAACTGCTGGAAGCAGCCAGCAAACCCGGCGTGCCGCGCTTCGCCCCTACTATCGACGGTTACTTTTTCACCCAGTCGCCCACTGCCACGTTCGTCGCCGGACAACAAGCGCGCGTGCCGTTGCTCGTGGGTTGGAATTCGCAGGAAATGAGTGCTCCCTTTCTGCTTGGAAAAGAACCAGCTACGCCCGAAAATCTCCGGCAAGTGGTGCAAAAGCTCTACGGCGACCGTGCCAACGAGGTATTGAAGCTGTACCCAGCCGCTACCGCGCAGGAAGCGGAGCCATCGGCCACCGACCTGGCCGGCGACCGGTTTATTGCCTACAGCACCTGGAAATGGGCCGATATGCACGGCCAAACCGGCGGGCAGCCCGTGTACCGCTACCTGTACGCCCGCCCCCGCCCCGCCATGACCCCAGCTATGGGCGACGCCCCCGCAGCTAAAGGGGCCACACATTCAGCGGAGATTGAGTATGCCCTCGGCAACCTGGCTACCAACAAAGTGTACGCCTGGACCCCGGATGACTACAAAGTGTCAGAGACGATGCAGATCTACTTTGCCAACTTCATCAAGACTAGCAACCCTAATGGTGAAGGTTTGCCCACCTGGCCGGCCGCGAAAGCAGGCCGTGATGCGCAAGTTCTACGCATCGACGTTACAACGCGAGCCGAGGCTGAGCAGAACCGCGCCCGGTATCTACTTCTAGACCAGCTCTTTGCCAAATAATTTATTTGCAAAGAAACAGTAATGTTAGGGTGTAGAGACGCGTATTCGCGTCTCATCGTTGAACAGTTGGAACCGCACCAACTACACAACATCAGCAACGACGAGACGCAAACTGTTGCGTCTCTACACTCTGGTTTTTATTTTTTAAAGACCTTAAGATGAGTCCGTTATTACTTATCGCTGCTTAGCTCATTATTCTCCTTCTCGGCTTTGCGGGTGAGCGTTGTCACCCAGGAGCGGCTAGCTGCTGACTCGCTTTCGTAGCCGTGGCGGCGCTCGTCGCCCAGTTCGCCGTTTTCGCCCGGTAAAGCGCGATTCACCAAGCTCAAGAGGTCGGTGGTCGTGCCGGGTATCAGGCCGTGCAAACCAGCGAGCAGCTTGGCGGGCGTGCCTAGTATTACTTCCGCGTCGCCGCGGCGGCAGGCGTTCCAGATGCGGCGGCCGGCCGTTTCAGCATCGAGCGTGAGCACTGGCAAAGAGTCGGCAATGACGAAGGTGGCATACTCCTGTTGGTGCTTGCCCTTTATGATGGCGTGGCGGGCGCTGCCCGTGCGCAGCAAATTAGGGCAGATAGTAGTAACAAGAATGCCGTGTTGCTTCAGCTCAATACGGAAGCTTTCGGAAAGGCCAACCAGTGCAAACTTGCTGGCGCAGTAGGGTGCCAGATGCGGCACCGGAACTTTGCCCCCCACCGAGGCTATATTAATGATGCGGCCCTCACCGCGGCGGCGCATAGCGGGCAACACGGCCTGCATGGCGTGCAACGGTGCCCAGAAGTGCGTATCCATCGAATCCTGATACTCGCGCAGCTCCATGTGGTCGAGGGGGCCGGCGGTGATAATGCCCGCGTTGTTGATGAGCACATCAATGAAACCCAGCTGCTGCTGCACCTCGGCAATGAGGGAGCGGACGGCCTCCGGATCGGTGAGGTCGCGCTGCAGGGCTACTACTTCGGTGCCGGCGGCAGCCAGCTCCTGGCGGGCACGTTCCAGCTCTTCGGCGTCGCGGGCACAGATAGCCACTTTGGCGCCTTCGGCTACGGCCTGGCGGGCCAGCACTAAGCCTAGCCCGCGCGATCCACCCGTAATCAGGACCACGCGGCCCGCCAAATCGTAGGAGCCGCGGCGGTTAGACCACAGTGCTGCGGCGGCTACCACGGCGCCCATGCCGGCCAATGCCAGCCATTTAGGTTGAGTTTTCTGCTTCATGCTTTCTAGTATGGAATGCAGCAGGAAAGGTTACGCTGGCTGGGGGGCATTTTTTTTGATTAGGTCTGGCATAACTATCTGCCCATCTGCGTTACAAGCCCATTACTCCTTTCTGGCACCATATTTACGCGCTGAGAAGCTCGTCTCCAGCGCTCATTTTCTGACACATCTTTGCACCGGGTGCCCATTTTTGGCTTCCGTACTATCCATTCTGACATGAAGACTTCCTTTTTTGCTGCCTTCCTTCTCCTGATTCTGGCCCCCGGCCTCACGCAGGCCCAAACCGCTACCAAGCCCAAAACCGCTGCCTCAACAGCTGCCAAACCTAAAGCAGCAACGCCAGCAAGACCAAGTGCGGCTCCGATGCCCCCCGCCGACAAAGTAGAAGCCCGCGCCAAGGCCCTTACCGATAATATGCGGCAGGCACTGGGCCTCACGCCGCAGCAAGTCATAAAAGTGAATCAGATAAACCTGAACAGCGTGCGCGGCGTGGAAACCGCCCGCCTCCGCTACCGCACCAATTTACGCAAACTGAATGGGGTCGTGGAAGACATCGGCAGCGCCCGCATGTCGGCGCTAAAAGACGTGTTGTCGGCCGACCAGTTTACCCGTTATCAGCGCAAGCGGGAAGAAAAGATGGGCGTACCGAACACGAGTGCCGCCCAAGGCAATCCGGTGCCCGGCTTGCCGGGCGGTGAGCAGTAAAACCAACCGTCGAGACGCGTATTCGCGTCTGGTCGTTGCGGTCGTTGTTTAGGTGAACTATTCTATTCGAACGGCCCGGCACAGGTCGTTAGCTGCGCGGACCTTCAGTTCAACTATTAGACGCGAACCGAAGGTCCGCGCAGCCAATACGCGTCTCTACCGTGCGCTTATTTAAACGTATCGTACGCCAGCTTCAGAATAATCCCGCAAACCACCACCAGAAACAGCACGCGCACAAAGCCAGTCCCCTGCCTTAGAGCCATGCGGGCGCCCAGCGTAGAGCCCAGCATATTGCAGGCAGCCATGGGCAGCGCGATATGGTAGAGAATCTGGTCGGTGAAGGCGAAGTAGAGCAGGCTAGTGAGGTTGGTGGCCACGTTCACGAGCTTAGCCGAGGCCGAGGCGGTGAGAAAGTCATAGCCAAAAAGTCCCACGAAGGCGAACAATAGCAAGCTGCCCGTGCCAGGGCCAAAGAAGCCGTCGTAAAAACCTAAGATTGCCCCTACCAGCACGCCGTAAAGCGTTTCGCGGCTGGGGGTGAGCCGCGGGGCGTGAATAGCCCCGAAATCTTTGCGCCAGAAAGTATACGCGGCAATAACAACCAACAGGCCCAGCACCAGCGGCCGCAGTAGCTCGCTGGGCAGCAGACTCACCACCCGCGCCCCGGCGAAGGAAAACAAGCCGGCCGTAACAGCCGCCGCGCCCACACTGCGCCACTGCATGGGCACCCGCCCCGAGTAGCGCCACAGGGCCGTGGCCGTGCCCGCCAACGAGGAAACTTTACCCGTCCCGAACACGACGGGCACGGGCACGCCCTTGAGCAGCAATAACATAGCCGGCAGCTGAATCAGGCCGCCGCCGCCCACCATCGAATCCACGAAACCAGCCAAAAAGGCGAATAAACACAGCAAGGCCAGGGTAAGGGTCATCTGGGGGGCTTTTTTAGATAATGCCGGCGAAGGTAGTTTGCTCGTTTGGGTGTTCCTTGTTCATCCGAAACATTTGTCGACGGAGTGTGCTCTATCAGTATCCACGGTGGCAGCTTTATAGTACCGCATTTCTCGTCTTATTTAGTGGCAGTTGCCGCGGACTTCCAACCTAGCGCCGGATGCCGCGTACCTCAGTCCGACCTATTCCATTATGACTGACTCGCTTACCCAACGCACCAAGCTGCTGACCTTAGCCGGTGTGCTACTGGCCCTTTTTCTGGGCTCCCTCGACCAAACTATCGTGGCCACGGCCCTGCCGCGCATCGTGCGCGACCTGCACGGGCTCGACCGCTTTACGTGGGTAGCTACCGCTTACTTAGTAGCCAGTACGGCGCTGGTGCCTATTTATGGCAAGCTGGCCGACATGTACTCGCGGCGCACCATTGAGGTCACGGCTGTTTTGGTGTTCTTATTTGGCTCGGCTTTGTGCGGGCTGGCGGGCGAATTTGGCACCCTGCCCCTACTCGGCGACGGCATGAGCCAGCTGATCATCTTCCGGGCCATTCAGGGACTTGGGGGAGCGGGGCTGTTTGCTATGGCCTTCATCATCATTGCCGACTTGTTTCCGCCCGCCGAGCGCGGTAAGTACCAGGGATTTGTGGGAGCCACGTTTGGGGTGTCGTCGGTGCTGGGACCTTTTCTGGGGGGCCTTTTAACTGACCACGGCGACGGGCTGCTGCCGGGTGTAGAAGGCTGGCGATTAGTATTTTATGTAAATATCCCCTTGGGCGCGCTGGCTTTATGGTTTATCTTATCACGGATGCCGGCCTTACGCCCGCGTGGCGAGCAGCAACCCATCGACTATCTGGCGGCTTTGCTGCTTATGCTGGGATTGGGGCCGCTGGTCATTGCCTTGCAGCTGAATAAAGCCGTATACGGCTGGGCTTCGCCTATCACGCTGGGCCTTTTTGCCCTGGCTCTGGCGGCGCTTACACTGTTTGTGGTTCGTTCCCGCCGCGCCGCCAACCCGATTCTGGACCTCACACTCTTTGATAATAAGGTGTTCCGCACCGCCAATCTGGCGCTGTTTCTTCTCGGGGGGGCTTTTTTGAGCATTATTATCTTCGAGCCCTTGTTCATGGTGAATGTGCTGGGTACCACCGCTACCCAGGCCGGAGTCAGTCTTATTCCGCTCTCGTTGGGGGTGGTAGCGGGCTCTATGCTGGCGGGCCAGATGGTGTCGCGCTTCGGCCACTACAAGCGCTGGATGCTGGGCGGCGGCGTGGTGCTAATGATGGGGCTAAGCCTGCTTGCCACTATGCCGGACAACGTAACCTATTATCAGGTATTGTTTTACGTGGTGCTCTGCGGGCTGGGCCTTGGCCCAAGTATGCCTCTTTACACGCTGGCGGTACAGAATGCCATTGAGCCCCGCCTGTTGGGTCAGGCTACGTCGGCCAGCCAGTTTTTCCGACAGATTGGGGGTGCTGTCGCGGCGGCCGGGCTCGGTGCCGTACTCAGCATCAGTCTGGCGCAGGCCCTGCCTGCTCCTACTGCCGCGCCGGTTTCCCTCACCCAGGTCAGCGCCACGGAGGGCTCAAGTTTGCCCCCCGGTCCGGCTCGGGTGGCTGGCAGTCCCACACCGGCTATTCGGGCGGCATTTACCCACGCTATTTCACGTATTTACCTCTGTACCTTATTACTGGTAATGGCGGGCTGGGTAGCAACGTTGTTTATTCCGGAGCTGCCGCTGCGCAAGAGCAACGCCATCAGCCAGCCCGTGGCCGTAGCCGCCGAGTAGCCGCGCGCCAGGCCCACGAAGCGGAGTGAACTGAACACGATGGACTGGCATGGGGTTATAGCATCTATTCAACGGCTACACATCCCCGCATCATGAGCAGTACACTTCGCCTCAGCGTCCTCGACCAGTCGCCCGTGCGGCAGGGCGG
Organism: Hymenobacter roseosalivarius DSM 11622; assembly: GCF_900176135.1. GTDB lineage: Bacteria > Bacteroidota > Bacteroidia > Cytophagales > Hymenobacteraceae > Hymenobacter > Hymenobacter roseosalivarius. The sequence continues at coordinate 10,025 of NZ_FWWW01000084.1, read as the reverse complement.
CACGGCGCGCCAGGCACTTGAAGAAACAATACAGCTGGCTCGCCTCACCGACCAATTAGGCTACACGCGCTTTTGGGTATCGGAACACCATAATACCGGCACACTGGCCGGCTCGGCACCCGAAGTACTTTTAGGACGCCTGGGGGCTGAAACCCAGCACATTCGTTTGGGCTCGGGTGGGGTAATGCTGCCTCATTACAGCGCCCTGAAAGTGGCCGAAAATTTCCGCCTCCTCGAGACGCTTTATCCCGGCCGCATTGATCTGGGCATCGGGCGCGCCCCCGGCACCGACCGCCTGACGGCGCATGTGCTCAACCCCCAGAACACCTTCCGCGACGAGGATTTTGTGGACCAGCTCATGGATCTGCGCGGCTTCCTGCGCGATGAGGTAGTGCCCAATACCGTCCATGAAAAGGTGAAGGCCGCGCCCTTCGCCACCACCATGCCGGAGCTGTGGCTGCTCAGCTCCAACGGACAAAGCGGGCTATTCGCGGCCCATCTGGGCGCCTCGTTTTCGTTTGCCCACTTTATCAATCCCGTCGCAGGGCCTGACATGGTCCGGCTGTACAAGGAGCGGTTTCGCCCATCGGATGAACTGGCCGTGCCCCGCGCCACGGTGGCCCTTTTCGTGCTATGCGCCGATACGGAACTGAAAGCTAACGAGTTGGCCGAAACCCTGGCTCTGCAAATGCTTAAGCTCGAAACCGGCGACCGAAGCTCCATCGGTTCCTATGATACCGTGCGCGACTACCCGCTCACGCCCGAGCTGCGCGCCCGCCTCACCTACCACCGGCAGCGTATGGTAAGCGGCACGCCTGAGCAAGTACACACGCAGCTCACGGCCCTGGCCGCTTCTTATGGCGTGGAGGAAGTTACGGCAGTTACGATTACTTATGATTTTGCCGACCGCCTACGCTCTTACGAATTGCTGGCCGAGGTATTTGAGTTGACGCCCGTAGCTCAGGAAGTGGCACAGGGGGCATTTTCAGGCCGATTGCACTAAAGTACTACGCCGTTAGGCTGGTTACTTTGGTGCAATCGGCCCTTTACTTGAAAGCGACTTCCGTCAAAAACAACAAGCTCCCCCAAATTCATGACACTACCGGTGAGGAAGCATTTAATTCTTTAGAATCTTTCTAAAAAGATTTCTTCTATTTATAAACATTCCATATAAGGTCTCTATATTTGCGTCATCAATCGCCCACCAAACCTCTACTTTCTTATGCCGCTCAAATACGTTACAGTCGCATTGCTTACCCTGGCCGTTGGTTTAACCTCTTGTGATAAAAAGGAAGCGGAAACGCCAACCCCAGCCTTACGGACGAAGCTCGACTACACCTCCATTACGGCCAGCTCCCGATACACAGAGTCGTTTAAGGATGCCAGTGGCCAATCAACGGTAGACCTGGGCGCGGCCGCCGTGCGGCTGGACATGTTCTCGGAGTTGAACACCTACATGGCCAAAGTAGCGGTAGCCGCGCCGGCCACGCCTTCAACCCTGGACGCCACTACCCTCCGCAATTACTATACAAATGCAGGTGCGCCGTTCTCGGCACCCACTTTGAATAGCTCAGGCTTACAGCTACGCAATGCCACGGCAGCTTCTTTTCCGGCTACCAATGCCGAAGCCGTCCGCACCTACATTGACAGCAACCTGGCCGCCCTGGCCGTGGCTAGTCAATCGGTAAATAACACCGCTACGGCCGGTAACGCCGGCCGCCTGGGCCGCTACCTCGTTGATGGCAAAGGCATTGAAGTAAATCAGGTAATCCAGAAGGCCTTGATCGGTGCCCTGCTGCTCGACCAGATCGACAATGTGTTGCTGACCGATCAGGCCCTGAGCGCCAACAACAGTAAAAGCCTGGACGGCAAACCCTACACGGAACTGGAGCACAACTGGGACCTGGCTTATGGCTACATGACTACCAACGCTCTGATGGTGACTGACATCAATATTATGCCCAGGGAGCGTTTTCTGGCCGGTTACCTGAATGAGAAGAACGGGCCTGCTTCGCCAAATGTATATATGGCGTTCCTGAAAGGCCGCGCCGCCATTGTCAACAACGACAAGACCACGCTAAAGGCCCAGGCGGACATTATTCGCACGGAGCTGGAGAAAACTATTGCGCTGTCGGCGGTTTCCTACCTCACCAATTGGAAGAGCCTTCCCGATCTACCCGCCAAAGCGCACGCCCTGGGTGAAGGCCTCGGCTTTATCTACTCCCTGCGCTTCTGCACCCGGTTTGGGGCCGACGCAGCTTTTTCCGATGGCTTGCTCAATGGCCTGCTATCCGGCCGCGATGGGGCCTGGAGCCTGACTAACGCCCAGGCCGATGTCGCCATCAACGCCATCAAGTCGAAGTTCTCTCTTCAATAATTTTACGTCCGCTACGCGTCGGGCAGCTTGTTGCTTCGCGCGTTGGCTTTGGCAACGATAACCAGCCAGATGAAAAAAACGCTCGTTTCCGCCTTCGTCCTTTTGCTGACTGCCTGGGTCATGTTCAGCTGCCAGAAAGACCCCGGTAGCAGTACCCCCGACCCTAGCCCTAGCGCCACGCCCGACCGCAAAGCTTTGCTTACGCAGTGGGCCGACAGCCTGATCAAGCCGGGTTATCAGCGCTTCGATGGGAAATTCGCGGCGTTAAAAAACAAGACCACGGCCTTCACCACCGCGCCCACCACGGCCAGCTTGTTGGAAGCACGCCAGGCTTGGCAGCAAGCCTACGTGGAGTGGCAGAAGGTGGAGATGTTTGAGTTTGGCCCCGCCGAATCGGTGAGCCTGCGCAACCACTTCAACATCTACCCCACTGATGCTGCCGGCATCCGCCAGAATATCAGTTCGGGCTCTTATAACTTTGACCTGGCGACGACTATTCCGCAGCAAGGCTTCCCGGCGTTGGATTACCTGCTCAACGGTATTGGGGCTGATAATGCGGCCATCGTGCAACAGTATGCGGCCTCTGCTGGCCATCGCCGCTACCTCACGGATGTGGTGGCTAAGATGGACCAGACCTTCGGCAAGGTGTACGCGGAGTGGAATGGCTCCTACCGCGACACTTTTATCAACAACGCTGGCACTGACGCCAGCAGCTCCCTGTCACGGGTTATCAATGCTTATTCCCTGTATTTCGAGCGCTACCTGCGGGCGGGTAAAGTAGGCATTCCGGCTGGCACCATGACCGGCACTCCCGTACCCGAAAAAATTGAGTCGTACTACCTGCGTGGGGCTTTGCCCGGCCAGCTGGCTACCACTGCCCACGCGGCGGTGCAGTTATTTTTCAATGGTCGCAGCGCTTCTCAGCCCTCATTGAAAAGCTACCTTGATGCCCTGGGGGCCAAAGACAGCCGTACAAACCAGACACTGAGCGGCATTATCAATACCCAGCTGGACGCTTCCTATCAGAAGCTCAACTCTTTAAGCCCCGACCTGTACGCTGCCATCCGCAGCCGCAATGCCGAGGCCGTGGCGTCGTATAATGAGATGCAGAAGGCCGTGCGCATGCTTAAAGTAGACATGACCTCGGCGCTGGGCATCACCGTCACCTACGTCGATAACGACGGCGACTAATGTTACTGCCGGGCGGTCGACTTCAGCGCTATTTGCATACTTACACCCCAGCGGCCCCGCTGGCTACGTTCCGGTTGGCTTTCGGCCTGCTGGTCCTGGCCAGCGTGGTGCGTTTTTGGGCTAAGGGCTGGATTGCGGAGCTGTATCTGAAGCCTAAGTTCTTCTTCTCGTATTACGGCTTCGAGTGGGTAAAGCCTTTGGGGCCACTTACCTACGGCTTGTTCGCGGTGTGCGGGCTGTGCGCCCTGTTGGTGGCCCTGGGCTGGGGGTACCGCTGGGCGGCCGGGGGGCTTTTTTTGAGCTTCACCTACATCGAGCTCATGGACAAAAGCACCTACCTGAACCACTATTATTTCGTGAGTCTGGTGGCGCTGCTGCTCATCGTGCTGCCCGCGGGCGGCTACTTTTCCGTGGATGCCCACCGCCACCCCGCTCGCTGGCACGACCGGGTGCCGCGCTGGACCGTGGATGCCCTGCGCCTGCTGCTGGGCATCGTGTACTTTTATGCCGGCCTGGCCAAGCTCAATTCCGACTGGCTGTTGGAGGCCATGCCCTTGCGCATCTGGCTGCCCGCCAAGAATGATTTGCCGCTGGTGGGCTTTCTGTTCAACTACCCCTGGGTAGCCTACGCCTTCAGCTGGTTTGGTGCTTTCTACGACCTGACGGTGCCGTTTTTTTTGCTCAACCGCCTCACTCGTCCCTACGCCTACGCGGCTGTGGTGGTATTTCATGTACTGACGGCCGTACTCTTTCCCATCGGTATGTTTCCGTACGTTATGATCGTGGCGGCGCTAATCTTTTTTCCGGCCGCCGCGCACGAGCGGGCCCTCCAGTGGCTGCGCCGCCTGCTGCGCCTGCCGATCTTTGCCCCCCGCGCGCCCGCGCCGCTGGTGTATGGCCGGGCTACCCGACGGCTGCTTCTCCTGGGGCTGGGGGGCTTTTTTCTGGTACAAATGGGGTTGCCGTTTCGCTACCTGCTCTACCCGAATGAGCTGTTCTGGACGGAGGAAGGCTACCGCTTTTCGTGGCGGGTGATGCTCATGGAAAAGATGGGACAGGTGCAGTTTAAGGTTGTGGACGGCGCTACGGGCCAGATCAGGATGGTGAATAATGACGACCACCTGAGCATACTCCAGGAAAAAATGCTCGCCACCCAGCCCGACATGATGGTGCAGTTTGCCCATTACCTGCGCGATTATTATGCCCGCCAGGGCGTGCACTGCCCCCAGGTGTACGCCGATGCCTATGTCACTTTGAATGGGCGTCTGGGCAAAGCCTATATCGACCCGACCGTGGACCTGGCCCAAGAGGCGGACACCTGGCGGCCCAAGCCCTGGATTTTACCATTTGATGATGCGATTAGCGGTTTATAGTTTTTGTCTGCTGGTGACTGGTTTGCTGTTTCAGCACCCCGCCTTAGCGCAGCGACTAACGCTCAGCGGCGTGGTGCGCGAAGCCGCTACCGGCCAGCCCGTAGCGGGCAGCGAGGTATATTTGAAAGGCTCCCGCCAGATTGCCCGCACCGACAGCGCCGGCTCGTTCACGATACCCAATCTCACACCCGGCCGCCAGCAGCTCCAGTTTTCCTCCATCAGTCACGAGCCGCTGCGAGTAGAAGTAAACCTGACGGAAAACAGCGGCCCGCAGGAGTTTACCCTGACCCGGCGCGAACGAACGCTGAAGGAAGTAGTCGTATCTGCTCCCCAGAGCCGGTTTGGGCAGACCCGGCTGCGGGAAGTAGAGGGCACGGCCATTTTCGCGGCCAAAAAGTCGGAGGTAATCGTGCCTGACAACCTGGTGGCCAACCTGGCAACTAACAACGCCCGCCAGGTATACGCGCGGGTGGCGGGCCTCAACATCTGGGAAAACGACCAGGGCGGCCTGCAGCTGAGCATCGGCGGCCGGGGCCTTGACCCCAACCGCACCGCCAACTTCAACGTGCGCCAGAACGGCTACGACATCTCGGCCGACGCCCTGGGCTACCCCGAGAGCTACTACACCCCCCCCATTGAGGCCGTCAAGCGCATTCAGCTGGTGCGCGGGGCGGCATCTTTGCAGTACGGCACGCAGTTCGGCGGCCTGATTAACTTTGAGCTGCGCGCCCCCGAAGCCGACAAGACCGTGGCCGTCACCTCGCGCCAAACTGTGGGCTCGTACGGTTTTTTCAACTCCTTCAACAGTGTGAGCGGCACGGTGAAGAAGCTCAGCTATTACACTTTCGCTCAGTACAAGCGCGGCGACGGGTGGCGGCCTAACTCCCACTTCGACAGCAAAACCGCCTACGCCGACCTGCGCTATCAGTTCACGGAGAACTTCAAAGTGGGTGCCCAGGTAACGCACATGGACTACCTGGCCCAGCAGCCCGGCGGCCTCACCGATGAGATGTTTCGGGAGAATCCGCGCCAGTCCAACCGCGAACGGAACTGGTTTGAGGTCGACTGGAACCTGTTCAACGTCTCGGCCGACTGGAAGCTGAGCCCGCGCGCCAACATCAACCTGACGACCTTCGGCCTGCTGGCTTCGCGCAAGTCACTAGGCTTTCGGCCCAACCGGGTAGCGACCCTTGACAACGAAGACAACGGGCGCGACCTCATCACCGGCGATTTTCGCAACCTCGGCCTCGAAGCCCGCTACCTCAACCGCTACGCGCTGGGGGGCAAAAATGGGGTTTTACTGGTGGGCACCCGCCTTTACCGAGGCTACAACCACAGCGTTCAGGGCTTTGGACCCGCCGGGCGCGGAGCCGACTTCCGCTTCGTGGAGCCCGACGCGCTTTCCACTTCGAGCTACTCCGATTATCGCTTCCCCAACCACAACGCCGCACTTTTCGCCGAGAACATTCTTTACCTGAATGATAAAATCTCTATCACCCCTGGCCTGCGCTACGAGTACATCCGCACCCGCGCCAACGGCTTTTATGGTCTGGTAGATAGGGACTTGGCCGGCAACATCACTGAGGTAACGCGCCAGGACGAGCAGCGGGTGAGCCCGCGGGGCTTTTTGCTCGGTGGTATCGGGGTAAGCTACAAGCCGCAGGAGCAGCGCGAGTTGTACGCCAACATTTCGCAGAACTACCGCTCCATTACCTTTAGCGACATGCGCATCGCTAACCCCTCGGCCGTCATCGACCCCGACCTGCAGGACGAGCGCGGCTACTCCGCCGACCTGGGCTTGCGCGGCGAGCAGGGCGAGTGGCTCACCTACGATGTAAGCTTGTTTGCCCTGCAATACGGCAACCGCATCGGCGAGGTGCAGACCTACGACGAAAACGACCGAGTGCTGCGCCGTCGCGGCAATGTTGGCCGGGCCCTGATTCTGGGCGTGGAGTCCTACGCTGAGGCCGACGTGCTGCGCCCGTGGCAGCCCCAGGCCGGGCGCTGGTCCTGGTCTACGTTCGGCAACGTGGCCCTGATTCGGGGCCGCTACACGGCCAGCGAAATAGCCGGCGTAAAAGGCAACCAAGTGGAATTTGTGCCGGCCCTGAACCTGAAAGCCGGTACGCGGGCGGGCTACGGCCCAACAAAAGCCTCCTTCCAGTACACCTATCTTTCCGACCAGTTCACCGACGCGACCAACGCGACGGCCGGCGGCGTTTCGGCCGTAGTCGGCCTTATCCCGGCTTACCACGTCCTGGACGCGTCTGTTTCGTGGGAGCATCGCTGGCTCAAGCTCGAGGGCAGCGTAAATAACCTGACCAATAACCTGTATTTTACCCGCCGAGCCACCGGCTACCCCGGCCCAGGTATCCTGCCCTCCGATGGACGCGCCTACTTCCTGACCGTAGCCGTAAAGTGGTAGGACATACTTTTGGTACTCGCGACTGAATGATTAAATTCCAAGCAAGCGACTAACCAGCTTGGCTTCGACCAAAATATTTCAGCTTTTCCTTACCATGAAGATTTTCTTTCGCACTATTCACCTTTATCTCAGCCTGGCTGCCGGAATAGTCATTGCTGTGCTCTGCTTTACGGGCGCGGTGCTGGTTTTCGAGAAGGAGTTAGAGCAGGGCTGGCATCCCGAGCGTTATTTCGTGGCGGCGCCCGGTGAGCAGCCGCGCCTTTTTCTCCACCAAGTGACGCAGGCCGTGCAAGCTGTGGTTCCTCAGTCGAGGGTTACGGGAGTGAAGGTATATGCTGATCCTGCCCGCACCATAGAAGTGAGTTTAGCCGCTTTGCAGGTTAAAGGGGAAGGTAAACCCAAAGGTGGTGAAGGTGGTGGCCCGAAGTACTTTGTCAATCCATATTCAGGGCAGGTTATCGGCCCTTATGTATACCGCGACACGTTCTTCTACACCATGTTTGCCTTGCACCGGGGCATGGTGGCCGGCGCGGTGGGCAAGTTCATCGTGGGCGTGAGCACCTTATTTTTCCTGTTTATCATCGCGACGGGCCTGGTGTTGTGGTGGCCGGCCACGGGCAAGGTACTACGCCAGCGGCTCTCCGTAAAGTGGGATGCCAGCTGGAAGCGCCTCAATCATGATCTACACATTGTGCTGGGGTTTTATAGCGCTCTCTTTCTGTTTGTGTTCGCATTCACGGGCTTGGCCTGGTCATTTGAGTGGTTTAACCAAGGCATATTCACCCTCACTAACTCGGAGATGAAAGGCCCTGAGCCACCGAAGTCCGTGGCTGCTCCCGCTAACGCGCGCCTGACTTACGAAGCGGCCTATGACATAGCACGCCAACAGATGCCTGCGGCTCAAAACTTCAGCATTCAACTTCCCAAGGACTCCGCCGAAGCAGTACGTGTAGCTATGCTACCGCAAAATGCCCCCCACGAGTCAGCCAATGATGAACTATACCTGGATCAGTATAATGGCCAAGTGCTGGGTAAGCTCGCCTTTAAGGATCGGAATCTGGGGCAACGGGTACGACGCTCCTTTAAGCCCGTACACACGGGGGGCATTTTTGGGCTGCCTTCTAAAATTATTGCCTTAATAGCCTGCGTGCTGGGCGTCACTTTCCCCATTACCGGTGTTATTCTCTGGCTGAACAGGTTGAAAAAAGAGAAAAAGCAAAAGCAAAAACAGTTGGCTATGGCTGATTAAGAACAGCTTGTTTTACGAGGCGGTCTTAAGGATTATGGCCAGTATAATTTGTTAGTACAGGGTGGTGACAGAAAGAATCGGGTATTGTACTTTTACGTAATACCAAGATCACTTTACTATCCTTTTGCATGAAAAAAATTATCTTCTTTTGTTTGTTATTTGTGAGTCTAGCCTACGTTTCAGCAGCTCAGGATAAAAGCAAGGAATTATATACTGCAGTTTTAAAAAACAATACTACCGCCGTTGAAACTCTGCTCAAAGCAGGCGCTGACCCCAATCACATTATTGAGATAGTGCCCGGTTTTCCTACTAGTTACCTGATTGCAGCGGCTACAAATAATAATGTAGCCATCGTAAAATCGTTGCTTCAGCACAAGGCAAAAATAAATTGGCGTGACGCCTTTCAGGCAACTGCTCTCCATCATGCGGCCGGAAAAGGCAGTAAGGAGCTAGTCGAGCTGCTATTAGCCAGCGGTGCCGACTTACAGGCAAAAGATGAGGACGGCAACACGGCCCTTACCAGCGCCAAAGCCAGCGGGAACAAAGACGTTGTTACGCTGCTTGAGCTAAAGGCTAAATCTTAATATTATTATATAGCGCATATGAGCCTTAGGCGAACTCTCACTTGTGAGTTCGCCTAAGGCTTTTGCATGCCGTACATCTTAAAGCCTGAATAAATATTAACAAAATACAATTGACATAATTTTATAGGTCAATTTTAACCCGGTTTTGATGGGGTATACCAAAGTGGTATCTATATTTGTAGCCAGGATATTCAAGCAATTACACTTCTTCAAGGTAATTCAACTGCTTTCAACTTTTCTGGTGCTCATACGCATCCTCCTAAATTCATAGCTATACGACCTATTTCTACACGTTCTTTTCTATTCACCTTTCTATCTTTTCATGACCAAAGTACGTCTGCTTACGGCCCTCACGTTGGGTACCATGCTGTTTGCCTCTTGCGAAAAGCAGCTAGAAGAATCTCCTACTCCCCGCGCTACATCCCAGTCTTCGACGGATGCTTCCCTGGCCGGCGATTGGCAGCTAGTAGCCTACAAAGGCATTGTGCCAACCCCAAACGACGTTAGAACCACGAATATATTCGTGATGCTAGATGAGTGCAGCAAGGATGACAAGCTACATTTCGAGGCAGCGGGTGAACTAACGCAATTGCCCGGCGCTAACGTCTGCATGAAGGATGCTAAAACATCAGCTAAGCCCGGCACCTGGGCTCTTAGCGCCGACAAGAAAGCGCTGACTCTGAATTTGGGTGAAGCTAAGGAGTACTTAGTTACCTCGCTGTCTGCTTCTTCGCTGAAGTTGCGTAGTGTAGCAAAAGATGGTCAGCCTTACACTGAACTAGAGTACACGCGCTAACTCCAGCCCTGCATACCCCATAAAAAAGAG
>NZ_FWWW01000063.1 GCF_900176135.1 Hymenobacter roseosalivarius DSM 11622 | reverse complement strand
AAAAGGTTTTATGTGCTGCTACTGTGGGGGGTGAGCTTAAGCATCCCGGCCAGGGCCTTTCAGCTGGACGTCAGGCTGGACAGCTTGCGGCGGCTACTTGCCGCCGCTCCCCCCGACACCGCGCGCGTGTTGCTGCTGGCGCAGCTAGCCTACGAAAACACGCAAAGCAATCCGCTGGCTACTATTTATTACGGCAAGCAGGCCCTGCGGCTGGCCCAGAAGCTGAACTACCCGCGCGGCGAGGCCTGGGCACTGATTCGGCTTAGCTCTGGTTTTCGGGAGGCCGGCAATTATCCGGCTGCCCTACAGGTTGTACTGCAGGGGCTACGGCTCGCGGAAGAGCTGCGCGACCAGGAGCTGATTGGGCGGGCATTTAATTCGCTGGGGTATCTGTACTGGGAGCAGGGCTATAGCCGGCCGGCGCTGGCTTACTTTTTCAAGGCGAAGAGAGTAGCCGAAAAAAGCCGGAACGTGAAGCTGCTGACCCGCATTATGGGCAACATCGGCAACGTGTATACCCAGCTAAACCGGCTGGATTCGGCGCGGCACTATTTGCAGGTGGGCTACGCCATGGACCTCAGTCAGCATGATCTGATCAGCGAAGTAGGCGACGCGGCGACGCTGGGCAACATCTACGCGCAGCTGGGCAACCCGCGGCTGGCCAAGCACTATTACCGCCGCAGCATTCAGCGGGCGCTGGGCCAGCACATCACGTTTGCGCTGTGCCGGGCTTACCTGGGGCAGGCCAAGCTGTTCAAAAAAGAGCAGGGACCGTGGTCCGATTCGACACTTTATTTTGCGCACAAAGCCCTGGCGGCCGCCCAGGAAGGCAACTACCCAAAAGGCGTGCTGGAGGCCAGTCGGTTTTTGTCGGCCACCTATGCCGCCCGGCGCGACAACGGTCGCGCGTTTCGCTATCTGACCCTGGCCAGCACCACCCGCGACAGCCTGTTCAGTCAAACCAAGATGGCGCAGGTGCAGGCACTGGAAGTAAGTGAACAGCTCCGCCAGCAGGAGCTCGCCATTCAGCAGGCCCAAACCGATGATGAACACCGCTCCCACTGGCTGATTGCCGCTTTGGCCAGTATTATTCCGGTGCTGCTGCTGCTGTGGCGCATGCTCCGGCATAAGCAGCGGGCCAACCTCAAGCTTAATGTGCAGAACGCGGAGATTGCCAACCAGCGCAACAAGCTGAGCGCTACCTTATCGCAGCTGAAAGCCACGCAGGCGCAGCTGGTGCAGCGCGAGAAAATAGCCTCGCTGGGTGAGCTGACGGCCGGCATCGCCCACGAGATTCAGAACCCGCTGAACTTCGTCAACAACTTCGCCGAGGTATCCACCGAGCTGGCCGCCGAGCTGCAGGCCGAAGCCGCCCAGCCCGAGCCCGACCTGCCCGCCCTGCGCGGCACCGCCGCCGAGCTAAAGGAAAATCAAGAGAAAATATACCAGCACGGACGCCGGGCAGCCAACATCGTGCGCGATATGCTCGCCCACGCCCGCACGATCGGGGGCGAGCGGGTGCTGACCGACCTGAACTCGCTGGCCGACGAGCACCTGCGCCTGGCCTATCACAGCATCCGGGCCAAAGACCCGCAGTTTGTAGCCACGATTACTGCTCAGCTAGATCCGGCCCTGGGCCGCGTTCGGGCCGTACCCCAAGCCCTTGGCCGAGTGTTGATTAACCTGCTCAATAATGCGTTTTATGCCGTACAGCAGCGGCAGAAGGTAGAAACCGAAAATTATTGCCCGGAGGTGCAGGTGTCTACGCGCCGCCGCAACCGCCGCGTGGAGGTTCGCGTGCGCGACAATGGGCTAGGAATTCCGGGCCCGATTCGCGACAAGATCTTTCAGCCCTTTTTCACCACCAAACCCGCCGGCGAGGGCACGGGCCTGGGCTTGTCCCTGAGCTACGACATCATTACGCATGGCCACGGCGGCACGCTCACCGTGGACAGCCAGGAGGGCGAGTTCACGGAGTTTATTATCGACCTGCCGCAGGGTATCAACTATAAAAAAAGCCCCCCGGACGTGCAGTTAGCCCCGGATGTGGCCATCATGCGCTAGAGGCCAAGAGCAGGAGGCCACCAGATAAGCCGGTGGCCAATACCGCACACCCTCACAAGCCGCGGTAATCCGGAAAGCAGGGTCGCGGAAAGCGCAAAAGGACTAAAAGCAGCCGCTCACGGTGCGGTGTGGGGCAATTGGCAAACCTGGTTTTTAGCCTGCGGAACACTCCACTCCGGCAGCGGAAACGAGGCATCCCGCAGGCTGATGTTGCTACCCGAAAGACCCTCATGCCGGGCGGTAGCGCAGCATTTCGGGGTTTTAGCTGAATTGCTAACCAGACATCAGCCCACGAGATGCTCCGCTCGGTATGACAAGAAAGTAAATACCACAGAACCCGCTCTCACTCAAACACCCGTTTGCTTAAAACATAAGCGAAGGAAACCTGCTATTTTCGTCCGGGTCAAGCCTGACTAACCAGGCCGCCGGAGTTGCTGCTTTGCTTCCTTATGAACTTAAAAAGATACTTTGCGCTAAGCCTGCTGAGCGCCGGCCTGCTGGCCTCTCACCCCGCCCTGCCGCCCACGCCAGCAGCCGACGTTACGGCCTTCAAAACGCAGGCAATAAAGGATTTAGAAGGGAGCTACGGCGACTATCAGAAGGTGGCCCAGCAAATCTGGGGCTTTGCCGAGGTTGGCTACAAGGAAACTAAAAGCTCGGCCCTACTGCAAAAGACCCTGCGCGACAACGGCTTTGCGGTGCAGGCTGGCGTGGCCGACATACCAACAGCCTTTGTGGCTACCTACGGCAGCGGCAAGCCGGTTATTGGAATATTGGCCGAGTACGATGCGCTGCCGGGCCTTTCGCAGCAGGCCAGCGCGGAGAAAAAGGCGGTACCCGGCCTCGACGCGGGCCACGGGTGCGGGCACAACCTGTTTGGCACGGCCAGCGTGGCGGCGGGCATTGAGCTTAAAAAGCTGATCAAGGAAGGCAAGTTCAAAGGCACCGTGAAGGTATTTGGCTGCCCGGCCGAGGAAGGCGGCAGCGGCAAGGTATACCTGGTGCGGGCCGGCCTGTTTGCCGGCGTAGACGCCGCTGTGCACTGGCACCCAAGCAACCAGAACCGGTCGATGATGGCCAGCTACATTGCTAACACTTCGGCTAAATTCCGCTTTCACGGGATTTCCTCCCACGCCGCGGCCTCGCCCCAGCGGGGGCGCAGCGCCCTGGATGGGGTTGAAGCTATGAATAACATGGTGAACATGATGCGCGAGCACGTGCCCCAGGAAACGCGCATTCACTATATTATCACCAACGGCGGCAAGGCCCCGAACGTAGTGCCCGACTTTGCCGAGGTGTACTACTATGTGCGCCACCCCAACCGCGACGAGGTGAAAGACGCTTTTGCCCGCGTGGTGAAAGCGGCCGAAGGTGCGGCCCTGGGCACCGGCACCACAATGGACTACGAAATAATTGGTGGCACCCACGAGCTGCTCCTCAACGAAACCCTGGCGCGGGCGCTGCAGGTCAACCTGGAGCAGGTGGGCGGCGTGAGCTATACTCCGCAGGAAGTAGCTATCGGCAAACAGATTCAGGCCTCGCTGGGCTTTCCGGCACCGCCCATTGAAGAGGCCGCCAAAGTGCAGCCCTTCGCCGTCACCGATGGGGGCGGCAGCTCCGATGTGGGCGACGTGAGCTTCACGGTGCCTACCGTAGGCCTAATGGCCGCTACCTGGATTCCGGGCACTCCCGCCCACAGCTGGCAAGCAGTGACCTGCAGCGGGCAGGAAATCGGCAGCAAAGGCATGCTGGTAGCCGCCAAAACCATGACCCTGACGGCCATCGACCTGTTTACGGACCCGGTTCTGCTTCAAAAAGCCACTGCCGAATTCAAGCAGGACGTGGGCAGCTACGTGTACAAGCCCCTGCTCGGCGACCGGAAGCCCGCCCTCAACTACCGCGACTAGCCGTAGCGGCTGCCTTGCAGGGCGTTTGGCGTTGGGCAAACCATTGTTTCCGTCAGGCTACTTCCAGTGTCCGCTTGTCGAAGCCTGCTCCTTGGGAATACGTTTGTGCGGGTGCATCGCTCCTTCGTGGTAGCCAAAGACAAGATAGACAAGCTCGAGCGCCATCAGGGTACCGTGTGCGGCCACGCCGTGCCGGTCGGCGCTTCGTATCTGCCGCAGCTGAAGGTGTGAAACCTACTTGTTTAGTGGTATAAGTCTACCTAGCTTGTGCGCTTGACGCATAATATTCAGTGCTTATAGCCTTCCTATCCAATTCATGTTTCAACAGTTTACCAAAGAGCAAGCCCGCACAGAAGTTGCCCGGCTCGTAGAAAATTTCACTTATCAATTGCCAGATTATAAACGTGGCAAATACAACGAAACCGAAGTCCGCGTCCACTACATAAACCCCTTTTTCAAGGCCCTAGGCTGGGACGTCAACAACGACAACGGCGCTTCCCCGGCCTACTGCGAGGTTATCCATGAGGCTCGCGTACTAGTGGGCAAAGCCAGCAAAGCCCCCGACTACCTCTTCAAGATGCCCGGCGGCCAAAATCTGTTTTTCCTCGAAGCCAAAAAACCCAGCGTCGATATCAAAGGCGACGTGCAGCCCGCCTACCAGGTGCGCCGCTACGGCTGGAACGCCAAGATGGCCCTGAGCCTGCTCACCGACTTTGAGGAGTTGGCCGTGTACGACTGCACCGTGCAGCCCAACTCCAAAGATAAATCATCTAAGGCCCGCATCCACTACCTCACCTTCGACCAGTACCTCACGGAGTTCGACTTCCTCTGGGATACCTTTTCTAAAGAGAGCGTGTTGCGCGGTAACCTCGATAGATTCGTGGCGGCCGGCTCCAATCGGCGCGGCAAGGAAACCGTGGACCGCGCCTTTCTCGATACGCTGGAGCAGATGCGGGCCGCCCTGGCTCAGGGTCTGGCTAGCCGCAATCGGAAGTTGGACGCCGAACAACTCCGATTTTTGGTGCAGATGCTGCTTGACCGCATCATCTTCCTGCGCATTGCCGAGGACCGGGGCGTGGAACCCGAAGACGACCTTAAAAAGCTGGCCGCCATTAAGGCCAAAGATGGCATCTACCTCTCACTACTCGACCGATTTCGGGCGGCGGCAGCCCGCTACAACTCCGGCCTCTTCGACCTCGAAAAAGACACCCTATCCGCCGAAGTTCGGCTGGACAACGCTACCCTCAAGCCCCTGCTTGACGGTCTCTACTACCCCGAGTCGCCTTATGAATTCTCCGTCATCGGGGCCGAAATTCTAGGCTCGGCCTACGAGCGGTTCCTCGGCAAGGTCATCCAACTCCAGCCCGACTGCACGGTCCTCATTGAGGAAAAGCCTGAGGTGCGCAAGGCCGGCGGCGTGTTCTACACGCCCGCCTATATCGTCGATTACATCGTGAAGAACACCGTGGGCAAGCTATGCGAGGGCAGCAGCCCTCAGCAGGTGGCTAAGTTGCGCATCGTCGACCCGGCCTGCGGCTCCGGTTCCTTCCTGCTCGGGGCCTATCAGTTTCTGCTCGACTGGCACTTGGCTTACTACCAGGCCCACCCCACGGCGGCGATGCCCCCCACGCTGGCCCCGGCCGGCGACCCCAAAAAGGCCGGCAAGCCCGCCCGCCCCACCGGCAGCGGCAAGTCCCTCACCCCCGACGGCCGCCTGACCACCGCCGTCAAGAAAACCATCCTACTCAACAACCTCTACGGTGTGGACCTAGATGAGCAGGCCGTGGAAGTGACAAAGCTTTCCTTGCTGCTCAAGTGCCTCGAAGGCGAAACTTCGGCCAGTATGCAGCAGTCGTTGGGCCTGGAGCGGGTGCTGCCCACCATCGACCAGAACATACGGGTAGGCAACTCCTTGGTGGACGTCGATTTTTACGACGGAGAGCTGGACTTAGTCCCCAGCACCGAGCGCGCCGTGAAGCCTTTTAGCTGGCGCGAGGAATTTGCCGAAGTCTTCCAGCAAGGCGGCTTCGATGCCGTGATTGGCAACCCGCCGTATGTTCTTTTAGAAGATATGTTTAGAGATGAAACACTTCTAAAATACTTCCGCTCACATTTTGATATAGCATCCTATAAAGTAGACCTGTATCATCTTTTCTTCCAGAAAGGAGTTAGACTATTAAACTCAAAAGCCTCTTTAGCTTATATAACGCCAAGTAACTACCTCACCAATAATGGACAGCTAGCTTTGCGCAATTTCATGTTAACTGAAACCTTTATCGAAGAAATAAACATCATAAATGGACATGTCTTTGAAGATGCCTCCGTCGATACTGCGATTACTATTTTATCAAACAAGGATAAACAATATCAAGGCCAGCTAAAATCTTCCAACTGGCTTGGCTCATCTCTTTATGACATTTCCTCCAGTACAATAAATCAGAAAAGTATTGCTGCTACTGGTGACAAGCTTCTCAACTCAACGGTCAAAATCAAGTTTAAAGTCACAACCACCCCCCTTTCTGAAAGCTTTGTTGTAAAATTCGGAATGCAGCTTCGCGACAGAAAAATATTCCTAGCTGACGTTATTACAACTAGTGACAAGAACTTGATTACTCCTTTCCATACGCCTTGTTATACTGGAAAGGATTTTGACCGTTACCAAACGAATTATGCAAACCGCCTTGCCTATTTTAATCGAGAGGCAAAGAGAGGAGGATGCTGGGATGAATCTATTCATTTCGCTAAGCCTAAGATCATGATTCGTCAAATCGGCAAAGTTCCTATTTGCTCAATAGATGAAATGGGTTATGCCTGCCTGAATACTTTGTTCATGGTTGTCGCAAAAGAGAAAATTATAATATCCTCTTATTTCCTATTAGGAATATTAAACTCTAAATTATTAGGCAATTATTGGTCAAACACTTTTTACGATATGAGAACAACGTTTCCCAAAATAAAGGGAAGCTATTTAGAGCAACTACCCATTCCCACCCTCAACCTCAAAAAGCCTACCGACCAGCAACGTCACGATGCCGTCGTAGCCCTAGTTAAGCAGCTGCTCACGCTGCACCCGCAGATGCGCGCTGCCCGCCTCGTCACCGAGCAAAGCCAGCTGCAAGCCCGCCTCCGCCGCCTCGACCAGCGTCTCGACCATTTAGTGTATTTACTTTACGGCCTCAATTATGCCGAAGCGCAGGTAATAGACCCTTCTATTTCTCATCGCCTTACAGAAGCTCAATACCCTATCTTTCCATCTAACTAATTCTCTGTAGCACAAATTTTTACATATAAAAAGCCCCCCAGCACAAGCTGGGGGGCTTTTTATATTTTCCATTACACTATACTAGCCGCAGCCTTACTTCTGCGTAGCAGCCCAGGCGTCCATGGTCTTTTCGGCAATGGCCAGGGGCATGGCCGCATTCTGCAGCAGCTGGTCGTGGAAGGCGCTGAGCTTGAATTTGCTCCCCAGCTGCTTCTCGTACTTCTGGCGCAGCTCGCTGATTTTCAGTTGACCGATTTTGTAGGATAGCGCCTGTCCGGGCCAGGCCATGTAGCGCTCAATTTCGGCCGTGGCCGCCTGCTCGTCGATGCTGCGATTCGCCCGCATGTACTCGATGGCCTGCTCGCGGGTCATGTTCTTG
The DNA here is from genome assembly GCF_900176135.1 of Hymenobacter roseosalivarius DSM 11622. Lineage (GTDB taxonomy): Bacteria > Bacteroidota > Bacteroidia > Cytophagales > Hymenobacteraceae > Hymenobacter > Hymenobacter roseosalivarius. The sequence continues at coordinate 21,943 of NZ_FWWW01000063.1, read as the reverse complement.
CTGTGCATGCCCACATCCACCACCAGGCGAATGGCGCGGTGCATCTCCCCGTTCAGGGCACCCATGCGCTGGTAAGGATCGGTATAGAGGCCCAGCTCCTTGCCCAGGCTTTCCGTGTACAGGGCCCAGCCTTCGCTGAAGACGCTGTAGCCGCCGTAGCGGCGAAACTTGGGTAGGGCGGTATTTTCCTGCTGCAGGGCAATCTGGTAGTGGTGGCCCGGAATAGCCTCGTGCAGAAACAGATTGTCCATGCCGCGGGTCACGTTGTACTTGGTGGCGTCGAGGATGGGCACGTAGAAGATACCGGGGCGGGAGCCATCGGCCAGGCCGCGGTTATACTGGGCGCTGGCCGAGGCGGCGCGGAAGGCTTCGGTCTGGCGCACCTCAAAGCCGGTTTTGGGCACCCGGCCAAACATCTTCTTCAGGTTGGGGTCAATCTTGGCCTGAATGCCACGGTACACGTTGAGCACCTCTTCCGCCGTTTTGAAGGGCATGAATTTGGGGTCGGTGTTCAGGTAGTTGAAGAAGGCGTTCAGGTCGCCCTTGAAGCCCACTTCCGTTTTAATCTTCTCCATCTCCGCCCGTATGCGCTTCACCTCACTCAGCCCGACCTGGTAGATTTGGTCCGGGGTCATGTCGGTGGTGGTCGAGTTCTTCACCGCGAAGCGGTACATGCCTTCCCCACCGGGCACGGCCGAAATGCCGGTGGTAGTGCGCGCTTTGGGCAGATACTCGTTCTTCAGAAAGTCGTGCAACTTCTGATACGTGGGCACCAACTGCTCCTTGATGGCCTGCTGATACGCGGCCGTGAGGCGCTGCTGATCGGCGGGCGGCACGGCGGTCGGAAACTTAGCGACGGGCCCGTAGAAGATGCTCTTGCTGGGGTCGGTGGTGACCATAGCCTGGAGCTGAGGCAGCATTTTCTCTACCAACGGGCGGGGCAGCACCACGCCGCCGCGCATGCCCCGGCGGAAGTTGCTGATGGCCGTGTCAGCCCACACCGGATAGGCGCGCACGCGGCCCAGCCAGTTGTCGTAGTCCTGGGTGGTTTTGAAGGGCTGGTTGCCGGAGCCCGCGCCCAGCTGCGCCAACCCAATCGGCAGGCCGCCCATCTGGTTGAAGGGCATCATCCAGGTAGGCTGCTTGAGGCCTTCGAGCCGCATCTGCATCTCGTAGAGGAAGATGTCGTAGCTCACCCGGTCGTTGTCGGAGAGCTTACTGCGGTCGAACTTCTTGACCTGATCGAGGTACTGCTGGAAAAACTGCCGCTGGGTGGCGCGGTAGGCCACGGTGCCGTCGTTGGGCAGCTGGTCGTTGTAGCGGTTGTCGCCCTGCGAGGTGGCTTCCAGCGGATAGAGCTTGGCGCGCTCGTCCCAGTACTTCTCAAACATAGCGGCCAGAGCCGGCGAATCGGCAGCCACGGGCGCGGCAGTGTGGCTGGTCGCGGGGGTATGGCTCGTCAGGCTGCCCAGCAAAGCCGCCGCCAGCGCCGCCGACAGGAAAAGGTGTTTCATAGGGAAAGGGTGAGGTGGTGGGTAAATATAACGGTTACCCCACCCCCGCCCCCCTTCGCTTATTTTTTCTCTGACAACGTCAGCAGCTCTTTCAGATACTGACCCCAGATAAGCGGGTTGGAGTGGGTGCCGTGGCCGACGGTCAGGTCGGTGATGGGCAGGAGGATGTAGCGACCTTTGGGCACCTTTTTGATTTCCTGCTCCAGAATGGCCAGCTCCGGGGGGTTTACTTGGTCGTCGGCGGAGTTGATGGCGAAGAGCGGGGCTTTGATTTTGGTAAGGTGCGGGGCCGGGTCGTAGTCGCGGGAGGCGTCGAACTGATAAATGAAGTCGTTGGCGTCGAGGGAGGTCAGCAGCTGGGTGGTCCGCTTGGCCAGAGCTGCTTCGGCCAGCTCGCGCGTGGGGGCCGCTTTCTGCATCTGAAACGGACTGCTGGTCATAAAGATCAGCGAGGAGATGGCACCGGTGAGGCCCGTGCGGGGCTGGCTGGTGTAGGCACCGCCCTGCCAGGCCGGGTCCATCTGAATCAGGTCGATGGCCATTTTGCGGAGCATGCGGTTGCGCCCGGCAATTTCCACCGGCAGGCTAGCCAGCGGCATCAGAGCGTCCATAAAGTCGGGGTAGCGGTAGCCCCACACCCAGGTTTCCATTCCCCCCATCGACGTGCCCATCACCAGCCGGGCGTGCGCCACGCCCAGGTGCTCGGTCAGCAGGCGGTAGTTGGCCGTCACCATGTCGTTGTAGGTGTACTTGGGAAAGCGCATGCGCAGGCCGTTGCTGGGCTTGCTGGACTGGCCGTGCCCAATGGCGTCGGGCAGGATAATGTAGTACTTGGCCGCGTCCAGCACCTGGCCCGGCCCGAATAGGTTGCCGGCAAACTGCTCGCTCAGAAACTGCTGCCCCGTGCCCGTGGTGCCGTGCATAATGACCACCGCATTCATCACCCGCCCGCGCGCATCCTTGCGGGGCTGGCCCACCGTGGTGTAGTGCAGCTTCAGCTCCGGCAGCTTCTCCCCACTCTCAAACACGTAGCTTTTCAGGCTGTAGTCAGCCTCCACGGGCGGCGGGTACTTTATCACCGTTTGAGCGTAGCTGAACAGCGGCAGCCAGAGCAGCAGAAACAGTAGTTTTCTCATGTTGGGTGGGGTGGAGCCCGATACATTACGCATACGGGCGGCCAATAGAAGGGAGTGCTTCAAGGGAAATGAGCAGTGGTGGTGATGGGTAAATATAGCGGCGTTTGCGGTTAGCTTGTAGGTGAAAGGTGGTAGGGATAGAACTCCGCAGGAACAAAAAGCCCCCCATCGTATGAGCGCCCGGATATAGACAACAACTGGCCTCCACCAGCAGGCCGCCGACGGAAGCCGATACGCAGGTGCTGTTTCCGTTGCCGGGGGGCTTTTATCAGGTTTATCAGGTATAAACTACCTCTCCTTACACATGGGCCAACGGCTTACCACAACCGGCTGAGCAACCGTGCACCGTTGTCATACAGGAGCTGGCGCAGGGGGCCATTCTGGAAAGCCCGCGCATTGAATGGGGTGCCGGGCGCGTGGAGCAGCGGCGTAGTACTGTTGCGGGCGGCCTGGTAGGCGCGCTCGGCGCGGGGGAAATAGTGCATCAGCTCGCGCTCGAAGGTTGGCAGCTCCGTGGCGCGGGCGCAGGATTTCAACGAGTCCACCAGTCCATCAAAGTCGGAGCCCACGCTTACAAAGTCCCACCCGTTCAGCTGCTTGCCCTGCTCAGCTGGCAGAGCATTAATCACCGCAACGGTGTGCAGCACATTCAGGCAAAACAGATACAGCTCCCGCTCGCGCCGGCTCGTGCCGAAGAGTTCCTCCCCCAGTTCCGTTTCCCGCACCAGTGGTTCAAGGGCTTCCTCCTCGGGCAAGTCCAGCTTGGGCAGCTGTCGGGCCAGCACCGGAAACAGGGCCGCAAAGTCGGCTGGCGACATATAATCGGGGGCAAACAGCTCCAGCCTGTTCAACAGGCGTTTCGCGCTGCCTTCAAACCCAAGAATGCGGACGTCGAGGCTGATGCCGATTAGCCCCCCGCTACGGGCAATTTCCTCAATATCATCGTCCAGCAGGTTCAGCGTCCAGGAGTTGAACCACACGCTTTCGTGCTCACTCAGCTCGCCAGCTACCTGGCGGCGGGTGCGCATCCGCACGCAGGGTACCAGGGCGTCTTCGAGCCCGAAGTCGGTGAGCCGATCGGCCAGCCCCGCGAGGCGGAAGCCCGTGACCCCGACGTGCGTGGCCAGAAGAGGAATACCGCCGGGCGGGGCTTTAAAGCCATTTTTGGAAGCCAATAGCTCCCGGCGAAAAGCGTAGTATTCGAGCCGCGCTTGTAGGCTCATATGCTTGATGTCAATATGAATAGGATACGGATTCTGGCTTACGTCGAGGCAAGCCCGCACCACGGCCCGGCCCAGCTGGCGCAGCCCAGCTACCTGGGGCCGGGTAGCAGCCAGCTGCCGCACCAGCTTAAAGGCGTAGGCGTGGCTGCACAGCAGCTGCTCGCGAATGTGGCTGAAATGGGTGAGTGTCAGGTAGAGTAAGTCGCGCGTGGGATGCTCGCGGTAGGCCTGCACCGTGGCCACCGGATCGGCCGGGCCCGCAAACTCGTTGATGCGCTGCCGGCTCAGGCCGTGGCCTCCCTCCATGGCCAGCACCAGGTTCAGCTTGCCTGTTGCCAGCTGCGCGTCTGTTTTGCGGGAGAGGAGCTTCATTTGCCGGGACCTGGTCTGCGCCACCCACTCGTAGAAGCTCAGCTCCATTTCCACCAGGTCGTTGTAGCTGCCCCGGCCCTCCCGCACAAAGGCAAAGAACTCGTCGTCGAGCGGGGTTATTCTCTGGCTGTTAAGCAGGGCCAGCTTGCCTTTGTCGGAAGATAACACATGCTCAATGGCGATTAAACAGGCAATGCCCAAATGGACGCCGCCCTGGCGGGCCTGGGCTACGCAGGCCTGGCTTTCCAGAATGCGGCCCGCCAGGGAATCAATGATTCGTCCCAGGCCGGGTAGGCGCACGGGCTCCGTGCACCTGTCGTTCTGCCGCTCGCTTGCTTTAAAGGCCAGCAAAAACTGCTTGAAAAGCGGATGAAAATGAAAATCGAAGTAGTCGGCCATAACCAGGGGGCAACGTGCTGGAGCGGAAAAGAAGGCAGAGAATCAGATACCGACAAGAAGGCCCGGTGAGCACCCAAAAGGCGTAGCAGTTCAAGCGAGAGTAACACCCGCGCAACCCTTAATAAGCAGGCTTGGCGCGCGCCTGAAGCTGCTGCAGAACGCGCAGGCGCGCGTACGCCCCAATGGCCGGCGGGTAACCACCGGTACTTTCCTGAATGACAACCTGCTGGGGCAGGCTGGTGTGAGCCGCCAGCGTACGGGCAAACTCCTGGGCCGGCTCGCTCAAAGCCAACGCGGCTCCCATTCGTTCGTGCCCCACGGCCGCCGCTATGCCGGGCCGGGTGGTGGCTGCCAGTACCTGCTGCCAGTCTTTGTAGACCAGCTCGCGCATGGCCAACGGCTGCCGGTCGGAGGGGCCGCGCTCCTGCCCTCGCCCATCCGGGTAAGCATAGCGCAGCTGGTCGGCCGTCGGCAGCGCCACCTCCAATAGCTTATCCACCTGCAGAATGCCGGGGCCAAACTTATCGGGGCGCAACTGAGGCACCGGGCGCGCCGACCTGGCCAGGCAGTACCGAAACGCCTCTACCCGCTGCCAGGGCTCGGGGTAGTTGAGGGCCGTCTGGTGACGGGCCAGCCAGAGCAGGGCCGCGGCGGCTACGTGGGGCGTGGCGTAGCTCGTGCCGCTGCCGTAGGCCATGTCTTCCTCATTGTCGTCGTTGAGAATGGGCACGTACACGTCCTCTCCCGGCGCGGTGATGTCTACCTCCAGGCCGCGACAGCTGCCGCTCCAGGGGCCATCGTCGGGGTTGGAGGCGGCCACGCAGATCACCCCAGGGTACTTGCCCGGTGCCACCACAAACTTGACCTGATTGCCGGCCGCGCAGCACCAGATGCTGCCCCGGTCGTAGGCATACCGCGCCACCTCCGCCAGAACGCGGTTGCCCAGCGTGCCCATGCTCATAGTCAGCACCGGAAAGCCCGCGTCCACGGCCCGATGCACCCCGCGCACCAGCTCACTGATCCGGTCGACGAGAATAACGGACTTGGCAATGCGGAAGGGCGTGAGCAGTACGGCCGGTTTATCAGCGGCTTTGGGCAGTCCCCGGAGCAACCCCAGGTTGCCATCGTGCCCATTCAGACTTTGCGCGGCGGGGTTGCCTACCAGCACGCTAGCCGTACGCGTACCGTGGCCAGGCGCCTTCATAAAACCGCCCTGCAGCTCGTCGTGGGCATCGTCGTCGTTGGCTACCAGGTCATAATCGGCCGTTAAGTCGTAGCCGCCCCACAGCTTGGTGTGGTTGGTATAGCCCGTATCGAACTGGGCAATGCGCAGGTCGGCGAGGGCCGCGAGGGCCGCCGCATCCAAGTGCCGGGTGGTGAGGCGGTCGAAGCCAGTGGCTCGTCGGGTCCATTGCCGGATAGCGGCCAGATCCTTGGCTACGCTGGGGTTTAGCTTCCGCACATGCGCACTGTCGCGCCACTGTCGCAGAAAGCGGGGCTCGTCCCACTCCGAGCGTCCGTCTTCCCACAGCTCGAACAGGCCGCTTTCCGTCAGCTGCGGCGAAGCTATGGGTGCAAATTCCGGCCCGCCCTCCGTCGTTCGCTGGGGCAGATCGGGTTCGGCTTCCTCTACCCCATCAATGCTTTCGAGCTGGGCGGCCGTCACCCACGGATCGGACGACGCGGGCAGATCGAATAGCACAAAAGAGCTCAGGGCAGAGCGATCATCGCCGGGCACGAGCGGCACCACCGTGCCGCCAGGAAAGCGCCGCTGGAGGGTTTGCAGAGCATAATCGCGGGCTACTACTCCCGTCGTCAGCTTCAACACATAACGAGTACCAGGTCCAGCTGCCGGCTGGGGGGCAAAAAGCCCCCCAGCCGGCAGGGGCTCCGGGAAATCATCCGGCTTCGTGTTCAGCAGCTTATCGCTCGGCTGTTCGACGAGGGTCGGGGCCGGCCGGATGAGGCCTTGCAGCAGGCGCTGACGCTTTTCTTCCATGGCGGCGGGTACCGGCAGCGTACGCAGCGCTTCCATAATCTTGCTCACGCGCACGCCTTGGTTAGCTATCCAGTCAATCAGCTCGTCGCTCTCGCCGGCCTGGTACACCGTGCCATCCTTTTTCAGGTAGTTGCCCTGCGCATCCCGCCGCGGTACGCTGGCGTTATGAAGAGCAAATATTTCACCCGTTCCCAGCGCGATGACCATCCCCCCGCTGGAGCCCGGCAGCGTATCGCTCTCGTAGAATACGTGCTGGTCGGCACCGGGCGCGTCGGTGACCATCAGCAGGCGAATGTCGCGCAGCACCACCTTCTTAAAATCGCCCCCCGGATGCTGAATCACCAGGCAGTTTTCGCCCTCAATTATTTTGCCCAGGCCCCCATCCAGGCGCACGTGCCGGTACACGGCCAGCTCCTTGCCCGTATCACTGCGGGGCTCGACGGCCACCACCGTAAAATCCAGGCCATCGTAAGACTCGTCGAAGCCGGTTTCGGTGGGCGTCAGAAAAAACTGGTCGGGGCGCAAACGGAAGGTTTCTCCGGCCTGGGGCTGGCTATCTTCAGTGCGCTCATAGCCCATGGTTACGTACGCGGTGGCCGCCACTTCGCGGTTGGGCAACACATGATGATTGGTAATGAGCAGTCCGTCGCCAACCAGCCAGCCTGTGCCGTACTCGCCGCCCGCCAGAATAATACGACCCACGCAGCGGCTGCACGCCACGATGCGCTGCAGCACGCAGGCATCCTGAAAGTCCGGGCGGCCCATAGCCCGCTCCAGGGCCAGGGAAGGTGGTATCGGAGCACCTGTCAGGCGTGTTGCCTCTCGCCGCAAGCGAGCCTGTACTCGTTGCGGATTGGGCGAAATAGTGGTTAAGTCCTTGAGCCCCTGCTTGAATAAGTTGATGCCTTGTTCAATGTGCTCGATCTCCTTGGCGAAGCGGGTATAATCGGAAGCCGCCTGACGCGTGGCGGCCCACTCAAGTCGTGAAATAGCCATAGCCGTTGCAGAAATAACAATACTCGTACCCTCCTAAATATATAATTATTTTACTTATTTATTTTACTAAATGCTGACAACGTTTTTCTATCGGCAATATATAACCTACCCGTTTAAAGCATAAACGATTTATAAACAAGCAGTTGAACAAGTAAGGCTGGCAGCAATGGCAAGCATATCGTGCCCGTGCGGGCCGCAGACCAGGTACCGCGCCACGACGAAGCAGGTGTCGATGCTTTCGCCCTTGATGGTCAGGTAGGGGCGGTACCCGCCGCGGCCCTGGCCCCCACCAGCCGTGCGGATACGGATGACCACGTTCTGTACCTCCTTGATGGGGCCGAGGGAAATAACAGACAGCTCGTGCAGCGGCAAAAGGGATGAATGATTTCAACGCTCTGACCCCGACTGGCTGTTTTTAACAGGCGGCTAAATAAGCGAAGGCGAGCTATCGCAAGGGGGTTGAATTTATCTGAAGTAGAAAATTCATAAAAACTAATATATAATTCTGAAATCGGTACAGTGTCGCATCATTCTTGATATAGCTACAAAACCCTTCGGTTATTTTTACTTTATCAAGTTCTACATGTTCACTTCTTTACTTTCGCGCTTTCTTGTTTTGTGCCTGGCGTGCACTATTCTCGGTTGTTCATCGAAGGAAAAGGAGGCCGTAGTACCGGTCAAAAGTCTTGTTGGTCGGTGGGATGTCCTGGAAGCGTCGGTGACGTCCTACGAGCCAGATGGCCGTTACCTAAGCACACGTGACCTGGCAATTGGGAGCAACAGGTATTACGTCTTCTCCGCTGAGGGTATAATCGAGCCCTACACCAAGAATATAGGATCGCAGCCCGGCTTTTATAGCAACACCAACAACAGCTTGTCGCTGTCGTTTAGCTATGGCACCTTCCAGTATACGATTCCACCTACCATCAGCAACACGGAGTTAACGCTGATTGAAGATACCCGCAACCTCGCTACCGTACCTGAGAGCAGACGAAATAAGGTGGTGCTAGTGCATTTGAAAAAGTACAATTTACCCGATTAGGTGTCCAATAGTCTCCCTAAAAACTTGTCAGCAGTCATTTTCCGCTATTGATTTTCGCCTGGTCACCGAGCTCTGGCTTAAGCTCAGCAGATCTACGCGGCCGTTTGCTGGTGCCTGAGAACAGTTACCAAGGACTCAACGATTCCGTCTGTGGGGGGTTGGGAATCCACGTTGCCGTTGCCGACAGGTCCTGAGCTGGCTTGCAAATACGTACGTAGTCGACATCAAACTGCGCTTCGAGAAAGCTGGCATCGACCACCTCCAGCCCTAGCAGGACCTGCGCCGCGCGCCCGAAGGGGATGATCCTCTGGTTTTCTTCCAACCGGGGCAGACACTGGCCCGGTTCATAAGCAAGGGTAGAGAGCACCTGGCCGTCGAAAAACCACGTCAGCTCATGCTCGCTCCACGCCAGCCCATAGGTATGAAAGCTTTCATCCAGCCCCAGCGCACCCGCATAAGGGGGTATGTAGGTATAGGTTGCTTGCCAGAACGGATGAGGCTCGCCCTGTGCGGGGGCACGCGCGCAGTCGGCGGTGGCCGCGTTCCAGTTGTGCAGGGTTGTAGCAAAGCCAGAGAGCCCATCGTTGCCCTCCAGTACGTCGCACTCCATATCATTGCTCAGCAGCCAGAAGCCAGCATTGGCACCATAGCGCGTCGTTCGGGCCCGGTAGCGCGGGAGTCGGCAGCGAATTTCAAACAACCCCTGCTGCAAGGCATAGACGCCGTGGGCCGCGGAGTCAACCAGCGGATTGGGCTTCAGGCGCAACCCTCCCGAGCGGTAACGGCTCTGGGGAGTGCACGCCGCCGAGGCGTCGGGTGTGGCCGTGATGCGCAGGAACTGCACGTTATTCTCCGTCAGTAGCCGCAATGCCTGATTACCGCCGCCTACCAGATCGGGGGTAGCATCGAAGCAGTGCAGGCGATCCGCGTTTTCGTCGCCGACCCGATCCAGGTACCAGTTGGCTAACGTATGCGGCTGGCTGTCGAAGCCATCGAAAAAAACCTGCTGCCACTGGCCCCTAGGGTTAGCTGCACTCTGCAAGCCCGCGTCTCGCATGCACTGACTCCAGCTCGCCAGCGGGGCCAGCACGAGCAGGGCGAAAATAAGAAATGGGGATAGCATAAGCAGAAGTAGAAAAGGGAGCCGGCGGCTGGCCGATGATCCGTGCGGCAAGACGCGGCAACGACCGCTACGCGCGGGCCTCTACCTTTGAATGGAGAGCCGAACGCCGGTCCTAAAGATAGCGGTGGCGGCAAAAAGAGATAGAAGAAAGCGAAAATCAAGGCAGCCAATGGTGAAGGTTCCGGCAAATGCCCCCCAGCAACACACTCATTCCCTCCTACCATATCTACCAAAGGATTTGCGTATTTTCACCCTTGGTCAACTCGCGGGCAGAGTATCCTACGCAGAGCCCGCGAACGGGACAGACGAAAGGCCTATTTCCTTCACTTAACGCCGACGCAGCACATGGCAACCTTCTGGTTTCGGTTGGCCTTAGGCCTGGTGATTAGTCTGCTCTGCTGCTCGTGTCAGGAGAAGAAGGCCGCGCCCTCGCGCAAGGAGTTGAATGAGCTGAACCTCAGGATCGGCCAGCTCATTACCTGCGGCCCGCCGAACCAGCAGCTCGGGTCGGTAGACTTTCCCATTGCCTGCCGCCCAGAAACCCAGGCCAACTTCACCCTGGGGCTGAAGCTGTTGCATTCCTTTGAGTACGAGGAAGCAGAGAAGGTCTTCGCCGCCCTCATCCACCAGTAGCCGACCTGCCCTCTGCCCTATTGGGGCGTGGCCATGAGCACGTTTCACCCCCTCTGGACTCCCCCATCCGAAGCTGAGCTACGGAAGGGTGCCAAAGCCCTGAACATTGCACAGGCTCTGCCGCACTCCTCACCCAGGGAAGCCGCGTATATCGCTGCTCTGGTCACTTTTTATCAGGACTGGCAAACGATAGCGCATCGGACCCGGTGCCTGCGGTTTGCCGAGGCCATGCAAAAGCTAGCCGCCCGGTACCCCGACGATCAGGAAGCCACGATATTTTACGCCCTGGCCCTGACGGCCGCCGCTGATCCGGCTGACAAAACGTTTATTGAGCAAAAAAAGGCCGGTGCCCTGCTCACGGCGCTGTCTCCGAAGTACCCTAATCATCCGGGCATTGTCCATTATCTTATCCATGCCTATGATGTGCCGGGATTAGCTACGCTGGCCCTACCCGCAGCGCGCAAATACGCATTGGTGGCACCTTCCTCGGCGCATGCCTTGCATATGCCCTCACATATCTTTACTCCGCCTGGGGATCTGGCCGGAAGCCGTCGCGTCGAATCTGGCCTCAGTCGCGGCCGCCCGGTGCTACGCCGAACAGGCTGGCCTCAAGGGGCATTGGGACGAGGAACTGCATGGCCTGGACTACCTTATGTATGCCTATCTGCAGCAAGGCGACAATGCCAGCGCCAGGCGGCAGTGGACATACCTGAACTCGATTACCGCCGTCGAGCCTACCACATTCAAAGTGGCGTACGCGTATGCCGCTATTCCTGCCCGGTATGTGCTGGAAAACCGACAATGGGAGGACGCGGCCGGGCTTCAGCTTCACGGTGCTGGTTTTCCGTGGGAGAAGTTTCCCTGGCAGCAAGCCATCTTCCACTTTGCTCGGCTGCTGGGCGCCGTGCATACCGATAACCGGGCAGCCGCCCAAGCAGAATGGCAAGCACTACACCGACTGGAAACCATTCTGACGCAACAGAAAGACGCCTACAAAGCCCAGCAGGTGCACATTCAGCTGACAACAGGCGCGGCCTGGATGCGTTGGCAGGAGGGTAAAGCCGATGAGGCCGTGGCACTCATGAACCGCGCCGCTGCGCTGGAAGACAGCACCGAAAAGCACCCCGTCACGCCCAGCGAAGTGCTGCCGGCCCGTGAGCTGCTCGGGGATATGCTACTGGAAATGAACCGCCCAGCCGATGCCTTGGCCGCGTATGAAGCAAATCTACAGATACACCCCAACCGGTATAACGGGCTGTATGGCGCCGGGCGGGCGGCCGAGCGGGCTGGCAATGTGGGCAAGGCCCGCGGCTATTATCGGCAATTGCTTTCCGTGGCCGCCGCAAGTGCCACCAGACCCGAGCTCACGGCAATACGACAGTTCTTACGCAGCCAGCCGCCACCAAGCCGGAACACAAGTAATTCACTGGGGCTGGGGGGCAAAAGCAGATCGGCACTTGGGTATCAGGTGGATTAAAACAGGCCGTCAAATACGAAGTTTTCGTCTGAGGGCAACTGTGTTATGAGGCAACAGTGAGGGCGTTTTTCGATTAAGTTGAGGTGCGGCATGTGGGATAACACAAGGAAATAATCGACTTTTTTTAGCCCGATACCATGGCTGAATTTCTACGCCGCTGGGGGGCAAATATGAGCGTTGGCGCGTGTGCTGCAAGTTTTAAGGGAGCCGAATGCTCTTCGTTTAAAAACGAATCGAAGGACCCATGCAGAATAAAATTTGTGTTTCTGAAAAACGCGGCTTTACCTTTATAGCATCAATTCTTTCCCACTAAAAGGATTGTTTTTATAAAGAGGCGTGGAGAGACAGGCTCGACGAAACGCCGGCAACCCCCAGCACAACTGGAACGGTGCCAAGTCCTGACCATATAAAAACAAATTGCCGTGAAAAGCTCCCCCAGTACCCCCGCTGCATTCATCACCCGCTTCGCTCTACAGCATCGGTGTTGTATTATGTGTTGTTGCGCCGTCTGCATGCAGATGGCTAGTGTGGTCGGCTAAGGCGTCGGGAAAGACTCATTTTTCTGCTAATCCACTGCCGAGGAAAGTAGCGTTGCACCGCAAGGCAGCTATGCCCATCTGTAGCCCTCTGGCAGCGCCCGCAGCCCACGTCCGCCTGCCCAACCCGCCCCGAATGTCTTCGCGCTTCGGCTTCCGGTTTTAGGTCGGCCCACGCCCCCATCTTCTTCGCCAAAAGCTACTGCTTGTTTCGCGGCAGTGCTGAGCCCTTCTGTGCACAAGTGAGGCCACGAGGAAGAAAGTACGCGCCGCTAAAGCTTTGTTTATGGCGCGCCAGGGGCGAAAAGCAAGCCACCAACACCTCCCGCCCTGCTTCCCCAAAACCCGTCTGCCGCTACGCGCTGCGGGTCGGCTGGGGGGCAAATTGGGGTCGGCCAGATGGATTTATTCGACCCTTATCCTCTATTCCTTCCTCATGAAAACCTCTACTATTCTGGCCCTGCCAGCTGTTTTGCTGGCGGGCACAACCACCGGATTCGCGCAAACAACTGCCGCCCAACCGGCCGCTCAAACCGTGACCGGCACCATCACGGATGCCGCCGACCGAAGTCCGCTGCCGGGCGTCACGGTCCTTCTTAAGGGCACTACCACCGGCGCCTCCACAGATCCTGGGGGGCAATTTTCCTTGCCCATTCCTGCCAACGGTGCCACGCTGGTTATTACCGCAATCGGCTACGTCCGGCAGGAAATACGAACCACGGGCGGCGAGCTGCGTGTGGCGTTGAAATCTGATGTAAAGCAGCTCTCGGAAGTGGTGATAACCGGCTACAGCGAACAAAACCGCAAGTCCCTGACCAGCGCTATTTCCTCGGTAAAAGGCGACGCCCTTAAAGATGTGCCCGCTGCCAGTCCCGATCAGCTCTTGCAGGGCAAAGCCGCCGGTGTGCAGGTGTCGGCCAACTCCGGTGTGCCGGGCGGCGGTATTTTTATCCGGGTGCGGGGCAGCAACTCCGTAAATGCCAGCAACGACCCGCTCTACGTGGTTGATGGGGTATTCATCAACAACACCAACCTGATTGCTACAGGCCTGGGCAACCAGGTGTCATCAAACCCGCTGGCCGATATCAACCCCCAGGATATTGAGAGCATCGAGATTCTGAAAGACGCCAACGCTACGGCCATTTACGGCTCGCGGGGGGCAAATGGGGTGGTGCTCATCCGCACGAAGCGCGGTAAAGCCGGCGACAAAACCCGCATCACTTTCGATACTTACCAGGCCTTATCCGAAGCGCCCAAAAAGTACAAGCTGGTGAGCGGCCCGGAGTTGGCGACCCTGGAAAATGAGCGGTTCCTGAACGACGGCGGCAACCCGGCGCTGGTGCCTTTCCGGTCCGTAGCGGAAGGCGGCCGGGGCCTGCCGGAAGAGCAACAGACCTACGACCGCCTCTCCGACGTGTTCCGCACGGCCCGCACCCAGAGCTACGAAGTATCGGCAGCCGGCGGCTCTGATAAAACGCAATTCTACATCGGCGCGGGCTATTTTGACCAGCAGTCCATCGCGCGGCCCAGCAAGTTCAACCGCTTCAGCCTGCGCGTAAACCTGGATAACTCCGTGACCGACAAGGTACGCATCGGGACGAGTACGGCTCTGACGCGCACCCAGCGCAACGTGAGCAGCAACGACAACAATCCCGTCGGCGTCATCAACTCGGCCCTGTTTCCGCGCACCAATCTGCCCGTGTACAATCCCGACGGCAGCTACGCCAAGTACGGCTCCTTCGACAACCACCAGGCCCTGATCGACAACCTGAACAACGACGCGGTCGGCACCCGCGTCATCTCGAACGTGTACGGCGAGTACCGCATCTAGCCCAACCTGACCCTGCGCAGCAGCTGGAGCATTGACTTCAACGACATGTACGAGAATAACTTCAACAACACGCTCATCCTGGCCGGCCAGCCTCGCGGCACCGCCTCGTCCTTTCTCTCCCGCGACATTACGTTGCTTAATGAGCAGACGCTGAACTACTCGGTCAACATTGGCGAAAATCACTTTTTGCAGGCCCTGGTGGGCAATACGCTCCAGCGCAACACCTTCCAGCGCACGACTTTGGCCGGCCAGCAATTTCCCGGCAACGACCTGCCCACCATTGCCTCCTCTGCCACCCAAACCGGTTCTTCGGCTCGCTCGCAAGCTGGTTTGGTCTCGTTTTTTGGCAAGGCAACCTACTCCTTCAAAGAGCGCTACACGGCCGACGTAAGCCTGCGGGCCGATGCCTCCTCGCGCTTCGGAGCCAACAACCGTTGGGGTTATTTCCCAGCCGTGGGCCTGGGCTGGCGTCTGGGCGAAGAAAGCTTTATCAAAGACCTGAATGTGTTTGAGGAGCTGAAGCTGCGGGCCAGTGCGGGCCGCACCGGCAACCAGGCCGGCATCAGCGACTTTGCTTCTTTGGGCTTGGTGCAGGGCGGCGCCAACTACCTCGATTTGCCCGGCACAACGCCTTTGCAGCTCGCTAACCCCAATCTGAGTTGGGAAAGCACCGAGCAGTGGAACGTGGGCCTGGATGCGGCTGTGCTGCAAAACCGGCTGATCGTGGAGCTGAATTACTACGACAAATACACCTCCGGCCTGCTGCTGAATGTGCCCGTGCCGCGCAAAATCGGCTTCTCCTCGGTGGTCGAGAACTTTGGGGCCGTCAGCAACAAAGGCGTGGAGCTGCAAGTGACGGCCAACTGGCTGCCCAAGTCGGCGGTGCAGTGGAGCACCAGCTTCAACATCGCCCGCAACGTGAACAAAGTAGAGAAGCTGGCCGCCCCGATTACGGCTGGCTCGCGCGATATTTTCCGGCTGGAAGAAGGCCAGTCTTTATACTCGTTCTGGCTCTACAAGCAAACCCGTGTGAACCCCGAAAGCGGCGACGCCGAGTACGAAGACGTGAACGGCGACGGCACCATCACCGTGGCCGACCGCCAGCTGGTAGGCACCGCCTGGCCCGACTTCTTCGGCGGCCTCACTAACTCGGTGAATTACAAAGGCTTTGATCTGGGCTTTACGCTGAACTTCGAGCGGGGGGCAAAAATCATGAACATGAACCGCTTCTTCCTCGTGCACGGCGGTACCCAGAGCAACATCGGCTACCTGGCCAACCAGCTCGACCGCTGGCAGCAGCCCGGCGACCAGACCGACATCCCGCGCCTCACCACCAACGCCGCCAGCAACAACTACGGCGGGGTAGTCCAAAACCTGAGCGACCGCTACCTCGAAGACGGCTCGTTTCTGCGCCTGCGGACTTTATCATTGGGCTACAACGTGCCCAAAGAAGTCGTTGCCAAAAGCCGGCTGAACTCGCTGCGGCTCTATGTGCAGGCCGCTAACCTGTTCACCATCACGCCTTACTCCGGCCTCGACCCGGAGGTGAATTCTCAGGGCGGCGTGGCCAACACCAAAAACTTCGACTGGGCCACCGTACCCCAGCCCCGCACTTTTCAGGTGGGCCTAACGGTCGGACTCTAAGCTTTTACTCGTCATGAAACATACCCTATATCGCCTCTTATTTGCGACTCAGGTTGCGGCCATTAGCTTTAGCCTCGCCTCTTGCAACGACTTGCTGGAGCCCCAGCCGGTACAGCAGCTTCCCGCCGACCAGGCCATCACGGACGCCGGCAGCGCCCGCGCCGCCACCATCGGCGCTTACGACCGCGTGCAGTCGTATTATCAGCTAAACTGGCCCGTGCTGGGATTTTTACCCGGCGAAAGTGTGCGCTTCAACGGCACGCTCAACCAGTTTTTGCAGATCGATCAAAACCAGCTCAGCGCCGATAACGTGCTGATTACGGAAGCCTGGACGCAGATGTATCAGGCCGTGAACGTTGCTAATAACCTGCTGGCGGCAGTGCCCGATGTAAACGACCCGCTGCTGCCGGCAGCGGAGAAAAATCAATTGCTGGGCGAGGCGCATTTCCTGCGGGCGCTGGCTTACTTTGACCTGGGCCGGGGCTGGGGCGGGGTGCCGCTGATCCTCACGCCCACCCGCACCAAGGAAAACGGCTAGGGCATCGGCCGCAGCACCCTGGCGCAGACGTACGACCAGGTACTGGCTGACTTGATCGAAGCCGAAACCTTGCTGCCCGACGGCACCACGCGCAACCGCGCCGTAAAAACCACCGCCCGCGCCCTGCGCGCCCGCCTGCACCTCTACCGCCAGCAGTGGGCCGAGGCCGAAACCTACGCTACGCAGGTCATCAGCAGCGCCAACTACAGTTTGGTGACACCTTATCGGGCCATTTCCACGGCGTCGTTTCTGAGTCGGGAATCGGTGCTGGAGCTCACCTTCAGCAACTCCGATGCGAATACCATGTGGAACAACTGGTTTCCGAGCGCGCTTGGGGGGCAATTTAACTTTCAGCCCGTGCCCACGGCCATTGCTTTGCTCAACGACCCAGCGGTGGGGGGCAATCGTTCGGCGCTGCTGGCTACTACTACTATTGCCGGGGCTAGCGTAACGTATGGTAACCTGTACAGCCGCTCCGCCCAGCGCGACGACCCCAGCTACGTGCTGCGCCTGGCCGAGCAGTACCTCATACGGGCCGAAGCCCGCGCCCGCCAGGGCAAGCTTTCCCAGGCATTGGCTGACCTGAACGCCGTGCGTGCTCGCGCCGGCGTGCCTGCCAGCACCGCCGCTAACGCCGACCAATTGCTCCTAGCCATCGAAAATGAGCGACGTGTTGAGTTTGCCTTCGAGGCCGACCGCTGGTTTGACCTCGTGCGCACCGGCCGCGCAGGCGTAGTGCTCGGCGTCATGGACCAGCGCCGATGGCTGTTTCCTTTGCCCTTTAATGACCTGGTAGCAGACCCCGCTCTGGAGCAGAATCCAGGCTATTAGTCGGTAACAGAATAAAAAAGGCCGTAAAGCTCAATCAAAGACAACGTCATGCAGCGCAGCGCGAAGCATCTCGCGAATGGTAACTTAATTAAAAAGGCGGTCATACTGAGCTTGTCGAAGCATCTCTACCGCTTCGTTGTAACGATATTGATTACTAACCAGTAGAGATGCTTCGACAAGCTCAGCATGATAGTCACTACTTAGACATCAGCACGCGAGATGCTTCGCGCTGCGCTGCATGACTGCCTTTACAAATAGCTATTCATCTGCGCCTGCATCTTTTCTTTCAATTTCTTCTTCCATGATCAAAACATACATTTCGGCGGCGCTGCTCACAGTGAGTTTAACCTTAGCGACGCCGGCGGCGGCCCAAAACAGCTACTTTTTCCCCGACGCGCCAACGGACTCCTTCGACCCGGCCATCCCCACACCCGAGCAGTTTCTGGGCTACCCCATCGGCTCGCACTACACCCGCACCGACCAGATTGTGGCTTACCTGCGGGAGCTGGACCGGGTATCAGACAAGGTGAGTCTGCGGGTGCTGGGCAAAACGTTTGAGGAGCGGCCCCAGGTGGTAGCCACCATTACAGCGGTAGCCAACCAACAGAACCTGGACCAGCTGCGCCAGCAACGCCGGGCCCTGACTGACCCCACCCAACCCGCGCCCGACTACAAGCGCCTGCCGGTGATTATCAGTCTTAACTACGGCGTGCACGGCAACGAAAGCTCCAGCTCGGAAGCCGCGTTGCTCACAGCCTATTACCTTACGGCCTCTACCAGTCCCGAAACCCAGCAGTGGCTGGAGCAGTCCGTTATTACCATCGACCCGCTCGAAAACCCCGACGGGCGCGACCGGGCCTCGCACTGGTTTGATCAGAATAAGTCGTGGCCGCCCGTGACGGACCCGCTTGACCGGGAGCACACCGAAGCCTGGCCAGGTGGCCGCACCAACCATTTTTACACCGACCTGAACCGTGACTGGCTGCCGCTGACTCAGCCTGAAAGCCGGGCCCGGATGGCGTTTCTGCACGAGTGGTACCCGAATGTGATGATTGACTTTCACGAAATGGGCACCAACAGCACCTACTATTTTGAGCCTACCAAGCCCCTGAGCACCGAAAACGACCTGATTCCGCGCGCCACTTATGAGGTGCTGAACGTACATCTGGCCAAGTATCACGCCCAGGCCCTGGATAAGCTCGGCTCCCTGTACTGGACCAAAGAGCAGTTCGATAATCTGTCACCCATCTACGGCTCCACCTATCCCGATTTTCAGGGTGGGGTAGGCGCCACCTTTGAAGTTGGCAGCTCCCGCGGGCTGGCCCAGGAAGGCACGAATGGCGTCGTGACCTTCCCCTTTACCATCCGCAACCACGTGGCTACTGGTCTGGCTACCGTGCGCGGCGCGGTGGAGGAAAAAGAACTGTATCTGCGCCATCAGCGCGACTTTTTCGCCTCCGCGCTAACAGCAGCCAGGAAGTTTCCGACCAAAGCCTATGTCTTTGGTAGTGCTAAAGATCAAACCCTCACCAACCGCCTCCTCGACCTGCTCCTGCAGCACAAAATTCAGGTGCATGAGCTGGGTAAAACGGTGACGCTCGATAAGCAGACGTTTGAAAAGGGCAAGACATATGTGGTGCCCACCGCCCAGCCTCAGTACCGCATTGTCAACTCCCTGTTTGAGGAGCTGACCACGTTTCACGACAGCGTATTCTACGACGTAACCGGCTGGAGCCAGGCCCACGCCTACGGCCTGCCGGTGAGCAAGCAGAAGAATGCGTCGCTGGTGCAGGGAGCGCCCATTGCAGCTTCCAAAGTATTGGCTGGCAGCGTGCTGGGGGGCAAAAGCAGTTACGCTTACCTATTGCCCTGGACTGACTACAACGCACCCAAGGCCCTAGTAGCATTACAACGCGCTGGTGTCACCGCTAAAGTTGCCTTTAAGCCATTCCGAGCCGGCTCAGCGGCCCAACCCACCGACTTTGGCTACGGCACCGTAGTCGTGCCGATGGCGGGCCAGCAGCTGCCGGCCGATTCGGTATTCCAGATTCTGACTCGGGTAAGCAAGCAGGCCCAGGTCACGTTCACTAGCGTAGCTACTGGGTTCAGTCTGGGTGGTATCGATCTGGGTTCCAACAATGTACGTACCCTTCCTGAAACCACAGCCGCGCTACTAGTTGGTGCGGGCACCACGGCCTCGGAGGTCGGCGAAGCATGGTTTGTGGCCAGCCAGCATTTGGGGCTGCCGCTGAGTAAGCTGGAACTGAGCAACGTGAGCCGCGCGCCGCTGGGTCGCTATACCAGTCTGGTGCTTGTGGGGGGCAATTATGCCGCGCTGGATAAAGCAACAGTGGACAAAATCCGGCGCTGGGTGCAGGAGGGCGGCACGCTTATTACCTTAAAAAATGCCTCGGAGTGGGCCATCAAGCAGGGCATCGTGAAGGAAAAGCTGCTGATTCCGGCCAACGGTGGCTGGGCTGATACCACTGCGGCGCGCGCCGTTACTACAGCCCCGGCAACCGCGGGCAAGAAGACGAAGGAAACCGCCAACGCTTCCCCGCAGACTTCGCGCCGTCTCGATTTTGTTGACCAGGAACACGAAGGCACCCGCGCCATTGCCGGCTCCATCTACCGCGCCGACGTGGACCTGACCAACCCCATTGCTTTCGGCCTCACCGACCGGCGCTTGTACGTGTTCCGCAATGGCACCACCTTCCTGCGGCCCAGCCGCAACCCCTACGCTACGGTCGCTCAGTACACGGCCACGCCTTTGGTCAGCGGCTACGTGTCGAAAGCTAATCTAAAGCAGATCAGCAACTCAGCGGCCATCGTGGTGAGCAAGGTAGGAGCCGGGCGGGTTGTGCTCTTCGCCGACGACCCCAACTTCCGCCACTACTGGCACGGTACGGCCCGCCTCTTCAGCAACGCTCTATTGCTGGGGCCGCTACTCAACCTGCCCGAAGGTCCGGCCACTATTTCGGCAGAGGAAGAATAGACTGTCCATCTGGTTTCGGACTGTTTCATAATGCTTTACCGTATTCACTAATATACACAGCAAACACAGCCGATTAATGGCTATTTCGTCGGGGCTGCTTTGTGGGGCTTAAACACGATGCGGAAAGCCCGCAGCGCAGCCGGGTGGTAGATGGTGGCGTGCGTTTCTTCCGGCATAGCCTGATAGTAAGAAGTAAGTTTAGCTGGGGCCGCACTCTTCAGGGTGGCGGCGAAGCGCCGGGTGGTGGTGGCCGTTTCCGTGTCGCTGCTGAAGGCAACATATAGTGTCTTCGCCGGCCCCGCGTACGCCCGCACTATCTTATCGGCCTGGGCAACCAGCTCCCCGTTATTCCACCACAAACTCGGGTCGAAAGCCACGTACGTGTCGAATAAATCGGGCTCCAATAACCAGGTTTCCACCACAAACAGACCGGCCAGAGATTCCCCAACAATGGCGGTTTCAGCGGTGGTGCGGTAGCGCTGCCGGATAGTGGGCATCAGCTCCGTGCGGATAAATTTGCGGAAGGCCGCAGACCCACCCACCTGGGGGGCAATTTTCCGGTCCTCGGCGTTGGTGGTGGGCCCGGTCATATCCCGCCGCCGCTGGGTATTCTCGATGCCCACCACGATAAACGGCCGCATGGTGTAGTTGCCGGTGCCTACCTGCACCAGCCCGGCCACATGCAGAAAGTCCTCCGCCATGCCACCATCGGGCATGTACAGAACGGGCAGCCGGAGGGTAGCAGAGTCCGCGTAGCCCGGTGGCAGGTACACGTTGATGCGGCGGGTTTCTCTGAGGGTGGCGGAGGCGAGCGTGAAGGTCTGACCTATCGTCAGCGGCGCGGCCTGGTCCTGCGCCGCGGCAGACTGGTCACAAACGACGCTTAGCAGCAGGAGTATAAGCGGAAACAGAAAAGACGATTTCACTCTGAGACGGGATAAGGAATGCCTATTACTGACCGTATACACGGTTTCACAAACTGTGTATGCGGTATGTGGGGAACTCGACACTGCTATAGAAGATAAATAACAGGAAAGCGGTAGAGATGCAAAATATTGCGTCGCTACGGCGTGCTGGTTAATATAAGGCGCAATCTAGAGCTAGCAACTAACTCCCCTCCTCAGCTGAGGAGGGGAGTTAGTTGCCGAAGGCACGGCTGGAGTGTGCCACCGGAGGAAGGTCTTTGCTGATGTTGTTTAGTTGTTTAGTTGTTTAAAGAAACGTCATGCAGAGCATTTAGCGCACATCAAGCAGCGACGAAGCCTCTCGCGTGCTGATGCTGGAGTACTACTCTAACAGAGCGAGCAAGATGCTTCGGCTCCGTCTCGCCGATCCATGGGCAGAATTCCAAGGAACGTCCGCCATATAGTGCGAGAAGTCCAGCAGCCAAAATCAAGACAAATTCTTGTGAGAGGAGCCGCTATTTAAATTTAGTAGTGATAAGCCAGAAGTATCGGGCTTACCTTAGTAGTCAACAGTCCCCAATCATAGGCTAATCATTTTTAGCATTTTACGAACTTCCCGTTGTAATTACCAGTCTTATGAGGATGAGGGTATGACCTGTGGTTTGTTAAGAGGCGATTCAAGAGGAAAGCTGGTTAACGCGTCTCTTGATGATTTAAGAAAATTTATTTTATCAAGGATGAGCGGAATT
>NZ_FWWW01000061.1 GCF_900176135.1 Hymenobacter roseosalivarius DSM 11622 | reverse complement strand
GGCAATAATATACTTGTGTACACCTAGCAAATACAATAGGGCTACCGAATACGGTAGCCCTATTTCGTGGTCGGCTAATCACAGAAAGCTATGCCTTAAACCTGCGGTCAGGTAATGCCCTTTCAGCGTCTTGCTGATAGGTAGCGAATTTTTCAGGCATATCAATGCCTAAATCCATGCAGTGCAAGAAGACAGCTTGACGCTCCAGGTATTTCTCTTTGCGCTGGATACGGGTAATGCCCCCAATATCGGATTTCCACACCCAAAACAGGTGGGACTGCTGAATCAATTCGCAGTTGCAGCAGTGCAGATAAAAGTGAAAGTCGGCTGTCTTCATTCAGCACTGACTTCGCGAATTACTTCACGGCTTAGGGAGAAATCAATTTCCTCATCAGTCACATACTCCGCATTGATCTGTTCGCGTAATAACTGTAAGGCTTCTTCATGTTTGAACTCAACCAAAAACTTCGCGCCTTCCACCAAATCCCGGTATACAGCATCTTCGCTATTGCCTTGCACAACGACTCCTCGCATTTCCTTGATGCAGCCGACGAAAACGCCGGGAGAATCGCCCTTGTAGATAAGGCCGGTAAGTTTCAGGACAGGCTCAGACATGGTACATGGCGTTTGGTGGGGTGTTAAAGATGCGAGTATAACCAACAAACGGCGAATATCCAGCTCTTGTTACTCTAAGGCTTAGGCTTGCTCCTACAAAAAACGGCCCCTCGCATGAGGGGCCGTTTCTATTTCTGCTCTTTGGGTGGCTCTGCTTTAGGCTTCGGCTTAAACTTGCGTTGCACAGGCGGCGGCGGTGTCTTGAGTAACACGCGCAAGCCAGCGTTAAAGTCTTCTAGCGACATACGGCCATCTTCGTCAACAGGTGGGGGCGGTGGTTTAGGCATGAGCAATCAGAACGGCGTAAGTAAGCCGTCCTGTAATATTACTCAATATCAGGTTAAAACGTTCACCTGTTTGCATCCGGCGCGTGTTCCAGCGCCGCGAAAACTCGTTGACATACGCTTGCAGGTGTTCTAAGCTCACGTGATGGTAGATGCCATCAATCATTCGCTTGAAGTGGCTCCAAAAGCCTTCTAAGCCGTTGGTGTGCGCCTGTCCGTCTACGTATTGCTTGGCGCTGTGGCGTACTATCCGGTGTACGTACACTTCGGCTACCTTGCGGTACACCTGGTATTCGTCGGTGTTAAGTGTAGAACCGGCTTCTATGGCTTCCTCAATGATAGGCAGCAACGTTTCCGCCGTTACGTCGGGTACGACTTGAGCTACTACGTGTCCGTCGCGTTGCAACATACCAAAGACCGGCGCTTTCTTGGCTATGCTACGGCCTTGCGTACCAGGTGTTTTCTTCGACTTGTGCTTGTTGCCCTCTTTGCCCCCTACATAGGTTTCGTCAAGTTCTACTTCGCCAGTCAACGGAGCGGCTGGGTGCTGAAAAGCGTAGCGCAAGCGGTGCAACAGGAACCAAGCAGACTTTTGCGTTACGCCGATATCACGAGCTAACTGATAAGAACTGATGCCCTTCTTGTGCGACGAGAAGATATAGAGAGCCATAAACCACTTCACCAGCGGAATTTTCGTGTCTTCAAATACGGTACCCACCTTCACATTGAAGTACTTCCCTGTGTTCTTGCACTTGTAGCGGTGTCCAGCGCACTTGTATACTTTGCCTGTCGCATCGAATGGTGACACCGGGCCATTAGGCCATAAGATAGCCTCAAGGTGAGTTATACAAGTCGCCTCGTCCGGAAACGTTGTCGTTAAATCGAGTAAGGTTTTGAAGTAAGGCAGCATATGTATAGCATTTATCTAGTGTAAATATACGCTTAAAATCTGAGTGTAACACTCAGATGTGAGAATATATTTTGTATATTTGCATAAGAAAGGCCGTTCTGCGTCAACAGAACGGCCAATTCAATAAACGACCTACGATTAACGTGTTTTCCGCGGTCGGTTGTTGGGAATACGGCATACGCCCTTGCGTATGTGACAAATCCGTTTACCTCTTTGAGGTCTTACGGGGTACTTTTCTCTTTTACGCATAGTAGGCGTTTAGGAGTAAAATTGAGGTTGGCTGCCTTACGGACGGCTTTCCCCACCGACCCCCCCCCTAGGCGGCAACCTAGCGGACGGTACGGTACTATTGAGCATTACTGCTCTATTCTGATTCGGCCCCCGCTACAACGGGGGCCGTTTTAGTGTATATACTCTTGCTACGCCTGCGTTCTTGGCATACTATCCAATGGCTGTTCGGGTAAGTGTTCGGGCTTTGGTATGTCTCCGTTGAACCACTCAGGCAATCCGTAATAACTAGTATTCAGTTTAACATTTCGCACTCTTTTCAAAGGCCCCCCCTCGGAAAGATCGCTTAATGCACCCGCTACACTGGACTTTGGCACAACGCCACGGGATTCGCGGATAGAGGCAAGAATTTTTCCTGTTGTCTTGATAAAGCCACCAGACTTCACTATTTCTACAAGTTCATCCCGAAACCCTACTCCGTTAGGCGATACGGCTGGAGTTGTATTCGCTGCATTAGCGTTCGCGACATGTTCGGCACCGCCGGTTTCCCCGGTGTCACTTTCAGCCGAGGGGTCGGTGTTGCCACCTTGCATTCTCTGGATAAGAGCTTGCAAGGCGAGAAAACGCTTTTTAGCCTGCCTATAACCGGCAATGGTTTGCGCAAGTTCGGCGCTCGCCTTATTAAGCTTGCCCTTCTCGGTATCTAGGCTACTAATGAAAGATTGAAGCGCAACCTCTTGCTCAAAAGTGGTCTCGTACGGTATCATGAGTGCGTTCTTTGCGTTCGCCAGCAAATATACGAACGTTCGCCAATCAAAAGTGCCTTCTTATAGAATCTTTTTTTCTTTCCAAGGAACGCACGAAAAAAGCGACCCCGTTTCCGAAGCCGCTTCCGTTTTGTCTGTCGCTCTAGTATCCTACCTTCGCAGTGTACACAGGTATGTTATTGCCTAAAATTAAACTGCTTGTCGCTTTCCTCTGTATTTCGCGACTGGCAACGGCGCAGGAACCAGCTGCTGTACCCAGCCCCGAGATTGAAACCATGCACAGCGCAAAACTCACGTTTTTAGGATTGTCTTATGCCTACGAACGGGCTCTGAGTCCGCGCACCAGCCTGACGGCCGAACTTATGCTGGCGAGTGATTTCCAGGGCCGCAGTGACGGCTGGGGCACAACCATAGACATCTATCTGGCTCCTGTTGTGAACGTAGAGCCGCGCTTCTACTACAACTTTCTAAAGCGGACTGCCAAGGGTAAAAATACTACCAATAACTCGGCTAACTACGTAGCTCTGAGCGCCGACTATACATTTGGTTCTAACATTAGCGACCGGCTGCGCTTCGAGCAGGCGCTTAGCGTGACGCCAAAATGGGGCTTACGCCGTGCTCTGGGTGGGCAGTTTTTCTTTGAATCAGCCGTCGGCTTGAGCTTCCGCAAACCAGTGTATTATTCGTGGCGATTAGTGCCGGCTCTGAATGTGAAATTCGGCTACGTGTTTGGTAAGCGAACGGCGCGTTAAGTAGCCAAAAACCCATTGCGAAGCACCTTTATAGCCATGCTTTACCGCGAAGCCCAGGTGGCTGATATTCCGCAACACATGGTTGTCCGGATGGCGGTCAGGGAAAACCAGCTTTCCAACCCTGATCGGGTAACGGAGCAAGACAACATCGATTACCTGACCAAGCGGGGTAACGGCTGGGTTTGCGAAGCAGACGACCAGATTGTGGGGTTCGCCATTGCCGACCTGCAAGACCATAGCATCTGGGCACTCTTTGTACACCCCGACTACGAGCAACAGGGCATCGGCCGGCAGCTACAGGCGCTGATGCTACGCTGGTATTTCAGCCACACCCAGCATCCCATTTGGCTCAGCACGAGTCCGGGAACGCGGGCCGAAAGATTCTATCGAAAATCGGGCTGGCGCGAAGCCGGCCGGACTGCCTCCGGGGAAGTTCGGTTCGAGCTGAAGATGGAAGAGTGGGCAAGGCGCTTCAAGCAAGTATAGATCTGGTTATGGCCGCCTGATAAGCTGAATCTATGGCTACCTTATGGGTATGGAGACGACGCGTTTATTCCAACGGTGCTTGCTGCTCTTACTGCTCCTGGTGGGGCATTGTGTCCTCGCGCAGCGCCCAGATTCTCCCGCCTTTAGCGTCGTGCCGCTGGGCGTGAAAGGCGGACTGGATGAGGGCAACCTTTCCGCCTATCTGGTTGCGGCGTCGGGCTCCACTTCCTACGTGTGTCTGGATGCGGGCAGCGTGTATAGTGGCGTGGAAAAGGCCGTAGCGCGTAAGGTATTTACGGGGTCGGCGGGCGAGGTAATCCGCAACAACATCAAGGCTTATCTCATTTCCCACGCCCACCTCGACCACGTAGCGGGCCTGCTGCTGAACGCTACCGACGACTCACCCAAAAGCATCTACGGCCTGAGTGACTGTCTTAAAACCATTCAAAACGATTATTTCAACTGGCGAACCTGGCCCAACTTCGGCAGCAGCGGCAACCCGCCAGCCCTGCGCAAATACCAGCTGCAGCCCCTAACGCCCGGCCAGGAAACGGCCCTCGAAAACACGGTCTTGAGCGTCCAGACGTTTGTGCTGAGCCACGGCAAGCCCTATCAGAGCGCCGCCTTCCTGATCCGCAGCCAGAATAGCTACCTGCTCTACCTCGGCGACACCGGCGCCGATGCCATCGAAAAAGCCCCCCAGCTGCGCAACTTATGGCAAGCCATTCAGCCACTGGTAAAAGCCGGCCAGCTCAAGGCCATTTTCATCGAAACTTCCTACGCCAATGTCCAGCCCCCAGCGCAGTTGTTCGGGCACCTTACCCCGGCCTTGCTCATGCAGGAAATGGCTGCCCTTAGTCAGCTAACCGGCGCGGCCGCGCTACGTGGGCTGCCCGTTGTCATTACCCATATCAAACCAACAGCCGGCAATGAGACTGCCATCAAAAAGCAGCTCACCGAAGCGAATTCGTTGCAGATGAAACTCATCTTTCCAGAGCAAGGGCAGTTGCTCCAATTCTAGCTTTTGGGATGGAGCATGGAACAGCTACTATTGTATTCAGGTTTTGTATTGGGCGGTCATGCAGGGCGGCGCGAAGCATCTCGCTCGGGTAGTGGAATTAGTCATCAAGCTACCGTTAACGAGATGCTTCGCTCCATTGCGCATGACCAGTGACCGCCTAGGAAAGCGATTATCATACCTAGCATAAGGCGGTATTTCCTTCTCTGCTCTCCTACTTCTCTCATTGCCTGTGAAAAAATGCTTACTTCTAATTGCTTGCTGCTTACCCTTCACCCTCCTTGCGCAAGCGCCAACGAACCCTATTACCAATCGCGACTACAAAGTTGCTTTGGGCGTGCTAGGCACCTACCAGGCCGTAGGCTTGCAAACCGAGCTTAGGTTTAGCGACCAGTTCGCCTTCAAAGCAGTAGGTGCCCTGTCATTCGACAAGGGACGACGGGCAGGAGAAAACAGCGGGGCCGGCATTGGCCTGCTGACGTACTATATTCCCACTAACCACCCCTTTATTGAGCCGCTAGTGGGCCTGGGGGGCATTTATTCCTGGTACCATTGGGAATTATACGGCACCAGCGGCACCATCCACGATGTAAACGTGGGCGGCGGTTTAGGCACTAATCTTCGGTTCAGCAACCATTTCCGAACCGGATTCAATGTGTTCCTGGGCAATGGTTTTCGCGCCGAATACCAGGGAGATAAAATGTCCACCGTGAGCCGACGCCTGCTGATTCTGCCGACATTGACGTTGGATTTTTTACTTTAATATCAGTGGTATCACAGGCTTCAATGCTGGTGCAAGTCTATGCCCACACTCGACGCCGACGAACTGCGAGTCACACTCTAACCTACCGCTACTGCCATCTGTAATTGGCAACCCTTGACGATTAAACATGAAGAAGATAGCTATTTTACTCTGGTCTGTTCTGCTGATTTCCTGCAGTAAAGTAACCGTAGTTTCTCCCTCTACTCCAACCGTTCCCTCGGCCACGGCCGATCCGGCCCAATACGGTACGCCCTTCACGGAAGTGCCCGATGCTCCGAATGCCACGGTGTATCAGGTCAATATGCGGGCGTTTAGTGCGCAAGGCAATTTCAAGGGAGTATTAGCTCGCCTGGACTCTATCAAAGCGCTAGGTATCAATGTGGTGTATTTGATACCAATTTATCCTATTGGTAAGCTGAAAGCCTTCGACTCGCCTTATGCAATACAGGACTATATGGCGGTAAATCCGGAACTCGGTACGCTGGCTGATTTGCGGGCGCTTGTGGACGGTGCTCATGCTCGCCGTATGGCCGTCGTACTCATTGGGTAGCCAACCACACCGCCTGGCACCACCCCTGGGTGACCGCGCACAAGGATTGGTACCAGCAGGATGCTGCCGGCAACATCAAAAACCCTCCCCTGGGCTGGAGTGACGTAGCCCAGCTCAACTTCGCGAGCGCGCCCATGCGGGCCGCCATGATTCAGGCCATGCGGTACTGAGTTTTTCAGGCCAACATTGACGGCTACCGCCTTGATTACGCCGATGGCCCCACCTATGAGTTTCTCACCGAGGCCGTGGGCAGCCTCCGTTCTATCAGCACCCACAAACTGCTGCTCATTGCCGAAGGCTCCGACAAAACTTACTACTTCCAGGCTGGTTTTCAGCTCCGCTATGGGTTTGATTTCCTGGCCACGATGAAAGACCGGATTTTTGCCAAACGCGAAAGTGTCAAGCTCCTCGACAATCTCAACGAGGCGAATTATGCAAATGCTCCGGCTGGTGCCCGCATGTTGCGCTACACCTCCAACCACGATATTAACAGCTCTGAAGGCACGCCGTTGGAGCTATTCAATGGTCAGCAAGGGTCAACGGCCGCATTTGTGGTGGCTGCTTACATGAAAGGCACGCCTATGATTTACAATGGGCAAGAGGTAGGATTTCCAGTCCGGCTGCCTTTTATGGGTACGCGCCGCACGATTGACTGGTCGCTCAACCCGGCTGTAACCAAGGAGTACAGAAGCATCCTCCGCTTTCGCAACAGCAGCGACGCTGTCCGCAATGGGGCGCTCACCTCCTACAGCAGCGACGATGTGTGCGCGTTCACGAAAACTCTCGACACTCAAAAAGTCTTAGTACTGGTCAATCTTCGCAATGCTACTACCAGCTATCAGGTGCCCGCTGCCTTGGTAAACTCAGCCTGGCTAAATGCCTTAAACCAGCAGCCACTGGCGCTGAATACGCAGCTTACCTTACAGCCTTATCAGTATTTGATTTTACGTAGGTAACTCCACCTGTTCGGTAGTAAACCTACTAATCGCAGTCGCTCGGCTATGCCGAGTGACACCTACGCCACGAGCGTCCCATGCCGTTTAATTACAATTCAATGATTTCATACGCGTTGCAGCACAGCTGCTGAAGCGTAAAGGTCACTCGGCATAGCCGAGCGACTGCAAAGGCGGAAATTGTAGACTGCTTTACCTGAATTTAATTTTTCTTTTTTAGAGTACCCGAAGGATAGAACTTGAGTATGGCCTCTAATAATGGGTTACGCAATTTAGGCCTGAAGCTCCGCAAAGCACAAAAGCCTGAGGTCAGTAGGCTAAATCATAAGCGCAATAAAACACAAAGATCTGTAATACATTTTATTTTATACGCTTTATCAATTCTAGGCCTTGGATTAACTGTACTTGAAATTAAAATTTATCAGCAAACACTTATTAGTGCAACTATCCCAATTTTAATATACATTTTTACTACTTTAACTGCGACACTATTTACAAGACAACTACTCAAAAAGCATTTTGACACAGGCAGCATATTTCTTCAATTGTGCTACAACCTTATGACATGGGGAGGAATAGCCGTATATATATTCATGAGCTTAAATTATTATCTCGCGTCCGATAACTCGCTACTTATAAGAACTGAAGTTCTAAAAAATGGAAACCTAGCTAAAGGTAGATATGGCTGCGGAGAGCCATATGTAGAAGTATATATTAATGGAGTAAATAAACAGATTATGTTCCCTTGCGGCTTTAATACAAAAGGATATACTTCGGCAAAACTTACTATCAAAAAAGGGTTGTTTGGCTTTAATATAATTACAAACCCAATATTGGAGAAATAACTTTGTGACTCCATTTACCTTGAACATAACAGCTCATAGATAGGGATTATTATGTATCCATAGAGCAACTATAAAAAGCCCCTCAGATACTGCATGTGGGGGCTTTTTTAAAGTGTAGCTCCAATAATTCCGGGCCTTCCCCTATCATACGCAGCAGCTTCCACAGCAACTGTGTCCTCTTGCAGTGAATTTTTTAACTTGCTTCGGCACTTGTGCTTCACCTCGTCTCTATCCTATGGCTCGTATCCTGATTCAGTTTGCGCATCCGGCCCTAGAGAAGTCGAGAGTGAACCGGCGGCTGATTGCGGCGGTGGAGTCGTTGGACTTTGTGACGGTAAACGATTTGTACGAGCAGTACCCCGACTTCGACATCGATGTACAGCGGGAACAGGAGTTGCTTTTGGCCCACGAGTATGTCGTGTTGCACCACCCGTTTTACTGGTACAGCTCGCCGGCAATGATTAAGCAGTGGGAAGACCTGGTGCTGGAACACGGCTGGGCCTACGGGCGCACCGGCAATGCCTTGGCTGGCAAGCACATGTTGAACGCCATTACCACCGGCGGCCGGCAGGAAGCCTACCAGGAAACGGGCTCCAACCGCTATACAATCCAGCAGCTGTTGGCGCCCTTCGAGCAGACGGCCCGGCTCTGCAAGATGCAGTACCTGCCGCCATTCGTGGTGCACGGTTCCCTGCGCATTACGGATGAGGAGATTGATGCCGCGGCCATCCGGTACCGCGATTTGCTTACGTTGCTCGCCACGGGCCAGGCCACTGAATACGCCAGCTTACAGGCTCCATTTCTTAGAAGCTGTTTGAGTTAGCTTTTCGGACTGGTAGAATGAGGTAGAGACGCAATATTTTGCGTCTCCTCGCGCGTGAATCGTGCAACGGCGAGACGTAAAATATTGCGTCTCTACCTCGTTTAGCCACTTGGCAGCTAACTCAAACAGCTTCTTAAGGATTTGGCCAACTAAACTCACTGCTGTATGAGTCAGTCTGTTTTGCTGCAAGCGTTGGTGTATCTGGCGGCCGCAGTGTTGTTTGTGCCGCTGGCCAAGCGCTTTGGTTTGGGCTCGGTGCTGGGGTATTTGCTGGCCGGGATGGTCATTGGGCCAGCCGTGCTGGGGCTGGTCGGCGAAGAGGGCCAGGACGTGATGCGCGTGGCAGAGTTTGGCGTCGTGATTATGCTGTTTCTGGTGGGTCTGGAGCTAGAGCCGGCTTTGCTGTGGAAGCTCCGCACACCTATTCTTGGGCTCGGCGGCCTGCAAGTGGTGGTGACGGCGCTGGCCTTGGCGGGACTGGCCATGGTGGCGGGCATCGAGTGGAAACCTGCTCTGGCCCTGGGACTTATTCTGGCTATGTCGTCGACGGCCATTGTGCTGCAGACGTATAAAGAACAAAATCAGTTGGGTACACCCGCCGGGCAAGGCACGTTCTCTGTGCTCCTGTTTCAGGATATTGCTGTTATCCCGATTCTGGCGATTTTGCCCCTACTGGCTATGCAGCCCGCCACGCCCGGCGAGGCATCGGCCGCCAATCATAATTTATTAGCGTCGGCACCGGGCTGGCTGCGCGCCCTGGCTTTGGTGGCGGCGGTAGCTAGCGTAGTAGTGCTGGGCAAGTACGGTATGCGGCCGATATTCCGATTGGTTGCTCGTAGCGGCTTGCGCGAAGTATTTATTGCCACGGCGTTGCTGCTGGTGGGTGGCGTGGCTTTGCTGATGGAGCTAGTAGGCCTGAGTCCGGCGTTGGGGGCTTTTGTGGCGGGCGTGGTGCTGGCTACCAGCGAGTACAAGCACGAGATTGAGAGCGACATCGACCCGTTCAAAGGCCTGTTGCTGGGCTTGTTTTTCATGTCGGTGGGGGCGGCAATTGACTTTGGGCTGATCCGGGAAAATCCGTTGCTGGTAGCGGGGGCGGTGGTGGCCATTATGCTGGTCAAAACAGCAGTGCTGTTGGTCCTGGGCCAACGCTTCACCGGCAACCGGGCGCAGAACGCGACCCTGGCGTTGGGGCTAAGCCAGATTGGGGAGTTTGCCTTCGTGCTGCTGTTCTTCACCACCCAAAATGGCATTTTGGATCAGCGCATTACCAGTATTGCTACGGCCGTGGTGGCTATTAGCATGGCCCTTACGCCGCTGGTTTTTTTGCTTAATGAACGGGTAATTCAGCCGCGCCTGGGGCCATCGGCTGCACCTGAGCGGGAAGCGGATGCTATCGAGGAGAAAAAACCCGTCATCATTGCGGGATTTGGGCGGTACGGCAACATCGTTGGGCGTTTTCTACGCGCCAACGACATCGGCACCACCGTTCTGGATTTTGATGCTGACCGCGTAGAAACGCTACGTCAGCTGGGTTTGCGCGTGTACTACGGCGATGCGTCCCGCTACGATTTGCTGCACGCGGCCGGCGCGAGTCAAGCCAAAGTCATCATCATTGCCCTCGATTCGTCGGAGCGGGCGCTGGAGCTGGTAGAGCTGGTGCGGCGTCACTTTCCCCACCTACGCATCCTGGTGCGGGCCCACGACCGACCCGACGCCTACGAATTTATTGAGGCCGGCCTGACCGACGTATATCGCGAAACGGTGGACAGTTCCCTGGGCGTGGATGCGCTGCGTCTGCTGGGCGTGCGCGCCTACCACGCCCAACGAGCCGCCCGCACCTTCCTGCGCCACGATGAGCTGGCCATGCGCGAGCTGGCGGCCGTGCGCAAAGACCGGAAAACCTACTTCAGCACCGCCCGACAACGTATTCAGGAGCTGGAACAACTGCTCCACTTCGACGCGGCCAACGAAAATTTACGGGAAGTGGATGAAGGCTGGGACAACGAGTCCTTACGCCAGGAAGCACCACCCGCGTCGTCGGCTTTCACCGCGCCTCAAGCGCCCGTGGTGTAGCGGAAAGCCGCTTTTCGTCAAATTTGACAGTGCTAAAAAGCCCCCCAGACATCGTATCTGGGGAGCTTTTTATTCACTAGTGGTCATTAAACCAATTGGCGAACTCTTCCTGAATACAGAAATCATTGAATAACGAGCTTGCGCCAGCCTACTCCTTCGTCCAAACAAACCCCTGCGGAATAACAGCGCGCCTCCTGCATCGTGCAGGAGCTTAGCAGTGCCGATAGCCCGCAGTTCGTTAAAAATACCCCCAGCAAGGGCATCATTTCACATCTTGATGCTTGGGCCGTACCTTGGGTGCTCTTACGCTCAATATTTTTCATGAGAATTCTCAAGTTTGGCGGCACATCCGTCGGGTCGGCGGCGCGGATGCGTTCTGTGGCCGACCTCATTCAAAGTTCGGAGCCGCGCATCGTGGTATTATCGGCTATGGCGGGCACTACTAATTCGCTGGTTGCAATTGCGAAGCTGCTTTTTGAGGGAGAAATTCAGGCGGCTACGTCCCAAACCGAAATCCTGCGCCAGCACTATATGATGGTCGCCCGTGAGCTGCTGCCCGAGCCAGCGATAGCCGAAGAAGCTATAAGTCAGCTAGGCACTTGCTTTAAAACCATCTTTGGCCTGATGCGTCAGCCGTTGTCGGCTTCCGGCGAGCGGGTGATTCTGGCGCAGGGCGAACTGCTGAGTACGCTGCTGTTTCACCGCTATCTGACGGCTATTCGCGGGCAGGAAGCCGTGCTGCTGCCGGCGCTGGAGTTTATGCGCCTCGATGCCAACGACGAGCCCGACGACGCCTACATCCGCGAGCATTTAACCCAACAATTAGCCCCCCACACCGCCCAGGCGCTTTTTATTACTCAGGGCTACATCTGCCGCAATGCCAAGGGCGATATCGACAACCTCAAGCGCGGCGGCTCCGACTACTCCGCGTCCCTGATCGGGGCGGCGGCCGGGGCCGATGAAATCCAGATCTGGACCGACATCGACGGCTTGCACAATAACGATCCGCGCGTGGTGGAAGGCACCTATCCTATCCGCGAGCTGTCGTTTGATGAGGCAGCCGAGCTGGCTTATTTCGGGGCTAAGATTCTGCACCCCAGTTCCGTGCTGCCGGCACGCCAGTACAACATTCCCGTGCGCCTGCTCAACACGATGCAGCCCGAAGCGCCCGGCACGCTTATTTCCAGCAAAACCGGCTCGGAGGCTATCAAAGCGGTGGCCGCTAAAGATGGCTTGGTGGCAATCAAAATCAAGTCGAGCCGAATGCTGCTGGCCCACGGCTTTCTGCGCAGCGTATTTGAGGTATTTGAGCGCTACCGCACGCCCATCGATATGATTACGACCTCGGAAGTAGCCGTGTCATTGACCATCGACGATGCTACGCATTTAACCGAAATTCTAGCCGAGCTGCGCGATTTTGGCAGCGTGGAAATTGATGAAAACCAGACAATCATTTGCCTGGTTGGTAATCTGATTCAGGAAAACCATGGCTCGGCGCGACTGGTGTTCAATGCCCTGGGGGATATTCCGCTGCGGATGATTTCTTACGGCGGCTCACCGAATAATATCAGCCTGCTGGTGAATACTGCTGATAAAATGCGGACGCTGAAGGCGCTGAATGCGGGTCTTTTTCAGCGACAGATTTTCCATTCGGATGCTTCCGACGATTAGCCTCAACCCCTAGCCCCTTCTCCCTGAGGAGAAGGGGCTAGGGGTTGAGGCTAATCGTCGCTTATTACTCTAAATAAATGTCTTTCTCTCTTTCCGGCGAGCTGCTCGCCCGCCCTACGCCTTTCTACCACTACGACCTGAGCCTGCTCCGGCGCACTCTCGAAGCGGTGCAGCAGGCGGCGCGGCCGCGGGGGTTTCATGTGCATTATGCGTTAAAAGCGAATGTCAACGAGCCCATCCTGCGCCTTATCAAAGAGCACGGCCTCGGGGCTGATTGCGTCAGCGCCAACGAAGTGCAGCGCGCCCTCGACACTGGATTTGCCCCCCAAGACATCGTTTTTGCCGGTGTGGGCAAAACGGACGCAGAAATCACGCGGGCGCTGGCGGCGGATATCTGGTGCTTCAATGCGGAGTCGGCCCAGGAGCTGGTGGTGCTGAATGAGCTGGCTGGGGGGCAAAATCGGCGGGCGCGGGTGGCCCTGCGCGTAAATCCAAACGTGGACGCGCACACCCACCACTACATCACGACAGGGCTGGAAGCTAACAAATTTGGCATTGGCTTGAATGATTTGCCGGCCGTGGTAGAGCAGCTGGCGACGCTGCCTAACCTGGAACTGGTCGGTCTGCACGCCCACATTGGCTCTCAAATCACGGATCTGGCGGTATTCGCGGAGCTTAGCCAGAAGCTGAACGAGCTACAAACCTGGCTCGAAGAACAGGGCTATACCCTGCCCCACCTCAACGTGGGTGGCGGCCTGGGCATCGACTACAACGACCCCGATACCAACCCCATTCCCGATTTCGAGGCCTACTTCCGCACCTTCGAGCAGCACCTGATCCGGCGGCCGGGCCAGCAGGTACACGTAGAGCTGGGCCGGGCCATCGTGGCCCAGTGCGGCACGCTGGTGAGCCGGGTGCTGTACGTGAAGCGCAGTCAGCAAACCCAGTTCGCTATTCTCGACGCGGGCCTGACGGAGCTGATCCGGCCGGCCCTATACGGCAGCCACCACCACATTCAAAATCTCAGCAGCCAGGGCGACATTCAGCCCTACGACGTGGTGGGGCCTATTTGTGAATCGTCGGACACGTTTGGGCGCGCCGTGCCGCTGCCCGAAACCCAACGCGGCGACTTGGTGGTGCTGCGCTCGGCGGGCGCGTATGGGGAAGTAATGAGCTCAGGGTATAATCTGCGGGAGAAAGCCGAGGCGGTATATTCCTGAGTGGGGGTGGTTCGGGCGGGGTGGTACTACGACTCCAAAGTCGTAGTACCACTATCGTTGCTGATGCCTGCACACGCGTAAGGTCGTTCAACGATAGTGGTACTGGTACTACGACTTTGGAGTCGTAGTACCACCCCGCTACCCGCCCCTATTAATACCATACCGTCCACTTGCCCAGATGCTCGTGCCGATTGAAATACGGCAGCAGCCACCGGCGCTCGGGGTTCAGCTCACCTTTTATCAGAAGCACGGGGCGCTGCTGGAGCACTCGCTGCAAGGCGGGCAGTTGGGTGGAGTCATTGAGATAAATCAGATTCTGCTGCCAGCGCTGGTCGGGCTCAAACTGGGTTTCGCGGTTGAGATTCTGGTTGCCGTCGTTCAATGAAACCGGGAGCCTGCCCAGCTCGAAGGCCAGGGACGGCAGCAACTCATTATAAACCAGCAGCGGCCGCTGGGTGAGGCCGCGCTGCCGAAGCAGCCCGGCCACGGGGCGCGTGCCATTGGCCGCCAGCTCATTCTGGTGCAGAATGGGTTTGACTGCCAGCAGCAGCGTGACAGTAAACATGACCGTGGCCGCCAGCAGGCGGGGCGCTATCCGCACCTGCTCCCAGAGCGTGAGCACAATAACCAGCACGATCACGCCGGCCGCCGGCACGGCCGCTGTGAGGGGACGCAGCGTGAAAGGAAGGTTTAGCGCCCCCGCCAAAACGGGTGCCAGGCACAGTACGCCCAGCAGCAAGCCAAAAAACGCCACGATACCCACGTACCAGCGAAACAGCGCGGCCTCGGTGCAGCGGCCCAGGTAATACACCGTGAGCAGAGCCACACCCGGAAAGATGGGCAACACATACAGCAGCAGCTTGGAGCCGGATAGGGAGAAAAACCCCATTGGTACCAGTACCCAGAAAATGAGCACGTTGCGCCAGAGCTGCGGCACCGCGGCCCACCGTACGCGCACCGCCTGCACCACCAGCGCCACCGACCACGGCAAACTGGTAGCCGGAGCCAGCACCAGATAAAACCACCACGGCTTAGCCCGCTTAAAGGTATCGGCGTTAGCGAAGCGCTCCACGGTGTGCTCAAACAAGAAATAGC
The DNA here is from genome assembly GCF_900176135.1 of Hymenobacter roseosalivarius DSM 11622. Taxonomy (GTDB): domain Bacteria; phylum Bacteroidota; class Bacteroidia; order Cytophagales; family Hymenobacteraceae; genus Hymenobacter; species Hymenobacter roseosalivarius. The sequence goes on along the minus strand of NZ_FWWW01000061.1, from coordinate 26,997 downwards.
GCACAAAGGCCGGGTTCTCCGCTATCAGGTACAGATACCAGCTTAATCCAACTATCAAAAACAGCCCCAGCCCCAGCGCATGGTGCACCGTGAAAGGTCGACGGGCTTGCTTCTGATCGATGTTTTGCTTGAAGTAATGACTGGCCACGGCCATCAGCGGCAGCACGAAGCCCACCGGGCCTTTGGTCAGAAAAGCCAGGCCCAACCCGAGCCAGAACAGGTAAAGCCACCGGATTTGCCCCCCGGCGTAGTAGCGCAGAATTCCGTAGGCCGCCGCCAGCTCCAGGGTAGCCAGGTAAGCGTCGGTGGTCACGTTCAGGGCCGAGATGAGCACCACGGGCAAGGAGCCGTAAACGACAGCCGTGGCCAGGGCGCGGGCCCGGTCGCCAAGAAAGAGCAGCTCACCCAGCTTATACATCAGCAGCACCTGGAGCAGCACTGTTAGCACCGGCAACACGCGGACCGCCGCCGCGTGGGGGCCAAAAACAGTCAGGCCGGCGGCCGTGAGCCAGTAGGTCAGTGGGGGCTTGTGAAAGTGCTGAATGCCGAGCAGGCGCGGGTGCAGCCAGTCGCCGCTGACCAGCATCTCGCGACCGATTTCGGCGTAGCGCGCCTCGCTGCTTTCCAGCGGCCCCCAGGCCCCGAGGCCGATAAAAAATGCCCCCCCGAGCAGCAGCAAAAACACCCAGAGCCAACGGCGGGAAGCAAGCGGAAACGGCATAGCGAAGCAGAGTAGAAAGCAGCTGCAATGTTAGCCAAAATGTCGGGGCGGGACAGAATAATGGCCGCACGCCTTTGCAACTAACGGGGCGTCAGCCGGTTCTACCATCATTACCTTACGCCTTGCCCATGAAAATCCTGCTTACCGGTGCCAATGGCTACATCGGCCAGCGCCTGCTGCCGCTGCTGGTAGAGGCGGGCCACACGGTGGTGTGCCTGGTGCGCGACCCACGCCGCTTCACCCTGCCCGAGCGCCTGCGCGCCTACGTCACTGTGGCCCAGGGCGACCTGCTCCGGCCTGAGTCGCTCCAGGATTTGCCCCCCGACCTCGACGCGGCCTATTACCTGGTACATTCCATGAGCGGCGATGACCGCGACTTCGTGCGGGCCGAGCGCCAGTCGGCGGAGAATTTCACGCAGTATATCAACCGCACCACGGCCCGGCAGGTTGTTTACCTCAGCGGCATTGCCAACGACCGGGCGCTGTCGGCGCATCTGCGCTCGCGGCGGGCGGTGGAGAAAGTGTTGCAGAAAGCTGAAAAAGCGGCCGTCACGGTGCTCCGGGCCAGCATTATTATCGGGTCGGGGTCGGCTTCGTTCGAGATAATCCGAGACTTGGTGGAGAAGCTGCCGGTGATGATTACGCCGCGCTGGCTCAACTCGCGCTGCCAGCCCATTGGCGTCCGCGACGTAATGTTTTACCTGACTGCCGTGCTCGACAACCCCGATTGCGTGGGCCAAGGCTTCGACATCGGTGGCCCTGACGTGCTGACTTATAAGCAGATGCTGCTAGGCCTGGCTGAGCAGCGCGGCTACCGGCGCTATATTCTCACGGTGCCCGTGCTCACTCCCCGCCTGTCGTCGCTGTGGCTGTTTCTGGTGACGAGCACCACGTTTTCGCTGGCCCAAAGCTTAGTGGAAAGCCTGCGCAACGATACAATTGTGTCGACCAAACGCAGTATCGCGCAGGTGATCCGGCACGAGTGTATGGGCTATGCCGAAGCGCTAAAGCTGGCCTTCACCCGCATTGAGCAAAATGAGGTAGTCAGCAGCTGGACCGATGCGCTGAGCAGCGGCGTGATGGAGCGCAACTACATGGACTTCGTGCAGATTCCGCAGAACGGGATGCTCTTCGACCGCCAGCAAATGGCCTTTACCCGCGACCCCGACGAGGTGCTGGGCAACGTGTGGAGCATCGGCGGCGAAAGGGGCTGGTACAAGGTCGACTGGCTTTGGCGGGTGCGAGGGCTGCTGGATAAGTTCGTGGGCGGCGTGGGCTTGCGCCGGAGCCGCCGCTCCCCCACCGACCTGCGAGCCGGCGACCAGCTCGACTTCTGGCGCGTGCTCGTCGCTGACCGCCCCGGTCGCCGGCTGTTGCTTTATGCCGAGATGAAGCTGCCGGGCGAGGCCTGGCTCCAGTTTCGCATCGTGTCTGATGAAGCAACCGGTGGCCACCGCCTGGAGCAGCTCGCCGCTTTTCGACCGCGTGGTCTGGCGGGGCGGCTGTACTGGTATTCGCTGGTGCCTTTTCACTTTATCATTTTCAAAGGCATGGTAGAGAATATCGTGCAGTATGGTGCCGCGCCGGGCTTGACAGCGGTTCCCGAGCCGGCCAGAGGATGAGTGGTTTTTGACGCTCTTTATATCGACAGGCATTCATACTGAGCTTGTCGAAGCATCTCGTGTGCTGATGCTGGAGTAGTAACCAGACGTCAGCGAGCGAGGTGCTTCGCTTTGCTCTACATGACCGCCGCATAAAGCATAACCACCTCTTTCTATTTACCCAAGCTGCAAAAAAGCCCCCCACAGCTTCTCTCAGCTCCCCAGCCGCCGCACCACCCACAGGACCAAACTCAGCAGCAAGCTCAGCAGCAGCATCGACACCAACGGCATATACAGCCGAAACCCTGGCCGCTCCACGCGCACGTCGCCGGGCAGGCGGCCGAACCAGCTGAGCCAGTTGCCGCCCCCAAGCCACAAAAAGCCCCCCAGCAGCGCCAGGCCCAGGCCCAAGAAAAGCAGAAGCTTACCAAGCTGCGGTGTCATTGGGGTGTAAGTTAAACGCTTTCCTCCGTCAGATGCCCACCCAGACGGCTATAATACCGGCTTTCTGCCCGCTCGTACAGCCCTGCTACGCCCCAGGCCAGCCCTCCGCCCAGCACGACCCCGGCCAGCACATCGGACGGGTAGTGGGCTCCCAGGTACATCCGGCTGTAGGATACCAGGGCGGCCCAGATAATTACCAGCACCTTGGCCAACCAGAAGCGGCGCGGCAGCACCAGACCTAGAAATACGGCCACAGCCGTCGTGTTGGCCGCGTGCGACGACATGAAGCCAAATTGCCCCCCGCAGCCGTTCACTAGGTTCAGCGCGGCTGACAGCTCTGGGTCGTGGCAGGGCCGCAGACGCGCGAAATACGGCTTGAACAAACTGCTGGAAATATAATCGGCCAGGCCCACGCTAAGCAGCAGCATCGGAATAAGCAGCAAAGCCTGTCGCCGGTAGTGGTAGCCGAGCGCCGCCAGCAGCACCACGTAGGCCGGTATCCACACGAAGCGGTCGGTAAAAAAGATCATGACCTGGTCGCCCCAGGGCGAATGGGTCTGGTTGGCTACGAATAGTCCCCAACGGTCCAGGGTGTGCAAATACTCGATCAACGGCGTAAGCTAAAATAGCAGAAGAAGCAGTCGGCCCCTGACTAGGAGGCAGCTGCCACCTAGGTTACCACTTTCGTGCCGGGCTTCAGCTCCTCGGTGCCGCGCAGCAGCGTTTCCCCGGTCCACTGGGAACTGATGGCTACCAGATAATCAAAGAAAATCATAGATGAAGCCCAGCCCTTGCAACCCGAAACCCAGCGCCGCGCCGCCCAGCACCAGCCAGGCCGAATTAACTTTGTAGCGTAGCAGCAGCACGGCGCTGGCCAGGGCCAACAGCACCGTAGGCCCATCGACCACGGCCGTGCGACGAGATGGCCGCTATCAGAGCCCACGAAGCCACGTTCAGCCCATCCAGAAACGCGCCGGCCAGGGGCGACTGCCGCAGCCTATCAATCAGCGGAATGCTCAGGCCCACGAAGGCGAAGGCCGGCAGGAAGATGCCCACCGTGGCCACCAGCGCCCCGTGCCAGCCACTGAGCACGTAGCCCACGAAGGTGGCTGTGGTGAATACCGGCCCTGGCGTCACCTGTCCTACCACCACGGCGTCGAGCAGCTGTGCCTGCGTAAGCCAGTGGAAGCGCTGCACCAGGTCGGCTTCGAGGAAGGCCAGCAGCACGTAGCCACTGCCGTAGAGCAGGAAGCCGATTTTCACGAAAGCCAGAAACAAAGTCCCTAGCCCCAGCGGAGCGGAGCCCGCCGCGCGGCCCGCCCCGCCCGGCATCCCGAACAGCACCGGCAGCAGGGCCAGCACGGCCACAGCCCCGAAGAGAAGGAGCAAAGCGGGCGGCACCTTCCTGCTTTCCAGCGTGGGCCAGCGCTAGGCCAGCGCCCCAATGCCGACTCCGAATAACAAAAGCAGCTCATTGACGCCCAGCAGGCCCAGCACCAGCGCCCCGGCGGCCAGCAGCGCCAAGGGCCAGGTTTTCAGGGCCGAGGGGCCCAGACTCCAGAGCGCCTGCCCTACTACGGCCACGATAACGGGCTTCACACCGTAGAGCACGCCGGCCAGGGCCGGGCCGGCAGCGTGCCGAAGCGCACATAGGCCCAGGCAAAAGCCATGACGATGAGCATGGCCGGCAGAATAAAGCAGGTGCCCGCTACCAGCAGCCCCGCCCAGCCACGCCGCTCATAGCCGATATAGATGGCCAGCTCGGTGGAGTTGGGGCCGGGAATGAGGTTGGTGGCGCTGAGCAAATCGAGGAAGCGCTGCTGGGTGAGCCAGCCGCGGCGGCGCACTACTTCCTCTTCCAGCAGGGCAATATGCGCCGCCGGCCCGCCAAAAGCCGTGGTGCCCAGGCGCAGAAACAGCAGGGCCAGCTCGCGCAGGGAAGTAGGCGCCGTATTCATGCTTAGCGGCGGTCAGGTTGCTGCTGGAAGGCGGCGGTCCACTGACCAGCGCTCGCCGCCTTCCAGCAGCAGAAAAATACCCCCCAGCAGCGTGGCCCATTCGGTGGTGCGGCGGCCGTGCGGGAACTCCCAAAACCTATCGCTCATTGGTATTTCTATTTTGGTAGTGACGATAAAAATGTTCAGGGCATCCGTCTCGGGGCGGGCTTAATCCGGCGTCCGCTTGTCGAAGTATCTCGTGTGCTGATGTTGGATCACTACGCCTGCCAAACACGCGAGATGCTTCGACTTCGCTCCGCATGACCGCCTGTTTCTACTGTACGCGTCCTTTTGCAAGAGCACTTATTTCTTCTCGAACACAAACTCCACCTTGCCTTCGGCGGCCAGCTGCAAGGCGGCCTCAAACTTCTGGCCGGTGCGCTGGGACGTGAAGCCGCGGATGACGCCCGTTTTGCCCCGGCGCAGGAGCTGGGCAATCTGCGCCTCGGTGAGGGTGCGCCCGCACAGCTCCAGGGGCACCCGAAACTGGCAGTCTTCGCGGAAGCGGGAGCAACCGTAGGCCGTTTTGCCGCGTAGCATAGTACCCAGGCGGCACACCGGACATGGTATCTGCTGGGGGGCCTCGGTGGTGGCAGGCTTGCTTTCGGCGGCACGCACCAGCTCCAGCGTGTGCTGGGGCGTGAGGCGCACGGCCGCGTCAAATTTCTGGCCCACATCATCGATAAAGCCTTTGATAACGGGCGTCCGGCCTTTGCCAAGCAGAGCCGACACTTGTTTGTCAGTCAAAATCTTACCCTCAAACTGCCCCGGCAGCCGCAGCGCGCAGCCCTCGCGCCAGCGCGAGCAGCCAAAGGCCGTTTTGCCGCGCAATACGTAGCCCTGCCCGCAGACCGGACACGCACCCAAGCTGCCTGGTACGGCCGGCGCGGCCGGCTTGGCGGCCGTGGGGGGCTTTTTTCCGGCTGGCGCACTTGATTTTTGCCCCCCGGCGGCTGCCGCGCCCGGCGCGCTGACGCTGATACCGCGACCGGAACCGTCGGCTTTCACTTCCAACACCATCTCGCGCACCAGCGTTTTCAGCTCACCCAAAAACTGGTCGGAGTCGAGGTTGCCGGCTTCGATCTGGCGCAGCTTCTGCTCCCACTGGCCCGTCAGCTCCGCCGATTTGAGGGTGGGGTTGCGGATGAGGCCAATCAGCTCGACGCCAGTGGGTGTGGGCAGAATCTTCTTTTTGTCGCGCCGGATATAGCCGCGCTTAAACAGCGTTTCGATGATGGCGGCGCGGGTGCTGGGGCGACCGATGCCGTTTTCCTTCATGGCCTGCCGCAGCTCTTCATCGTCCACGTTACGGCCGGCGGTTTCCATGCCGCGGAGTAGCATCGCCTCCGTGTACTCGCGGGGCGGCTGGGTTACTTTTTGGTCGAGTCGGGGCTTATGGGGGCCATTTTCGCCCTGGGTAAAGGACGGCAGCACGGTGTTTACCACGTCGTCGTCGCCCTCGCCGGCCGCTTTGGGGGCCGATGGGGCCTGCTGTTTTTCCGGGTCGCCGTACACAATGCGCCAGCCAGGATTCAGAATCTGGCGGCCCCGCACCCGGAACGGATGCGCGGCGGCCTCGCCCGTCACGGTCGTGTTGCTGACTTCGCAATCGGGGTAAAACGCGGCCAGAAAGCGCCGCACAATGATATCGTACACGCTGCTTTCCGTGCCGCCCAGACCGCCGGCACTCGCGCCCGTCGGGATGATGGCGTGGTGGTCGGTGACTTTGTTGTTGTTAAAAACCTTCGTCGACTTGCGGATTTTGCCCTCCAGCAGTGGCGCGGTCAGGCCAGAATAGCCCCCCAGGCCGCGCATGATACCAGCAATTTTGGGGTACTGGTCGTCGGGCAGAAAGGTGGTGTCCACGCGCGGATAGCTCACGACTTTCTTCTCGTAGAGACCCTGCACGGTCTTGAGCGTGTCCTCGGCCGACAGGCCCAACTGGTTGTTGCACTGCACCTGCAGGGAAGTCAGATCAAAGAGGGAAGGCGGCGTTTCCAGCGCCTTCTTGATTTCCACACCCGTCACGGTGAAAATTGCCCCCCGCACGGCCGCCATACCCGCGTCGGCCTCTTCCTGGCTTACGAAGTAGCCGCGGGCCCTGAGGCGAGCCCTTTCGGCCAACACTCCGTCGGGCTCATCGTCGTCGGCCTTGCCTTTTTTGGGCGGCGCTACGTGGCTGAACATGGTGCCCCGGTACTCGGTACGTAGCACCCAATACGGCTCCGGTTTAAAGTTTTGAATTTCGTGGTAGCGGTCCACGAGCAGGGCCAGCGTGGGCGTCTGCACCCGGCCAATGCTGAGCACCTGCTTCTGGCCAGCGGCGTATTTGAGCGTAAACAGGCGCGTGGCGTTCAAACCCAGCAGCCAGTCGCCCACGGCGCGGCTTTTGCCGGCCTGGTACAAGCGGTCAAACTCGGAGCCCTCGCGCAGGTTGGCAAACCCCTGGCGGATAGCTTCTTCCGTCAGCGACGAAATCCACAGTCGCTTGAAGGGCTTGCGGTACTTGGCCTCGGTGAGCACCCAGCGCTGAATAACCTCTCCCTCCTGCCCCGCGTCGCCGCAGTTCACGACTTCGGTGGCCGCCGCGAGCAGGTTTTTAATCACGTTGAACTGCCTCACCACGCCATCGTCGCGGCGCATGAGTTTGATGCCGAAGGAGTCAGGCAGCATGGGCAGATCGTGGATGCTCCAGCGCTTCCACTCGGGGCGGTAGTCCTCGGGCTCGCGCAGTTGGCAAAAGTGCCCAAACGTCCAGGTTACCTGGTAGCCGTTGCCCTCGAAGTAGCCATCCATGCGCCGGTTGGCACCGAGCACGTTGGCAATTTCGCGGGCTACGCTGGGCTTTTCGGCTATGCAGACAATCACTGAGCTGAGTTGATTTAGTACGCTGATTTCGCTGATGCAGGCGTCAGCAGGGAATCAACAAAGATAAGGCGGGGAAAGGTCGCCTGACACGACTGGCTATATCGTCTGTCGGTTCGCAGTCCGACTCTATTAGTACTCCCAAAAAAGCCCCCCAGCTGCCGCGAACAGCAAACCGGGGGGCTTTTTGAGTATGAATCACCCAACTGCGCTGGCTTGGACCAGTCGGGCGCAGGCGCGTTAATGCACTTCGCGGGTGCCGTCGGGGTAGGTAGTGGTGCCATGCTTGGAGCCCCCGCCATTCTTCGACGACCCCAGCAGCGCCGCCGTGATGGCCACGCCAGCCCCTATGAGGGCCGCTGCCACCAGTGGATGCGTGGTAGCGGCCGTATAAAAGCTGCTCTCGCGGGTATAGCCGGGGTAGTTGCCGCGCTCCTCCAGCGTCCCCACGGGGCCGTCGAGGCCGTTCTGATCAAGTGCTTGGGCGGGGTAGTCGGCTTTTTCCTGCTTGGCAAACACGTTTTCCATAAACTTATCCACCAGGCTGGGCACCCAATGATTCAGGGCCGTGATGGCGCGGCCGCCACCGCCTACGGTTATTTCGCGCTCGGGCGTTTCGCAGCAGTGCAGAATGGCGCGGGCCACGGTTTCGGGGGCGTAGGCGGGCGGGGCGTGCTGGACTTCGCGGTCCATGAAGTTCTTGGCGTGCAGCGGGTAGGGCGTGTCAATGGCGGCCGGCTTGATGAGCGTGACCACCACGGGGGCCTCATCCATGGCCAGCTCCATGCGCAGGCCATCCGTGAAACCTTTCACGGCGTGCTTGCTGGCGCTGTAAATGGTTTGCAGAATGGCCGTGCTCTCCGACAGGATGCTGCCGATGTTGATGATGGCTCCGCCTTTCTGCTTCAAATGCTTCACCGCTTCCAGCGAGCCGTAAATCAGCCCCCAGACGTTGGTTTCGAACAGCTTACGCATATCCTCGATGGGCACTTCTTCAATCTTGCCATAAATGGATACGCCGGAGTTATTTACCCAGGTATCGAAGCCGCCGAAGCGCTCCTGCGCGGTTTGCGCGATGCGGCGTACGTCGTCCTGATTGCTCACGTCGGCCACGACGTAGATAGCCTTGCCGCCATCTGTCTCGATTTCCCGCGTGAGCTGGTGCAGGGCTTCCTCGCTGCGGGCCGCCAACACGAGGCTGGCTCCTTTTTTGGCCGCCATCCGGGCCGTAACCAGGCCAATACCCGACGAGGCACCCGTAATAACGATTATCTGGTCAGAAAGCTTTTTTAGTTTGGTTGTCATAGCGTTAGGGTTCGGTTTGTTCTTTTTTCTTACGGCATTGCCATAGGCAAGTGTTACGCTCCGGGCTTTTTCTATCAGGCTGACGCCGGAATTTTGACGGCCCGAGGGTGGGAATAAAGGCTAAGTACTTACAGTTTTCCGGCTACCAAATAGCCGCGGGCACTTACCATCCCATAGCAGCAAGTACCCGCGGCGGGGGGCTTTTTTCGACATAAAAAAACCTCCGCGACCAAATGGTTACGGAGGTTCCCAGTTGCCGATGTATCCCCCTCAGTTTACATCGGCTAGTGGTATCTATAAATGCTTGAAGGCTTGTCGAAGTACAGATGGCAGTTAAGCAACCTTCCGCATAGGGGCTTTGTTGTCGCGGCCTTCTTTACTGTTCTTCTCTTCAGCGGCTTTGGCTTCCGGGGCAGAGCCCAAGTCTTCCTTCGCCCCGACTTGGTCTTCTAACACTTCTTCGGCGTGCTCCATGGCTTTGGTGCCATAGATGTGCTCAAAGTCGGCCATCATTCCGTCGTTTATCTCCAGGTCTTTCAGCAATCCAACCTTGATATCATATACCAAGCCGTGCAGACGCGGAGGATTGTCACCTTTCATGGCATTCTGAATGATGTTGGTTTTGCCGAGGTTGCGCACCTGCTCAATCACATTGAGCTCTACCAAGCGTCGGAGCTGCTCCTCCTCGTTCTCAATGCGCCGGAACTCGGTTTCGTGCAGCCGAATTACGTCACGGATATTGGTAAGCCAATTGTCGATGAGGCCGTACTGTTTGCCGGCGGCTGCCGCGGCCACTCCGCCGCAGCCATAGTGACCGCACACGATAACGTCTTTTACATGCAATACTTCCACCGCGTACTGAAGCACCGACAGTAGGTTCATGTCGGTATTCACGACCATGTTGGCAATGTTGCGATGCACGAACATTTCGCCGGGGCCCGAGCCCGTAATGGCACTGGCAGGAACGCGCGAATCGGAACAACCAATGAACAAGTAGCGCGGCTTTTGTCCTTTAGAAAGCTTTTCAAAAAATTGCGGGTCTTGACTCCGCATTTGCTCCACCCAACGGCGATTATTTTCGAGAATCTCTTTCATCAGAGGATATGTTAAAACGTAAGTGAAGAACACTTATAGGAACTGACCTTGCTCAGGTCCTACAAGCTATTGAAGTCAACGATCAATGGCCGAGTATCGGTACTTCGGTAATGTTGCGCACTTCGAGGTTGATGTCGCGCTCGGCCGCCGTAATCCTAAAATTCTGGATAGCTTCCAGCACATCATAATCAATATACTCGGAGTCAGACCCGTCCAGAATCACATGCTTTCCGTAGGGAATTTGGTCGAGAGTGGTAACGATACTGGCCTTGTTCAGGAAAGTAACTTGCTCGGATAGCTTGATATGAACCGTGTTGGTATCCTGGCTTGGCTCGTCGTGGAAGTAGTAAGCCGACTCCAGATTGGCCTTCAGGATGTAAAATATGCCGACTGCTAACCCAAAGCAGACGCCTTTGAGCAAATCAGTGAATAGAATGGCGACTACCGTAACAACGAAGGGCAGAAATTGGGGCCAGCCCAAACGCCACTGGCTGCTATACAGCGCCGGCTTGGTGAGCTTAAAACCGACAATGAGCAGTATAGCTGCCAAAGCCGAGAGCGGAATCTGATTCAGGAAACCAGCCAGGAATAGCAGACTTCCTAATAAAAGCAGGCCATGAATGAAGGCGGAGACTTTGGTTTGCCCCCCAGCATTAATGTTGGCTGAGCTGCGTACGATAACGGCCGTAAGGGGCAAGCCACCGATCAGGCCACTTACTACGTTGCCAACACCTTGAGCCAAAAGCTCCCGATTTTGGGGGGTATGACGCTTGTGTGGGTCGAGCTTATCGACCGCTTCTACGCTAAGCAAGGTTTCCAGCGAAGCCACAATGCCAATAGTGAAGGCTACCACGTAAGTAGAGCCTCTGGTAAGGAAGCTCCAATCCGGGAAGTTTAGCTCCGCCACCAAGTCACTGAACGACGAGATAGTAGGCAGCTTTACTAAGTGCTCAAACTGTAACTGTAAGCTAGGTGCTGCCAGACCGAGCAGCTTATTCATTATAATAGATAGCGTTACCACTACTAAAGCACCTGGTACCAGCCGTACAAAGGACAATCGGCGAACAAATTTGGAATCCCAAGCTACTAGGATGAATAGCGAAACGGCTCCGATTATTGCCGAACCGGGCTGAATAGAGCGCCATGCCGCTCCAATGGCACTGAAAGTGTTTTCACCATTGAACTGCAAAAAGTTCATGTCCTCGAAATAGTCGCTATCAGCACCCAGAAAGTGTGGTATCTGCTTTAGAATCAGAATCAGACCAATAGCAGCCAACATGCCGCGAATGACGGACGAAGGAAAGTACATGCCGATGATACCGGCTTTGGCGAAGCCTAGTACCAGCTGAAGAATACCAGCCAGCACAGTAGCTGTGAGCACAGCTTCAAAAGAACCCAGCGTGCTGAGGGCAGACACGATAATGGCCGTAAGACCAGCGGCTGGACCACTCACACTTAACTGCGAGCCGCTTAGCCAAGAGACCAAAATGCCCCCCACAATTCCGGTGATAACACCCGCAAGCAGCGGCGCCCCCGAGGCGAGCGAAATACCCAAGCACAGGGGCAAAGCCACCAAAAACACAACCAGGCCGGCGGGCGCGTCTTTGGATATGGTGCTCAGATAATTAATGGCAGGAGCCTTCAAATCGGTTGAAGGCGTAGCTAGAGCAACTTTTGGCATAGAGGGAGATGCGTCGTAAGTACAACACTTTCATACGATACAAACCTATCTTCCAGTCGTTAAGACTCAGTTAAAATAGAATTAAAATAGGATTAAAAATTCTACGCTCGGAGCTTGCTTCATTCCGGCTGCTATGCCCTAACCTTGATTGCGGAAGAGACAGGCCAGTCCAGCCTCACTTGCGTACCAATATGCAGCTGGCTTTCTACTTGTATGGAACCACAGTGTAAGCTCATTATTTTGGCGGTAAGCGGCAATCCAATGCCATGCCCCGGAACATTGCGCACCGTTTCGGCCCGGAAGAACGGCACGAACACCTGCTGCCGGTCGGCTTCATTCATTCCCAGACCATAATCCAACACATCAAGCACAACCCGATTTGGGGTAGTGCTGAGCGTTGCCATAATGGGCTTATCGGAGCTGCGTGAGAACTTGCAGGCGTTTTCTAACACGTTGAGCACGGCAGCCAGCAGCAAGGCTTCGTTGCCACGCACTTCAAACGGTGTGACCCGGCCATCTTTGGTGTTCTCATTGAAGGCTAAGTCGATGCGGCAGGTAGGCTGGCGGCGCTGCATTTCTTCGTGGGCCTGGAGCAACAGCTCATCCAGCCGAACTAAGCTAAGCGTGATTTGCGATGGGTCGTCAGAGGCGCGCGCTATCTGGAGCAGGCCGTTGGTGAGGTTGCTGAGCAGGCGGGCCGCATCGAGCGTGCTGCGTAAGGTGCGCCGATACTCATCGGGCGTGCGCTCCTGCAGCAGGGCAACCTCCAGCTCCCCCATGAGGGCTGCCAGCGGCGTCCGCAGCTCGTGGGAGGCGTCGCGAACAAAAGTACGCTGCCCGGCAAACGCCGTCTCGAGCCGATCGAGCAGACTGTTAAAGCGCTGGGCCAGGTGCGACACTTCGTCCTGGCCGTCGGCCTGCGAAAGGCGGCGGTGCAGATCGGAGGCGGTAATGGTATCTACTTCCCGCACGATTCGCTGCATCGGCCGCAGGGCCTGGCGGGCAAAAAACCAGCCCCCAATACCGACTACCGTCAGCGAGGCTAAAAAGCCCCCCAGCAGAATACGTCGTAAATTACTGAGCTTCTGCTGGCTGTCAGCGTCAAGAGAAGAGGCAACTACTACAAAGTCGCCGCGCTGAACATCGTGGTAAAGTACGCCGATAGTCTGGCGGAAATTCTTCTCCTCAACGATGGGCTTCCGATTCCGGCGAACTGCTTTTAATAACTCCATCGGAACCGATTCTGACTGAATTTTCCCTTCCCGAAATACTACTTTATTCTGGGAATTATATACCTTGGCTTCCTCTTCGGGCAGCGTACGATAGAACTGCCGGAGGTAGCGCCGGTATGAGGCCCGGCTGGCGGCAGTCGCTCGGTTGGTACCATCCAGATAGACGTGGGCCACCACGCGGGTACGAGCCAGCAGATTGGCCGTAAAAAACTCCTGGCGGGATTGGTAGGTGAAATAGTAAATCACCAGCGAAAACACCATCAGCGTGACGGCCAGAATGGCAGCAAACTGTAGCGCCAGACGCGTCCGAATGGTCATAAGCGAATACTAAAAATAGTGTGCCGTCGCTATCCTGCGTGAGCAACACCCCTCACTACACGGTAAAGGAGACGCGAGCGGCCATCCCTAAAAAGCCCCCCGCCTTATGCTTCCTTCATCACGTAGCCCATACCTACCAAAGTATGGATGAGCTTGGGGGAGAAATCCTTGTCAATCTTCTTTCGCAGAAAGTTAATATACACGTCAATGACGTTGGAGCCCGTATCAAAGGACGTTTCCCATACCTGCTCCAGAATGTCGACCCGCGATACTACCCGCTCCTGATTGCGCAGCAAATACTCCAGCAAGGCAAATTCTCGGGCGGTTAACTGAATAGTCTGGTTGGCGCGCTGAACCAGCTTGCGGGCAGGGTCCAGGGTAAGGTCGGCCAGACGCAGGATAATTTCCGGTGAGGGGCTTTCGTGGCGCCGCCGCACCAGGGCCCGAATCCGTGCCAGCAGCTCCTGAAAGGCAAAAGGCTTCACCAAATAATCGTCGGCACCGGCATCAAGCCCCCGGATCTTATCATCCGTTTCGCCCAGCGCGGTAAGCATCAGGATGGGAACCGCCGAGTTCTGGGTCCGCACCTGCCGACACACGTCCAGGCCATTGAGCCCAGGCAGCAGATTGTCCAGAATCAGCAGATCGAAAGGTTCGGCCAGGGCCCGCCGCAAGCCTGTTGGGCCGTCGGCGGCTACCTCTACGCTGTGCTGCTGTTCCGTTAAGCCTTTTTGTAAGAAGGCCGCAACTTTGGGCTCATCTTCTACCAACAAAATTTTCATAGACAAGTATACGAATCACCTTTCAGGAACAACCATTTGCCCCCCAGGTGACGCCAATGAACGATTGAAAGCTGCTCTTGATCTGCCTATTACGAAACCTGCATGACGAGGCCGGAAACCTTAGCGTTGTAAATTCGTAACCAAACAGGATTGTTAAGTACAAAATTTTATTGCAAATATTTAACTATTTCTTGATATAGACGAAAAATCGAATTACTTTTACTATATAGTACTAAATAAGCTTGTCATTTTTACAGTTTCGCCTGCTTTTTGCTCCCACGTTTCATTCTTTTTTACTCTACTCTTCCCCGAACACACCCCTGATTTATGATCCGTCTCATCTACGCATTGGCCTTATTGGTCCTTGGCGGCCTCGCCTCCTGTGTTTCGACCAAGGATATTAGCTATTTACAAGACTCCAATTATTCCAGTACGCAAGCGAAAGCAGTAACCAACGAGCGTCAGGAGTACAAACTTGCGACGAATGATGTACTAAATATTACGGTGCAAAGCGCTCAGCCCGAACTGACGCAAGTATTTAATCTGAATAGCAGTCAAGGATCCTTTATTAACGGTGACCCCGGCTCCCAATATACGAATGGCTATGTCATTGATGCGGGGGGTAATATTACTCTACCTACGGCTGGTCGCCTTCCCGTTCGGGGGCTTACCGTTTCAGAGGCGCAGCGCGCTATCCAGAATGCGGTAAATAATTATGTGCGGGGGGCCACGGCCTCCGTCAAACTGGTCAGCTTCAAAATAACGGTTCTGGGTGAGGTTAGAAACCCAGGCTATTTCTTTGTCCAAAACCCGCAGGCTACCATCCTGGAAGCGCTGGGTCTGGCCGGCGACCTCACTCCTCTTGGCAACCGCCGTAACGTTAAATTAATCCGTCAGACCCCAACTGGCTCAGAAGTCGTATTACTGGACCTAACGAGACCTAATTTGCTTTCCTCGCCGTATTACTACCTACAGCCAAACGACGCGGTTTACGTTGAGCCGGAGTCTGCGCTCACCCAGCGGGCGAACATCAACAACTTGAGCATCGTATTTGCTGGCTTGACTACAATCGCCGTCATAGCGAACTTAATTTTAACCGCGAACAGGTAATACAAGCTACCTCCATCTCGTACTTTACTGATTCACAGCAGGATAAACAGTTAGTACGTATCTTGTATAAAAACGCGGGCTTTTCCCTTTTTAGTTACCTAGATGAATAAGCAAGAATCTTCGGATGAGCTAAACCTGAGCACTTTGCTCTTCAAATTCGGGCGCTATTGGTATCTTTTTGTCATTATACCAATCGTGTTGCTGGCGGCCACTTGGCTTAAAGTTCAGACCACGTCGCCCGTATACCGCTTCCATTCCACCCTACAGTTGGCTGATCGTGCCACGCCGGGCTCCCGTCAGGCTCAGGAAGTACTTACACCTAGTGAAAGCCGGAATGAATTAACCAGTGTGGAAGATGAGATAAGTGTGCTTACCTCCGCTTCGCTGGTGAAACAGGCCCTCGATAAGCTCGACTTTGAGGTGTCGTATTTCGACGTTACTAACTCCTTTGTTAATAAGCTTGGCGACCTAAGAGTGCAGGAGCATTATCAGGATGCCGGCTACACGGTAAAACTTGATACAATTGCCCCCCAGGTAACTGAAGTACCGCTGTATTTGGAGCTGCGCCCCGATGGGCTATATCATATTCAAGGTGAAGCCGATAAGGCGTATCTGACCGATATGCGCACTGGTGCTGTCTTGGAAACCGTTGACAACTTCACTTTGAACGAAGTAGTACGTCCAGGCCAGGTTTTGCGCACGCGATATTTGACGCTTACCATTACGCCAACCGATTCTATTAAGGGCTTGCCTGAGGTAGCAAAGCGTTATTTCGTTCTCAACCATCCGCAAGCTCTGCTCGGCGAATACCAAGGTAAATTAGTAGTAGAGCCTACCGAGCGCTTCGCCCGCGTACTCCGGCTTATGAGCAAAGGCTCTGTAGCTGGCAAAGAAACCCGTTTCCTGAATACCCTCATGGAAACGTATGTACTTAATGACCTAACTGATAAGAACCGCAAAGGCAGTAAAACCTTTGAGTTTATCGAGTCACAAATCACTAAGGTTGCCGATTCTCTCCGGCGTTCAGAAGCCGCCCTTGCCTCCTTCCGTGCTTCGCGCGGTATGGTTGACGTTGGAGCCCAATCAAGCTCGGGAATAGGCAAGATCAGCGAGCTGGAAAACCAGAGGGCTCAATTGTTGACTACCCGACGCACGTATGAGAGTGTGCTGAGCGCTCTTCGTACTAATTCCAGTGAAGAGGCCGTTAGTACATGGGCGAGTGCTGGGGTAAATGATCCGGTGCTCGATAGCCAGCTAAGCGACCTGGCACAGCTTACCAGCCAACGGGCGGGTTTGGCCGTAAGCGCCAACGACGACAATCCGGTGTTGCAGGCCCTGGACAGCCGTATTCAGAGCCGCCGCCAATCCCTCCAGCGCAGCCTCACCGGGTTAATACGTTCCTCCGATGCAACATTGGCTGATATAAGCACTCGTCTGGGAACCATTAAAACCGCCATCAATCAGATGCCGGAGAATCAGCGCCAAGAGGCTCGACTGCGCACTCAGACTACGCTGAATGATCAGAACTATAACTTCCTGATGCAGAAACGGACGGAGGCAGCTCTGATGCTGGCGACTAACGTGAGCGACAAGAAAATAGTAGACCACGCCCAACAGTCTGATAGTGCGCCGGAAAGTCCTAAAGGCAAACAATTATATATGTTTGCTGTACTAGCCGGGCTAATGCTGCCTGCTGGCTTTCTTTTACTACGTGACCGTACCGCCCAGACAGTACAAAGCGCTGACGAGCTAAAACGTGTTACAAATGCTCCGTTTCTGGGGCTGATAGCTGATGCCGGGCGTAAAATTCGATTGGCTCGTATGGAAATGCCGCGTTCTGCCGTTACCGAGTCATTCCGTACGGTACGTGTAAATCTGCAATATGTAGCAGCTGGTCCCGATCGACGTGTTATTGGCTTTACTTCCTCAACTTCTGGCGAAGGCAAGACATTCTGCTGCACTAATTTGGCTGCCGAACTTGCCCTTTCCGGACGACGTACCATCCTGATAGAAACGGATATGCGTAAGCCTACAGTAGCAGGCTACTTCGGTTTCGACTCCCGTCATGCAGGTTTGTCGTCTTACCTGAATGGGGAATGCACGTTAGCTGAAGCTATACAGCAGCCAGATATTCCAAACCTGACGATTTTAGCGGCGGGTCCCATCCCGGAAAATGCATTGGAGCTACTGGAAATGCCCCGCATGGCTACGCTGATAGCTGAGTTGCGTAAATCATATGATTATGTAATTGTGGATGCTCCTCCTCTGGGCTTAGTATCAGAGTACTACATTCTGAATCAATACACTGACGTAACGATCTTTGTGGTTCGTCATCGCTACACGCAGCGTAATATGCTTTCGCAGGTACAGGAACTGGCCCAACGCCAAACTGGCAACCAACAGGTCTACGTATTACTAAACGGCGTTAATTTCTCATCTACTTACGAGTACCGCTACAAGGGCGAATCGGCTTACTACACAGCCTAGATTCGCTATGAGTAACTGTCAACCTTGACGGTTTTGCTCCCAGATTTCCTGTATCAATGAGCCAGAATCTATCCTCGCGTATCCTGCACAGCATTAAATGGACCACAACGGCCACCTTCGCGATTGCCGCGATGCAGGTAGGCTACAGTGCCCTGATGTCGCGCTTGCTTACTCCAGCCGATTTTGGCTTAGTGGCTATGGCTGGGGTTGTTTTAAGTTTTGGAGGTTATTTCGCTCAAATGGGCTTAGAGCAAGCGCTAATTCAGCGTACTGAGCTAAGCAATGAGGATGTACGCGTAGCCTTTACAGTCTCCGTTCTGCTAGGTATCACCTGTACAACAATACTTTGGTTTACGGCTCCTTTAGTTCCGCTCTACTTTCAGAACCCGCATGTTGTACCTATTCTGCGGGTAATGGCGGTGAGCTTACTAATCACTGGCCTGTCGGCTACGGCTATTAGCTTACTCAAGCGCCGCATGGCCTTCGAGACCCTAAGCAAAATAGAAGTTGCCTCCTACATAATTGCTTATGGAGGTGTAGGCCTAGGAATGGCGTTCCGTGGCCACGGCGTATGGAGTTTGCTCGGAGCAACAATTACCCAAGGGGTGTTATTAGGTATACTGGCCTATTGGAACGTTCGCCACAGCATACGCCCCCTTTTCAGCTGGGATGTATTCAAGCCTTTGTTCGCGTTTGGTGGCCGGGTTTCCGTTATCAGCTTCCTAGAATTTCTCGGAGCCAACCTCGACCAATTATTTATTGGCCGATTGTTGGGCGTACGCATGGTTGGTATTTACAACCGGGCATTTATGCTCGTGTATCTACCTGTGCACAATATGACGACGAGCATAGCGCGGGTGCTTTTACCAGCTTTTAGCACCTTACAAAACGACCGCAAGCGATTAAGTCAAGCGTATCTTACCACACTCTCTCTTACCAGCTACGTGGTGTTGCCTACTTGCCTAGGTATAGCCACTACGGCTGAGCCTTTGGTAAAAGTGATGCTTGGTGACCAATGGCTGGAAGCAATTCCTATTGTCAAGATTGTAGCCTTTGTTGTTGGGCTAAATATGCTATCCACTTTTGGAGGAATTCTATTTGAATCACTGGCAGATCTCAACTTCAAGCTGGCCCTGCAAGGAGGATATGTAATTATTCAGGCCTTGCTTATGATCTATGCAAGTCGCTTTGGGCTGGTAGGTTTGACTAGAGCAATGCTGATAGGTGAGATATTGCGTCATTTAGCTTATCTTATAGCAGGTAGACGCCTCCTTAGCTATTCCTTTTTCGATATCGTATCGACCTACCTGCCAGCCACTGTTACGGCTCTTGTTGTTGGTTTAGCTTCTTATGGACTGACCAAAGTCTTCGCCGGTTCGGGAGTACCCGCCTTAGTGCAGTTGCTGGCTCACATATTGCTCTGTGGATTCTTACTGATTGGTATGCTAACAGTTAGCATCAATCGTCCTATCCGCATGCAACTTGATGAACACGTATTGAGCAAACTCAGCTTTTTACAGCAGTCGCGTTCTTTTAGTCAGATGCGTCTGTCGGTGGCTAAAGTACGGGTACGGTTAGCGCAAATACTGCAACGTAAGCTCTTGGGCTCTATGGTTGGCAACCTGCCCGTTACCGCGTTGCGCTCTTTAGAAGAAGTCTGTGGCTGGGATGATGTTCGTCCTCACGTTCGCACGATGCGTACGTTATCGGCACCAATTACACAGCACTATTCCTTTCCAGCACATTACCCTCCATATTTTCGTCGTAATAAGGCCTTCGAAGCTCGATTAGCATATTGGCTCCGCGATGTATGCGTCGCACCAGCTAATGGGCTTACCTGGCTTCCTGAAGCCGATTATGTACTCTCCGAAAGCATCGGAGATGTGCGCCGCCTAATGGGCTGGGGAAATATTCTGCCACACTTACACCTGCTTCACTCTCGCCGGCCTACCCCTCTTGAAGAGAATGGGCTAGTAGTAGCTGCTGCGCCAGCTCCTTTTTTTCACTGGATTTTTGAGACGCTTCCCAATTTGCTCACCGCGCTAGAACTAGATCCTAAGGTGCGCATCTTGCTACCTGCACAGTACCCTAACTTTGTGCGTCAAGCTCTAGAAGTACGACTAGGGAACGATTTTGATCAGCGAGTAGCTATTGCTGAAGGACCTGTACGCATTCCCAATCTTTTGCTTCTGCAAACAGAAGTTGATGCAGGGTTTATTCCGCCTATCGCGGTGGATATCCTCCGCAATTCCTACCTTCCTAATCACTCCACATTACCGGCTGGCCACCGCGACCTCTATATATCGCGACGCTACGTTCCCCGGCGTGCAATGTCCAATGAAGCGGTATTGGAGGAAGCCCTCCGCAAGCGAGGCTTCGATATTGTGTATAGCGAGCGACTTTCCTTTGCCGACCAAGTAAAGCTGTTCAGCCAGGCCCGAACGGTAGTAGCGCTTCATGGGGCTGGTATGAGCAATATTGTCTGGGCACCCGCAGGCTTGCAGGTGCTGGAGATTTTTCCGAATGGTTATTTTAATGACTGTTATGCCCGGCTAACAGTGCAGCTTGGTCATGGCTACGACTACGTTACTTGTGGATCGTCGCAGGGAAAGACGGCTTCCGGCACGATTTCAGTTGCAGATGTGGTGGCCCGCCTGCCTTTAGTCCCTGCCTCTCAACCCGTAGGCTTAGCATCTGCTCTTCAATAGAGGCAAGGCTTTAGGCTTTCCTTCTAATTATTTGCACTTGATGAAACCTAATTATTCCATCCTAGTTAGCAGCACCGATTCTTATTCTGATTGTTGGGGGCCATTTTTTACACTATTCAAAAAGTACTGGCCTAGTTTTAAAGGTCGGATTTTCCTGAGTACTGAAACCAAAGACTTCTCTTTTCCAGGTCTTAATATCACCTGTACGCGCGTTGCGCGCTTTACGGGGAGACCCGATACACCGCATGGTTTGCGCTTGCTGGAAGCCTTTAAGCAAATTGACACTGATATTGTAGTCTATTTGCATGAGGATATGTTTTTGGACCGCTTGGTGCCCGAAGAGAAAGTGCAGCAGATGGTTGATACAATGCTTGAGCATGAAATCACCTACATAGGTTTGGTAGAGAGCGGCAACCAAGGTCCATTTCATCCAAGCCAGTTTCCTGATTTGTGGGAGGTAGATCATGCAGATGACTACTTGTTCAGCGCAATGGCTTCCATGTGGAATATCAGGCGGATCGGACGCTACTTTCGCCCTCATGAAAACCCATGGCAGACAGAGTACTATGTCAATCGTCGAGTAAGACGCACAAGCGAACGGTTCTATACAATTAATCGTGACCTGTATTCTTACCCCACTCATGCCGTTATTCCATTCGCTCCCATTACGGGTATCTACCGGGGCAAGTGGCATAGGGAAGCAGTAGTAGATCTGTTTGCAGCAGAAGGAATAGAGATAGAATATGCTGAAAGGGGATTCTACACGCCGAGTACAGACGATGATGCACCACCACCAAAGGAGTTTTCCTTCAAAAAGTTCGTCTCCGTTATTAAGTCCCGAATATGATGAATGTCATAACCAGCTTCTGCCTAGACGACCTATTTGCTCCGGCTACTTGACTCTTGCTTTTACGCTATGAAAATTGGGCTTTCTACGACCATTGATGTTACTGCGCTACGTTCGCATTTGAATGTAACGGCAGAGGATGTCATACCTAGCGGCATGGGCGGTAGCGCCATTACGCCGTTAATACAAGGGTTGTTGGAAGCGGGCCATCAGGTATCTGTCTATTCTTTAGATCCAAACGTAACCACACCAGTAATCTTACGCGGAACTCAGCTCACGGTCTATGTGGGCCACTTCCGCCCCCGCGCCCGACATCGCTGCTTCGACCTATTTAAGCAAGAAGGCCAGGAGTTGGCCCGCTTCATTCATCAGGATCAGCCTGACATTGTACATGCTCACTGGGGATACGAGTTTGCGCTCGGAGCCTTATTAAGTGGCTATCCTCACCTGATCACACTTCATGATGATCCGTGGCTTATTCTACGGTATGTACCAGATCTCTATCGAGTAGCACGGCTGTTGCTGAAATTACGGATTTTGCGTAAGGGCAAAAACTTCACCGCTGTTTCACCATACCTAGCCGAGGCGCTGGAGAGCCCTACTCGTCGGCCAATAGTAATACCAAATGCCGTATGGCCAGCGCCAGGCTATGTACACTTATTTCCAACTGGCCCTCGCCGACGCATTGTGTCAATGATTGCGGAGTGGTCGTCTCGTAAGAATGTAAGCTCGGCTTTGTTGGCTTTTCGTGAAGTGCGTCAGCAGTTAGGACCTGGTACTGAATATTGGTTATATGGTACCGATTATGATTTGAATGGACCTGCTCATCGCTGGGCCAAAGCGCATGGTGTCGCAGACGGAGTTCGTTTCGCTGGCAAGGCTTCCCACACCGAAATGACAACCCTTTTGCCTGATTTCGACGTAATGCTACATCCATCACGCGAAGAATCATTTGGGCTGACGCTTATTGAAGCCATGCAAGCCGGTGTGCCTATAGTAGCGGGAGCAGAATCAGGAGCAGTTCCCTGGGTGCTTGCCAACGGAAAGCGTGGAATACTGACTGATATCAACTCGCCTGCGGCAATAGCTACTTCTTTGTGTCATTTGCTGACTCAGCCTCAACAATACGAACAGCTAAGTAAACAAGGGATTACAAGTGTACAAGAGCGGTTTTCGATTCCTATCGTTACCGCAATGTATGAGGAGCAATATCGTCGCGTATTGGGTCAAATTGCCCCCCAGTCTGTCTCTGCCTTATCTTACTAGTTTGCGTCAACTACGATTACTGCCATGAAGCTACGATATCGACTTCTATATGCTCTTCCCCTGCTGGCCATATTGATATTGGACCTTCTGTTCTCTACCCTTATCACTGGCCGCATAGAGACCGATGAAATGGGGCGGGCTGCACCATCGCCGCTCGATGGCTACTCTCCTTTAGTCATTGCTGGCTGCATACCCTTGAGCATTCTTTTATATAAATATCTAAGTGGAATCGCACGCTATGTATTCTGGTGCGCTTTAGCTGGCATAGGCCTCCTCATGGCCGAATCGTATTTGCTTTATGATGTACCGTTTGTTTATCCGCATGTATTTCAGAAGATCATGGTGCTGTTCACACTACCCGCCATCTATGGAATCTATACAATAATTGGGCGTATCACCCTTCCTGATCTTATCGGAATGATCTGGATAGCCTTGGTTCTCAATGTAAGCATTATCAATCCTGATGCCCTTAGCATGGGAGCCTTTGTCAACCACGAACGAGGGTTGGTAGCTTCATCCGTCTATCTACTGGTTTTGCCTTTGCTCTTTCATTTTAATACCTACCTGCAAACCCTCAAACCACTTCAGCTAGCACTTTTTTTCGTGGCTGCAATAACCATCCTATTTTTTCAGCACCGTACGGTATGGGTAGTGTCTGTTATTTCTTTGGCTATCAATGTTATACTACTACTTGGCAAGGAACGTCAGCGTCTGAGCTTTAAGGCTCTGTTGCCTTTATTTGGTATCCCTGCGATAATTTTATTCCTAACCATAACAACGTTAGCGGTGTCAAATCCTAAGATTTTAACCAAGATAGCTGATGATATAGCCGATATTGAAAATCACGATAAGCAGGGAACCGGAGGATGGCGAGCCGAACAGGCGCGGTCTTACTGGCCTTTTATTGTTGATAATCCAGTAGCTGGTATGCGGTTCAGAGGATTTGAATTACCCATTCAGTTTTACGATCCTGACCAACCAACCCTCGTTGTTTTCCCCGACGGTAATGGACACTTCTTACATAGTTTTTACATCGATGCCTTATTCTATTTCGGAATAATCGGACTGATACTGCTATCTATGCCGCAGTTATATGCGGGGCTTCTACTGCTAAGGCGCCCTGCCACAGATGCCGAAACTCTGACGTGGTGTCTCTTCATTGCTACTAGTCTGGTGTACGGCTATTCGTATAGCTTGCCGCCTTACTTCTATGGCCTGGTAGGTTTTGGTTTCTATCGCATAAAAACCTTGGTGGCTCTCGCTGCTACTCCTGTACCGGAAAAAGAGGTTCCAAGCTCTATCGTCAGTACTACTCGTCAGGACGAACCAGCCATTCATTATTCCGCTTGATTCCATGCTCGTCAATTCTTCTGCTCATTCCGCCGACGCGACGAATGGTTCAGCACCTCGCTCGGCAGTTTTATTCTTAGTATTTAACCGTCCTGATGTCACGGAGCGTGTGCTCGCAGCCATTCGTGCCGCACAACCTCCCCGCTTATATATTGCTGCTGATGGTGCCCGTCCAAACCGGCCAAAAGAGGCAGCAGCCTGTGAAACGGTACGGCATTTAATAGAAACCGGGATAGATTGGCCCTGTACTGTTCATACCCTTTTTCGCGAACAAAACCTCGGCTGCCGTAACGCAGTGAGCACAGCCATTGACTGGTTTTTTCAGCATGAAGAAGCCGGTATCATTTTGGAAGATGACTGCTTACCTCACTCCTCTTTCTTCACTTATTGCGAAGACCTACTGCACCATTATCATGACGACACGCGGGTAATGCATATAAGTGGCAGCAATATTATGCGTGGTTGGGTTCATGACTCTGACTACTCTTATTATTTCTCTCATCATACGGCTATTTGGGGCTGGGCGACCTGGCGCCGGGCATGGCAGCATTATGACGCAGCTACACCATTACTGCCCGAAATTCAGCGAAAAAACTATTTGTGGCGCCGTTTTTTCAACCCGCTGGATGCCCGTATGCTGCTTCGTCCGCTTTGGGCTACGCATAATGGTCAGCTTGATACCTGGGATTATCAGTGGTCTTTCATTATGCTTGTGCAATCAGGCCTGAGTATTATGCCCAATGTCAATCTGATAAGTAATATTGGCTTTGGAGGTGAAGCCACGCACACTTTTAACACCTCTCATCCTTGGGCTAACCTTCCCACTGAGCCGGCACCAAGACCCTTACGTCACCCAAGCTTCGTGATCCGCGACACCATTTCCGACTACCGGGAGCTTCGTGGTACCCTTCGCGATAAGATTATGGCCCGTTTGCGTTCGGTAGCCGCAATGCTCTGAGCGCCAAACCTATCAGATCAACGGACTATCCATCGTTACTGATAGCTTATATAATTACGAGTAATAATTCGAACGTTCAGCAGATTGCGATTCCATGTTTTCTTCTACCCTACCGGCTCCTAAAGTACTTCACATACTACACTCGTTGCGTTTTAGCGGGGCTGAAGTAATGTTACGCTTAGCTGCTCCTACGGTACATGCCCAAGGATATGCTCAGCATATTATAGCCGATGGAGCCACGGCGGGTGATTATGCTTCTACTTTGCAGGAGGCAGGTTTTACAGTATACCACAGGCCTTTCTCTAAATGGTCAGTTTCGCATTGGTGGGATTTGTATCGCTTCCTTAAAGAGAAGGAGTTTAGTGTCATCCATAACCATACAGAACAAAATTTTTTCTGGTATTTACTTGTAGCTAGGTTGGCAGGCATTCCCCGACTTGTTTCAACTGTACACAGTGCCTTCAACTTTAAGGGAGAAGTACGGTTACGCCGTGGCACTTATCGTTGGATAGCCAGACGTTTGCTTGGCACGACGTTTACGGCCATTGGCCCATCAGTAGCTCAGGTAGAGGCTGAAACGTATAATAATCCGACAGTGCTTGTTCCTAACTGGCTTGACGAACAACGTTTCATACCGGCGCGAAACGCAGCAGAAAGGACAGAGGCACGTCAACATTTCGCCATCCCCGATAATACAGTTGTCTTGATTTCGGTGGGAGCCTGCACCGAAAACAAAAACCACGGAGCTGTTTTAGAATCGTTGGCCGCTTTGCGCTTAAAAATATCGCAGCCTATTCTATACCTACACGTAGGAGAAGGAATGACACACCTTGCCGAACAGAATCACGCGAAGCAACTAGGAGTAGACGACATTACCACATTTGTAGGCCAACTCCATAATGTTCGTCAAGCCTTATTGGCAGCTGATGTTTTTGTAATGACTTCGCTTCTGGAGGGCCTTGGCAACTCCTTGCTTGAGGCGTTAAGTTGCGGTGTGCCAGCAGTTGTATATGATGTTTACGGTCTGCGTGATTTAGTAATCGAAGGCAAAAGTGGCCGATGCGTACCTCCTAATGTACCATCTCTTACTCAGGCGCTATTACAGATGATCAATAGCCCTGACTTACGCCAGTCATACGGTATAGCCGGCCGGAATTTTGTTCATGAACACTACTCCATGCAGGATTCTCTTTCCCGTCTGCTTCCGCTATATGGAAAGGAGACAGCAAGTGAGTCCGAGGTATCGAAATCGCTTACCTATTCGGTTGTTAGCTAAATCACACGCTGCCAGCCAGCTTTCTTTTCTTATGCTCTACGTTGTCATTCCGGTTTTCAATCGTCTCTCCTTTACTATAGCCTGCCTTGACTCGTTGCGTCAGCAGACTGATCAAGATTTTAAAGTAGTAGTAGTAGACGATGGCTCTACCGATGGTACCGCTACTACTTTAGCTGCCAAGTATCCTGAAGTAAAAGTACTCTTCGGCTCCGGTTCCTTGTTTTGGACTGCTGGTGTAAACCTGGGCTTGCGCTATGCCTTAGATCAAGGGGCCGATTGGCTAATGACTATGAATAACGATGTTATCGTTTACCCTGATTTCGTAGCTAACATGAAAAAGGCGGCTAGTAGCCGTCCACCGGCACTTTACGGCGCTTATGAGTTAGACGCTGTTACGCAAGAGCCGATTTATAGTGGCGGCTGGAGCAGTTGGGCCACTGGTAGCTTTCGGCGGCTACTGGATGATCTGGCACCAGACCAGCGTCGGGGGCAATGGCCTAGTCAGAACTTACCCGGCCGAGGTTTGATGATTCCTCGCGTTGTATTTGATCGGATTGGCTTGTTTGCGGCTGATGTCCTACCGCATTACTATGCTGATTACGATTTCACGCATCAGGCTCGTTTAGCTGGTTTCGAGGTGTACATGAATTTTGATGCTCGCCTTGGTACGTATCCTGATGAAAGCGGCGACCAGCATAACCGTCAGCGAAAGAGTTTACGCAATTACTATAATCACCTGTTCAGTATAAGAGGGGGAGCCAATTTGCGCGACTTCACTCAATTTGCCCGTCGTAACTGCCCACCTTTTTATCTGCCCCTTTTTCTGGTAACTGGATACACGCGTCGAATCCTCGGTTATTGGCGATAAACGCTAGGTTTCGCATAGGCACACAGTAGAAAAAGCCCACCGTACCGTACCACCCGACCTACCGTACGTCGGTACGGTACGGGTAC
>NZ_FWWW01000026.1 GCF_900176135.1 Hymenobacter roseosalivarius DSM 11622 | reverse complement strand
CCTCTCGAAGACAGGTTCAGGAAATTATGCCTTTAGGGCCTCATTTTCGGGGTGCAGTAGGGAGCGCTGGTCAGACATCCCTTGGTGGACCGGTAAGCAACGATCCATTCGGTTTTTAGACCCAACCTTTAACCAAGGCCAGGAGTGAAGCGTCAGATACAGCAGACCTCCTCTGTTCCAGGCGGAACAGACGTTTTTTAGCTCCTCCCTAGCGCTCCACAACTTGGGTTACATGGTCTCGGTGGAATCAGCGTGTCGATTTAGTAACCTACGCACAGCCGTGGCATCGAACTCTTTGCCCCGGCGCGTACGGTAATCCCCACTAGTTAGTTCCTGGGCAATCTGCTGAAGGGTATGGCCTTGTTGGCGTAAGAGGACAGCCAGGCGGGTTGCCTGGCGATTTTCTTTGTTCTCACGGGCATTCTGCTGACGTACCACTTGGCCCTGCTGAATAGACTTGGCTGTCAGATTAGCGGGCATTCCGAGCGCGACCCCTCGTGCCTTTAAGGCCGCTAGCGCTTCTTTAGTGCGTTTGCTAATCAGTTCACGCTCGTGCTGGGCCAGGACGGCAAAGATGCCCACGGTCAGGGTATTCGCGTCGGGCATGTCACAACACACGAAGTCCACGCCCGAGTCGCGCAGGGCGAAGATGAAACCCGCGTTGCGGGAGAGGCGGTCGAGCTTGGCAATAAGCAGCGTGGCGTTGGTTCGGCGAGCATGGGCAATTGCGGCCAGCAATTGTGGGCGCTGATTCTGCTTGCCACTCTCTACTTCTGTGTAATGGCCCAGTACCTGTGCAGGTGCTCGCGCGTATTGAGTTACGGCGTACTGCTGAGCTTCTAGACCCAGACCGGAGACTCCCTGCTTGGTGGTGCTGACCCGGTAGTAGGCGATGTAGTGCTTCATATAGGCAAGGTATGCGCAATGTGGCATTTTACAAACGGGCGTTTGTAAAATGCCACACCCAGCGGACTGCCGTCCCGCCGCCGAGTATATAAGTACAAGACGGGCCCGGATAAGAGTACATTTTAGCACAAAGGCTTATAGTCGTTTAATACCAAAATATACTCTTAAGGATTGTCGTTTGGAGCGCGCCCCGCCCCCCCAAAAAAAAAATTTAAACTGGCGCGGACCACGATGGGGTACCCGCCCCGAACAGGACAACGAGGCGCTGGCTCACCCGTTGGGGTAGTCCTCTGCTGTCGGCGGGCGGCGGCGGACCAATCAAGAGCCTGCTTCGCCCCCACGCGGCCGTAGGCGGAGCCCTGGTCGCACGGACGGTGACGTCTGTCTGAAGGGAGCCCGCCCTGTTAGCCTTTTATTGCTATTCCACCCATAACACGGATCCTTCAAGAGGGAAGTCCCCTACCCTACCACGTCAGCGGTAACCGGAGCAATTCCTCGTTGTTCACGGGCGACGGACGGCGCCCCCTTGCTCCTATCAGCCCTATTACCAAAAGCACGAACTCCCCCTTATCGAAACCACGACGCGACGCCGGCCAGGCGGTGACTACCCTAGGTACAGGCCCCCTGCCGCTCCCTCCGCGGGAAGTGCGACGGCCCGGGCGGTAAGCCTCGTGGTTTTGGTAATAGCTGGACCGCCCGAACTGGCGCGTTGATGCTTTGGAGGCAGTAAGCAGCAGCCAGAATAAAGTCAGCGGGGTTGCCTAGCCGCTGGTAGAGGCTCCCTGTCAGGTCCAGCTTGAGGCGGCCGGGCGGCCAGGTTTTTCTCTTGGCGCCTGCGCCGGTACAGCTTCCGCTACGGCCCCCCCACTACCCGCCGGGTCCGCCTAGAAGGCAGGTCGGTTCGTGGTCCATTCCGGTGGGAAGCTACCCTGTAGCCTGGTGGTTTGTCCCCCGAAGGTCACGATGCCGGCCCGCCCCCCCACCCCGGCCGAGGCGCCGGCTAGCGGGGTTACTTCAGCGTGGGGTACAGGCCCGGGAACTCGGTTTTGAGCAGGTTGGTCGCCACCCCGCCTAAATTATCAAATACCTTGTTGCCGGCCTCGTAATCGCGCAACAGGGGGTGACTGACTTTCATAAGTTTAGCAATACGGGCCTCGTCGTCGCCCATAAAGTCGAGCACGTGCTGAATCTGGGCGGCCGTCATTTTCAGCTTCTGCAGGCGGGTGACAATGCGCTGCTGCAGGGTGGGCAGCTCCGCCGCCAGGGCCAGGCTCATCTGCTTTTCCACGGGCCGGGCTTTGCTGCTGGTCCGCGCGGCGGGCTCGGGCAAGCCCTCCTCCCCGAGCTGGGCCAGGGGCTTGGGGATGGTAAAGCGCACGCCCTTGACTTTTTTGCCCTCCTTCACGGGCTGGTAGACCACCACCCAGCCCAGGGAATGGAGCTCCCGCAGGGCGGGCTCGAGCACGTAGCGCTTAAAATCGTAGAACAGGGTGTACGTCACATCGTTGTCGTCGCCCAGTACCTGCTTGCGCAGGGTCTCGAAGTCCACTTCCCAGAGGCCCACGTCATCCCAGGACTTGAGCAGCCAGTACAGGCGGTGGGCGTGGGCGGACTTGAGTGTGAGCAGGGTCTCGATCTCCACGTGGGTGTACTGCTCCGCCAGCTGGAGCAGGAAGGGCTTGATCTCGGGGGCAAAGTTGCCCGTCAGGAACCCCGTGCCCTCGTTCAGGTCAATGTAGCTGATGATGGAGTAGGCCGTAAAGCGCTTCTTGTTGCCGGTCTGGGACTCAATGCTGACCACCTTGGACATGAGGCTTTTGCAGGCGTCGCGGATGGTCTCGTACACGCTCCCCCCCTTCTTCTGGGTCATCACCCGGCTCAGCGGAATGGAGATGCCGGGCAGCTCGGTCTGGTCCTGGTGAATGCAGCCCAGGGCCAGGGCGAAGATGCGCGCCTCCACGTGGGTCAGCTTCAGGGGGGCCCGCACCAGGGCGTTGGCCTGGTAGGCGCGGGGGTAGAGGGCGGCGGGCGGCGGGGGCAGCATAGGCAGGGCGTAACGGGCCGGGGGCGGGCGGTGAAGATAAGCGAAAAAGCGTGAAAACAAAATGGCTTCACGCAACAGCCCGGTGCGGGTGCCATTTTTCACGTAGATGTCTCCCCAAGCTCGACGGGTGCCATTTTTCACGTAATTGGGCTTTATACAAACCCGGAGTGCCATTTTTCACGCTGATAGTGCCACTTTTCACGCAGTGGTGCCACTTTTCACGCTTTTGGGTGCCGTTTTTCACGTAGATGGTGCCATTTTTCACGCTGCAGGGTGCCATTTTTCACGCTGCAGAGTGCCGTTTTTCACGTAGATAACGGGCTTTATCGACTGGCTATCAACTAGTTATGGCGCCCTGAATATAGAATAGTAAAGAATAGCTTAAGAAAACAGAAGAGGTTCCGCTTTTTTTTTGAGAAAAATTGACCCCGGGAACAAGCCGCTGAGCAGGGGTGAAGCACGCAAAAAAAGCGCATAGGGCAGTTCTGGCGCCCGGGGACGGGAAACGGGCCAAGCGGGCGAACCGCTTGGCGCGGAGGGTATTATCTCCCCGGGCAATTGCGTGAAAAATGGCACCCGGACCCTGGCGTGGCGGCCCCGCGCTTGCCTGGCCCGCTTCTACGTGAAAAATGGCACCCCCCCCGGGGCCGGCGGGAGCGGCAGATACGTTGGGGCGCGGGCCGGGCCGGCTGAGCCGTGTCCCGGCGGGAAATGCCGCCTACGACTTAGCGGCTGGTTTCACTTCCCGCGGGGGCCGCGCCAGGGAGCAGCCCGCCGCTTGCGATACACCCGGCAACAACGGTGCTAGCCCGGAGCGCTTTGCTCGCTTGGCAGCTCGGGCGGGGTACGTTCGCCCCCACCTAAGGGCCGCTCGGGGCCGGCCGCTAGCCTACCACCCCGGCAGCGTCCACGCCGGACCCCGCGCCGGCAAGCTTGCTTACCGCCGCGCGGTGGACCCGGGGCCAACAAGCGTGGTGGGGTAATCGTAGGGGCTAGCCACGGGAGAGGGCCGCCACGCTCCTCCCCTCCCGGCTGACCGGGCTGCGCCTGCTCCCCGGCGTAAGCACGCCACTGCTGCCCGCCCGCTGCGTTGGCGCGGGGGCCGGGGGCAAGTCCCCAAGTGACGGGCTGCCCTGTTTCCCCGACTCGTGGGGGCAGTGGCGACTAGCTACCAGCCGCAACCAGCTTGCCTGAAAACATTTCTACATAAAAACGTGTACACGTAAAAACGTATCCACGTAACAGCATATGTATGTAGTTACGTTTCTACGGGCGGTTCAGCACGGGGAGAACAGAAACTTTTAACCAACACCACTTTTGCTTTGCCACAGAACGTATAAACGTTCATACGTAACACTACATAAACGATTATATACTACAATGTATTTACGTAAATACGCTCTTACCTAAATACGTATAAACGTCCATGCATAAATATGTACTTCCACTGGCAGGTTCCGCAGCATACGATCCTCTCCGCCCGCGACAGGTAATCGGCGGGACACCCAGTGATTCAGCCACCTTAATGTTTGTATGTATAAACGTAAGAACATATAATCGTTAAAACATTTGTACGTCGTGACGCCTTAGCGTGAAAATGTATACCTTGGTGCTCCTGGCTTTAACTCCGCTGTATATGCAAACACTTTGCTTTTCCAATAACAAGGGGGGAGTCGGCAAGACCACTTCCGCCCTGAACGTGGGGCTGGCCCTGGCACGGCGCGGCCACCGGGTGCTGTTCTGTGACTGTGACCCGCAGCGTAGCCTGACCATTTCCTTTGAGGGAGCCGACGCCCCCGAGCACGTGGGGATGCTGCTCATGCGCAAGGGAGAGGTCAGCCTGGACGATATTCACGCCGTGATTCGCCCGGTGGGCGAGAACGTGGACCTGCTACCGGCCAGCGCGGAGATGGAAGCCAACGAGGCCCAGCTCCCGGGTTGGGACGCCGAGCACTCCACCCGCCTGGCCGATATTCTGGAGCTGGTGGCCTCCGAGTACGACTACTGCGTGCTGGACACCAAGGGTAGCATCGGCACCCTGACCTGGATTGCCCTGGCGGCCACCAACGTGCTCTACATCCCGGTGGATCCCGAGTTCTATGGCTTTGAGGGCTTAACCAACCTGATTAACACCTGTACCCGCCTGCGCCGCCGCATTAATCCCGGCCTGCGGGTCGGGGGCATCTTCTTTACCAAGTACTCGCCCGCCTACCGGGCGCGCCTGCGCCACGACGTAGTGGACCTGATTAAGGAGCACTACGGCCAGGACGTGCCGGTCTTTACTACCACCATTCGCCAGAGCACGGCCATCCCCAACGCCCAGATGGCCGGCGCCGGCCTGTTCGACTACGCGCCCGACTCCCCCGGGGCCGAAGACTACGAAGCCCTCACCGACGAAATGCTGCAGCACCTGTCTCATGGCTATTAAGCCCGCCGCCACCACGCCCCGGCCCGCCCTGGACCGCTACAAGAACAAGCCCCGGCCGACGTTGTCGGAAAACCCCGCCGGTACGCCCCCGCCGGTACCCGTCATCGAAGGGCTGCTCGACCCGCCGCCCGGACCACTACCGGCGGCCGCGCTTACTCCCGCCCCCGCCGCCCCGGGGAGGGCAGGGGAGGGGAGCCCCGTGCCCTCCCCGGAGGTGCCCGCTCAAGTACCCTTCAACTCGCAGATCCGGTTTGAAACGTACCTGCGCATCAAGCAGGCCCAGTTCTATGACCGGGTGAAAATCAAGGATCTGACCGACGAAGCCCTGAACTACTACCTGGATCAGTTTGAGGGAGCGAACACCGCGCTGCCGCCCAAGGTCCTGCAGGAAGTACTTAACCAGGGCAAAATCAAAGGCTACAAAAAGCGGGGCAACTAAGCCGGCCAACGCCCCGCCCGGGGGGCTTGGGTACGCGAAAGGGGGCCGCCGTCCTGGTCGCTCGGCGCCAACGGACAGAGGAGCAGCTCCGCCAACGTTTGGCGAGTAACGGTGCGCCTCATCCGCTTAGGGGCGGGTAGCGGGGTGGCCAGCAAGGGAGCCGGTGCGCGGTGCCGGCAAAAAGAACAGCACGTAGCCGCTGCCGGCAAACGCCTCGTGCAACATGCGCCTGAAGCATGGGGGCTCTGCTTGCGTGCGAGCACTGCTGGTAGGAGAGCATCAGCAGCTGTTGCAAGCCCCACCCACCTTTCGGCCGGCCCTGGCCGACGCCATCGCCCGGATGGCGCCCGTGAGCTGGCAGCACATCAACCTGCAACGAGAGGTTGATTTCGCCGCCGCGGCGCTACGCTTCGACCCGGGCGCGGTGCTCCCCGTTGAATAGGAAGCCGCTGACGGGTACCAAACGACCGCTCCAAGTGCGACTTTTAGACCACCCTTTTACCCAAGACCAATTTTATCCCTCCGCTGCTGCAAGAAGTCCAGCACCTGCGTAGCCGCCCATTGCCCGGACTCAATGGCCCCATCCAGCCGGCCCCATTCGCTGGTGGATGTTTCGGCCCCGGCCCAGTAGAGCTCGTGGTAGGCCAGCGGACGGCGGGCGGCCGGTCCGACAAGCGGCCCAACTGCTGCACCATGGCCGCCGGCCGTTGCGCGAGCGGCGCGTGCCGCAGCGGGTGCAGCGGCGCGAGGAAGCCGAATAAAGCACCCAGCGGACCGGTAGGAGGGGAGGCATCATGAATTTCCCCCAGCGGCCCCAGCTGGCTGGCTCCAAACCCGGACCAGCCTGCCGCCCGCCAGAAGGGAGTGGCATACACGGCCACCGCCTTCATCGAGTGGGCACTTCCCGCAGCGCCTGCTGCAGCGCCGCCGCTGAGCCCGGCGTGAAGTGCAGACGGTGCGCCGCCAGGCGCGGGGGCAGGCCCAGCTCCCGGCATAAACCCATCAGATAGGGGTGGTGCGACCACCCCCAGGTGGCGCCCAGGTCTAGTCCTTCCCCTTCCGGAGAGCCGGGCAGCGCGGGGACG
Organism: Hymenobacter roseosalivarius DSM 11622; assembly: GCF_900176135.1. GTDB lineage: Bacteria > Bacteroidota > Bacteroidia > Cytophagales > Hymenobacteraceae > Hymenobacter > Hymenobacter roseosalivarius. Next base: position 20,872 of record NZ_FWWW01000026.1, on the reverse strand, counting down.
GCCAGGGTGCGCCCGCCCACCCGGTCCCGGGCTTCGAGTACGCCCCCCATGCTAGCCTCGTGCTCGATAGAGCAACAACAGCCGAGCGAGCTAAGCGCAGTTCCAGTCACCACCGCTACCAGCAGGTATACAGAACCACCGGCAAGAGAAAAGAGAACCAAAGGAGCAGACCCGGAGCCGGTTATAAATGAGGCAATAAATACAGTAATAAGTTTGCATAAAGTGCAACATTAATATGGTCTATTTCGTTTACTTAGTAGTGGTAACAAGCAAATAACCAACTTTTTAGCTATGAAAAGCGCCGCCCCCTTCGCCCCCCGTACCGACGTTTACGAAGTGATCACGAACCGCATCATCCGGGCGCTGGAGAACGGCGTGACCCCGTGGAAAGTGAGTTGGAACGCCGCCCTCGGGGCGCCCCGCAACTATACGAGCCAGCACGTTTACCAAGGCATCAACGCCTTTCTGTTGGGGATGCAGCCCTACGAGCAGCCTTACTATCTGACTTTCAATCAAGCCCGCGCGTTGGGCGGCTCAGTTCGGAAAGGGGAGAAGGGGATGCCCGTAGTTTTCTATAAGACTGGTAAGAAGGAGGACACGCAAGGCCAAGAGAAGAAGGTCGCCATCCTGCAGTATAGCACCGTCTTCAATATAGCCCAGATTGACGGGGTAGCCTGGCAGTTGCCCGCGCTGCCCCGCCGGGAGCACACCCCGCAGCAGGCCGCCGAGCAGCTACTAGCCGGCTACGCCGACGGCCCGCGCATCGTGTACGCCGGCAGCGAGCCCCACTACCGGACCAGCACCGACACCGTGACCGTGCCCGAGGCCAGTGACTTTCACACGGCCGAGGATTATTATATGACCCTGTTTCACGAGTTGGCCCACAGCACCGGTCACCGCAAACGCCTGGACCGGGCAACGCTCACGGAAACGGCCGCTTTCGGCAGCGAAACCTACGCCAAGGAGGAACTGGTAGCCGAGCTAGCCGCCGCCTTTTTAGGCAATGCCGCAGGCCTTGATTTGGCCGCCACCACGGCCGGAAGTGCCAGCTACCTTGCTAGCTGGTTGCAGGCCCTACGCAATGATAAGCGCCTGATTATATCCGCCGCCAGCCAAGGCCAGAAGGCCGCGAACCTCATTCGGGGCATCGTGCCCAGCTACGAAGCCGGAGAGGCCGAAGTAACGGCTGAGTAGGGGAGGGGCCAGCGGTCCGGCCGGAGGCATCTGGCCGGACCCCCGAGCCGTGACAAGAGGAAAATGCAATTTAAAAAGGAGAACAAGAGGGAAAAATGCACCTTCCGTGCCGAGAAAATACATGCAAAAACTACATAAATAATGTTGCATAAATTGCAATATTATTACGAGGAAATACGTTTAATTAGTATACGCAACGCACATATAAACAGACTCTTAGCTATGAGCAACACGTTTCAGGAGATACTAGCCGCCGCTCTTGGATTAGCCGGCTTTTTAGAGGAAGCGCACCAGGACGAGTTGAGCCACCAGCACCACGGCGACGACCCCGCTACGTGTTCATATTGCCGCGCTATCCGCAACGTGCGCGAGTTCAACGCCACCGAGCAGTCTATTTCTACCAGCCGCCCCGCCTAACCTACCTACTGCCATGAAAAGCACCAATCTATACCGCCCCGCTCGTCGTATTCCCGCCGCCCGCTTGGAACGCCTCAGAGCTAGCAACGCCGCCAAGCAGGAGGCCCGCGAGGCAGCCTACCAAGCCGCCGAGGAAGCCCGCCAGCAGCAGCTGACCCCAGCGGCCGAGTGGGAACCCGCCCCGAGCCTCAAAGCCTTGCCCGGTGGGCTGCATTGGTCGAATCAGGCTCCGGTGCCCGCCATTGGAACCACCGTCACCATTAACCGCGACGGACACCCCGAACGGGCCAAAGTTGCCGCCTATTGCCACGCCGCAGGCTTTCTAGGATTGGTTACGGAAACCACCCACCACGCCAAGACTGCCAGCCGCAAGAAGCGCAGCCCCCGCGCAAATTGTGTATTCGGTAGCCAGTTGGCCCTTGCCGCATAGGGCCAGCAGCGTCCCTTGCCCAACTCCTACAAACCACCTTTTATAAGTCAGGAACCAGCGGGAAAAAGCGGCCTCGTTAGGGAAAAAAGATGCAGAAAATACATAAATAAAGTTGTAGTTTTTGCAACAATAAGAAGGGCAAATACGTTTAAATTATAGAAGTAACGCACACAAAAACAGTCCTTTAGCCATGTCTGACTTTGCCGACTTCCGCACCCAAGCCCGCGCCGCTTTCCCCGACCTGAACGTTTCGGTGATGATGTACGACAAGGAAACGGCCACCGGCAGCGGCTTGATTACCTACCGGCTGAAAGCGGCCGGAATGAAAATCGGTGCAGCCAGCTTGACCGCCGAGGCCACCAGCCCGGCTGAGGCCATTGCTAGCATGATTCGGCAAGTAGCTCAGGCCCGCCGCGCTACTCGCGCCGCCGCCGATGCCGCGATGCTTGCCCGCAGCCAACGCCCTGCCTACGCTTAGCCTTCTCCCTACCTCTTTCCTTTTCCGCCATGAGCCACGCCACCCGCCTACTGACCCCTGACCAAGCCATAGCCATTGCGCAGGAGAATATTCAAGGCAGCCCCCTTATCACCATTACCGCCTACTTAGGGCAGGTTGAGGTGCCGAGCTGCTTTGCGCAGGTCGGCGGGGGAGGGGTAACCAGCAAAGACGGTCTGCATTACGTGCAGTGGAGCATTGAGAAGGGAGAGCTGCTCATCCTGTTCGTGGGCTTAGGGCTATTCACGTATCAGCTCGAGGACGAGCGAAAGCCCGCCGGCTGGCGCCAGCGGCACGGGCAGCCGGCGGACGACCACGAGTAGGCCCGCAGACCCGCCCAGCACGTAACCACTTGCTTCTCGTTGATGCTTGGTCCTGGAAAAGACCCCAGCGCCGACCCCAAAACAGCCCGAAATCAGCCCCCTAGATTGGTTGGGCGACCCGGAGCAGTGCCCGAAGTACGTAGGGTTTCCGACCCGCACCGGGCTACCGGCTGACCTCATTTGGTCGGGTCAGGGCGAAGTACCCCCCCGTGGAGCCCGAGTCTAATCCTACCGGAGCGGCGGCGGCAGCTTCGCGCAAGCAGCCCTGGCAATCTGCTGGGAGCTGTTCGGCCGCGCCACTGCCCAGCCGTTTAAGGGGGAGTCCGTTATCATCCCTGGTTATTGGAGCGAGACTCCGCTCGAGGTCTTTCCCGTTCTTCGGCCCATACGCCGCGCGAGCTGCTGTCCGGCGCACGACCCCCCAGAACAGCTACAATAGCGCCGATTCCACTCCTTCGTGGCCCTTTAGCTGCTAGCGCGACAACCAGCCGACGAAGGCGAAACGCAGCACCTGGAGCAGCTTCGTGCCGTAGCCCCCGACGGGGCCGACCGGCGGGACGTTGCCGAGCAGGCCCGGCAGGTGATGGGTGGCGGCGGCCCCATCCAGGGCGGCAGCTCCCCCCTCGGACTGCAAGGCGACGACCCGCCCGCGTGCCTGGCCGTTATTGCCGACCCGCCTACCACCGCTACCCGGGAGTGGAACGCCCCCGCCTGAAATAGGGAAACCTTCCGCTAGCTGCGGGCCGTAATGGTGCTACAAAGGCATCGATTAGGTTGCCTCATTCCCCTTAACGCTGCTGAAAATGCCCAAGAAATTGCCTTTCGACACCATTGCGGAGTTCATTCATTCCCTAGGCGAACGCGGCAAAACAGCCAAAGCCCTCGACATCAACCCGCGCACGCTGACAACCCGCTTGGAGAACCCAGGCACCTTCACCTTGGCTGAGCTGCAACGCGTAGCCGAGTACGGCCATACCGACCTGATGACGGTGACCCTGCTGGCCGAGCACCAAATGAAAAACCCGATTGAGCCTCCAGCGCCTGCGTTGGGTCGGCCCGCTCGTCAGCACTAGCCCCCCTGCGTATCTTACCAGAACTCATAACCCCTGCCGGCGTTCGGTCGCTGTTTTATTACATGGCTGAGCTACTACTTCGCTAGCCAAAGGAGGCGCCTGGCGGCTAGCCGCCGCTGGGGCCCTACCGACTCTCAACGCCTTTCTGACCAAATCCCCTAATCTGGTGGATACCGTGGCCTAATGGCCGCAATGCACCGAGGAGGGCGTTCGCGCCGCCGAGTTGTGCCAGCATTACCAGCGCTAGGGCACAGCAACAGCTACAAACCATTAGTAGAGGTGATAAGCGATCTAGCTCAGGCAAAGGTGTTGTTTACCAACAGCCACAAACGCAGAAGTTGTAGTTGAAGCGTTGGCAGCGCGAGGAGCTATTTGCGGAAGCGAACCCCAAAACCTTTCTGCAGGATATAGCACCCGAGATAGCCGAACACAAACGAGCTGGCCGTGATGCTGGCAAAAACAAAGGGGTCGAAAGTGGAGAGCATGGGTGTTTAGTTATACTCCTCTTCCTCGTCGTAGTAACGCCGCTTCGGTATATTCTTCATGAGGAACGTACCAACGGTGAAGATGATGGTCATATTCACCGCGAAGCGCCCCCAGCTGGGCCCGTAAGGGCTGTAGAGAAAAATGGCCATGGCGAGCAGGAACAGAAAGTTTCTCATGGTTGCCGCTGAGAATAAGGTTTGACTAAACATACGCATTTTGCGGCACATGGTCGCACGCACGACCGCGTAGGGCTACCGCGTGGCCACGGTCGCCGGCGAAGCGCTGAGCACCCGCGCTCGCAGAATATCCTGATTCGTGATCTTCAACGCTAAGTGCCGCCCGCCGCCCTTTTCGAACAGCTCCACCACCAGTATTTTGTCATCAGGAATCGTGAACTTGGGAACCACGTACACCCGATCCAACTGCCTGGTGCCCGGTATCGCGCTAAGCTGACCGTTATACACGTAGCGCGGGGTTACCTCCGATTCCTGGATGGCCGTGCGCTTGACTAGCTTCTTGTCGCGCACGGTGAATTTAAGGAAGTCGATATCGTAGCCGATGTTCGACTTGTTGCGCATTACTAGCTGGAAGTAGAACAGGTCATCGGCCGTGTAGAGGCCGTGCAAGCCCAGGACAATAGCATCCTTGGCTATGACGCGCCGGCGCAGCGTCCGCTTTTTGCCGCTCACTTCGGCGGCCGTCGCTTCCACGGAGTGGCGAGGGGCTGCCTCCCGGCTGGCCAGGCCCACGGCTGCTCCACCGGCACCATTGCCTGCCGCTCCCGCGAAGTTGAGATTGATAACCTTGGGGTCTTTTTCATAATCCACCAGGAAGGAGTAGAGCTTCCCATCGGTGGTGAGCACGGTCATGTTGGTCTGGGCGAAGCCCGCCGCGTTGGCTTTGACCTTGACAATGTTCTCCGCGCCCTGAGCTTTGTCAGCAATGATACTACCACTGCCCAGATCCACGTAGGTGACGGCCGTCGGAAAAATCAGGTGAGTCGTTTTCTGAAAGCCCACGCCCAGGTGATAGGAGGCAATCAGGTGGTGGGATTCGATGGCCAGATACGCAAGCGGCTTTTGCTGGCCCAGCCCGAGGGTGGACGAGCCGAGAAAAGCGAGCAGGGCGAGGGAGAGTAGGGGCTTCTTCATTCGTGCAGCAACAGTTTATAGTTCGCTTTTAGATGGATCTTGACAAGTCTTATTTTCTTGCTGGCTAGTGCTTTGCCGGTCTGCAAAACAATACCCGCCGCTTGTGCCTCCAAGCTGGGCGACAGGGTGAGCAGATCGGCACTGGTAGCTCCGGTGGCCAGGCCCTGCTTGGCCGCGTCCCGCTCCACCGAGCCGGGAATGCTGAGCCCTTCGCCCCCGTCCAGATCATAGGCTTTCAGGCTGACGGGGACAATACTATTCTCCGCCTGGATGGAGCTGATGGCAATCGTGAGCCGCTGGCCACTCAGGCCGCAGACGCCATACACGACGGTGTTGTGCGGAATCACGCGCCCCTCGAGCTGCACATCGGCCAGTAACCGTAGCTTAACGGTTTGGCCCTGGACCACGACCTGATCCGAATGCACCACGGCCGGCACGGCATTTACCGTGGCCACGCTGGGGCGGGAACTGCCACCCAGGCTATGGAAGCTATTGCCCTGCGTGGCGGCCTGGGGCGTGTTCTCCAGTCGGTTGACCACCGAAACCGGAGCCGCAGCCACGACCGACAGCTTGGTACTGGCTTTGGGTGCAGCTACCTTGGCGGTCGGTGCCGGTGGGGCCGTTGGCGTGTTCAGGGTCTGTAAACGTTGCTCGTATTCGCGCTTGAGTTGATCCAGCTCGCGTAAGCTCTGGTCCATCTGCTCATCCTGGGGGCTGGGGCCGGTCGAATACGTAGCCGTCGCCGCGCGACTGTAGTCCCTGCCGGCAGCAGGTGGCGGCGTGGTGGTTTGCTGCTGAAGCTGCTGCATGCGGCTTTGCACAGCTGCCACATTGGGATCAACGGCCGGGTCGTAGCGCTGCGTGGACTGGCCCGGCTGCACGGCGTAATTCAAGCCATCGGGCGTTGTGGCCTCCTCCCCCACTGGCTGGAAGGACAGCCCATTACGATAGCTGCTGTCCGTGGGAGCTTTCGCGGCCGCCAGCTTATCCTCGAACAGGCTGCTGGGCCCCGCCGACGGTAGCGATAAATTGAGGCCACTGGCCTCCGGTCCCGTATCGGCCGTGGCAGTAGGTACGCCCTGGCCTCCACCGCCCAGGTAGAAGAGCACGGTCAGGCAGACAATGCTGGGTAGGGGAAGAAAGAGCATCAACCTGCGCTGATTGAGGAACTCCTGCGTTGGTTTGGAAGGGGTAGCCATAGTAGTAGGAATTAGCGGCGCTCGGTACGCAGGTCGATGTTTTCCACTACCCGCCAGCGCTCCATCAGAAAGCCGTGCGGGTTATTGGCCGAGCGCGACACGTCCCGTAGGTAGCACTCCGAAACCAGTCGGCGGGTGGTAACGGTCGAGGCCCGGATGATGCGCTGCTGAGCGAAGCAGCGGGCGTAGTAGGGGTAGGCGGCCGTCTGCAGGGCCACGCTATCGATGCGGATATCCTGACTGATGTTGGCCTGAATCAGGTTGTTGTAGTAGCTGCTCTCCTTCATATTCTCGTAGGCCCGCTGGACGCTGCCATCGGCCAGGAACAGGGACTGCCGCACGTTGTACTCAATGGCCTTGGAATCGGGGTCGAGGGTGAAGAAAAGCTCATGGAAGCGCTTGACGTGGTCTTTAGCCTCGACCGGACGGTTGTCTTTGACGTTGTGCGAGACAGCGGCCAGCAAATTGCCTTGGTCGAGTACGTAGATGCGGCCCTGGGCTTCGGTCGCCGTTTGCCGGGCTGCGTAGATGGCATAGGCGGCCACCGAGAAGCAGAGCAGCATGAACAGCAGGGCCAGCGTCTTAGTCTGCTGGTAGGCGGAATCAATATTCTTAAGGGATCGGAACATAGTCGTAGGTTCTAGCGTGATGAAGCCGTCGTATTTTTATAGCCCGTGGAATTGGCGACAGAGGGTGCTCCCGGTACTGAGCCCATGGCCCGCCCAACAGCGACTGCCCCGCCGACGGCAGCCCCACCAGCGGCACCAGCGGCACTAGCAGCCATGTTGCCGGCCGCGCCGGCTTTACCCGTAGCCAAGCGGGTGATGTTCGTCATGCCACTGGCGGCGACAATCCAGCCCGCCACGGAGGGCACAGTCAAATAGCCGCAAATAGCAATCACCAGGAAGATCATGTAGCCGTAATCAGCCTTATCTACGTCCACCCCGTTCTGAATGCGGACAATATCCGAGTTGAGCATCATGACCTGAATCTTGGCGATGATGGCCCCGAAGATGTTGGCCACCGGCAGCCACAGGAAAGTATTGATGTAGCGGGAAAACCAGTTGGTGAGCGTGCCTTCGAAGCCCGGCCAGATGGCAAAGCCGAAGCTGATGGGGCCGATGATGCTTAGGATGATCAAAAAGAAGGTGCGGATGGTGTTGATGACCAGGGCCGCCGAGTCATGGAGGAGTTCTAAGGCATTGCGGATCCACTCGCGGAAATTCTTCTGTACATCGTAGGACAGGCGGTCGAAATAGAGGGCAGCCTTGCCGCCAAAATCCAGGGCCTTCTTACTCTCCAGCTCCTTGTCGAAGGCCTCATCCGTTTCGTAGGGCGCATTCTCCGGGCGCGCGGCCAGCAGGGCCTTCTTGCGCTCCTGCAACTGGATTATGCTTTGGTTCTGCCCCCGCACCACCGAGTTAGTCGCGCTCGAAATGCCCTCCAATACCCCGTTCAGGAGGCCGAGCATGGCGGGAAAAAACGTAATCACGAGGCCGATGGCGAAGGGCCGCAGCAAGGGGAATACATCGATGGGCTCGGCCTCGGCCATGCTGCGCCACACCTTGCTGGCAATAAACACCAGCGCACCCAAGCCCCCCAGGGCCCGGCCCACGTTGATCAGGTCGGCGCACAAGGGCAACATTTCGTCGTAGAGGTTGTCGAGGAGCTGGTTAAGCGATTCGACCGGGATAGAGACTTGCAGCAGCATTAGTTGGAGAGCCCGTAGAGCTGTTTAAGGAGTTGAGCGTCGCGGGCGGCTTCGCTTTGCTGGGCGGCAATCGCCTGGTTGCGGGCGGTGAAGTAGGAAACCAGCTGATACTGGTGGACTACCTTATCGGAGAGCTTGTTGATGAACTTGAGCCGCTGGGCGTCCGTCATCTTGGCCGCGTCCGGGGTAAGAATGACGGTCAGATCATCAAGCAGCGCCACGTTCTCACTCATGAGCACCGTGTAGCCGTTAACCATGCTCTGCACCTGCGCGGGCGTCAGGTAAGGATTCTGCCGCAGCTGGGTCATGTTCTGGGTATACAGATCCAGAATGCGGCTCTGATAAGACCAGATCGTTTGCACCCGTTGATAGTCGCGCACCACGGCATTAATCTGGAGTAGGCTACTGTACCACTCCTCGTGCATGGCGGCCGTCTGATCCGTGAGCTGTTTGATGACAGACTGGGCGCTGGTGCCTTTCTTGACGATGGTATTACCAATACCACGCAGGGTGGTGATAAATCCCTGGTGGGTCGCCTGCTTAGTGGCTTGCTTTTCGGCAATGGGCAGCGTCGCGATGAGCTGGGCCCGCGAGAGCTGAGGCAACAAGAGCAGCTGGCTGAGCAGCAGGAGGGCGAGTAGTTTTCTCATCACTAGTTGGCCAGGCCGTAGAGTTGCTTGAGGGTCTGCATATCCTTCTTTGCCTGATTCTGCTGCATCGCAATCGCTATGTTGCGGCGGGTGAAGTAGGACACCAGCTCGTACTGGTGGGTCACCTTGTCGTCGAGCGCGTCGATCAACTCCATGCGCTCGGCGTCCGTCATCTTGGATTTGAGGGGCGAGACGATAGCGGTCAGCTCATCCAAGTAGCCGGCCGACTCCTGAATCAGCACCGTGTAGCCGCGCACCATGCCCGCTACTTGCCCCGGCGTCAGGTTCGGATCGGCCTTAAACCGACCGATGTAGTCCGAGTAGATGGTGATGATGGCGGTCTGCCGCTCGAAGATGTGCCCTACCCGCCGATAGGTGCGCACGGTCTGACTGACTTGCATCAAGCCATCGTACCAGTTCTTAGCCAGCCGCATGTTCTTCTCGGTAAAGCCCTTGGTCAGCACCTGCTCCACCACGCCGGCGTTGACCAGCGTATTGGCTTTGGTGCTCAGCGCCTTGAGCGTGGCCTGGAGGCCGGTCTGAATGAAGTTGGTACCCTCCAAAACCGGCGCCGAAATCACGGCCTGGGCGTGCGCGGCGGGCTTGCCCAACAGGCAAAGCGCGGCCATGCACAGGATAAATTGCGGCTTTTTCATGCCCTGAAATGTGTGTAGTGAGTCTGCTTAGAAGCCGTGAATTATTCGTGTCCGAACTCTTGCATCATGAGACGCTTGGTCGTCTCCTCTCGCTCCTTTTTGGCCAGAGTGCCGGCCGTCTTTTTCCCGTAGTAGCGTATCAGGTCTAGTTGATGGGTTTGTTTAGCAGCTAGAGTGTTTACATAGTTGAGCTGTTCGGCCTCACTCATGCTGGTTTTGCTCGTGGCCAGAGCCGACAATTCCTGCACATTAGCCGCACTCTCGTCGACTAACTTCTGATACATGCTGTGGATGCCCTTGGCCTGGTCTGCTGTCACAAGAGCATGCTTCACCAGCTTGGGTTCGTTGGTCGCCACCTCCTGCAGGATGGCCGCATGCGTTTGATAGATGCTCTCGGTTTTGGGATGGAGCTTGATCAGATTGGGCACATCGCTTTGGTACCAACTGTGCACGACGTTGACGTAGCTGGTATTCGTGTTGCCCAGCGTCTGCTGAATAGACGCCACGACGCGGGCCTCGGCTTCTTTCGAAGCGGCATCTTGCCCGCAGCTGGTGGCGAGCAGCAGGCTAGCCAGAAGAAATAAAGTGGGTGCTTTCATAGGGGGTGGGTTGTAATGTGACGTTACTTTTTTCTTCCCTCCGGTTTTAGCCCGCCTCGCGCAGCTCACTGGCATAGGCGCGAATAGCCGAAGTCATATCCATGCCGGCGTCTACCTTCTGGAAGAGCTGCATTTTCTCGGTTTCCTCGGTGGTGTAGGTCACGTATTCCTCCAGCGACACTTCCACCCCGTAGACTTTCGAGACGCGGCCCCCGAGGCTGATGAACACCTCCTTGTACTTGGCGCCCGGCCGGTTGTCGAGGTTAATGCTGAGCACCTGGGCCTTTTCCTTGTCGGTCAGACCCATCAGCTTCTGAATATCCTCGAAGCGGTTGAGAAACTTGTTCTGATCGAGGAGAATCTTGCAGTCCGAGTTGTTGAGAATCGTATCCTTCACAATCGGGTTGCCGATAATATCATCGACCTCCTGGGTGACGACAATGGCTTCGCCGAAGAACTTGCGCACCGTTTTGAACAGGTACTTGATGTACTCGGCCATGCCCTCTTTAGCAATGGCTTTCCAAGCTTCCTCGATCAGAATCATCTTCCGGATGCCCTTGAGGGTGCGCATCTTGGCAATGAAGGTGTCCATGATGATCAGGGTAACGACCGGGAACAGAATCGGGTGGTCCTTGATGTTGTCAAGCTCGAAGACGATGAACGACTCCTGCACCAGGTTCAGGTCTTTCGCCGAGTTGAGCAGATAATCGTACTCGCCGCCGCGGTAGAAAGGCCGCAGCACGTAGAGGAAGTTCTGCAGGTCAAAGTCCTGGTCGCGCACCTTTTCCGTCGCCAGGTACGTTTTGAAAGGCCCCTGCAAAAATTCGTAGAAGGTGTTGAAGCTGGCACGCAGCGCCGGCGTTTGCTCCAGCATCCCATAATACTGCGTCAGAGCGGTCGAGAGCGAGACGTATTCAGATTGAGACACCCGCTCATCTTCTCGCTTCCAGAGCGTCACGAGCAGGGTTTTGAGGCTTTCGCGCTTCTCTACGTCGGGCCGGCCGACTACAAAAAAGGGGTTGAAGCTGATGGGGTTATCTTCCTCGTAGGTGAAGTAGACCCCTCCCTTCAGTTCACACAGCCCTTTGTAGCTGTTACCCGTATCGACGAGCAGCACATGCGTGCCCTGCTCGTGGTACTGGCGCACCATCCCGTTGGTGAAGAACGACTTGCCACTACCGGAGGGCCCTAAAATAAATTTATTCCGGTTAGTGATGAGGCCCGTTTTCATCGGGGCATCCGACAGATCCACGTGCACGGGCTTACCCGAGATGCGGTCCGAGAGCTTAATGCCGAAGGGCGAGCTGGAGCTGCGGTAGTTGGTTTCCACTGACCATAAGCAGCAGGCCTGCTCAGCGAAGGTGTAAAAGCTTTCCTCGGTGGGGAAGTCGCCGGCATTGCCCGGAATGCCGGCCCAGAACAAGGCGCCGATATCCACCATGTTTTCCCGCGCGCGGCAGTTCATCTGGGCAATGGCCGAACTGGTCAGGTCGCGCAGTTCTTTGGGGTCGCCTTCCTGCTCCGTCCACACCAGCAAGTTGGCATGGGCCCGCACCGAAAGTTTCTGCTCCGACACCGCCTGGTTCAGGTACAGGTCATAAAACTCTTTGTTGATGGCATTCTGGCGCGAATACAAAGCGAGCGAGTTGAGGTTGTCGCGCTTCTTTTCGAAGGTCTTCAGCGTCTTTTGATGATCATCCACGAAGAGGTACTGATTGTAGATGTGATTGCAGCCCAGCAGTAAGCCGACCGGGGCGGCGAAGCCCACAGCAAAGTGCGTGCGGTCGGTGCTGAGCTTATCGTACTTCACATCCGTTTCCAGATGCAAGGGCAAATCATCCAGGTTGCCCAGCGAGTAGCACTGACATACCTTGCTGCCCACTTTGAGGCCCTGGCTGAAATCCAGATCCACCATGGGCGCGGCATCGTCCAGGTTCAGGGAGAGGTACTTTTCCAGCAGGCCGGTTTTCTCTTCGGTGCCCGTCAGATCCTCATCGGTGAGCTGGGTAAACCGAATGCCGGCGTCACTAAGCAGGCGCACGAATTGGCTCACGGCGTTGAAAAAGGCGGTCAGCAGTTTCTCCTCCATCATCTCCTTGGGCACGATCTTCGACCGCGAAAGCAGGGTCGAGAGGCTATTCCAGTTTTCCCGGCTGCTGGCGGTTTTCGTCAGAAACAAGTAGCAGGTATGCTGGAGAAAGGGCCGTTCATTGAAGTGCCGCTCGTAGGCATGCGAGAGCATGGTTAGCTCTTTCCCCTGGTCAAAGCCCGGCATGTATTTATCTTCGACAAACCAATCCTGCTTGTGCACGACCGTGTGGTTGGGCAGCAACCGGACGGCCTTCACGAATACCGAATGCAGGGCCTCATAGTCACTCACCGACAAGGTGAAGATTTCGGGCAGCTCCAGCCGATACGCTACCGTCACGTCGGCATTCTTGCTGATCAGGCAGCCCGACTCCACTTTGTAGATGGGCTGCTTTTCTTCCAGCGTGGCGCTGGGCAACAGGAGATTGCTCATGAGTCCGATAAATCTTTGAAAAGACGAGCCTTGCGGCTGACAATCCGAACGGGCTGGCGGCCTTTGGCTTGTAGCTTCATGGCCCCGTGTGAGGTGGTCTAAGAATGACGGACAGAAGAAGGACGTATATTTCTTGAGGTGGTCTAATAAATCTGGACAGAATAGGGTGGTATTTTTCCATCGTCATGAAAGACAGCCCCCTATTCTGTCCAGATTTATTAGACCACCTCAATTCGCCCTTTTGCAAGAAGAACCCCTGAAACAGCGGCCACCAAGAGCAGGGAGGTAGCGAGTGAAGCGCAAGCGCTTGGGCTGGAGGGACAGCCACTCAGATGACCTGCTAGGCCAGACTGCTAAATGCGTTTAGTCTGACCGTAGGCCCGCGCCAATGTGCCAACCCAAACGCGGGCGCGGCAGTAGAAGGAAGCAGTACCTTTTTTCTTTGCCATGCCCATCCACCCCAAAACCAGCGGCCTCAGCCACGTAGCGCTGCGCGTTACCGACTTTGAGCGCACCAAAGCATTTTACGGCGGCCTGCTTGGCTTCCCGCTCGCCTTCGAGCTACCCGACCTAATTGGCTACCGGGTGGGCGACGTGCATATCGGCTTCAAGCTGGCGCAGCCCGCCGACCCCACCAACCGCACGTTCACGCCTTTCAATGTGGGCCTCGACCACCTCGCCATTCGCTGCGACGATGAAGCCGAACTGCGACGCGTGGCCGAGGCCTTGCAAGCTGCCGGGGTAGAAAACACCGGCATCAAAACCGATACCGTGGAGCCCAAGCAGTACGTGGCCTTTAAAGACCCCGACCGCATTTCCTGGGAGTTTTACATGGCCTGAGCCGGGCCAGACTAAATGCATTTAGCCATCTGGCCCAGCAGGTCGGCCTTGGTTAAAAGGTTGGTCCAACGATTAATTGACGGGCTTGTTAGCAGCAGCTTTTTGGTGCAGGTGGCCTACTCCCCCTACTGCCGAAGGCAACCAGCAAGGATTTTATGTATTGATAAACAAGAACTTATAGTATTAAAGGGAGTGTCTACGAAGTCAACGTACCGGTTTCCCATCACGTAGGCAGGGTTAACTGTACGTTGATTGCTGAACAAGTTCTCTGTCCTGGATTGGCCTGTTTTTCAGCCGATGTGCCCCGTACCATATGGTCGACAGAGTGGTACAGTTATAGGGTCGTGGCTGTTGCAGAACTGGCCTTGGTTAACAGGTTGGTCCAGAAGTTAAGTGGCGAGCTTGTCAACAGACACTTTTTACACAGCGATAGGCACTGACAGGGCGTTTTCACCGTAGGAACCCTGCATTTAGAGCGTTCTGGTGGCCACCTACGGAGGTAAAAGCACCGTTTTCCCGTCACGCGGGCAGGGTTGTTTGTACGTTAATGGCTGAACAAGTTACCTGAACTAAACAGACTTGTTTTCGGCTCGATTTACCCCGTACCAGACGATTAAGCGAATGGTACAGGTATAGGATCGTGGCTGTTGCACAACTCCTACGCAAGCACGAAACCCGACAACGCCTACCAGCGAAACAGGGCACACCTCCTCCTCAGGGCCGACTTTTTGCGCTACCCTGGCCGGTAGTGGCGGCCGCTGAGGCAAGTAGTGGACTTCTGCAACAGCCACGATCGTTTCACGGAACAAACCAACCCTACTGATCTCTGGATGCCCTATTTTGAAGCGTGAGTGCCACCTTTGGGAGCAAGCCGCTTAACTTCTGGACCAACCTGTTAACCAAGGCCAAGCTTGGTCGGCGCCCTTGCCAATGCCTTGCATCAGGGCTTCTTTGAGGCCAGTGGCGGCCTCTTTGTTGGAGAGCCCACCGACCCCCGCGCTTCGCGAAGGCGTGCCGCTCGGCGCCCGGTTAATGGTCGGCAGCTCGGCTGCTTTTTCCGGTTATACAAGCGCCGTGTCGGACCTCCCGCCTTACAGCTTATCCAGCCGCCCGCCGTCTACCCGCACCTCCGCGCCTTGCACAAAGGCGGCATCGTCGGAAGCCAGGTAGGCAATCACGGCAGCCACGTCTTCGGGGCGGCCCACGTTTGTTATATCCAGCATTTCGACGCCGCTTTTGATATTGGGATTCTCCCAGAGCATGGGTGTGTCGATGGCGCCGGGCAGGATGACGTTGGTGCGAATGCCTTTGGCTTTGCCCTCCAGGGAGGAGGAGCGGGTGAGGGAGAGCATGGCCGCTTTGGCTGCCGCGTAGGGCGCCACCAGCGGGCTGGTTTCCACGGCGTGAATGCTGGAAACGTTCACTATGGCGCCGCCCGGCTTCATGTGCAGAAAGGCCTGCTTGGTGAAGTAGAAGGCCCCCAGCAAGTCCACGTTCAGGATGCGTAGCCAATCGTCGCCGGTCAGCTCTTCCAGGGCCTTGAATTGCATGATGCCCGCGTTGTTCACCACCACATCGAGGCGGCCGAAGCGCTCGAGCGTCCCCGCTACGGTGGCGGCTACCTGCGTTTCCACGGCCACGTTGCAGAGGCTGGGCCACACCTCGGGAGCCCCGGCGGCCTGCACCAGGGGCACAGCCGCATCGAGGTTGGCCTGGCTGTAATCGGCCAGGACGATGCGGGCGCCTTCGCGGGCCAGGCGCTGGGCGCTGGCCAGGCCAATACCGCTGGCCCCGCCGGTGATGATAACAACCTTATCCTTGAATCGGGCTTGCATGTGGGACGGAATTGAAACGTTATTGAGCGGAAGCTTCGTTCGCCTGCGCGGTCGACTCGTCAGCGCTGGCTTCTTTGATGTCTTGCTCCTGCTCTTTGGCCCAGAGGCGGTTGCTTTCCTCGGGCATCACGATGGGCACCTGCAGGCACACGCTGTGGGTGGGCAGCACGTGGTCCCAGTCGGCAATGAGCTGCTTGTAGGCCTGGCCCACGGGCCGGATGTTGCGGTCCAGGTCGTAGAGGCCCAGGGGGTTCACGTTGCCGTTGTTTTCGCGCAGGGCGGTGTCCCAGTCCACCTGGTCGGTGAGGGAGTACCAGGTGAAGCCGACGATGGGCACCCCGTCGTTGCGCACGCGCAGCACGTTGGCCCATTCTTTCCATAGCCAGTTCACAGCTTCGTCGCCGTTGGGTCCCTGCCAGAGGTTGGTTTCGGTGTGCATCACGGGCAGGCGGTAGCGGTCGTGGTACTGCGTGGTGATGACGTGGTAGCCGAATATTTCGCCGGCCGCGCGGGTCTGGCCGTTGGCCGAAACGCGGTGCTCGTTGGTTTTGTAGTAGTCATTGCCCATGATGCAATGCTGCTTGAGGTTGTTGCCCAGGAAGAAATGATACTCGTCGCGGGTCATACCATTGTCGAGCAGGTACTCGTACATCTGCGAGTTCACGCGCAGACCGTAGTTCAAATCGAGCGAGAGAAAGCGGCGGGCATTCATGACCTCGGCCGGACGGATGGCCGCCGGGTTTTCGGCATGGAAATACTCCGACGACTCGCTCTGAATAAAAATGGCGTTTCCGCGAATTTTCAAAATGGCTCTCATCGCCAGCACGTTGGCTTTAACGATGTGCTTGAGGGCCGTCACGAAGCCTTGGTCGCTTTTGAGCTGTTCGTTCCACCAGCCGTAGTAACCCGAAAACTGCGCGCAGATGAACATCTCGTTCACCGGCGTGTAGAGCTGCACCCACGGGAAACGCTGGGCGAAGTCGTAGGCGTACTGAGCAAATAAAGCCGGGAAATCGGGGTTCTGGAAGTTGCCTAGCCAGTCGGGCACGCCGAAATGGCACAGGTCGACGATGGGGGCAATGTTGCGCCGCAGCAGGTCCTGGAACGTGAGGTCGGCAAACGACCAGTCGTACTTGCCCGGGGCCAGCCAGGTGGTGTGGATGGGCGGGCCGTAGCGCAGAAAGCAGATGCCCAGCTCCTGCACCAGGTCAAAATCTTTCTGCCAATGCTGGTAGTGCCCGCATTTTTCCATTTCGTCCACGCGCACGGTGCCGTTTTGGATAGTGGGGTTGCTGTTTTCGATGCCGGTTGCAAAAAGGAATTGAGGACCCATAGGGAATTAGCGTGTAAATGCAACATATACGGCCTTCCGGCAGCAGAGGCCGACTGTATCTAGCATACTGGTTTCGTCTGCGCCGTGTTGTGCGGCGCACTGGGCGGCAGGCCAACGCGTGGGCCTAACCCGCCCTCGGGGTTCTACGTTGTCAGAGAGCCTAATTCCTTTTACCCGCCTTTCCTTTCCGACCATGACGCCGCTGTCCCACATTCTCGTAAGCAAGGTGGTTGCCATCATCCGCGGGGCCAACCCCGCCGACCTGCTGAAAATTGCCCACGCCCTGCACGAGGGCGGCATCCGGACCCTGGAAATCACCCTGAACTCGCCCGGCGCTCTGGCCTCGATTCAGGAATTGACCGAAGCCATGGGCGACCGGATGCTGATAGGCGCCGGCACCGTGCTCGATGCGGAAACCGCCCACGCTGCCCTGCTGGCAGGCGCCAAATTCATCATCTCGCCCACGCTCGACAAGAAAACCATCCGGATGACCAAGCGCTACGGTGCCGTGAGCATCCCGGGTGCGTTCACGGCCACCGAAATCCTGGCCGCCTACGAGCACGGCGGCGACATCATCAAAGTTTTTCCGGCTTCGATTGGCGCTACTTATTTCAAGGACATTGCCGGGCCGCTGCCCTTCATTCCGCTGATGCCCACCGGTGGCGTGGCGCTCGACACTATCCAGGAATTTCAAAAAGCCGGTGCCGTGGCCTTCGGGCTGGGCAGTGCCCTGGTGGATACCAGCCAGCCCGTAACGGATGAGTACCTGCGACAACTGACGGAAAAAGCGCAGCAGTTTGTACAAGCCGTGGTGTAGAGACGCGAATACGCGTCTCTACACCACCTAAATTCCAACCCATGAAAATTACTCGCTTCACGCTCTTTCAGGTGCCGCCGCGCTGGTTGTTTCTCAAGATAGAAACCGACGCCGGCCTCGTGGGCTGGGGCGAGCCCGTAATTGAAGGCAAGGCGGCCACCGTGGCCGCTGCCGTGGCAGAGCTGATGGAATACCTCATCGGCAAAAACCCGCTCAACATCGAAGACCATTGGCAGGTAATGTACCGCGGTGGTTTCTATCGCGGCGGTCCCATTCTGATGTCGGCCATCGCCGGCATCGACCAGGCGCTGTGGGACATCAAGGGCAAGTACCACAACGCGCCGATTCACCAGCTACTCGGCGGCCGGGCGCGGGAGGTGATGCGCGTGTACTCCTGGATTGGGGGCGACCGGCCCACCGAAGTGGGCTTGGCCGCTGCCAACATGGTGGCGAAAGGCTTTACGGCCGTAAAGATGAACGCCACCGACGAAATGGAGTACATCGATTCTTACGTAAAGGTGGACCTGGCCTTGGCGCGCATCGCGGCCGTGCGCGAGGCCGGCGGACCCGGCCTAGGCATCGGCATCGACTTCCACGGCCGGGTGCACAAGCCCATGGCGAAGGTGTTAGCCAAAGAGCTGGAGCCCTACCGCCCTATGTTCATCGAAGAGCCGGTGCTGCCGCAAAACAACGAGGCCCTGCGCGAAATCGCTAACCACTGCTCGATTCCCATTGCCACCGGCGAGCGGATGTTTTCGCGCTGGGACTTCAAGCAGTTGCTCATCGACGGCTACGTCGACATCATCCAACCCGACCTTTCGCACGCCGGCGGCATCACCGAATGCAAGAAAATCATCGGCATGGCCGAAGCCTTCGACGTGGCCGCGGCCCCGCACTGCCCGCTGGGCCCCATTGCGCTAGCCGCCTGCCTGCAAGTGGACGCCACTTGCCACAACGCCTTCATTCAGGAGCAAAGCCTGGGCATTCACTACAACCGCGAGAACGACCTGCTTGATTACCTGGTGGATAAAACCGTGTTTGACTATGAAAACGGCTTCTGCAAAATTCCAGAGGGGCCGGGGCTGGGGATTGAGATAAATGACGAATACCTGTTGAGCCGCGCCGCCATTGGCCACAACTGGCACAATCCCATTTGGCGCAATGCCGATGGTAGTATGGCGGAGTGGTAGGCCGAAACGCCCCTCCTTGGCTAGAACATCCCCTCCTCGGCTGAGGAGGGTAGTTTATTTTCTTGAAAACCATGAATCCACAAACTACCTTCCTCAGCTGCGATTGGGGCACCTCATCCTTCCGGCTGCGGCTGGTGGAGTGCGAGGGCCTGAACGTATTGGCCAAGGCCAGCTCCAAGGAAGGCAACGCGGCGACGGCGGAGCTCTGGCAGCAAGCTCAGCAGCCGCCAGAGCAGCGGCTGGGCTTTTACCTGGCCATCCTTCAAAAACACCTGAACACGCTGGAAGAAGCCGTTGAAACCTCACTTCATGAGGTTCCAGTGGTGGTTTCCGGGATGGCATCTTCTACCGTGGGCATGATGGAGCTGCCGTATAAACCGCTGCCCTTCGCCACCGATGGCTCGGATTTGACGACTGAAATCCTTGAGCCTACCAACGACTTCAAGCACCCGGTGCTGCTGGTTTCGGGCATCAAAAGTAAGGACGACGTGATGCGCGGCGAGGAAGTGCAACTGGTTGGTTGCCGCTTTGAAACCACGGCGGCGGCGCAACTTTTCCTGCACCCCGGCACGCACGCCAAGCATGTGCTGGTGCGCGATGGCCGGGCCGTGTCGTTCAAAACCTACATGACGGGGGAGCTTTTTTCGCTTTTGTCGAAGAAAAGCATTCTGGCCGTCTCCGTGGAAGAAGGCGGCCACCTGGGGGAGGGAAACAATCGGCAATGGTTCGAAAAGGGGGTGCAAGCCAGCCAGCGAGCCAACCTGCTGCACAATGCGTTTTTGGTGCGCACCAACGACTTATTTAAGAAAGCCAGCAAGCAGGAAAATTATTTTTACCTGAGCGGGCTGGTGATTGGCAGCGAGTGCCAGGACTTGCTGAACAACTTGCCCGCCAGCATCATGCTGGCCGGTGAGGCCGTGTTACTAGACCATTACAGCGCCGCGTTGCGCATGCTGGGCATCGCCGATAAATGCCCCATCGAGACGAAAATGGCCGTAGAAGTCACTCTGGGGGGGCAATTGGCAGTGCTCAACCACAGCGCCCTCCACCAGCCCCACGCCCAATAACGCCGCGGTAACATGGAAGCACACTCCATTCTGCATGCGCAAGCGGCCCTAGGCGAAGGGGCCCTGTGGAACCCCGACACCCAGCAGCTGTATTGGGTCGACATTGAGGGCCACGCCTTTCATGTGTTCGACCCGGCTACCCGGCAGGATATCTGTTTTCCGACGGTCGTGCGGGTGGGCACGGTGGTGCCGATGTACAACGGCAACGTGCTGCTGGCCTTGCAAACCGGCATTCACGAGCTCGACCTGTGCACCGGCCACCTCAAGCTCCTGGTTAACCCCCTCACCGACCCCAACCTGCGCTTCAACGACGGCAAATGCGACCCCGCCGGCCGTTTTTGGGTGGGCACGTTTCACCTAGAGCAAGAGCCCCACGCCGGCACACTCTACCGCTTTGACCCCGATGGCAGCCTGCACGTGATGCTGCGCGACATCACCAATTCCAACGGTATTGCCTGGTCCCTGGACCACGCCACCATGTATTACATCGACACGCCCACCCTCACGGTGCAGGCGTTTGATTATGATGACGCTACCGGCAGCATTGCCAATCCGAAAGTCATCGTGCGCATCCCCGAAGGGCTGGCCTCCCCTGATGGCATGACCATCGACGCAGAGGGCAAACTGTGGGTGGCGCTTTGGTGTGGCGGGTCGGTGCACCGCTACGACCCCCAAACCGGCGCGCTACTCCAGGTAATTGAGGTGGCCGCGCCGTTTACTTCCTCTTGCGCCTTTGGCGGCCCCGGGCTGGAAACTCTTTACATCACCACGGCCCGCCACGGCTTCACGCGGGAGCAACAACAGCAGTTTCCGCTGGGTGGAAACTTGTTTACCGTGGAACCTGGCGTGCGTGGTGTGCCGGCGTATTTCTACGGTAAGAAATA
>NZ_FWWW01000042.1 GCF_900176135.1 Hymenobacter roseosalivarius DSM 11622 | reverse complement strand
ACGAGAGAGAGCTTTTTTAATGGTAATGAAGAGGAACTATGGGAATTTAACGCCCCGGTAATCATTGGGATTCAATGTCGGTACAGAGGCGCCATACTGCTGGTTGATAACCCGGATCAACTCGTTTGCGATCAATGCATAACCTCGTGGGGTTGGATGAACACCATCTAAGGAATTGAAATTACCCGTAACAAAGCTTGCACTATTATTCACCCCGTTACTGAAAACGCCGTTACGCGCGACTCTATCGAAGTAGTTATTCCCATCAAATACAGCTAATCCTTTGCGTTGTGCGCTAGCAACTATAACAGCGTTCAGTTGTCCTGTACGAGTGGCGACCGAAGCAGCTTCCGTAGCGTCAAGCACCAGGCTATTGGGCACTGCATTGGAACTAACGGCAAGCGCCCTCGCCGTGGCGGCTGGTGCGCCAGGAATTTCTAGGCCGATGCCGCCGGGAAATACGCCAGGAGCTACTGGAGCAGAATTAATAAAACCACTCGCCGTCAAAAGCAGTAAGTCGGTAGGCGTCGCTAGCCGCACATCGGTGGCCGCTGCTCCGGTGCGCACATACAAGGCAAAGCGAGTACCCGTGGGTAGCGGCGACCCAGCAGGCAACCCTAGCTGAGCCGCAATCAGAGGCACCAGAGTGGCCGGAATAGGCGTAGCATTTATCTGCGCAATAACACCAGCCGTTGGGACGGTTGTGAAGTAGGGAAGGCTCACTACGTTAGGAATAGTAGTCACTACTCCCTTTGCGCCGGTTGCCGTCAAAGCGTCTATCAGCTGATTGTATTTAGTAGTGAAATCAGCGACTGTGGTAAGCGGAGTACCAGCTCCACCCGAAGTGGCATAGCGTAACACATCATTGTTGCCAAGCGCGTTCGTGAAAAAGGTAGGCTTTAGTGTTGCTACTCTTTCCTCAACGTATTGCAGATAGGTCTTAGAGTCGGTGCCTGATAGCAAGCGCTCAAAATACGAATTAAAAGTAGGCGTGGCATTAGGCGTGATGACTGACGGAGTAGTAGTCGACGGCGGAGTTGGTGGTGTATACCGACCGTAGTTTGCCGTCGTGATTTCAGCCACGCGCAAATACGGCACACCCAAATTTTGATTACCAGTACCCGTATACCGCTCCAACAGTGGTGAACCAGCAGCTACGAAAGCCCGGCCGGGTGCAAATTGCTCAACAGGAACGAATTGATTATTTACCCTTACTTCTGGATTTATCGATGGGGAACCGCTTGAGCTAAAGCCAGTGATAACTAATTCACCACTACCATTTGCAGCATTTTGACTAAAAAGAGGTTGAGCAAATTCTCCTCCACCTACAGCACGGAACTGTTGAGCTAGCAGGGCCGGGAAAGAGTTTTGTTGGCCTTCTAAGGTTAAGCCACTGTTTGAGACACCAGCTGTTAGCGAATTACCAACGGCTATATATGTAGTAAAATCAGCCGTCCCTTTGCTCGGCTTAATATCATTCTCGAGGTCTGGCTGACAGCTAGTGAGCGTTAACCCCAGCAGCGCCACAAAGGGCGCAAACTTGCGAAACAGAAAAGTATTCATATAGAAACAAGCAAGGCAAAGAGTTAGAAGGAGTAGTTCAGGCCAATACCTGGAATGACGATGGTGGTTTTGTAGGTGCCCGCTACGCGGTCTTGGGTGCCATTGGCAATCAGTTGGCTTTGCGTCTGGCTGCGCTTGGAAATACTTACAAACTGGGTGGAGAAATCTACGCCTAGTTTGCCGAAGGCGTAGGAAGCACCAATAGTACCGCTGACGCGGTTGGCGTCAGGCGTTTCGGGCGTTACGTAGCCATTGCGCACCGGCGACTCATCATAAGCACCACCAGCGCGGACGGTCAGGCCTTCCGTTATCTTATATTGCCCCCCAAGGCGAAAAGTGAGAGCATCTTCGTAGTTACGCTTCGACACGCTGGTATTAGAGCCGTTGATAGGGTCAGCAAACGTGAACTCAAGGGTTTTGTACTCGCTCCACTCAGCATAGTTGACATCCAACCCAATAGTCAGTTTTTCAGTGGGCATGATGCCGATACCCAGGCTGGTGGTAGCAATCAAGGGTAGGGTGGCGCTGAATTTGGTGTTGGGGAAACGGGCAGCAAATGCCGAGTTAGGATCGATGCCGGTAAACGTAACGTCGCCGTCTTTTACCTCGGCATCAATCTTTGAGCGATAGTTCAGGCCTAAGCTAAACTTCTCGGATGGCTTGAAGAAGATACCCGCGTTAAAACCGACTTTGCGCTCCGCCTCGCCATCCAGCTCAATATGACCAAAGGAATCCGGCAAAGGCACATCGCGCTGCAGGTTTACGGCACCGTAGGCCAATACGGTCAGGCCCGCGCCCACACTGATTTTGTCCGTGATGGCGTAGCTAATAGTTGGCTGCACATAAATAGATTGTAGCTCAATCTCGGTCAGGGCCGTGCGGCCCTCCCAGCCATCGGCATACTTCAGGGTGCTGCCAAATGGCGTGTACACCGCGATGCCCGCCCGAAACTTGCCTTCCGCCGGGCCAAAGCTCGCGTACAGGTTGAAAGGCGTCACCACCGAATTGCGTAGCTCACGCTGGGTATTTCCTCCTTCGGCCACGAAAGCTGAGCGGGCAAACGTAGCATTGACTCCCACCTGTACGCCCCGCTCGCGCACCATTGCCAGCGCACCCGGATTGTAGAACATAGCAGCCTGGTCGAGTGATAAGCCGACGCCAACGCCGCCCATGCCGTTGTTTTTCTGCCCGGCCAGCGTTACCTGATAGCCACCCGCCGAGGCCGCAGTACCCGTAAGTAGCGCACCACTCACTAGGAGTAGAGATTTTAACTTCATAAAAAAAGAGGAATGAGTGAGAATTTGCGGTTTATGGGACTAAATGTAAGTAGAAAAATTAATCAAATTAGTAGGCGTGCCGAGTAGTTTACAGGACGCTATAAACTTTTAACAATTTGCTACTAACCATTCACTGGGGGCAAATCAGCAATAACCGCTACTGATTGCCTACTACTTGCCGGCTGTGCAAATTCAGGCGCTGGCCGCTTACCAGCACATGCACGCGCAAATCCTGACCGGCTATCGGCTCGCCCCGCCCAATGCGGCCCAGATTGCTGCCGTGCAGGTGCTGCCCATCCACGACCATTACCACCCCATCGCCAAACACTTCAGCCTCCTGGCCGCCCCGCACGATAATGCCCGTTTCCTGGCCCAGACCCAAACCAAGACGCATAGGATGCTGCACCACGGCGTGAGCTAGGCGGCTGAAACGGCCCCTTTCAGCAAAGTGCTGATCCAGATATACTTCGCCTAACAAACCCAGACCGGTGGCCGTGCGTAGCCCGCCTTTGGTGAGGGAGCGGGCGCCATGGCCTTCCACAATCATACAATCGGGCAGCACGGCCGCGCCGGCGCTGGTACCAGCCACAATGAAGGCCGCGTCGTGGCGGTAGCGGTCGGCCAGCACGGCCAGAGCGCGGGTTTGTTGCCAGAACTCCGTGATGCGCTCCTGGTCGCCGCCGGTAAAAAACACCATAGCGGCCCGCTCCAGGCGTTTCAGGTTTTCCTCGGTATCGGCGGGATGGCGCTCATCTGCCCGCAGATGGTGCACCGAGCGGCAGCCCAGGTCGTGGAGGCTATCCTGATAGCCTCGGCTGCTACGGCCGGGGTTGCTGGAGGCGGTAGTCACAATCTCGACCGGGGCGGTAGGCGCGGGCAGCATATCGGTGAGCATGGCCAGCATGGCGTCGTCGTCGCCGCCGCCCAAGGCCACAAGCGTTCCGAGAGGTGATTTTCTGGGCATGATGAAGCAATAATTAAGGAGTAGTTACTCAATAAATATGGGACGGGCACCGACGGATTTCATTCTTTTTTATCCCCTACAAAGCTGGGGGGCTTTTTTGACGTTCAAGGGCTGTGGGTTTCCATAATCAGCCGGAATATTGGCAAAAGCTTTTTTTCGCCCTCACGCATACGTCAACTTGGCTAAGATGAGGGCGTATGGAGGAACAGTTTCCTACGTTTCTGCCCCGCCTATGTCCTCCGCTCCTACTCCCGCGTCCGAAAAGAAGCAGCTCCAACGGGAGCGCCTTGAACTTTTGCAACAATTCACCGACTGGCTCGAAACGCCTATGCTGGTGCTGGGCTTTGCGTGGTTAGCTCTGCTAGGCGTTGAGCTGATCTGGGGCCTTTCGCCGGCACTGGAGCTATTGGGCACGACAATCTGGGTAATCTTCATTCTCGATTTTCTCCTCAAATTCATCTTGGCACCCCGGAAATGGCCTTTTCTGAAAAGCAATGTCATTACCATTATCTCCTTGCTGGTGCCGGCCTTACGGCTGTTTCGACTGGCGCGGGTGGTGCGCGTGTTTCGGGCGACGCGGGCCGTGCGCGGGCTCCGACTGGTAAAAGTAGTCGGCTCCCTGAACCGGGGAATGCGGGCCTTATCGAGCAGCTTCGGCCGCCGCGGCGCGGGTTACGTGGCGGCGCTTACGGGCGTAGTCTTGTTTCTGGGAGCAGCTGGCATGTATGCCTTCGAAAACAAGGTAGAGGGCGGCCTGCGCACTTACGCCGACGCGCTGTGGTGGACAGCCATGCTGCTTACCAGCCTGGGCAGCGAATATTGGCCCCAAACCCTGGAAGGCCGAACATTATGCTTTCTGCTGGCCCTCTATGGCTTCGCGGTGTTTGGCTACTTCACGGCCACGCTGGCTTCTTTTTTTATGGGCCGCGACGCCGAAAGCCCCGAAGCCGAGCTGGCCGGAGCAGCTCAGGTAGCAGCTCTGCACGCCGAGCTGCACCTGCTTCGACAGGAGTTGCGCGCCGCTCAGTTTTCTGCTCCACCCAACCCCACTCAGAATTAGCGTAGCGCTAGCTATGGGGCCGTTTTTTTAGGCTAATTTTGGGGGCCAATTCTCACTAACTCATCCTTGCCTAGCGAAGCAGCACTCCTCTTAGTTGTTCATGAATCAGCACCCGACCACCGACCAGATTACGTCCCTGATTCAGGAGGGCGAATTTTTTAAACTAAAGGAACTGCTCAAGAAGTTTGAGCCCGCCGAAGTGGTGGAGCTGATTGAAGAGGAAGAGGAACGCGAACAGCTGATTATTTTCCGGCTGCTGCCCTTGCAGCTGGCCACCCAGGTATTTGAATACCTGGAAATAGACGTGCAGCGGCACTTTCTGGCCAATCTAAGTCAAGATAAAATCTCGGATATCCTGAACGAGATGTCGCCGGATGACCGGACGGCCCTGCTGGAGTTTCTGCCCGACGACTTTGTAAAGGAGCTGATTCAGACCCTCTCGGAGCCCGAGCGCAAGGTGACGCTGGAGCTGCTGGGCTACCCCGAGTATAGCGTGGGCCGCCTGATGACACCCGACTACATCGCCATTCGCGAGAGCTGGACGGTGCAGCAGGTGCTCGACTATATTCGGCGGCACGGGGGGCAATCGGAAACGATAAGTGTGCTGTACGTCACCGACGGACGCGGCGTGCTCATCGATGACATCAGTATTCGGGAAGTTTTGCTGGCCGACCCCAGCAAGCAGGTAAGCGAACTGATGGACCGCCGCTTCGTGCACCTCCAAATCATGCAGGACCAGGAGGAAGCCATTGAAGTGTTCCGCAAAAACGACCGGGTGGCGCTGCCCGTCACCAATGATGAGGGCGTGCTCTTCGGCATCGTAACCATCGACGATATTCTCGACATTCGGGAGGAAGAAGACACCGAAGACATCCAGAAGCTTGGCGGCTCCCAGGCCCTCGACGAGCCTTACCTCAGCATTCCGCTGATGGGCATGGTGCGCAAGCGGGCCGGCTGGCTGGTCATTCTGCTTATCGGGGAGATGTTTACGGCTACGGCCATGGGCTATTTTGAGGAGGAAATAGCCAAAGCCGTGGTGCTGGCGCTTTTTATTCCGCTCATCATCAGCGCGGGCGGCAACGCGGGCTCTCAGGCTACTTCGCTTATTATCCGGGCCATGTCGCTGGGCGAGCTGAATCTAAGCGAATGGTGGCGCGTCATGCGCCGCGAATTGGCTACGGGGCTGATGCTGGGGGGCATTTTGGGGGTGGTTGGCCTGCTGCGTATTCTGTTGTGGTCGCGCCTCTACCCCAATGAATACGGCGAATACTACTGGCAAATTGGGTTCACCGTCGGCTTTTCGCTGGTCGGCATCGTGCTGTGGGGTTCGTTGTGCGGCTCTATGCTGCCTCTGCTGCTCAAGCGCCTTGGCGCCGATCCGGCTACTTCATCGGCACCTTTCGTGGCTACGCTGGTGGATGTGACGGGGCTCGTGATTTACTTCTCGTTTGCCTTGCTGTTTTTGAGCGGAACGCTGCTCTAAGCCGTATGTAGTCATTCACAGCCACTACAGTACCGGACGCTGGCTACGCTTCCTTTCTAGTGACTATGACTGAACAGCTTCTTACCCAGAAAAGCAGTCAATTTGACTGGCTCGACATTACAAATCCGGCCGTGGCTGAACTGCATGCCGTGGCTGAGCAGTACGAACTGCCCGATGCTTTAGTGCGCGACTGTCTGGAGTCTACCCATTTGCCTAAGTTTGAGGCCAATGACGGCCTGAATTTCATCATGTTACGGGTATTTGTCACGCCCAAAAACAACGAGGCCGACACCATTCAGGAGCTGAGTACCAAGATTGCCATTTTCTACGCCACCGACTACTTAATTACCGTACATCGGCGCTCTCACCCGGTACTAAGCCAGTTGAAAAACGTAGCCTGCGCTCCCGGCCGCGAGTGTAATTCGCCGGCCGAAATAGCTATTCATATTGTGCGCTATGCCCTTAATAGCTACGTACAGCCGGCCCTCACCCTGACCAGGGAGCTGGACAACTACGAAGCGGATATATTTCTGAAGCGTGAGGTGCCGAATACCCTACAGGGCCTGTACTTTCTGAAACGCAAAGCCTCGGCCGCCAAACAGCTTCTGCTGCTTACCCGCGACATCCTGACCATGCTCCGCCGTCAGTCGGCCACCGACGATACCACCCTGATGCAGGACACGCAGGATTTGCAGGTGAAAGTGGAAACTCTTTATCAGCAGCTCGACGGCGCGGCCACCAACCTCATGAACCTGTATCTGTCATTGTCGTCGCAGCGCACGAACGAGGCAATGCGTGTACTGACGGTGTTTTCAGCCTTTTTTCTGCCCCTGACTTTTATCGCGGGCATCTACGGGATGAACTTCGAATACATGCCCGAGCTGACCTGGAAACTGGGCTATCCGGGTGCCATGGCGGCCATGGTGCTCATTTCCATCGGCATCTATTCCTGGTTTAAACGCAAAGGCTGGATTTAGCAAGGTGATTTCGTGGGTCTGGGGGGCTTTTTTAGCTGGCTAAACAATAGAAGCAGGGGCTCATTGCCTTACATATCCAGTCGGCGGTTCGCCTTTTTCTCGCTGTGCTTCTTCTTGGTTTCCAGTCGCTTGCGCACGGCGCCTTTGCTGGGCTTGGTAGCTTTGCGGGCTTTAGGCTTGTGCAAAGTGCGCTTGAGCAGATCGTGAAATTTCTGGAGAGCGATTTCCTTGTTGCGCAGCTGGCTGCGCTCTTCCTGGGCAGTTATTAATAAATATCCCTCGGCCGTAAGCTGCCTTTCCAGCTTCTGAAGCAGCGTTTCCTTCTGCTCGTCGGTGAGTAACAGTGAGGTTGCTACATGCCACCGCAGCTCTACCCTAGACTCAACTTTGTTTACATTTTGCCCCCCAGGACCACTACTGCGGCTGGTTTGGACTTGAAGCTCGGGCCAGAAGTGTTCGGCGGGCGGAAGCATTTGATTCTGGTAGATGTCAGTAGGTGAAATGAAACTTAGCTTGCAGCTACAATAGCCGCCAAAGCAAATAACCAAGCAGCAGGCAGCGCGCCGTCCAGGCCAGGGTACGCAGCCAGTTGGTACGCACCAGCCCATCGATGGCAATATAATCGAAGCCTTGGGCGAGGCGGTTGTGAAAGGGCACGGAGACAAAAAACGTAACCGCCCAGATAAGGAGCGTCAGCGCCAGGCTCCACCACACAATGCCCCCCAGCGCCCGTCCTTGCCAGGCCAGCCACACCGCTAGCCCCAGTTCCGCCACCATCGGGGCCATGACCACCCAGCCCATGCGTGTGGAGTGCGCCCGATGAAAAGCCACAAACTTATCGGCCCCGACGAAGGCGAAGCTGGGATAGTGCACGAGCTGCACTGTCCAGATAAGACCCGTGAGGTACGCCGCCAGGGCAAAGTTGAGCAGAACAAGCATCTTGAGTGGCATAGCAGCCCAAGGTACGCGCCGAAACGATAAACGTGACAGCAGTATGAGTCTAATGTAGGTCGGGATGCCCGTGGGAGCCTTTTTAGACGGCCATGCTTATCTAGCGTCCCGCCAGGAAGCATCCCGCGTGTTGAGGCGGAAGTACTAACTTCCCTACCGCGGCGAGCCAGATGCTTGGCTTTGCTCAGTAGGGCCGCGTTTATACTATTGAACTGCTACAAATGACCGGCGAACAGAATCTGGATCAGCTGCTACGCGGCATGCAGCCCGTGCTGCTGCCGGACGAGTACGTGTTTTGCACGCTGCCGCCGGGTGAGCCGCTACCAGCGGAGCTGACGCCGGTGGGCACGTTTCGGGAGGCGGAAGGGCTGACCGCCATTGTGCCAAAGGCGACAGCTGAGCAGACGGGGCTGCCGTACAGCTATCCGTGCTGTATGATTACGCTAAACGTGCATTCCAGCCTGGAGGCAGTGGGGTTTCTGGCGCGCATCACGGGTGCGCTTGCCGCTCACGGCATCAGCGTCAATGCCGTGTCGGCCTTTTACCATGACCACCTTTTCGTGCCCACCGACCGCGCCGAGGAGGCAATGCGGGTGCTACACGAGCTGTCCAGTTAAAAAAAGCCCCCCAAAACAAATCTGGGGGCTTTTTTAACTTAAAGCAATAGCGCTGTTCGTAACGCAACAGCTTAAGCCGCTGGCTGAGCGCTACTGCTTACGTGCTGGTAGCTGGGTGCAAACACCTGTTGCGCAAAGGTCTCTATGGTAGTGGGCGTGGTATTTTCGGGAGTGCGCTGCTCATGCACCATTATTTTTTCCTCGTTCATGTTGCGCGTCATCTCATCGTAGAGCGTAGCCATGCTCTCTGATAGTCCACCTTGAAGCATCCCTTTTTTGGCATCGTCATAGGAGAAGGGCACGTAGGGCAGCTGCGGCTTTTCAATGGCCTGGCCGATGGCGTGGGTGGCCTCGGCCATCGTGTAGTCGCGGGGGCCGAGCAGCAGATGTGCGGAATGGTTGGGCAAGTCAGCGGCGAAGGCGGCGGCAGCGCGGGCGGCAATGTCCTGGGTAGCAATCATGGGGAACGCTAAGTCGGGGCGCAGGGCCGAGCCCGCGATGTTCATGTGCTGAATCAGGGGCAGGTTGGCCAGCAGGTTTTCCATGAAGTAGGCCGGGCGCAGGTGCACCACATGCAGGCCTTCAATGGCGTTGAGGCGAGCTTCCTGGTGATGCAGACCTACCACGGGGCCGGTGCCGGCCGGCAGATTGGCGCCAATGCTGCTCAAATGCACGGCGCGTTTCAGGCCCGCGGCGCGCACAGCCTGCACCATGTTTTTGCCCACTTCGGCCTGGTACGCCAGATTATCGGGCGCAGCCAAATTAGGCGGAATCATCAGAAAGGCGGCATCGGCGGGGCGCAGCACTTCGGTCAGAAAAGCGGTATCGGCCAAGTCGCCGGGCCGGATGTCGGCGCCAGCCGCTTGCAGGGGCTGAAGCTTTTCCTGGGAGCGAGCCACGGCCGTGACGCGGTGGCCGCGCTCCAATAAGTAATGCACCAGACGGGAGCCAATGTTGCCGGTCGCGCCGGTCACCACAATGTGTTGGGAAGTAGCCATAAGAGTAATTGTTTTGGGAGTTGATCAGTTAATTTTCAGGATGAGTAAATGACGGTTACCATCTTTTATTCAAAGCAACCTCCTAACTTCGCTTTTAGCAAGTACCTACCAAAAAGTAGGGCACTTACTATTTAGTTAGAATCATTGATAATCAGCGCGAAAATTTATGTCTAGAATAACAAAACAACAACAGGCGGAAGCTGAGTGGCAAGGAACCACCCCAACCAACACGCTGAACCTGTGCCCCGTACGCACAACCATGAACGTGCTGGGGGGCAAATGGAAGCTCCTGATTCTCTCCTATCTCCTGCACGGTCCGCGGCGCTACGGTGAGCTGCGCCGCGCCATCCCTGAAATCACGGAGAAAATGCTGATTCAGGAGCTGCGCGAGCTGGAGCTGGACGGTATCCTGACCCGCACCGTATTTCAGCAGGTGCCCCCCAAAGTGGAGTATCACCTCACGCAGCAGGGTCAGCTCATTCAGCCCCTGCTCGATGCCTTGCGTCAGTGGGGCTCAGGTTATTTGCAGCGAAGCACCAGTGTAATTCATGAACAAAAAGCGCTTTAACAATTTTTTATTTTTCCCATAAAAGCTTGTTCTAACTGAGCTGGGAAGCTTTTTGTGTGGAACTAAGGCATCAAAAGCGACATTATTTCCGTGATTTTGGGTACACCACCCCGCTTACTTTAAGCGGGAGGCAACGGTTCGTGTACCTTATTCATCTTATGGCTGATGTCCAACCTTTCACCCATCCTGAGTGCCATGAAAAACCTACGCTTGTTCTTTCTTCCCCTGCTGGCGGCCCTGTTCGTGCTGTCGGCTTTTCGGCTGGTGCCAAGCGCGGAGCGTGAGGTGCGCAACGTGCCGGCTTTCACACAACTCAATCTGACGGGCTCGCTTACTATTGTATTACGCCAGGGCAGCGCCCAAAAAGTAGAGGTAGACGCCGCGCCTGAAGACTTATCGCACATTGAAACCATCGTGACCAACGGCAAGCTGCGCGTGGGCACCAAACAAGAAAAGAAAGGCGCGGGCCTCAGCTGGTCGTCATACAACTTCAAAGGGCCCGTAACGGTCTACGTCACGATGCCCACCATTGAAGCCCTGGGCGTAAGCGGCTCGGGTTCCCTGTCGGCCGCTGACCCAATTAAGAGCGACGATTTGCAGCTTTCGGTGAGCGGCTCGGGCCGCATGAAGCTGAGCCGGGTGCAGGCCAACCGCTTGAAGTCATCGGTATCGGGTTCAGGTGTGATAGCTATGTCGGGCACCAGTCCGCGTCACGAAGTAAGCATCAGTGGCTCAGGCCAGGTAGATGCGCCCAACATGCGTAGCGAAACCAGCCGCGTGAGCATCAGCGGCTCGGGCAACTGCCGCATCGAAGTCACCAAAACCCTGGACGCCAGCCTGGCCGGCTCCGGCAATGTGTACGTAACGGGCAAGCCCCAGATAAATGCTTCTACGGCTGGCAGCGGCCGGGTACGCAGCAGCTAAGATTGTTATGCCAAAGCCCAAAAAAGCCCCCCAGATGATTTCTGGGGGGCTTTTTTGATTCATAAAAATCCTAAGAAGCTATACAGTGAGTTACATTAAAAGCTCGTGCTTGTGTCCAAAATTTCCGTGGCTTGCGGCCTAACCATTTATTTGTCTGCTTATGGCTCATACAGCTACTAAACTCCCGGCTTGCGCTAATTGCCACTACACCTTTCCCCCCGATCGTCCCAACGAATTCTGCCCCCGCTGCGGCCAGCAGAATCATGAGCTCAGCCTCTCCGCGGGGCATGTGCTGGAGGAAACCCTGGAAGGGCTATTTCACTTCGACGGCAAAGTATTTCGCACGGCTAAGCTGCTGCTGTTCAAGCCTGGCGAGCTTACGAAGCGCTTTCTGGAGGGAAAACGAATGCCCTATGTGCCACTACCTGCACCTTAATGACTGGTTTGAGCCGGTACTCTTCTTCCTGCCAGCCGTATATTTTTACCTGGCTCTCCGCAACAATTTTGGGCAGCCGTGGCCTAAAACCCTTGCCAAAGTGCTTCTGATGATCGTTACCTATGGTTTGGTACTAGGCATTTCTATGGTGGCCTCGGCGCTGGTCAGCGTGTTCATGCTGTAGTGGGCCGCAGCTTTACTTAAAAATCGAATAGACCGCGGCGGGGAGAGTCGTCTTTATTCCGGTCGCGCTTTTTCTGGTCGCGCTCCCGCTGGCGGCGGCGATCATCCCGGTCATCCCCATCGCCAAAGACGCCGTTCAGAAAACCTTCCTTTTTGTCTTTAATCAGAATATAGCGCACCGATAAGGCCGCCGGAAACCGGAACCAGTCGTCGCTGCTGATTTCCACGCTGGGCTTTATATCCAGGGAAAGCACCACGGGCACAAAGGCGATTTTGTACTCCACGCCCGCAATACCGTCGAAGCCGCCGAAGCCACCATCGTCTTTTTGGGTACCGATGTGGGCACCCGCACCAAGGTAATAATTCAGGCTTTTACCCAACAGACCAAAATGCTGCTCAGCCAGCAGTGTGGCGCTTACCTCGCGGGTGCCGATCAGGCCAATGCCTTCCAGGGTTGTTCTTTCAAATATTTTCTGCTGGACCGTTACGCCAAAGTTGTCTCTGCCAACACGCAGACCAGCGGCTGTCCGGTATTTCTGGGCGCTGGCAGCCAGGGTCATAAGCATCAGCAAGGCCGTGAAAACCACGCGTGTGTAAAGAAAAAACATCATATTATTATTACTGTGGCGGCGGAACTCCGACCCGCGAAGGCTGTTTGAACGTTAAATGGGCGCACAAAGTACGGGCCATGATGCCATTTTATGGTACGTTCTCTGGCAGCGCCGTAACTTGCAGCCTCATTTACTGCCCTCATCCAGCCCCATTCCACCCGTGTACATTCATCAAGTAGCGGCGTATGTGCCCACCCAGGTTATTACCAACGAGCATTTTACCCGCTTAAACGGGCTTTCCCACGACTGGATTATTGAGCGCACCGGCATTCGGGAGCGTCGCAAGGCTGCTCCTGGCGAAAACACCAATACCATGGCCACCGAGGTCACGCGCCGCGTACTGGCCGCCGTGCCCGCCATTGCCGCCGATAGCATCGACCTCATCGTGGGTGCCACTTATACCCCCCACGATACCATCTATACCCTGGCGCACGCCGTGCAGCGCGAGCTGGGCGTAGCGGATATTCCGGTGGTGAGTATTTCCTCGGCCTGCTCGTCGTTGCTGAATGCCGTGGAAATTGTGGAGGGCTACTTTGCTATGAACAAGGCTACCAGGGCTTTAGTAGTAGTGTCGGAGCATAATACCGCGTACAACAACGAGGAAGATACCATAGCCGGCCACCTTTGGGGCGATGGCGCGGCGGCCTTGCTCATCAGCAAAGAACGCCTGGCTGACAGCGACTTACGTATAGTAGACCTGCGTACCGGCGGCGCCGCCCACGTAGGCAAAGCCGATACCGCCGTCACGCTCAAGCCCGTAGAGAAGGGTATCGTGATGCCGCATGGCCGCGACGTGTTCACCCACGCCTGCCAGTACATGGCCCGCGTTACCAGCGAGGTATTGGAGCGCAACAATCTGGAAGTCAATGATGTGACTTACCTGATTCCGCACCAGGCCAACCTGCGCATCACCAGGAATGTAGTGCAGGCCCTGGGTTTACCGCCGGAGCGCGCCATTTCCAACATTCAGGACCTGGGCAATACCGGCTGCGCGGGGGCCGCCATCGCGCTGGCCGAATATCACTCCCGTCTGCGGCCCGGCGAACGAATTATCATCACCGTTTTTGGTGGTGGCTATTCATACGGGGCCATGCTGCTGGAGCGCTAAAAGGCAGCGTTAGCCTCTGGGGGGCTTTTTTGAGTGACTTTTCTGCCTTTCCGTAGCAGAAGGCGCTACTTCCTGTCTTTCTTCCCATGAGTGCTCACGATGCCCCTTACCTATGCACTTCCGATCCTGGCTACTTGTTTTTGCTTGCTTACCATTGAAGCTGCTAGCCCAGAACACCTCTCAGGAAGCACCAACGGCTATTTTCGATGCTGAGCGCGCAGCCCTAGATCGGCGCGGAATGTATGTATTGGGGGCTTGGGCGGTAAGCAACGTAGGAGCCAGCGGAGCACGGTACTTTGCGACCACTGGCTCGGAGAAATACTTTCATCAGATGAATGTGGGCTGGGGAGCTGTCAATCTGGCCCTGGCCGGGGTTTCCTTCTTGGGCTCCTCCCGTGCTCCCTCCTCCGACCGGGCCGCCACCACGAAAGCCCAGCTGCGCACCGAAAACATTTACCTGCTGAACACCGGTTTGGATGCTGCCTACATCATGGGAGGCTTCTACCTGAAAGAGCGTGCCCGCACCCGCCCTACTCAGCGCCGACAAGACCAGCTGAAGGGCTATGGCCAGTCGTTGTTGCTTCAGGGGGGCTTTTTGTTGGCTTTTGATGGTGTCATGTTCGCGGCTCATCACAGCCACGCAACCCAACGCCTTTATCCCCTGCTCAGCAACCTGCGGTTTGGGCCGGGCACGGTAGCTCTTGTATTTTAGAGACTTACACGTCTCTGGCCTTTGATACGGCTCAGCTACTCGTTCGTGGAACGTACAAAATTAAGGGAGCCCGTTTTGCCCGTTTGGTCGCGCCAGCGCACGATGTACCAGCCCGACCGCAGATCGGTGAGGTTCAGGAAAAAAGGCCGACCCGATTGATAGTTGACCTGTTCCGTTCGACGGCGGCGCCCTACGGCATCATATATATCGAGGGTAAGCTGGCCGGTAGCGGCCCCTATATACAGCAGGCTGGCGGGCCCTTCATCCAGTGGATTGGGGAAAAGCTGTAATCCTTCCTTGACGGGGCCACCGGCAAGGGCCGTAACTGCTTGGGGCAGCGTATTATCCAGACTATTATCGGGACGGCGTACGCGCAGGCGGTAGAAGGAGCGCCCCGGCAGCGGTGTTGGGTCGACGTAGGTGTATTGTCCCCCAGCGCTGCCGGGCTGCACGGTAGCTAGTGGTTGCCAGGCCGTAGTATCAGCGGCGCGCTCAATGACAAACTCCCGCAAAAAGCACTCATCCTGCGTCGTCCAGTTTACCTGACTGCCGATACCGGCCAAGGCATTGGCGTCCACGCTGATAAGCGGCGCGGGCAGCATAGGTGATACGCTGCCGCACGCGGGCGGCACGAAGCTACGGGTGCGCAATAATAAACGCCCCCCAATTATATCGCTCGCCGGATTTATCTGGCGGTTTTGCCGGCCCCGCGCTACGGCGTAGTGCATCACGGCGGCGGGCGCGATTACGTGGGAAAGCTGGTGAGCGTGCCCCAGCTCGTGGACGATTACCGACTCAAAGTCAATCTGGCTGGCCGAGGGATTGCCCGGCCCAAACTGCCAGGAGGTTTCCGTATCGAGCTGCATATCAATTTCCGAAACCCAGAAATAAACGGGGCCGCTACTGATGCGGCACCCTTCGTAATAGCTGGTAGTACGGCCCAGCACGCGCGCGGGCAACTGGCTTTCGCCGGTGCCAAAGTCGAAGCCGATGACATTTTCATCGTTCTCCTCCGCGCCGCGCTTCGTGCTGTTGGCACCCACTTCCCAGTTCATACCCGTTTGGCAGCGCCAGGTAGCCAGAGCCCGCCGGAAAGCAGCTACCGCCGCGGCATTGCCGGCCAGACTCGAATCAAAGCGGAGCGTATAGCCGCCCTTGCTATTCTGGTTGATGTGACCCGGCCGCACGATTTCGTTGGTACCCTGGGTCTCCACATTACTCACCGCATATATTACCGTCAGCGGAATGCCGCTAATGCCTTCTAGCTGCTCCGCTGTCGTAACGCGCACGGGGCCCGTACCGGCGGGAGCAGTACGGGCCGGAATGGTCCCATCGGGCAGGCCCGGTACGTTACCATTGGAGGGCACCCGCACCTGAATACGGGTATCAGTCCAGCTTATATAGTCGGCGGTCTGGGCGCGGGTCTGGGTTTCGCCCCCATCATCGGCATTCAGAAAAGAGACAAAGCCAGTGCCGCGCGTAGCCCCGAAGCCCGTGCCAGTGATGGTGAGCACGGCGTTGATGCCGGCCGCGATAGTGAGCGGTGAGAGCCCCGCTACAATAGGCGCGGTGCCTTTGGCGGCTACAGCTGGTCGGGTCCGCTGGGCCTGAACGGCAGTAAGTACTGGATTGGCCGCTACTTCCAGCGTAGGCTGGCCCGTGGTCAGCTTCAGATCAGCATAGAAGTTCTGGCCCACCAAAGGGTACTGCCGAAAGGGCTCCGAGGCCGAAGCCTTCGTCAGATCGTAGCGAATAAAGCCTTGCTCACTGCCATACGCCGTCCAGGCCTGACCCGCCGCCTCAATACCAGCAAACGGGGCCGGATACAGAAACAAGACGCCTTGCTCGCCCGGAAACAAACGCAGAGTATTGGTCAGCTCCTGCCGCTTCAGCTCTACGGTTCCGCCTTCCGTAATAACGGTTAGCTCGGCGGCGGCAGCGCCCTTGAACACCTTGAAAACGCGCACCCGGTGGGCGGTGTAGATGCGACGATGACTGGTGTCCCAGAAGCTACGGGCATCCAATACCTCACCCTCCACCACCAGCGCCGAGGCCTGCGCCCGGCTGGTTGGATCGAGGGGCAGCATCAGACAATGGCTTTCGGGCTCCACGCTCACGGTTTGAGCGAAGGCCGGAGTAATAACGACAGAAAATACCAGCCCTAAGGCCAGCTGAAGAGAGGACAATACTTTCATACCGAAGCAACGAGAACGAAAAGCGCTGACAATAGGGAGTTCCAAGATACGACTTTCGGGGCGCACCGGTCGGTTCCTCGCGGCCCGTATCTGGTCTTTATTTTCAGAACAACTCCTTCCTCTACCACTAAACGCCCTTTCTGTTTATTCCAAAGCCAAAGTAGGCCGAAGTCACGGACACTTTTCGGAGCAACAACGGAGGTCTGGGGGGCAAAATTTGCCCCCCAGACCTCCTGAAAATAAACAGTGAGAAAGTATTTGAAAGGACAGATACTTGTTTACATTTGTAGTGTACTAGTTAAGTA
Organism: Hymenobacter roseosalivarius DSM 11622; assembly: GCF_900176135.1. Taxonomy (GTDB): domain Bacteria; phylum Bacteroidota; class Bacteroidia; order Cytophagales; family Hymenobacteraceae; genus Hymenobacter; species Hymenobacter roseosalivarius. Next base: position 28,615 of record NZ_FWWW01000042.1, on the reverse strand, counting down.
ATACACTAAGACAATTAACCGATGGTGCACGTACACAACATGAGTTTTGGGTACTCCAAAAAATACCTGCTCTTTGAAAACCTCAACTTGTCCTTAACCAGGGGGCATATTTATGGCTTACTGGGCAAGAACGGCGCGGGCAAGTCTACCCTGCTCAAAAACATGATTGGCCTGGCCTTCCCGCAAGCGGGCACTTGCCAAATCAACGGCCAGCCTGCGGCCAAAAGGCTCCCATCGGTGCTTGAAGACCTGTACTTCCTGCCCGAAGAAATATATGTGCCGGCACTTACCGCCGAGCAGTTCGTGAAGCACACGGCCGGCTTTTATCCCCAGTTTCAGCAGGCCGAGCTGCACCGGTATCTGCGGGAGTTTGAGGTACCCTGGGGGGCAATTCTGGACCGGCTTTCCTTCGGGCAGCAAAAGAAGTTCATGATCGCCTTTGGCCTGGCCACCAACACCGGCCTGTTCGTGATGGATGAGCCCACCAACGGCCTCGACATCCCCTCCAAAGTACAGTTCCGCAAGATTATGGCCTCCGCCCTCACCGAGGAGCGCTGCATGATCATCTCCACCCACCAAGTGCGCGACCTCGATAGCCTCATCGATACGGTAGTCGTGCTCCACGACCGCAAAATCGTGCTGAATCAGGGGCTGGACCAGGTGGCCGAACGGCTCACCTTCACTACTCATTCTACCACCGACGGGCTCGACGTGCTGTATGCCGAGAACTCCGTGCGCGGCCAACAGGTCATTCTGCCCAATACTGATGGGCGCTATAGCCGGGTCGATCTGGAGCTGCTGTTCAATGCGCTCATTAGCAATAAGTCAAGTGTTCTTCAGCATTTAAATCAGCCGGAATATGAAAAATCATTTTAATTTTCGTCGCTTTGGCCAACTATTTAAAAAACACTCGGTCGAAAATTTCAAGCAGTATGCGTTATCAACTGGAGTATTAATTGGAAGTATGACGCTGGTAATGGGCTTTATTGCTTATTTATCCGGCTCGCCCATCGTATCGCAACAACAAGCTATATTCTTTATCCTATTTTTATTAGGCTCAGGCTTTATTTTCACGAGTTCTATTTTTTCTAATCTGGGCAATAAAAATCAGGCAGTAGCAGCGCTTAGCTTGCCGGCGTCTCACTTTGAAAAATATTTGGTGGGATGGCTGTATTCTTTTTTAATCTTTTCGGTGGTTTTTACGGCCAGCTTTTATGTGGTAATCACCCTGATTGTAAACCTCGACGAATGGCATAGTCAGGAGAAGGAGATACTCAATGTTTTCTCAGCCGAGCAGGAAGTATATGGTGCTTACATTATTTATGCTTTTTTGCACGCAGTAGCCATCTGGGGGGCAATTTTCTTCACCAAAACGCAATTCATTAAAACGGCCTTCGTGTTTTTGGTGCTCGCAGGACTGCTTACTACGCTGAATTTTCAGGTTCTGGAAGCCATTTTCCAGCAGGATTTACATGTGGCGACGCCTTTCACGAATGTGGGCTTCCAGGTTGATAAAGAATATTATTCACTGGAATTGCCGGAGCAGCAGCAGCGACTCATTGTTTTGGTACCCATCGTATTAGCCTTGCTTTTTTGGGCAACAGCCTACGCCCGGATCAGGGAAAAGCAACTTTAAGCAGGGAGGACTGACTATGGAATTCAGAGAAAATGAAGCCATCTACCTGCAAATTGCCAGCTACGTGAGCGAGAATATCCTGCTGGGCAAGTGGTCCACCGACCATAAAATCCCCTCGGTGCGCGACTTAGCCAGCGAGCTTCAGGTAAATCCAAATACGGTTATGCGCACCTACGAATTTTTGCAAAACCAGGAAGTGGTTTATAATAAGCGTGGCATCGGTTTTTTTGTAACAGCCGATGCCGTTAATAAAGTTAAGCACCACCGCAAAGAGCGGTTTTTGCAGCAGGATTTACCGGATTTTTTCCGTAACGTTTTTCTGCTGGATATAAGTCTGGATGAATTGCAACGCCGCTACGAACAATTTAAAAGCGAGCATTACGCACCCACCGAAAACTAAGTCATGAAAACTAGCAATAAATTACTCCTGACAGCTCTGCTGTTTCTGCTTACCTCGCTCGCGGCTTATAATATGGCTTTGAAAACAGAGTACCGCAAAGGCACTTATAAAGACCCATACAAGAATTTTACCGCCCTGAACCTAAAAGATTTTAATGCGCTGGAAATAAATCCGGCTAGTATTCTGAACGTGAAAGTTATGGCGGGCCCGTACGCGGTGTGGGTACACAAAAAAGCTGCTGAGTACGTACAGGTGAAGCAAACTGGCCAACGCCTGCGCCTGGACGTAGCCTTCGCCGAGGACAAGGATTTTACGGGTAACTCCTACGCTGTCATGATCAGCTGCCCGCGGCTAACGTCCCTGACAACCAATGCCGTGTACTCGGTTAAGGGCAAGCAGACTATCGACAAAGACCTAGGCTCTTTTCCAAATTTCGGCGTGACGGTCTCGGGATTTACGCAGGACAGTCTGTGGGTGCGCCAGGACAACGCCAGCCTGCTAAAGCTCACCGACAATACGCTTGGGCGGCTGCGGGCGGTGGCCGGCCTGAGCCCTGGCAGCAGTTCCACTCTCCACCTGCTGGCCACCAACCACATCACAGCCGCCAACCTGGGAATCCGGCACAAAAGTCAGCTGATTCTGGAAAACGTGGCTATTCCCCAGCTCCACTATCAGTTCGCCGACAGTGCCAAGGCCACGATTTCGGGGGCTTCGCTGGGGGCGTTCACGCGGTAGGGGCCTCCCCCCTCGCCCCCCAGTCTGCTTCAGGCGCAGAGCCTAGGGGGAGGGGAGAGCCAGACGACTGGTTATCCGCGGCCACGTCGGCTGCCGCCGCTGCAACCGCTACCTTTAAAGCCATTAAAAGCAAAAAAACCACGACTATAGGTAGCGTGTCTGAGGCGCGAGCCGAAGGTGCGGCGCAGGCCGAGCGCCTGGCTCCCCCTCTCCCCCCTGGAGAGGGGGCTGGGGGGTGAGGCTTTCGTTGAACCACGCTTAAAACAAGCTCCCTTGCACGGGCTGCACAATAACCTTCGGGGGGGCAATTTCGAGCCCCGTCAAGGTGCGCAGCTTCTCCAGAAAATACTGCGTCCAGAGCGGCGAGTGCATGATATCCTTCTGGTGAATAAAGACATAGGCCGTGTGCAAACTAGCGCTCAGCCAGCTGGCCAGGCGCTCGGCCCAGGCATCGGCGCGACGGTAGTCGCTGTTACCGAGACAGTGGCCGTTGAAGCGAATGAAGGCCACGGGCGTCGTCAGGCGCTGATGGAGCACGTCGCGGCGGCCGGCCACGTCGGTTATTACCAGCGTCTTGTTCAGCGCTTCCAGCAAGGCAAATACGGTGTCGCGCAGACCGGTATCAGCAAACCACCGCGGATGGCGCAGCTCCACCGCCAGCGGCACGTAAGCAGGAAAGTCCAGCAGGTAGCGCTCCAGGCGGCGCAAATGCTCCGGCCCAAACGTGGGGGGCAATTGTAGAAAGGCCATCCCTAAATATTCTTCAAGTCCGCTGATAGCCCGGCAAAAGGCGGTTGTCAGTTCGTCAGCGTTGTATAGCTCCCGCTCGTGGGTGATGCTCTGGGGCATTTTGGGGCAGAACTTGAAGCCCGGCGGCACGGCCTCGCGCCACTTGCGCACGGTGGGCGCGTCGGGAATGCGGTAGTGGGTGGTGTTCAGCTCGATACTGTTGAACTGCCGGGCGTAGTGGTGCAGGTAGTCGGCGTCCTTAATGCCAGCCGGAAAATAAGAGCCCAGCCAAGCCTTATTGGTCCAGATGGGGCAGCCCACATAGATGGCGGGCTGGGGCGGCCCGGTAGCCTGGGCACGAGCCAGCAGATTGGCCGTTTCGGGGTGGTCGGGAGGAAGCGTGAAATCCACGCCGCGCAGGTCGGAAAGGCGGCCAAAATCCATAGGGCAAAGTACGGCAAATCTCCCCGCAGGAGGCAGGTTATCTCAATAACAAAATTTAATGACTTTTGCAACCCCGCTTTGGCCAAGGTCTTGGGGCAATGACAAAATTTTGTACCAATCAAATAATATCATTCTTTTTGGCCCCTACGAGCCTTCTTTTAATAATACTAAGAGCATCTTTCTGAAACACAAAAGGCCATTTTACTAGCGGAAGTACAAATTATTTTTGTACAAGTTTTATTCAAAAAATATAATTTATTATACTTGGTAACAGCTAGCACCCGTGAGGCTTGATCTCCTCTAAAAAGTGACGCTCTAGTTTTGGCTGTTTACCAATTGTCTAAAAGCGTGATTCGATCCTCCCGATTACCTCTTGCCGGTTGGCTGTTTGCTCTGCTCCTGACCTTGCCATTCGCCTTCCCCCAAACCGCGTTTGCCACCCGGCTCCGCGACAACGATAAGGCTCCCGTAGCTGCCACCCGCAAGAAAGCCGTCGTGCTGCGGGGCCGGGCCTCGTGGTACGGCATTCAGCACCAAGGCCTGCGTACCAGCAGCGGCGAGCGGTTTGACCGCAATAAATACACGGCCGCCCACAAGACGCTGCCCTTCAACACCCGCCTGCGCGTAACTAACCCCCAAAATGGTAAATCGGTCGTCGTGCGTGTTACCGACCGCGGCCCGTTCCGCCACCAGCGCATTCTCGACCTAGCCGAAATAGCGGCCCGGCCCCTGGGCATCGTCCAGCAAGGAGCCGTTTCGGTTATTGCCGAGATAGTGCCCGAAACGACGCCCCTGGGCCCCACGGATGCTCCCGATGACCTAGCGGAGATGCTCAACGACACCATTGACCCCGAGATGTCTGAGGTAGCTACCACCAAAACGGCCGTGCCAGCTACGCTTCCCGCCTCCACGCCTGCTTTCGTGGTCCAGACCGGCACCTTCAGCAGCGCCCTGAATGCTCAGAATCAGCTCACCAAAATCCGGGCTATTAACAGCCAGCTCCCCGTCTCGATGACGCCCGAAAGTATTGACGGCAAGCCACTCAACCGCGTGGTAGTCGGGCAGTTTGCGAGTTGGAAAGCCGCCGACACCGTACGCCGTCAGCTACAGCAGCGCGGCATCGCGGGGCTGGTTCGTCAGATTCAGGTGCCCGTAAAACCAACCGCACCCCTGTTAGCCGCTGGCCACTAACCTTTATTTTAACTACTCTTAAGAATTGAAGTCAGGAAGCCCGACCCAACCGTTTTTGCGGTTGGGTCGGGCTTCCTGGTGTTGGCTGGGGGGCAAATCTTCGGCGCATACCGTGGCCGGCGCGCAGCCGACGTTGTTATCTTGGCACGCCGCCCTACCTTGGTGGCCGCCGTCTACCCGCCGGGGGGCTTTTTTCACCAACTTCTATTATTGCTTTATGGCCTGGATAAAAGCCCTGCTGACTCTGCTAATCAGTATCATGCTTACCTGGGTGCTGAACACCAAGCTGGGCGACGCGCCCCCTTTCGGCAGGTTTTTGAGCCCGTTCAGGGGCTTTTGGCAAAATGCCGAGGCCGCGACAGATAAACCAGCTCAGCAGGAGCTGACCTTAGCCGGCCTGCAGGCGCCCGTACAGGTGCGCTTCGATGATAAGCGCGTGCCCCACGTTTTTGCCCAAAACGACCACGACCTGTACTTCGCCCAAGGCTACCTTACGGCCCGCGACCGGCTCTGGCAGATGGAGTTTCAAACCCACGTCGCGGCCGGCCGCATCTCGGAAATCGTAGGCGAGAGAGCGTTGGAATACGACCGGTTTCAGCGGCGCATGGGCTTGCCATTTGGGGCCCGGAAGTCGTTGGAAGTGATGATGACCGACGCCACCACGCGCACGGTGCTGGAGGCCTATTCGGCGGGCGTAAATGCCTATATCAACAGCTTGTCGGACAAGACGCTTCCCTTCGAGTACAAGCTGCTGGATTACAAACCTGAACCCTGGCAGCCGCTGAAATGCGCCTTACTGCTCAAGCTCATGGCCTGGGACCTGAGCGGCCGCTCCGATGATCTGCGCCTGTCCAACGCCTTGAATAAATACGGCCCCGGTATCGTAAACGACCTTTTTCCCAACTATCCGACCCGCGAAGACCCCATCGTGCCCGTCGGTACGCCCCAGGATTTCCAGCCTGTGCCGGTGCCGGCCACGCCGCCTACATTCGCGGCGGCGTTGTCGGAGAAAGTGCCGGCGCGGGAGCCCGACGCGGATCTGGGCTCCAATAACTTCGCAGTCAGCGGCGCTAAGTCGGCCTCGGGTTTTCCGCTGCTGGCCAATGACCCGCATTTGCAGCTGAATCTGCCCAGCATCTGGTATCAGATTCAGCTGATGGCCCCCGGCGTGAACGTGTACGGGGTTACCATTCCGGGCTCGCCCCTGGTTATTATTGGCTTTAATGGGCAGGTGGCCTGGGGCGTGACCAACGTGGGGGCCGACGTACTGGACTGGTATCAGCTCAAATTCAAGGACAACACCCGGCGCGAGTACTGGCACGACGGCCGCTGGAAGCCGGTACGGCGGGTGGTAGAGCGCATCCGGGTGCGCGGCCGCCCCGACCGCCTCGATACGGTGCTCTACACTCACCACGGCCCCGTGGTGTACGACCACGACGAGAAAGTTTTCAACAAGCAGACGCCCATCCGCCACGCCCTGCGCTGGACGGCCCACGAGGGCGGCAACGAGGTGCGGGCTTTTTACGGCCTGAACCGGGCCCAGAATTACGCGGACTATACCGCCGCCCTCCAATACTACGCCTCCCCGGCCCAGAACTTCATCTTCGCCAGCGCCCAAAACGAGGTAGCCATCTGGCCCAACGGGAAGTTTCCGCTGAAATGGGCCAATCAGGGCAAGTTTATTTTGGATGGCACCAATGCCGCCCACGACTGGCAGGGCTGGATTCCGGCCGCTCACAATCCGCACATCCGCAACCCGGCGCGGGGCTTTGTCAGCTCGGCCAACCAGTTTCCGGCCGGCCCGGACTATCCGTATTATCTGGGCTGGTCGTTTGCGACCTGGGAGCGTGGCCACCGCATCAACGAGCGCCTGTCCGTCATGCAGGGCGCCACGGCCGACAGTTTGCGCCTCTTGCAGCTCGACAATCTTAATCTGAATGCCCAGCTGATGCTGCCGCGAATGCTGGCTTTGGTGCAGCCGCAGCAGCTATCGGCCGCCCAGCGCCGCACCTACGACACCATGCGGCGCTGGAATTATTTCTACGACGCCGGGGCCATCGCGCCCAGCGTGTTTGAGCTCTGGTACGGCAATTTGGTAAAGTGTCTCTGGGATGATGATTTTGGCACCGCCGCTACCGGCCTGGAAATGCGCTACCCGCCCCGCGACCGGACCAATAACCTGCTATTAACTCAAGACACCAGCCGCTGGATCGACGACCGGCGCACGCCCCGGCGCGAAACCCTGCCCGAGCTGGTGCAGGCTTCCTTGCGGTTTGCCACCGATTCGCTGACCCGCAAATTTGGCCCCCGGGGACCGAAATGGCGCTGGGCCAACCAGAAAAGCACCGACATTCTGCACTTGGCCCAGCTCAAGGGCTTCGGCCGCCTGGACCTAGATGTGGGCGGCGGGGCGGCCATCGTAAACGCTATTTCGGAGCGCAACGGACCCTCCTGGCGCATGGTGGTGGCCCTGGGGCCGCAGGTGCGGGCCTACGGCGTATTTCCGGGTGGGCAGAGCGGCAACCCCGGCTCGGCGCACTACGATGATATGATCGAAACCTGGCGCAAGGGTGAGCTGAACGAGCTGATTTTCCTGCGCAAGCCCGATGAGCAGCACCCACGGGTAAAAGCGGCGATGGCACTGCGGCCGTAGGGGTGCGTGGTACGCGCCCGTCGTTGTTTAGGTGCTTAAGAAGGTCTTTATCCGCAAGTACCACCCGTCGGTCGTTCAATCAAACAACGACGGGCGCGTACCACGCGCCCCTATGGCTACAAACTCCCGTAGCAGCGCGGCTACTTCCCGCGGTGCTTCCAGCGGCAGCAGGTGTCCGGCACCACCGATAATCTCCAGAGGTGTATCGGGGGGCAAATGGGGTAGGGTTTCCAGGCCATGTAAGGAGGGCGACATCACGGCATCGGCGTCGCCGGCGAGCACCACGGCCGGCACGTGTAGCAGGGGCATCAGGGCCAGGATATTCTCGCGGCTGCCATGCAGCAGCCACGCCTCCCAGGCCGCGCGAGTCGTCCGCAGATTATCCTCGATGACCTGCGCCTGCATAGTCTCTGACAACGGACGAGCCGTAATGCGGGCCAGCGTGCGGGCGGCGGCCTCGGGGTTGCCGTAGGCGTGTAAGGACGCGGTGCGCTCCTCATCTGTCATGGGCTCCGGGGAAGGCGGTGAGGGCGAAAGCAGGACGATGCCGAGCAGGCCGGCGGGCTGCCGAGCAGCCAGGGCCAGGGCAATTTTGCCTCCCATGCTATGCCCAACCAGTATATAGTTACTCAGCTTCTGCTCCGCAATGTAGTTGGCTACAGACTCAGCGTAGGCGGCTACGGAATAACCGCTCGCCGGCGCGGGCGCTTCTCCAAAACCGCCCAAGTCAGGCGTGAGGCAGGTATACTCGGGCGCTAGCTCGGCGGCTACGGCGGCCCACTCCCGCCCCGAGCCCGCCCAGTAGTGCAGACAAACGAAGGTGGGCGCGGCAGCGACGGAAGGGGGTGGCAGGAGCATAGGCGGGCGTTGAGACGTGTAGCCTACCTACGCAACTTTGCCCCGCAATGGCCAAAATGCCCCCCAGCGCCCTACGGCTCCATCGTGGTTTGTATTTTACCTCAAGTTGCGGACTATGGAGCTAGAACTAGTTCCCCTCCTCAGATGAGGAGGGGAACTAGTTCTAGCTCCATAGTCCGCAACTTGAGGCAGTTTACTCAACCGCAATCAACTTTTCGGCGGATACTTCCGGGCAAGTAACCTCTTCCGCGCCCAACTTCTCGCGATGCAGGTAGCCCCACTCGCGCAAGGAACGCAGCACGGGGCAGAGCGTCTGGCCGTGGGCGGTGAGGCGGTATTCTACTTTGGGCGGCACCTGGGCATACACGCGCCGGTTCACGAGGCCGGCTTCTTCCAGTTCCTTGAGCTGCTGGGCCAGCATTTTCTGCGTCACTTTCGGAATGAGCCGCTTCAGCTCGCCAAAGCGCAGAGTGCCGTGCTCAGCCAGGTACGAGAGAATAAACACTTTCCATTTGCCCCCCAGCACGTCGAGCGCGGCCGTAATCGGACATATCGGCGAATTCTTCGGCTTTACCATCATTTTAAATTATTGACTATCATCAATAGTTTCAAAAAGGTACCTGCATTACTTTACGGTACCTACTTGACAAATGTATCCTATTGACGAGACCTTTGCAAGCCCCAATGATATGCGGGAACTGAGGTGCACGCGCCCCAGCAACCGAGAAGTCAGGCTTAACATTCTCTCTTACCAAGTGGTTTGGCAAGACGCGCCTGGTGGCTAAGCATCACATTTGCTTTCTTTTTTTTTACTCAATCATTACCCACTTTCATGTCATCCTCAACCAAACAGCTTTTCACGCCCTTCCAATTAGGCGCTCTGTCCTTACCCAACCACCTCATAATGGCCCCCATGACGCGGAGCCGCGCCAACAACGACGGCAACGTGCCCACCGCCTCTACGGCCGAATATTACCGGCAGCGGGCCTCCGCGGGCCTTATTATTACCGAAGGCTCCCAGGTGTCGCCCCAGGGTGTGGGCTACGTGTTCACACCGGGCATTCACTCTGCGGCGCAGGTAGCCGGCTGGAAGAAAGTAACCGACGCGGTACACGCCGCCGGGGGGCGAATTTTTATTCAATTGTGGCACGTAGGCCGCATTTCGCACCCTTTCTTCCACAACGGCGAGCTGCCCGTGGCTCCATCGGCAGTGAAGCCCACCGACGTAATGGCCTACACGGCCAATGGCATGGAAGAAATTCCAGCCCCGCGCGCCCTGGAGTCGAGCGAGATTGCCGGCGTAGTCAATGACTTCCGCCAAGCCGCGCAAAACGCGAAAGACGCTGGCTTCGACGGCGTGGAGATTCATGGGGCTAACGGCTACCTGCTCGACCAGTTTATCCAGGACGGCACCAACCAGCGCACCGATGAGTACGGGGGCAGCGCGGAAAACCGCGCCCGTTTCGTGCTGGAAGTAGTAGAAGCCGCCGCCGAGGTATTCGGGGCCGACCGCGTGGGCATTCGGTTGTCACCGACCGGCAACGTGGGGGGCATTTCTGACGTCGACCGTCTGGGTACGTTCAGCTACGTAACCGAGCAGCTGAATAAGCTGGGCCTGGCTTATCTGCACGTTATTGAGGCCCTGCCCGGCCACTCCATGGCGGCCAAGCCAGGCCAGGAGCCGGTAGGCCCCTACCTGCGCGAGATATTCGATGGTCCATTCATCCTGAATGGCGGCTACACCCAAGAAACAGCCGAAGCTGCTCTGGAAAACAACGAAGCCGACCTCATTGCCTTCGGTGTGCCGTTCATTGCTAACCCCGACTTGGTGGAGCGCTACGAGCAAGGCGCCGCCCTCAACACGCCCGACCAGGCCACCTTCTACAGCGGCGACGACAAAGGCTACATTGACTATCCATCGTTGGAGGAAGCCGAAGCCACGGAAGCCTCGCCCAAGCAGGACATCGTGAATTATTAGTAGCGGCTCAGCTGATTTTTCTAAAAAACCCCGCTTTGGAGCACTCCAGAGCGGGGTTTTGTGTAGAGACGCGTATTCGCGTCTCCATCGTTGAGCGAACGGAACCGCGCTTATCAAACAATGACCGCGACGATGGAGACGCGAATACGCGTTTCTACACTCCTTGGTGGCTACCCTAGCCCAAATTCTGCGTAAGGAGTAGCTCATCACTACTCCGTCCTGCTATGGCTACCAAGAAAGCTTCCGCCCCCGCCAAAACATCCCCTACCAACGCTGCCCCTACGCCGATTGATCATCCCACGGCTAAGGACATGAAAAAGCACGCGCAGAAGCTGCCCTACCCCGCCAAGCAAGCCGATATGAAGCTCCAGCCCGGCATGAGCTTCGCGACTTATCGGGCTGCAAACAAGCTGGGGGGCAAAATTGCCCTCATCACCGGTGCCGACTCCGGTATCGGGCGGGCGGTGGCCGTGGCTTTCGCGATGGAAGGTGCCGACGTGGCCGTACTCTACAACGAAAACGACGCCGACGCCGCCGAAACTAAACGCTTGGTAGAAGCGCAGCAGCGCCGCTGCCTCCTGCTCCGCCTCGACGTGCGCGACCCGGAGCAGTGCCGCCAGGCCGTGCGGCGCACCCGCGCCGAGCTGGGCGGCCTGCATATTCTAGTGAATAACGCGGCGTACCAAATGGCCCAGGAAAAGTTTGAGGATATAAGTGAAGAGCAGATTCGCCGCACCTTCGACACCAACATTCTCGGCTATATCTGGATGGCCCAGGCTGCCCTGCCGCATATGGAAAGTGGCGACTGCATCATCAATACCGGCAGCATCGTGGGGCTTACCGGCAACCCTTTGCTCATCGATTATACCGCTACCAAGTCGGCTATTCATGCTTTCACCAAGTCGTTGGCTACTCACCTGGGCGAGCGGAATATTCGGGTGAATTGTGTGGTGCCCGGCCCCGTCTGGACGCCTAATATTCCGGCCACCATGCCGATTGAGGAAATTGAGAAGTTTGGCTACGAGGTAGCACTTCAGCGCCCCGGCCAGCCCGAAGAGCTGGCGCCCGCCTATGTGCTACTGGCTTCTCAGGACGGCTCTTTCATGACCGGCAGCTTAATGCACGTCACGGGGGGCAAATTATCCAGCGACCAGTAACGCCAACCGAAGGACAGCGGAGCTAAGCTCCAGCTTGGTGCGTCGTTGGTAGTCGCTTACCTGTCGCGCGAACTGAAAGTTCGCGCGACACCCACTCCGTCCTACGGCAACCAGACAGCTAGCTCAACAGTTAAGCACTAGGAAGGCGGCACAAAGTGATAAGCGCAGTGGGAAGTTTTGGCTTCCGAACAGTTTACTACCCGTAGCTTCCTTTATCAGTTGCTTTTGCCCATGACTTCTCCTCACTATCCTGATGGTACCGTGCGTGGCTTGCTCGCTACCGAACTCGTCAGCGAAGCCACCCGCACGGCTCTCCAGGCCCGCCTCGACGCGCCACTCTACGAGCCCCAGTTTCTGGAACCCGCTACCTACGATTTGCTGCGGGCCGTGGCCGCCTGCCTCTTTCCCCAACCCGACCGCCCTGAGGCCCCTATCGAGCTAGCCCCCGGCGTAGATCAGCGCCTGGCTGCTGGCCGTAGTGATGGCTGGCGCTATGATAGTATGCCCCCCGACCGCGAGGCGTATCGGCTGGGCCTGGGGGGCATCAATCAAAGTGCTCAAGTCTTGTTTCAGCAGGAGTTCCGGGCGCTTTCTCTAGCTGAGCAAGCCACCGTGCTCCAGCTGGTGCAGGAAGGCAAAGCGCCCGGCGAGGCGTGGGAAAAGGTACCCGCAGATCGGTTTTTTGAAGAAATACTGGCCGAGTTAACGGAGCTGTATTATGCTCACCCATTGGCCCAGGAAGAAATTGGGTACGTGGGCATGGCCGACGCGCCCGGCTGGACGCGACTGGGTTTAAACGAGCTGGAGCCCCGCGAACCGGAAGCTATTTCACCCAAATCAGTATTGTAAAAACGGGCTAACTCAACCCGGAAGCGTGGCTCTTTGCTCCTTCTCAACTTACGATTGAACACGCTGCGGCGTATTTCTCAAAGACCCTTATGCCCGACGAAGAAGTAATAGAAGAAGGCGTGTTGAACCCGCTGAAGCAGGAAGTGCAGGATCCTTTGCTAAAGCAGCTTATGCAGGAGTCGGCCCTTGAGCCCGAGCCCCAGCCCGCCGAAATTCCGCTGCCCACCGATGAGGTTGACTGCCTTGTTATCGGCACCGGAGCTGGCGGTGCGCCGCTTCTGGCGCGGCTGGCTATGGCTGGGCTGAAAGTGGTGGCGCTGGAAGCCGGCCCCTGGCACGATCCCAAAACCGATTTTGCCACCGACGAGAAAGCGCAGGAGTTTCTCTTTTGGAACGACGAACGCCTTTCCGCGGGCAAAGACCCCATGGCTTTCGGCAAAAACAACTCCGGCACCGGCGTGGGCGGCTCCACTCTGCACTACACCGCCTACACTCCCCGCGCCCAGCCCGATGACCTGCACCTGCACCGCGACTTCGGCCTGGGCGTCGATTGGCCGTTTGGCTACGAGGAGCTGGAGCCGTATTACGAGGAGTTGGAGCATTTCCTGGGCATTTCGGGCCCAACGCCCTACCCCTGGGGACCCAAGCGCCGCCGTGGCTATCCGCTGGCTCCGCTGCCGCTCAATGGGGCGGCGCAGCTCATGGAACGGGCGTGTCAGCAGCTTGGCATCCAGACGTCGCCGGCGGCCAACGCGGCCTTGTCGGCGCGCTACTACCAGGAGGGCGTAGGTTGGCGCGAGGCGTGTACCAACCGCGGCTTCTGCCAGGCCGGGTGCAGCACCGGGGCCAAGGCCAGCATGGACGTCACGTTTCTGCCCCTGGCCGTGGCCCACGGGGCCGAAATTCGCCCCAATTGCTTCGTCACTGAGATTGAACGCGACGAGCAGGGGCGCGTAACGGGCGTGGTATACGAGCACAACGGCATTACCCAGCGCCAGCGGTGTCGTCATTTGTTTATCTGCGCTGGGGCGGTCGAGACGCCGCGTCTGCTACTGCTCAATGAGTTGGCCCTGAGTAGCGGCCACGTAGGGCGCAACTTTATGGCGCACGTTGGCGTGCAGGTGTGGGGCACCTTCCCGGAAGATATCCGACCCTACAAAGGTATTCCTGGGGGGCTAATTTCCGAGGATACCCACCGACCGCCGGATGCCGACTTCGCGGGCGGTTATCTGTTGCAAAGCATTGGGGTGATGCCCGTTACGTTTGCCGGCCAGGTAGTGCGGGAGCGCAAGCTCTGGGGGGCAAAACTGCGCGACTACATGCGCAACTACAACCACATTGCCGGCATCAACATTCTGGGCGACTGCCTGCCCCACGAAGACAACTTCCTGGAGCTGGCCGAGGAAAAAGACGCCCGCGGCCTGCCCAAGCCGCGCCTGCACTTCACCAACCACGAGAACGAAATTCGCATGAACCGCCACGCCGAGCAGCTTATGCGCCGCATCTGGGAAACGGCCGGCGCCACCGATATCTGGGTGTTTCCGCGCTCGGCGCACGTAATAGGTACTGCCCGCATGGGTCTCTCCGGCGACGATGCCGTGGTAAACGCCGAGGGCCGCGCCTTCGACGTTCCCAACCTGTACATCTGCGACAACTCTTTGTTTCCCAGCGCCTTAAGCGTCAATCCGGCCCTCACCATTATGGCCCTGAGCCTGCGCACGGCCGACAAATTTTTGGAAAGTGAGCAAAGAAGAGACACCTGAACAACAAGTTCCCCTCCTTACTAAAGGAGGGGGTGCCACCGCGCAGCGGGGGCTGGGTGGTTGAGGTCGTTGTTTAGACATTTGGTTATTTAAACGAACATCATGCAGAGCGAAGCATCTCGCATACTGATACTAGGTTAGTATTCAAGGAAATATGCGAGATGTTTCGCTGTGCATGACCGCCTGGAGTTTATTCACGCTAAGCAACCAAACAACGTCCTCAACCACCCCCGTCTCAGCTTCGCTTCAACATCCCCTCCTCATCTGAGGAGGGGAGTTACGTTCTCCTAGCACCATCCAACGCACTCACTATCATGGCTAAAGGATTTTTAACCCACATCACCGAAAAGTTCGGCGACGGCGGCTACGAGGGCGACCAATACGGTGGAGCCGGCGGCAACGACGGCAGCGGCTTGCCTACCGGCGCGCCCGGCAATTTCATGTTTGCCACCGGCATCGAGTGCTCCTACCCCACCATCGACAACGGGCGCACCCGCCGCGACTTACTGGCCGAGTGCGGGCACTACGACAATTGGCAGAAAGACTTACAGCTCGTTAAGGACCTGGGTCTGAAAGTGTTGCGCTACGGCCTGCCGTATTACAGCATGCACAAGGGTCCCGGCCGCTACGACTGGGGATTTGCCGACCTGGTGATGGCAGAGATGCAGCGCCTGGAAATCACGCCCATCCTGGATCTGCTGCACTTTGGTGTGCCCGACTGGCTGGGCAACTTCCAGAACCCCGAGCTGCCGGTGCATTTCGCCGCGTTTGCCGGCGCCGTGGCCAAGCGCTACCCCTGGGTGCGCTACTACACGCCTATCAATGAAATCTTCGTCACGGCCCGCATGAGTGCCAAAGACGGGGCGTGGAACGAGCAGCTGTGCACCGATAAAGGCTTCGTGACGGCCATGAAGCACCTGGTGGCGGCCAGCATTATGGCCAACCAAAAAATAGCCGAGCAGCGCCCCAACTGCATCATCGTGCAAAGCGAATCGGCGGAATATATCCATGAGCTGCGGGCCAGTCCGTGCGCCGAAATCAAGCTGGATAACAAGCTGCGCTTTCTGTCGCTAGACTTACTTTACGCCCATCACCCCGACGCCGACGTGCTCACATATCTGCTCGATAACGGCCTGACGCGCAAGGAGTACGACTGGTTTATGGCCGGCGAGCCGCCCGGCTACCAGATCATGGGCAACGACTATTACGGCCGCAACGAGAAGATCATTCTGCCCAACGGCGAAATCTGCACCAGCGTGGATGTGCTCGGCTGGTACAACATCACCCTGGAGTACTACCGGCGCTACCGCAAGCCCGTAATGCACACCGAAACCAACGTATTCGACGCTAAAGAAGCGCCTATCTGGCTCTGGAAACAGTGGGTCAACATCCTGCGAATGCGGCAGGAAGGCGTGCCGGTGCTGGGCTTTACGTGGTATTCCCTCATCGACCAGGTAGACTGGGATATCGGCCTGACGCGCAAAGTCGGCACCGTCAACGCCTGTGGCCTTTACGACCTTGACCGCAACCCGCGCCCGGTGGAAGAAGCATACCGACAGTTGTTGCGGGAGTACGGCCAGATTACCATCGTGCCCCACGGCGAGCTGTTTGAGGTAACCAGACAGCCCGCGACGCTGAAGGTAGAGGTGTAGCAGAAGAAGGAAAAGAGGAAAGCAACGGTCTGAGAAAGCTAAGCATCTATTATATAAATGCTTAGCTTTTCTTAATATCGCAGAACCGTAATCCTCTCATTTCCCAGCTCCCACTCCTTATGCTCTCATCAAGACGATTAATTCCCAGTCTGCTATTGGGTCTGGGGGGCATTTTGGCCCTGAATGCCTGTAGTCAGAAAACTACGTCGGGCGTGACAAGCGACCAAAAAGCCCCCCAGCCTGCGCAAGCAGCCAAGGTGGCTACTTATCAGGTGCCGGTGGATTATTTCACTCTTGATAACGGCCTGAAAGTGGTGCTCTCACCCGACAAAACCGCGCCTAAGGTTGTAGTGGCGGTATACTATGGAGTAGGCTTCCGCAACGAGCCGCGCAACCGCACTGGCTATGCACACCTGTTTGAGCACCTGATGTTTCAGGGCTCTCAGAACTTACCCAAAGGGGAGTTCGATAAGATTGTGCAGAGTAGTGGCGGGATCAATAACGGCTCCACGCGCTTCGATTTTACTAACTACTTCGAAATAGTGCCCTCTCACAAGCTCGAAACCTTACTTTGGGTAGAAGGTGACCGGATGCGCAGTGTGGCCCTTACGCCGGCCAGCCTGGAAAATCAGCAGGGAGTGGTAAAAAATGAGGTAAAGGTAAACGTGCTTAATCAGCCCTACGGCGGCTTTCCGTGGCTGGACATGCCCCAGTATGCCAACAAAAACTGGCACAACGCTCACAACTTCTACGGCGACCTGAAGGACCTCGACGCGGCGACCCTCGAAGATGCAGAGTCCTTTTTCAAGACTTTTTACGCGCCTAATAACGCGGCCCTGGTCGTAGTGGGTGACTTCACCCCAGCGGAAGCCAAAACCTGGATCAAGAAGTACTTCGATAGCATTCCCAAGGCCACTTTACCGGCCAAGGTAGACCTAACCGAGCCCCGTCAGGAGAAGGAGCAGCGCTTCACCAAAGATGACAAGCTGGCCACCAAGCCCGCCCTCGCCTTCGCCTACCATATGCCTGACAAAAACACGCCGGAGTACTACGCTATGGGCCTGCTCGACCAAATCTTAATCCAAGGCAAAGACAGCCGCCTGTATCAGGCATTGGTGCAGGAGCGCGGCTACACTGGTTCAGTAAGCGGCGGCATCAATTCGGGTTTGGGCAATATGTTCAACTACAACGGTCCCATGCTCTGGGATGGCAGCTTAGTGTATGACAAAAACGTCTCGACTGACTCGGTGGTGGCCGTACTGGACCGCGAAATTCAGAAGCTCGATAAAGAAGGCGTCAGCCAGGAATTGCTTGATCTGGCCATCGTGAAAATGCGCTCCCGTCTTTATGATCAGGTGAGCCAACTCTACGGTTTCGGGAAGGCCGATCTGCTGGCCAGCTTCGCTTTGTTTGAGAATGACCCCAAGCGCATCAACCAGCTGGAAAGCGAGTTTCGGAAAGTGACGCCGGAGCTGATACAGAAGACGCTGCGGGAGTATCTGCGGCCCACCAACCGGACGATTCTCACGATTAATCCACTAGCTAAGAGCTAGTTGTGCTTCGACTAACCCCAGGCAGCGCGAGCTGTGTGGTCCGCACTCTCAGAACGCAGGGGGGCTTTTTCCGATACTTGCCAAGCTCAGGTTAGCACTTCGCTCCAACTCCCAAAGACTTACCCCATGAAAAATATAGTTATCGGCTTACTAAGCGCCGCCTGCGCCCTCAGCGCTCCGGCCTGCGCCCAAAAACAAACCCCACCCGCCGGCGGCGTCCCCCGCGACTTCACGTTGCCCGCCAAAACAGAATTCACGCTGGATAATGGCCTGCAAGCCACGCTGGTACCTTACGGCGACATTCCTAAGGTAACGGTAAGCATGATTGTTCAGGCCGGCAACGTGCACGAGGGTGCCAACGAAACCGGCCTGGCCGACATCACGGGTCGCCTGATGCGGGAAGGCACCACCACTCTCTCCGCCAAGCAGATTTCGGAAAAAGCGGCTCGTATGGGTGGATCGCTCGATGTGTCGGTAGGCCCAAACCAAACCATAATCTCGGGTTCAGTGCTGTCGGAATACGCTCCGGAGCTGGTAAAGCTCATGGCTGACTTAGTACAGAACCCCGCTTTTCCAGCCACGGAAATAGAGCGAATCAAGAACGACTTTAAGCGCGAGACTAACCTGGCTCGCTCCCGGCCCGGCACTCAGGCGCGCATGAAGTTCACGATGGCCCTCTATCAAGGTCACCCCTACGGCCGCGACATGCCCACCGACGCCCAGATAAACGCCTACGGCCCGGAGCAGGTACGCGACTTTTATACTAAGCAGTTCGGCGCCCAGCGCACGGCGGTATACGCCGCCGGCAAATTCGATGAAAAGGCGCTGCGCGAAGCCGTTACGTCTTCGCTAAGCAGCTGGACTAAGGGTCCGGCTCCGCGTATCGAGATTGCCAAGCCCGTCACCAAAACCGACCTAATGGTGCAGGACCGGCCCGGCGCTCCGCAGTCTACGCTGGTCATCGGCCTGCCCGTCGTCGATCCTACCCACCCCGATTATACTCGTCTGCGGGTGATGAACTCGCTGCTGGGGGGCTCTTTCGGCTCGCGCATTACCCGTAATATCCGTGAGGACAAAGGCTACACCTATTCCCCCTCCAGCGGCATAAACGCCCGCTACCGGGCCGGCGAGTGGTCGGAAGTAGCCGACGTAACCACCGAGCACACGGGCAACTCGCTCAAGGAAATTGTCTACGAGATTGAGCGTTTGCAAAAAGAGGCACCTACGGAAGCTGAGCTGGAAGGTATCAAGAATTACGAGGCTGGCCTGTTTGTGCTGCGCAACTCTACCCCGGCCGGCATCATCGGCCAGCTCAACTTTCTTGATCTGCACGGCCTGCCCGACAGCTACCTGACCAACCAGGTAAAGGATATTCACGCCATCACGCCCAAGGAAGTGCAGGATGCGGCCAAGAAATACGTGCGCCCCGACGAGATGACGATTGTAGTGGTCGGTGATAAAAAGGTCATTGACCCGCAGCTGAAGAAGTTTCAGGCTGAGCGGAAGAAGGCGCTCTAATGCACGCTACGCGTTTTGAGAAAAGGCTGGCCCATGAGTCAGCCTTTTTTTGTAGGTACGGCTCGCGCAAAATTAAGCGCACCGTAAACAGACGCTCATGCGCCACTCGCGTGTCTAGTTAAGATAAGAGTAGTGCGCGAAGCATAGACAAGCTCAGCACGACGAGTTCACGAATCTCCAGACAGCTTCCTGGATTATGACATATGACAACACAAGGAAACAATATATAAGATCACCACTCTATTATGCCAGGGCGCTGAGGCTACTATTACTTACTAAAAAATCGGGCGCGGCAATAAATTGTCCTAACCGGAGATAATAGTACTTTTATCCCCCTTCCTGAAGTAGCGTCATTTAGTCCTGCCTCTTTCTATTGCTGCCTATGTTACCTGTTGCCCTGCGTGTTTATTTTGAGAATTCCGTTGGTCGTATTTTGGAGCACCCAGATGGCTATGCCGTGGTGCAATATCATGCAGGGACACGGGAAATAGCGTATTTGCAGGCCTTCCTGCGGCATGTCGGGCAACTTCTGAAGCTGCGCGGGTGGTATAAGATTCTGGGCGACCAGCGCCTGATGACGCCCTACACAGAAGAAGAAAGCCAGTGGATTACCGATTACTGGCTCTCGTATGAAAACCAGGCAAGAGAGATCTACGGGGCCGTAATGATGGCGACCGATGCCTGGGCGCAGCTGCCCGACAGCTATCGGCTGCAGGATGCTCAGGCCGGAGCAATGACCTATCGCCTGTTTGATAATGAAGCCGCTGCTCTCGACTGGCTGCACCAACGCCTTTAGAAGCTGTTGGCGTTAGCAAGTAGAGCACAGTTGCGAAAAAGCCCCCCAGGTGCTCTAATAGCGGTTTGGGAAAAGAAACTATGGTAGTCCTGCTTTATTCAATTACCATATTACAGACGTTGGTTTCGACTCGGCCATCGGCACTCATCAAAGCCCAAAAAAGCCCCCCGGTGCTGTAGGGCATCGCTACGTTGCCCTGCCGGTCGAGAGCGATAACGCCGCCCAGGCCACCGGCGGGGGCTACTTTATGATGAATGACCAGCTGAGCTGCTTCCTGTACGCTCAGGCCCTTGTATTCCATTAAGGCCGCGATGTCGTGGGCCACGGCGTGGCGGATAAAGAACTCGCCGTGCCCCGTACCCGACACGGCGCAGAGATGATTGGCATACGTGCCGGCCCCAATGAGCGGGGAATCGCCCACCCGGCCGAATTTCTTGTTTAACATGCCGCCGGTGGAAGTACCCGCCGCAAGGCGGCCGCCCCGATCCAGCGCGACGGCTCCCACGGTGCCGTATTTGGGAGTCGGCACGCTGGCTTCGGCCTGTTGCAGGGCTTGCCACTGCTGCCATCTCTCCTCAGTCCGAAACCACGCGGGGGGCACGATTTCCAGACCAGCAGTAGCGGCAAACTCGTCGGCGCCCGCCCCAGTGAGCAGGACATGAGCAGAGCGCTCCAGCACCGCGCGAGCGGCGGAGATGGGATTTTTCACCGTGCGTACTCCCGCTACCGCGCCGGCTAGCAGGGTGGCCCCATCCATGAGGGCCGCGTCCATTTCGTTTACGCCGGCGTGGGAAAACACCGAGCCCCGGCCAGCGTTGAATAAGGGCGAGTCTTCCAGCTGCCTGAGGCTGGTTTCAATGGCGTCGACGCTACTGCCGCCGCCGGCGAGCACGTCAAATCCGGCCCGCGCGGCCTCGTCCAGGGTGCGGGCATACGCAGCCTGCCGCGGAAAAGGGGTGCCAGGCGGATGCAAGCGGCCCGAACCGCCGTGCAGAAGAATGGTACAAGGAAAGGAATCTGCGGAAGGCATAGGCAGGGCTGAAATGCATGATGATCAGGTGGGAGAAAGGCTTTATGGCACCCTGATCAGCGCTAAAACCAGGGCTACTCGTTGTGCTTACTTGACTTGAAATGGCTGTTATCGGGCCAACGCCACCTGATGGCAATATAGTAGAGGGTTTTGACTCGCGCCCGGCAGGGCAGAACCGACAGCAGTAGTATTGAGGGTAGTCATCTGCTTCCTACGAGGAGGCGCTATTCACCTCAGTTATTCAGGAAGACAGCGCTATCTGCCAGGGGCTTAGCCTGATCGATTACGTGTTTCGTACCCGGACCACACCTCCTCCAGATGTCGCCGTTCCAGGGTAGCCTACTGTTTATGGATGCTCTGGCCAGTTGTTGAACTATTCAGGGAATATGTGGACTAACAGCGAAATGATAAAACCATACAGCCCATAAAAGCCGTACGCCTCTAAGCAAAAAGGTTTTAGTACGCGTGTAGCTCACTCTTTAATCACACTGTAAGTACATGAACAAACTCTTACTTCTCGTCTCCCGGATAACGCTGGTGGTGGCTATGCTGACCGCCTCTGGAGCTTCCTTTGGCCAAAGCAGTGGCAACTCCGCGAAGAAACCCATCCCGCAGGCGGCCCTGGACCATCTAAAAAAGAATCGTCAAGCCCTAGATCTGGCCGACGAAGACCTGGCCGACCTCGTGTTGAGCAGCCAAAGCACCAGCAAACGCAACGGCCTCAAGCACCTCTATATCCAGCAGCGCTACCAGGGCATCGACATTTACGGGGCTCTTACCACCGTCAACCTGACCAAAGACGACCAGGTAATTAACGTAGGCAACCGTTTCCAGAAGGATCTGGGCAAGAAGGTAAAGAGTAATCAGGCCAAGCTGGATGCGCCCGCCGCCGTGGCCGCCGCTGCCCGGCACCTTGGACTGACGCTCAAAGCGCCGCTGGCTTATCAGGAGCAAAGCCGTGAGCCCAACCGGGCCGCGCTGCTCAGCCCCGGCGGCATTTCCTTACGCCCTATTCCCGCCAAACTGCTGTATCAGCCCCTGGCCGATGGCCGGCTCGTGCTGGCCTGGGAGGTATCCATCTACGAGCTGGATGCCCGCAACTGGTGGAACGTCCGCGTAGATGCGGCCACCGGCGAGTTTCTGGATAAGGATAACCTCGTCGTGGAATGCACTTTTGAGAATGATGGTCCGGGGGGCAAAAGTCTCTCAGTTAGCCAGCCCGAGACGGCTCCGTTTTCTTTCTCAGCGGTGGCGGCTGGGCCTACGGCCAACGCCTACAATGTATTCGCTGTGCCTACCGAAACGCCCAGCCACGGACCGCGCGTCTTCGTTGGCACCGATGTGGCCGATAAAACAGCTTCGCCCATGGGCTGGCACACAGTAACATCAGGTGTTTCGTTTACTACTACCCGCGGCAACAATGTAAACGCCTACGAAGACCCGGACAATAATAACAACGCCGCCGGAATCAACTATAGTCCTAATCCCGGTCCTTCCCTGCTGTTTGACTACCCGGTAGACTTTTCCAAACAGCCGGTTACTTACCGCGACGCGGCCACCACCAACTTGTTTTACATGAGTAATATCATGCACGACATCTGGTACCAATACGGCTTTGACGAGGTCAGCGGCAACTTTCAAACTACGAACCCGAATGCGTTGGAAGGCCTGGGAGCCGACCAGGTAATGGCCGAGTCGCAGGATAGCCGCAACGTCATTGCCACGCGCAACAACGCCAACTTCGCTACCCCCATCGACGGGCAGGCTCCGCGCATGCAGATGTATCTGTGGAGCGGCGCGCCCGACCCGGAGATGTTCAGAGTAAGCGCGCCGGCTGGTATAGCTGGGACGTATCCGGCCCGTGAGGGGTCTTTTAGCAAGCCCCTCACGGCTACGCCGCTCACCGGCAAGCTGGTATTAGCCCAAAGTACGCCCCCCACAACGGCAGGCAAGAGCGAAGAAGGCTGCGCGGCCTTTACGAACGGGGCTGCCATCAGCGGCAACATCGCGGTGGTGTACCGGGGCAACTGCGGGTTTGCCGACAAAGTGCAGAACGCCCAGATTGCCGGCGCCATCGCGGTGGTGGTCATCAACAACGTAAGTGGCGGGCCTACCGTCATGGGTGGCGCACCGACCAACCCTACGCCAGCCATCGTTATCCCAGCGGTGATGATCAGCATGGAGGACGGCCAGCTTATTCGCCAGCAGCTCGACGCGGCTGCTACCGTAGAAGTAGCTCTCAAAAACAGCGGCGGCCTGCCTGAGCTGGATGGCGATTTTGATAACGGCATCATCGCCCACGAGTACGGCCACGGCATCTCGACCCGCCTAACGGGCGGCCCCAATAACTCCAGCTGCCTGCGCAACGCCGAACAGGGTGGCGAGGGATGGAGCGACTGGTTTGGGCTCATGCTGACCATGAAAACCGGTGATACTGGCCCCAAGCCCCGCGGCATAGGCACCTACGTGCAGAACCAGCCCACTACCGGGCGCGGCATTCGCCCCTCGCCTTACAGTACCGATTTTGGGGTGAACAACTACACTTACGCGGCCACCAACAACCCCGTCCTCACCCAGCCCCACGGCGTCGGCTTCGTATGGGCCACTATGCTCTGGGACATGACCTGGGCGTTGATTGACCAGTATGGCTTCGACCCGAACCTGTACACCGGCAAAGCCGGCAATAATCTGGCTATGCAGCTGGTAATCGACGGCCTGAAGCTTCAGGCCTGCAACCCCGGCTTCGTAGACGCCCGCGACGCGATTCTGGCTGCCGACCGCGCCAACAATAATGGCGCTAACCAGAAATTGATCTGGACTGCCTTCGCTAAACGCGGACTCGGGTTCAGCGCCCAGCAGGGACTAAGCACCAGCCGCAGCGACCAGGTGGAGGCGTTTGATTTGCCCCCCGTGTATTCGTGCACTGCCCCAACTATCGCAGTGCAGGCCACCTCGAACGTGAAGACTAATGGACCAGTGACTACTATTTACTTGGGCTACGGTCCCCAGAATGTGCAGCTGCAGGCCAACAGCATCAATACAGGTCTTGTCGGCTACACCTGGAGCCCCGCCGCGGGTCTGAGCAACGCAGCCGTCGCCAATCCTGTCTTCACGCCCACCGCGGCCGGCACCTACCCCCTGACCGTCACGACCACGAACAGCGCGGGCTGCCAGGCATCGGCCACGGTGACTATCACGGTCATCGACGTACGCTGCGGTCCCAACAACGATCAGGTGCTTGTTTGTCACAGCAAGACGAGCCGGTGCCTCAAATCCAGCGAGGTGTCCGTGCACATCAACCACGGCGACATGCTGGGCAACTGTGGCACCACCACGAACAGCTCTTCTTTTGCGGCCGAGGAGTCGGAAACGGATAGCGAGCTGACCAGCGCCCCGAACCCGGCCGTTGACGATAAAACGTCGGTTTCGTTCACCTTGCGCGAGGGCGGGACGTTCCGGCTGGAAGTGCTGAACATGCAGGGCACGGTGGTAGCGGTGCTGGGCGAAGGCTCCGGCAAAGCTGGCCAGCGCTTCACCTACGAGTTCGCCAAAGGCCGCCTGACTGGCGATCTGTTCATTGCCCACCTGATTACCGGTCAGGGTAACCGCTTCACGCGTCTGATCATGAAGAATTAAACTAGATTCTAGCGACTTTTCAACCCGGGTCCGTGCGAGTGCATGGGCTCGGGTTTTTTTGTTTTTAAGGCGCTGAGCGTTTTGTTGCTAACCAGCGCAAACTTTTTTACGCGTCTTGCTGTATCTTTGCCGAGCTACTTATCCAGAAAGACCGAGGGACTGGGCCCTGTGACGTCTTGGCAACCTGAGTAAAACAAGGTGCCAACTCCCATTTTGCCCCCCACGGGCAGAAGAAGATAAGTGCGGAGCCCTCATTTCGAGGTTCTCTTTCTGGATAGGCGGCGCTTAAAACGCCTGTATCTGAAGGAGACCTTATGAAAACGACTCGACCAGCCTCCCCCCTCTACGACATTCTCCAACAGCGCATTCTGGTGCTCGATGGCGCCATGGGCACCATGATTCAGCGCCATCCGCTGACGGAGGAGGATTTTCGGGGTGCGCGCTTCGCCGACCATCCTAAGCCTCTGCGCGGCAACAACGACCTACTCAGCCTGACCCGCCCCGATATTATCAGCGGCATTCACGCCGAGTATTTCGCCGCCGGCGCCGACATGGTGGAAACCAACACCTTCAGCGGCACCACCATCGCCCAGGCCGATTATGGTCTAGAGCACCTGGCGTACGAGCTGAACTACGAGTCGGCCCGCCTGGCCCGCGAAGTAGCCGACGAGTTTACGGCCCGCGAGCCGCACAAGCCGCGCTTCGTAGCTGGTGCCGTGGGGCCCACCAACCGTACCGCTTCGCTCTCACCCGACGTGAACCGCCCCGGCTTCCGCGCCGTGACCTTCGACGAGTTGGCTACTGCTTATCTGGAGCAGGTGCGCGGCTTGGTGGAAGGCGGCTCGGATACGCTGCTGATTGAAACCATCTTCGACACGCTGAACGCCAAAGCGGCGCTGTATGCCGTGCAGAAGTACTTCGATGAAGGCGGCAAAGTGGTACCGGTTATGATTTCGGGCACCATCACCGATGCGTCGGGCCGTACGCTTTCGGGGCAGACTGTGGAAGCCTTCTGGAACAGCATTAGCCACTTGCCGCTGCTGAGCGTAGGCTTGAACTGCGCCCTTGGGGCCGATCAGCTGCACGTCTATGTAAAAGAGTTGAGCCGCATTGCCGACGTGCACGTTTCGGCTTACCCGAATGCCGGTTTGCCCAACGCCTTCGGCGGCTACGACGAGTCGGCCCAGGAATTTGCGTCGGTAGTCGAGAACTACCTCAAGGAAGGCATAGTAACCGTGGCTGGCGGCTGTTGTGGCACTACGCCTCAGCACATTGCCGAGCTGGCTAAGCTGGCCGAGAAATACCAGCCGCGCCAGCTGCCGGAAGTACCCAAAGCTACTCGTTTAGCTGGTTTGGAGCCGTTTGGCATCACCCCCGATAGCCTGTTTGTAAACGTGGGCGAGCGGTGCAACGTAACCGGCTCCCGCGCTTTCGCCCGTCTCATCCGCACCGGCGCTTACGAGCAGGCCCTGCAAGTAGCCCGCGACCAGGTGGAAGGCGGCGCTCAGGTGATCGACGTGAACATGGACGAAGGCATGCTCGACTCAGAGCAGGCCATGACCACCTTCCTCAACCTGATTGCCTCTGAGCCCGACATCTCGCGGGTGCCGGTCATGATCGACTCCTCGAAATGGAGCGTGCTGGAAGCCGGTCTGAAGTGCGTACAGGGCAAGAGCATCGTCAACTCTATTTCCCTGAAAGAAGGCGAAGAAGTATTCAGGGAGCGCGCCCACACCGTGCGCCAGTATGGCGCAGCTATGGTCGTGATGGCCTTTGATGAGAATGGCCAGGCCGACTCTCTGGAGCGGCGCATCGAGATCTGTCGGCGCAGCTACGATATTCTGGTCAACGAAGTCGGTTTCCCCGCCGAGGACATCATCTTCGACCCCAACATCCTGACCGTGGGCACGGGCATGGAGGAGCACCGGAACTATGCGCTGGACTTTATCGAGGGCGTCCGCTGGATTAAAGCCAACCTGCCCGGTGCGCTGACCAGCGGCGGCGTCAGCAACATCAGCTTCTCTTACCGCGGCAACGACGTGGTGCGCGAAGCCATGCACACGGCCTTCCTCTACCACGCCATCCGCGCGGGCCTGGATATGGGTATCGTGAACCCCAGCCAGCTGGGCGTGTACGATGAGATTCCGAAGGACCTGCTGGAATTGGTAGAAGACGTGCTGCTCAACCGTCGCCCCGATTCTACCGAGCGCCTCGTGGATTTTGCCGAAACGGTGAAGCAGAAGGACAAGGTGGAAGTGGTGGCCGACGCCTGGCGCAGCCTGCCCGTGGCTGAGCGCCTGCAACACGCGCTGGTACGCGGCATCACCGAGTTTATCGACGAAGACACCGAGGAAGTGCGCCAGCAGGTAGGCCGGCCGCTGGAGGTGATTGAAGGGCCGCTGATGGCCGGCATGAACGTAGTAGGCGACCTGTTTGGGGCCGGCAAAATGTTCCTGCCCCAGGTGGTGAAATCGGCGCGGGTGATGAAGAAAGCGGTGGCCTACCTGGAGCCCTACCTGCTGGCCGATAAGCAAGGCTCGGAGCGGCAGACGGCCGGTAAAATCCTGCTGGCCACGGTGAAGGGCGACGTGCACGACATCGGCAAAAACATCGTGGGGGTGGTGCTGGCCTGCAACAACTTCGACATCGTGGACCTGGGCGTGATGGTGCCTTTGGAACGCATTCTGGACGAGGCCGTGAAGCAGAACGCGGATATTATTGGCCTGAGCGGCTTGATTACGCCCAGCCTCGACGAGATGGTGTATGTGGCCCAGGAGATGGAAAAGCGCGGCCTCAAAACGCCCCTGCTCATTGGTGGCGCGACCACCTCTCGCCTGCACGCGGCGGTGAAAGTGGCCCCCAACTACTCCGGCCCGATGGTGCACGTCCACGATGCCTCGCGCTCGGTGGGCGTGGCCGCCAGCCTGCTCGGCTCCAGCCACGAAACCTACGCCCAGGCCGTGCGCGACGAGTACGCCACCCTGCGCACCGACTATGCCGCCCGCCAGCGCGAGAAAAACTACCTGACCATTGAGGCCGCCCGCGAAAATCAGGCGAAGGCTGATTGGGAAACCACCCCGATTACCAAGCCAACTTTCCTCGGCACCAAAGTGCTCGACAATTACCCGCTGGCCGAGCTGGCCGAGTACATCGACTGGACCCCGTTTTTCCACACCTGGGAGCTGAAAGGGCGTTATCCGCGCATTCTAGAAGACGAAAACCTTGGTGAAGCAGCCACCAAGCTGTTTGCCGATGCCCAGGCCATGCTCCAGCAGGTTATCAGCGAAAACCTGCTCACGGCCCGCGCCGTGGTGGGCTTCTGGCCGGCCAATACGGTCGGCTACGACACCATCGAAGTGTACGCCGACGACCAGCGCGAGCAGCTACTAACCGAGTTTTTCACCTTGCGTCAGCAAAGCGAAAAAGCCCCTCAGGTACCCAATCTGGCATTCTCCGACTTCGTAGCCCCCAAGGAATCGGGCCGGCAGGATTACATCGGCGGCTTTGCCGTGACGGCGGGCCTGGGCATTGAAAAGCTCATCGAAAAGTTTGAGGCCGACCACGACGACTATTCCAGCATCATGATCAAGGCGTTGGCCGACCGCCTGGCCGAAGCCTTTGCCGAGCGCCTGCACCAGCGCGTGCGGGAGGAGTTCTGGGGTTATTCGGCCAATGAAAAGTTGACGAAGGAAGAGCTGATTCAGGAGAAATACCGCGGCGTGCGGCCCGCGCCCGGCTACCCCGGCTGCCCCGACCACACGGAGAAAGTCACGTTGTTTCAACTGCTCGACGCTGACCAGCAAACCGGTATTATCCTCACCGAAAACCTGGCCATGTATCCGGCCTCGTCGGTTAGCGGCCTCTATTACGCGCATCCCGATTCGCGCTACTTTGGCCTGGGCAAAATAGCCCGCGACCAGGTAGAGGACATTGCGCAGCGCAAAAATATGCCTATTGCGGAGCTGGAACGCTGGCTTTCCCCAAACCTCAATTATAATCCCACCAGCGTACCCGTAACGGCACTGTAAGCACGAAGC
>NZ_FWWW01000032.1 GCF_900176135.1 Hymenobacter roseosalivarius DSM 11622 | reverse complement strand
GGTAGTGGGTTAATCTAAGGTGATTTCGCTATTATGGTGGTCGATGGCAATTTTAATGCGGTGGTGGTGGCTGCTTGGGCATTTGCTGAAGGAGCGCGAACGGCGCACCAGCACCCCGCAGCGGTGGCGCAGTTTGCCGTTGAGGGCTTCGACGACGCGGGTACCTGTTTTGCCTACGATGTGGGCCTCGGCGGGCAGGACCTCCGGGTAGGCCCGCCACGCATCGGTAAAATACTGGGTGTGGCGGCGGTAGCGCCGGGGCAAGGCCTGCCAGAGGCGCTGCAACGTCGCCGTGCCCCGCGAACCCAGCACCCAGGCCACGATGCGCCGGCTGGCGCGCTCGACGGCCAGCCACAGCCAGACTTTGCGCTTTTTTCGGCCCACAAAGGTCCACATCTCATCGAGCTCCAAGGCCTCCCACCGCTTCCGTTGGGCCTTTCTCGGGCGAAGGCGCGGCAGGGGCGGGGCCGAAGCCGCCGCTTTTTTTTACGCGTTTGGCAATCGTGTTGCGCGCCACGCCCGTGGCGCGGGCGATGCTGCGCAACGAGTTGCGTTCCAGCAGCAGCTGGTCCACCTGGGCGTACTGCCGCGCTTTTTCCACGGCCGCTGGCTGGAAATAGCCTTGGTGACCGCAGGCTTTGCACTGGTACTTGGCCCGCCCGCCGCTGTGGCCGTTGCGCCGAATTTGTTCACTGGCGCACTTGGCGCAAAAATGCTGCGTGTAAACCATGAACCAAAGTACGCTGCTCACCCTGAATGAACCCACTACCC
>NZ_FWWW01000103.1 GCF_900176135.1 Hymenobacter roseosalivarius DSM 11622 | reverse complement strand
CGTGTGGNGGCTTTTTTATGGCCTATAATCGTATTATTTGTTGCCGGAACTCGAAGTAGAACGAGTAGTAGTGGTGGTCTTAGCTGGGCCGATGGTAGCGCCTTTGCTGTTAGCTGGCAGTGGGTTCTTTACCGAATTCACGAACAGGAAATCGGAAGCGGTGGCCGCGTAATCTTTATCATACTTATAGAAAGAACTGCGGGAGTTGTAATAGTCACTGTATTGGTTGGTCGTCAATACAGCACTTAGCTCTTTGTCGCGCTCTTTACACACACCTTTACACTGCTCATCAATAAGGGTGGGGTTACCAGCGTGCCGCTGCTCAATGGCCGCCATTTTAGCCACTTTATCTTCGTTGATGGCGCGCAGCTTAGTGGCCTGATAGCCATTGAGGCGCAACTCCCGCGCCATTTGATCGGAGAGGCGCTGGGCGCGCTCCTGCACGGCATTGAGGCGTGGTGTAGGGCGGGTCTGGTCCTGGGGCATCGCGGCACCAGGCTTCTGTTGAGCCTGCGCACCAAGAGCGACGGTGAGAGCCATAGTGGCGGCGGCAAGTGTCTTTCTCATCAGTGTCAGTCGTTTATCTGGTTCTTAATCAAGTGCCTCCAGTCGGGCCAGCGAAAGGCTTGCGACAGCACTTGTATAAGGTATTAACGAAAAACTGTGCCAGCGGGTTCAGGATTCACCTGATGAACACATAACTATAAACCAACTATTTATTTTAATTGTGCGGTAAATGCAGCAGCGTCAATCCTTATTTAGCCCAGGCTATACCTGCTTTTCCTACCAAGTATTCTTCCACATCATCGACTCAACGGGCTTATCGGTGCGCTCATTGTACTTGGCGTTGGCTTTGCGATTGTAGAAGGTTTGCACGTCGCCCTGCACCGCGAAATAGATGAGCTGGCCAATGGGCATGCCGGGATACACGCGCACCTGTTGGGTTACGGATATTTCCAGCGTCCAGGTATTGCAAAAGCCCACGTCGCCCTTACCGGCGGTGGCGTGAATATCAATGCCCAGACGGCCTACACTGGATTTTCCCTCCAGGAATGGTACCTGCGCGTGGCTTTCGGTGTACTCCTCCGTGACGCCGAGGTATAAGGTGCCAGGCTGGAGTACGAAGCCTTCGGGGGGCATTTCGAATACATCGATCTGGTTGTGCGCCCGGGCGTCGAGCACGGCGTCGCGGTAGGTTGCCAGGTAGCGGCCCAAATGGACGTCGTAGGAGTTGGTGCCTAAGCAAGTTCGGTCGTAGGGCTCAATAACGATGTTGCCCCGCTCTATTTCGGCCAGGATCTGCTGATCAGTAAGAATCATATTTTAGGAAATAAAATGTGGTCAACAAGCAAGAAGCAGGTGTAAAACACGATGCTGGCAGCAGACTTTGCTGGCTTTATCTCGTTCTTCTTTGCTGTTAATTGTCTTCCTCTTCGTAGCGGTCTTCGGGCAGGTCCATCGCATCGCGGCGTGGCGTCCGGCGCTCAGCCTGTGGATCTATCTCGTCGGCTAAGCCATCGATACGGGCGCGCAGATCGGGCAACACGCTGACGATGAGATAAACCAAAAGTAGGGTAGAGGTGCCAGCCAGCAAAAGCGTGAAGTAATCAACCCAATCGTGGCGGGCGGGGGTAGGTGTGGCTGGCGTTGGTTCCAGTGCGCCGGCTTCGGACTGAGGAGTTGGGTCTTCGATAGGAGCGACCGGCGCGGCTGCCGCGTCTGGCTCGGCATCGACATCGGCGGGGGGCACGGCCGCACCATCAGCTGCTACGTCCTCGGGAGCCGGATCTTCGGAGGCGTTGAACTGGGCAGCAGCTTGTTTGATAGTCCGTTGCAAGGAACGGATAAGCGCCACACGCTCATCGCGGGGCAGAACGCGGATAAAGAACTCGAAGTTCTTGTCAATCAGAACGGAGTTAAGCTGCTTCTGGAACTCGGCCAAATCGCGGCGCCCTTTACCAAAACGGTTTTTAAAGCGCTCCGATACGTCGTTGTAATTCTGAAAAAGCCGCTTCAGGTCAGCGTTATTGTTGAAATCGTCGAATTCGCGGCGGGCCTGGTAGGTGCGAAGCGTAACCGGAAACTTGCGTCGGGTGAAGGACTTGTCGTACACGTTTTCCATGGTACGAAAGTTCAGCTCATCAATGCTGCGGTCGAACAAGCGCTTATTGGCTTCCGCGGGCGTCTCGGCTTGCGCCATTTGTAAGGTCGGCATAAGCAGACACCACAATATGAATAGGGAAGAAAGGAGACGAAGTCGGGCCATAAGAGGAGCTACAGTTTGGCCGCAAAGGTAACCGCTAGCTTATGGCTATGACAGGGAAAGGCAAGATTTGAGCAAAATGTGCGCAGACTTACCGATAATCTAAGAACGAAAGCTAGGCTGAGAAAAAGTTTTTGTTGCTGGCGTAGGTTGAATCTGCATATTCTGTGCTTGCTCAAATTTCTCTATTTGCGTTATCTAGCACTCTTGAATCACCAAAAAAGCCCCCCAGACACTTTCTGAGGGGCTTTTTTGGCTTGCAAATCGTTTCGTTTATAACCCGTGCGCTTCCCGCATAGCCTCCTGACAGGCCGTGAGATACATATCGACTAGCTCGTCGGTAATAGCGGTGCTCACAAACAGTGCTTCATACTGCGCCGGCGCCAGATAGATGCCCCGGCGCAGCATAGCCTGGAAATAGCGGCCGAAAGCCTCCGTGTCGGAGGTTTTGGCGTCTTCCAGGTTATGCACTGGTTTGTCTGTAAAGAATACGCTGAACATGGAGCCAACGCGGTTGACCGTATAGCTCAGGCCGAGGTCAGCGGCAATCTGGCGGGTCCCATCAGCCAGGCGGGCCGTGATGCGGTCGAGTTCAGTGTACAGGGCTGGGTTTTGCTGCAAATACGTTAGTTGGGCGATGCCGGCGGCTGTAGCAATGGGGTTGCCGGAAAGCGTACCAGCCTGGTAAACTTTGCCAGCGGGGGCCACATTGTCCATGATATCCTGGCGGCCGCCGTACGCGCCAACCGGCATACCGCCGCCAATGATTTTGCCCAGAGTCGTCATGTCGGGGGTAATGCCGTATAGCTCCTGCGCGCCACCGGGAGCAAGGCGGAAGCCAGTCATTACCTCATCAAAAATCAGGACGATTTCGTGCGCCGTGCACAGGTCGCGCAGGGCTTGTAGGTAGCCTTCAGCGGGTGCTACCAGTCCCATGTTGCCGACTACCGGCTCCAGAATCAGCGCGGCCACCTGACCTTCGTTAGCGGCAATGGCTTGGCGCGTGGCCTCTATGTCGTTGTAAGGAACGGTGATGGTATCGCGGGCCACGCCAGCGGTTACGCCCGGCGAATCGGGCGTGCCCAGGGTGAGGGCACCGCTTCCGGCTGCGATAAGAAACGAGTCGCCGTGGCCGTGGTAGCAGCCTTCAAACTTGATGATCTTGTCGCGCCCCGTGTAGCCCCGCGCCACGCGGATAGCCGACATCGTGGCTTCCGTACCTGAGTTTACTAGCCGCACTTTCTCGATGCTGGGCACCATGGCTTTAATCAATTCGGCCATTTCTACCTCGCGGCGTGTAGGGGCACCGAACGATAAAGAGCTGGGAATTGCCGCCTGCACAGCCTCAATTACAACTTGGGGCGCGTGGCCCAAAATCATTGGGCCCCAGGAATTTATAAAATCTAAATACTTGTTACCGTCCACGTCCGTCAGCCAGGCGCCCTGGGCTGACTGCATAAATACCGGATGGCCGCCCACGGCCCGAAAGGCGCGCACCGGCGAATTAACACCGCCGGGAATATGGTTTTTGGCGCGGGAAAAAAGAGCTTCGCTAATGGCGAGCGTAAGCTTAGGAGCAGGAGAAAGAGAAGTTGAATTCATAGAGATAAAACAGGCAACGGGCGTAAAAGTCTAGACAAAGTAGGGCAAATACAGGTGCTCAGCTTAGCGGCTGCCCACCGGATTCTGCACTTCTACTTCTAATCGTTCAAGCTTGATAAGGGGCACATACTGATTATCGTGGGCACCATTGGGATAGCCGATACCCTGAAATAGCGAGCCCGAAATAGGACCGGACGTGGCCAGGCCCTGCTGAAACGCGGGGCCGTGCTGGTGCAGCTGGTGGCCGAAGTAATACAACAACTCGAAACCTGAATGGGCAAAGACGCTAGGGGGTAAATTGTTGCGTTGCACGTACAGCTGGCGAAAGCGTCGCACCCCAAAATTGGTCGGGTCAATGTACTTACGATGAATTAGATACACATCGCGCGCATCGAGGCGGCTGGGGCTCACCGACGGATTTTCAAGCCAAGAGCCGTAGGTAATCAGCGGTAGCTGGGCAGCCTGAGTTTGCAGATGCTTGAGCGTAAATGCCCCAGCCTTCCGGTTGTCGGAAGCAACTACCAAGTGGCCCAGGGTGGTAAGGTCGATGCCCGTAAAGCTCGCTGCCAACGATTCCTCCAAATTGGAGTTGAGGCGCCGCAGCACCTGAACTTTGCCCCCCAGCGCTTCATAGGCTGTCTTGTAGGCCTGCGCGAAGGCCAGGTCGTCGCTAGTATCCTCGTGAAGAACGGCCGCCGTGCGGCCGCTGAAGGTGCGGAAGGCATACTGGGCAGCTACCTGGGCCTGCGTCGCCATACTGGGCTCGAACAGGTAATGCCAGTTGTTGCTGATGGTCAGGTTGCCATCCTGCGAAAGCGGATTGATGGTAATAATCTGGTGCTGCTGGGCGTAGCGCGCCAGCAGCTTGCTGCCCGACTTATAAATGGGGCCAATAATCATGTCCATGCCAGCTAGCTCGGGTAAGGCCAGCACTTGTTTGAGCTGAATGGTATCGGCGCCGGTATCGTAGGCAAAAAGCTGCACGGGGCGACCTTCACGCTGCAAGGAATCCTGGGCGAGCAGCAAACCTGCGTAAAGGTCCGTAACAAACTGATTGCGACGCACTTTCTCCCAGCTTGGGTCATTAAACTCGAAAGGCAGAAGTACGGCTACTCTGTAAATAGCCTTTTTTTGAGCTTGGGGAATAGCGGAATAGCGGGCCCGGTCGAGGGAGAAGTCCTGTACTAATTGCTCCAGAACGAGCTTGTCGGCCTCAGTGTACCAGCCGCCCGCTATCAGCTTATCAGCGTAAGCCCGGCCTAAGGCAGCGTCTTTTGGATAGCGCTGTAACAAGTTCTGAAACAGTGCTTTATCCTGAACGCGAGCCAGATAGGTAGCTTTGATGGCGTCCTGTTCGGCGGCAAGCGTCTTATTCGGAATCTGTTCCAGCACTTGTAAAGCGTTGGCGGGCTCGCCCTGCTCAAACGACACCTGCGCCTGCAGGAACAGGGCTTCGGGCAGGTTTTCCCACTTCCCATACTCAGTCCGAATCAAATTAAGCATCTGCTCTGCCTCAGCCCATTTCTTGGCGCGGGTAGCAGCTACCGAATATAAGTAGGCAGCCTCGGCACCGCGCTCAAAGCGAGCGGCTGGGGGTGTAAGGGGCGCCAACTCCTGCATGGCCAGGTCGTAGCGACCCTGATCGAGCAGCACTTTGCCATTTTGGTAGCGCGTGTTCTGATCCGCGGAGTTGAGATTGGTAGGTAGAGCAGGGCGGGGCCTCGCCGCCGTCGTCTTTGGTACCGTGGGGGGTAATTTGCGGCCGGCCGGCGCAGTCGTTGGCTTGCTGGTAGTTACTACGGCCTTGTTGGAAGCAGTAGTAGCTGGCTGGGGGGCTTTTGTGGGAGCTGGCTTAGTAACGGCTGACTTTCTGGCCGGCGTTGTCTGGGCCATTGTCGACGGCGCGGCTAGCAACCAAAAGCAACAAAGCCAAGTAGTTACGCGAAGAGAATACGACTGCCTCATACAGGAGGGCAAAAGGAATAAAAGGGAGAGAAAACGCAGCGCTGAGCGATGCTGACGCACGCGCCCCGCAAAGGTACGCAGGATCGGCTGGGATGATGTCTGCATCAGACGGGTAAGCAACCAACTGTTCTACTGCTATGGGGGGCAAATTTCAGAGCCCTCATCAGCAGGGCGCGCACAATAACTACTGACTGAAGGCAACTCATAGTTTGGGAGCCGCCTCTTATCTTTAGCAAGTGCGTACCGCTCGGCTATACCCAAACGGCACGCCCTGTCGTTACGGTAATTCTCTCATCGCTTTGCCTGCTTATGCCTGTTTCTCTGCCTCAGCTGCCTTCCGCCACTCATCTGCGTCAACGTCTCGGTCTGTTGTTTGTACTGGGCGCATCCATTACCCTGAGCGTCGTGCTGATTACGTTCCGGGTATTTCTGACGCAGGAGCTGACGTTTGTGTTCCTGCTCTGGAATCTGTTTCTGGCCTTGATACCGTTCGGGCTCAGCACGATGCTCGGCTTGGCCGCAGGGCCGGTTCGCCGTCGTCTGCTGCTGCCAACGGGTGCCATCTGGCTGCTGTTTTTCCCGAACGCGCCCTACATCCTCACCGACTTATTCCACCTGATGCCCCGCCCCGGCGTGCCCTATTGGTACGATCTGGCTCTTATTCTGACCTGCGCCTGGAATGGACTGATGCTGGCCTACGCTTCCCTCATCGAAATACAAGGCTTGGTACGTCGCCGCATGGGCACGGTCATCGGCTGGGGCTTTGCCACGGCGGCCATTGTTCTAAGCAGCTTCGGTATCTATCTGGGCCGCTACCTGCGGTTCAACTCTTGGGACGTTTTCACCAATCCACTTGTCTTGTTTTACGACATCCTCGACCGGGTGCTGCATCCAATGGCGTATCCGCGTACTTACGGCGTCACGATTCTGTTTTCCGCCTTTTTGCTGCTGGGCTATATCACGATACGGCAGCTGGCGGGTTTGCATAGAGAAGAGGAGGGACGCTAGATAAGGATTAACCCAATACGTTTCAGAGCAATTACTGCCTCACTTACTTAAATAATAAGCTCATAAGGTGCAGAGGCGACAGCCATTCCAAAGATGAGTAGAATCAAAATGATTGCACCTACGAGTATTATTGAGAAGGCTAATACTCGTGAAAGCCATTTCCACATTGCCTGTTGAGGTTTTGGCTTCAGTCCTGGCCAGCTCACCCATAGGCAGAAGGTAATTACTGCTGCCACTATAATAAATAAGGAATAATCGTTCATCGAGATTCAATACGTAAAAAGCCGCTCCGGTAACCCGAAGCGGCTTTCTGCTGTAGTATGATCTTTGGTTACTCCCACTCAATCGTCGCTGGTGGCTTGGAGCTAATATCATACACCACGCGGTTGATGCCGCGCACCTGGTTGATGATTTTGTTCGAGACGTGGGCCAGAAAGTCGTAGGGGAGGTGGGCCCAGTCGGCGGTCATGCCATCCACGCTGGTGACGGCGCGCAGCGCTACTACCTGCTCGTAGGTGCGCTCATCGCCCATCACGCCCACGCTTTGGATGGGCAGCAGCATCACGCCGGCCTGCCAGATCTGGTCGTAGAGGCCATATTCGCGCAGGGAGTCAATAAAAATGGCGTCGGCTTTTTGCAGCAGCAGCACCTTCTGGGGCGTGATATCGCCGAGGATGCGGATAGCCAGGCCGGGGCCGGGGAAGGGGTGACGGTTGAGGATATTGGGGGGCAAATGCAGGGCCGCGCCCACTTCGCGCACCTCATCCTTGAACAGCATCCGCAGGGGCTCCACCACTTTCAGGTTCATCAGCTCCGGCAGGCCGCCCACGTTGTGGTGGCTCTTGATGGTCACGGCCGGCCCTTTCACCGACACCGACTCAATCACATCGGGGTAAATGGTGCCCTGGGCCAACCAGGTGGCGCCTTCCACCTTTTTGGCTTCGCGCTCAAACACCTCAATAAAGGTGCGGCCAATGGCTTTGCGCTTCTGCTCGGGGTCGGAGAGGCCGGCCAGAGCCGAGTAGAACTCCTGCGATGCGTCCACGCCGCGCACGTTCAGGCCCAGCACGTCGTAGGCCTGCAACACGCCTTCGTACTCGTCCTTACGCAGCAAACCATTATCCACGAAAATCCCGTGCAGGCGTGGCCCGATGGCCTCGTGCAGCAACAACGCCGCTACCGAGGAATCGACACCGCCGGATAAGCCCAGAATCACCTGGTCGGTTTCGCCGATGGTGTTCTGCAGGGCCGCTACCATGCTGCTCACGAAGTGCTCGGGCGTCCAGCTCTGGTCGCAGCCGCAAATGTCCACCACGAAGTTGCGCATCAGCGTTTTGCCCTCGGTAGAGTGGGTCACCTCGGGGTGAAACTGAATGCCGTAGGTGTCCTGGCCGGCAATGTGGTAGGCCGCCACGGCTACCTCGCGGGTGCTGGCAATGACGTCGTAG
Source organism: Hymenobacter roseosalivarius DSM 11622 (assembly GCF_900176135.1). GTDB lineage: Bacteria > Bacteroidota > Bacteroidia > Cytophagales > Hymenobacteraceae > Hymenobacter > Hymenobacter roseosalivarius. The sequence goes on along the minus strand of NZ_FWWW01000103.1, from coordinate 27,361 downwards.
CCGGGGGGCAAAGCCTGGATCGTGTCGCCGTGCGACATCCACACCTGGGAATCGAGGCTCAGCTCGCGGGTGAGCGGGCTGTCGTGCTCAATATGGCTGAGGCGGGCGCGGCCGTACTCGCGAATGGTGGCAGGCAGTACTTCGCCGCCGCCCTGCTGGGCCAACAGCTGCGCGCCGTAGCACACGCCCAGCACCGGCACCCGGCCTAGGTACTGGCCCAAATTAGGATTGGGCGCGTCGGGGTCGCGCACGGAGCAAGGAGAGCCGGAAAGCACCACGCCCCGGATATCCTCAGTGAGGGCCGGGGCGTGCGTGAAGGGGTGAATCTCGCAGTAGACGTTCAGCTCGCGAATGCGTCGGGCAATGAGCTGAGTATATTGGGAGCCAAAATCAAGAATCAGAATCTGTTGGGGCATGGGCAAAGGTAAGGAGGCAAACAGGAACATGAAACCCATCTTTACTTCCTCGCTTTAGAAGATGCTACAATTGTTAAGAGGATTTAAGGTGAATACATATTAAAAAACCTGAAAATAATACGTTCATTCTCTTTTATATTAGTATTCAGGTGTTTTAACGAATCTATTAACTTATTTTACCATAGAATCGTACAGTAAATACTAGATAAATTTGTCCTTTTCATTGTAATTTGCCATTATCATATAATTATATCGTGATGAAAATGTTCGGTTTATTTTTATATAGCCTCCTCTATCTATTCCTTGTAATATGTGGAGGCAATCCTTCAATCAAGTCAACTCAAAGAACCAGTAGTTTTGATCTTAGTCGCAGAGCTAAGAATAGCGGTAGGCTTTATTTCTAAGCGGGCGAAGTTTAATCGCGGAGCTACACTGGAGTAGTGATAATAGTCGTCAATTGAGGCTGCCAATTACACGGAAAACCATTATTAATGCTGCTAAGAAATTGAAAAGCGCAGCCAAGCCGAAACAGATATTTATCCTGTTGCACTACCGCAAGCGCAGAGAAGGGCCTGTGGGAGGCTCTGTAAATTGCAAGTGTTACGCGAGGAAGTATCTCATTCACTGTGCTTAGCGACTTCTGCTATAAAATAATCGGCTAAACCTGTTCAATTTGCAACATCTGTAGGCTATCTTTGCACCCGGCGAGTCAGAACGACCAGCTCCTGCTGAACTCCCCCAGGACCGGAAGGTAGCAAGGGTAGGCGGTTGAGCGGTGCGATTTTGGCTCGCTTTTTTTTGCCCATGCCCCAACGAAACCTACTGCCGCGTTTGCCGGCAAATAGGTAGCTTTGGGGCATTCTCTTGTAATAACCTGCCGCATGAAATTCTTTATTGATACCGCCAACCTCCATGAAATTCAGGAAGCCGTAGAGCTCGGTGTACTGGACGGAGTGACTACCAACCCGTCCTTGATGGCCAAAGAGGGCATCAAAGGCATGGACAATATTATGGCCCACTATCGGCAGATCTGCGAGATGGTGGATGGCGATGTGTCGGCCGAGGTAATCGGTATTACCTTCGAGGATATGGTGCGCGAGGGCGAGATGTTTGCCGAATTGCACTCCAATATTGTGGTGAAGGTGCCCATGACCCGCGACGGGGTGAAGGCCATCAAGCACTTCTCCGAGAAAGGCATCAAAACCAACTGCACCCTGATATTTTCGGCCGGACAGGCCCTGCTGGCCGCCAAAGCCGGGGCTACCTACGTGTCGCCCTTCGTGGGCCGCTTAGACGATATCGGGCATGATGGCTTGGTGCTCGTACAGCAGATCGTGGATATTTTCAGCAACTACGGCTATCCTACGCAGGTATTGGCCGCGTCGGTGCGCCATGTGCCGCACCTGATTCAGTGTGCTGAAATTGGGGCTGATGTGGTCACCTGCCCGCTTAGCGTTATTACCGGCTTGCTCAATCACCCGCTCACCGACAAAGGCTTGGCCCAGTTCCTGGCCGACCATAAGAAGGTAAACGGATAATTCTGTTCGGTACCAGAGAGGCAGAAGCTAAAAGGTTTATCCCAGCTTCTACCTCCCAGCTTCTACATCCTGGCTCCTCCCCATATGTACATCATCAAAGTAAAAGGCAAGGCAAAAATCCCGGACTATATTCAGCTCCGCGACGAGGAATTTGTGCTGATTGCTTACTTCCGCGCCGACCGGCCTTTGAAAGATCTGCACCGCTACGGGTTGGAAGGTAAGGAAACGGCCCTGGCCGGGGTGATTGCCGGGCTGGAGTTTGGAAGGCTGCAAAAGCTGGAAGTTTGAGCTTTCGTGTTAAAAAAGCCCCCCGGTTTTCGTATTCACTGAGCTGTCAGCCGTGGCAATCAACTCAGGTTCATTTCGCGTTATAGTCACTATGTCAGATTCCGCCGTACCCGTTGTTGAGCTCCACGACGCCTACATTATGCAGGACGTGAATACGGTACTGCAAAAGATCACTTTTACCCTCGAAAAAGGCGAGTTTGCTTACTTAGTGGGCCGCACGGGGTCGGGCAAAAGCTCGTTGCTCAAAACGCTGTATGCCGATCTGCCGCTGGGTGGGGGCGTGGGTACCGTGGCCGGCTTTCCGTTGCAAAAGCTTAGCTCCGGCAAGGTGCCTTATCTGCGGCGCAAGCTGGGGATTATCTTCCAGGATTTTCAGCTGCTTTTCGACCGCACCGTGGCCGAGAACCTGATTTTTGTGCTGAAAGCAACCGGCTGGAGTGGCAAGGCCCGCATTCAGAATCGCTTGTCAGAAGTACTGATGCGCGTGGGCTTAGCCAACTCGGCCAGCAAAATGCCCCACCAGCTTTCGGGTGGAGAGCAGCAGCGGGTGGTTATTGCCCGCGCCCTGCTCAACGAACCGTTATTGCTGCTCGCCGACGAGCCCACCGGCAACCTCGACCCCGAAGTAGCGGCCGATATTATGCGCCTATTCGTAGAAATCAACAATGCCGGTACGGCCGTGCTGATGGCTACGCACAACTACCAGATCATCCGCCAATACCCGAAGCGGGTGCTGAAGTGCGAGAATGGGCAATTGATTGATTCGACTCAGGTTTCTTTCAAGCTAACGGAATAACGCTTGTAGCAATGAACAATGAACAATGGCCAAATTTGCTCATTGTTAATTAAGCAACGCGGGTGCTCGGTCTGTCCATTCTGATTCCTGTTTATAACCGCGACGTCACCAGCCTGGTACGGTCATTAGCGGAGCAGGCGGCGGAATGGGGCGGACCAGTTGAGATTATTTGTCTGGATGACGGCTCTGAGGAACGCTACCGGCTGCTCAACCGACCGTTAGCCGATTTGCCCCAGGTAACATATCAGGAATTGCTCCACAACATCGGGCGCGCCGCCGTGCGTAATTGCTTGGCTGCCAGCGCGCATCAGCCGTGGTTCTTGCTGCTTGATAACAACGTAAGCCTGCTCGACACTCGCTTTTTAACCCGCTACGCCGCGGCCGCGGTCCAAGCGTCGGCCCCCGTGCTGATAGGTGGCACCACGTATGCCACATCGTCGCCTGCCGATGCAGCCACTTACTTGCGCTGGTACTACGGACGCCGCCGGGAGGCTTTTTCGGCAGCGGTGCGCCAGCGGAAGCCTCATGCTCAGTTCAAGCTCAAAAATGTATTGCTGCGAGCGGAAGTATTCAGCGAGGTAAAACTGGATGAAAGCCTCACGCGCTATGGGCATGAGGACACTAAATTTGGCTGGCACCTAGAAGCCGCGGGCATTGCCGTACTGCATCTGGACAACCCAGTGCTGCACGATGGGCTGGAGGCTGGTGAGGCTTTCCTGCTCAACTCGCGCCAGGCCGTTCAGAACCTGGTGCATCTGTACCGCAGGGAGGGCTTAGGTGCCGATACCAAACTGCTGCGTGCGGCCTTGCGCCTGCGGGGCCTCGGCTTAGGCACGGCCACGAGTGCAGCGCTGAGTCCGGCGGAGCCGCTGCTTCGGCGTCAATTACTAGGCAGGAAGCCGAAGCTGCGAAACCTGGATATCCTGAAGCTGCTCTGGGCGCTGCGGGCCTTAGAGCAGTAAACCGCTGATTGATTACCAAAAAAGCCCCCAGATAAGTTCCGGGGGGCTTTTTAAGTTAGAATCTGAAAGAGATGCTTAGTCCTTATCGGTATTTTTAACTTCCGACTTCACTTCTTTGTAGGCACCTTTCACGGCGCTGCCTACTTTCTTGCCTACCTTGGCGGCACCCTTACCAACATCTTTACCGGTCTCTTTTACATCGGAGGCGGTGTTGCTGACGGCCTGGCCTACTTTGCTGCGCTCATCAGCAGTTTCGGCTTTCACCTCGCGAGCCTCGCCACTCACGGCATCGGCACCCTGCGCTACGCGGGCTTCGGTTTTGTCATACGACTTGAAGGCAGCATACTTCAGCTTTTCCTTCTGAATGGCGGCCAGATTATTTGCGCTGATATCGCCTTTTACGGCATCGTAGGCCTCATCCATAGCCCGCCACTCGGCATTGATATTGCGCCAATCGTCGATGTCGTAGCGGTCCTCATTCTGCTTGATCATCTGCGTAAAGTTCTCGTACGTCTGACGCGCGTTGGCGGCAGTCAGCTGTGCAGCCGGGCTGGTGGGCTTGTAGTACTTGCCCATCTTCATGGTGCCCCCAGTGGTCATGCTTTTGTTGCGCCAGGCTTGGTCGCGCTGGTCGTAGGCGGTGGTGTAGCGGGTCCGGAGCTGCTCAATCTCCTGACGTCGCGGCTCATCATACTGATCGGCATATTGGTCTACGGCCGCTACCTTGGAGTCGTAATCGGTCTTCATCTGCGTGGTTTCGCGCTCGTAGTCGGCTTCAACCTGATTGCCGGCAGCCTGCGCTTTCGTCTCAGATTCTGACACAAAGGTCTTGAAGTCGTTATAGGCCTGGTCGCTTTCCTGCGACACCTCTGCTTTTTCCGCCCGCGAACAACTGGTTTGCGTGAGGGTAAAGCCACTGGCCAGCAGCAGCAGCGCCAGGGTATGCATGGTTATTCGGTTTTTAATCATGGCAGTAAGGTGTTAGTTCTGGTGAGGAATGATCAGTGTGGAAGCCTGATCCCTGCTTGGCTAAACGCAGGCGTAAGGGTAGGGGTTGCGCCCGCCGTGGGCTGCTAGTTGAAGCGTTGCACTTATATTTGGTGCTTAGCGCCCATACTTCATCCGCCTGCCCGTTGCCTACCGCTCTTGTGCCGCCCGCACCTATTCGTCTGCTGGATCTGGCAGCTCAGCACGCCGCCCTCCAGCCCGCCCTCGATGACACGCTGCGCGCCGTGCTGTGGGAAGCAGAGTTTATCAACGGTCCGGCCGTAGCGGCCTTCGCCCAGGAGCTGAGCGCCTGCCTTGGCGACCCGCACGTCATTCCCTGCGCCAACGGCACGGACGCCCTCCAGCTGGCTTTGATGAGCCTGAATCTGCCCCCCCAAGCCGAAGTCATCGTGCCCGCCTTCACCTACGTGGCCACCGCCGAAGCCGCCGCCCTGCTGGGTTTGTGCCCCGTATTCGTGGACGTCCTGCCCACCACTTTCGGTCTCGATCCGGTGGCCGTGGAGGCGGCCATCACGCCGCGCACGGGGGCCATCCTGGCCGTGCATCTGTTTGGGCAATGCGCCGATCTGGAGGCATTGAAGCAGATTTCAACCCAACACGCTATTCCACTAATCGAGGATAGTGCCCAGGCCATCGGCGCTACCTATCGTTTCGCCGATGGCCTGGAGATGTTCGCGGGCACGGTGGGCGAGGTGGGCACTACGTCCTTTTTTCCAGCCAAAAACCTCGGCGCCCTCGGCGATGGTGGCGCCCTCTTCACCCGCGACGCGGCCCGCGCCGCCACCCTGGGCCAGCTCGCCAACCACGGCCAGACCCGCAAGTACCACCATCAGCACGTCGGCCTCAATTCCCGCCTCGATACCCTGCAGGCAGCGGTCTTGAGTTTGAAGCTGCCCCACCTGCCCGCCTGGACCGCTGCCCGCCAGCGCATCGCCGCCCGCTACGACGCCGCCCTGGGGGGCGTTTCCGGCCTCCGCCTCCCGCACCGCGACCCGCAGAGCAGCCACGTATTTCATCAGTACACGCTTACCCTTTCAACTGCCCCGCAGCGCGACCAGCTCCAGGAGTATTTGCGCCAGCGCGGCGTCCCGAGCATGGTGTATTATCCGGTGCCGGTGCACTTGCAGCCCGCCTATGCCTACCTTGGCTACCCGGCCGGGCAGTTTCCGGTGGCGGAAGAGCTGTGCCGCACGGTGCTGTCGTTGCCCATTCATCCGCTGCTGCCCGAGGCCCAGCTAGACTATATCACTACTACTATTCGGGACTTTTTTGCTCTTATCCGCGCTGTTGCATGAGTATATCGTTACCCGCTGAGGCTGGCCAGCCGGCGGTTCGCTTTGCCATTTGCGGGGTCGGGCACATTGGCCGCCGCCACGCCGCGCTGGTGCAGCGCCAACCCGGCGCGCAGCTTACCGCCTTGATTGATACGCGGGCGGAGCTGGGCCCGGAGCTGGCCGCCGAGTTTGCTGGGGTGTCCTTCTTTACCTCGCTCGAAGACTACCTTACCCACGGCCCCGCCGCCGATGTGCTCACCGTGGCCACGCCCAACTATCTGCACGCCTCCCAGGCCATTGCCGGTTTACAAAGCGGCTTGCATGTGCTGGTCGAGAAGCCGCTGGCCCTGCGCACCGCCGATGCCGAGCAGATTCTGGCTACGGCCGCGCAGGCTGATCGGCTGGTATTCGGGGTAATGCAGAACCGCTACTCGCCGCCGGCCGTTTGGCTGAAGCAGGTGATGGAAGAAAACCGGCTGGGGGGCATTTTTATGGTCCAGATCAATTGCTTCTGGAACCGCGACGCCCGCTACTACCGCCCCGGCGACTGGCGCGGCACCCGCGCCCAGGATGGCGGCACGCTCTTCACCCAGTTCAGCCACTTCATCGATTTGCTGTATTGGGTTTTTGGCGACGTTACCAACCTGCAAGCCCGCTTCCACGATTTCAATCACCAGCACCTCACCGAGTTCGAAGACAGCGGCCTCATCACTTTCGACTTAGTGGGCGGCGGCAACGGCACCCTGCACTACAGCACCGCCGTCTGGGACCGCAACCTGGAAAGCAGCCTCACCGTCATTGGCGAGCACGGCAGCCTGCGCATAGGTGGACAGTACATGGATAAAGTGGAGCACTGCCACATCCGTGACTACGAGTGCCCGCCGCTGCTGCCTACTAATCCTGCCAATCACTACGGCTTCTATCAGGGCAGCGCGGCTAATCATGTACAGGCAATTGCGGAGGTTGTCGATGCGGTTAGAAGCGGGAGCTCAGTTGAAACGAATGCGCGGCAAGGAGTGAAGGTGGTGGAGATTATTGAGCAGATTTATAAGATGAAGTAAAAACAGTTGTATTTGGTTTTAAGCAGTTTAATGGATGATACTATCAATTGAGAACAACAGCATACTATGTGAGCAATCAGGAAAGTTTTTGTGGACTCTAGACATTGACAAACTGAAGGTGGTAGGCGAGTTCACAACTACCGCAGGTCCATGGAATAATGATTGGTTTCTCGTTTTTGCGGATAAATCTAATGAGTGGTTCGAGGTACCGTTTGAGGCAAGTAGCAAGCAGTTTTGGTCTCGACTTAGCCAGAAAGTAAATCAAGAATTAATTCCCGGCTTGGCGGCTTCAGTAACTTATGCATCAAGAGTTATTTATCCTAAAGAACTCGTAGGGAAGGGGCTTTTTCGGTTGACTAGCTTAGGAGAAAATTTAAGTGCTAATCAGCAGCAAATTGCAGGATTAAATGAAGTAAACGTTGAGTTCACAAATCAGGTGAAAGACTTATTTTCTTAAAGTTTGGTTAGCCTGCCTCTTATAAATGTGATTCACGTTTCATTATAAGATTACTACCACTACATACATGGACTCTCCTGATCAACAAGCCCTCACCGAACTTCGCGCCTGGCAACAGCGGATGCAGAAGTCGCCCTCGCTGCTGAACCGCTTCACGCGGCGGGTACAGCTTCGGTTGAATGCGCTGCTGCCCGAGCGGGTGCATGAGGCCATTACCACCGCTATTCGGCAGATGGTGCGCGGGGTGTTGTTTGGGTCGATGCACACCACGCGCCAGCCGCTGCTGGAAGCGCCGTGGGCGAAGCGGGAAACGGCGGTGCGCACCCGCATCCGCTACTACCGCAATACTGCGTCGGCCGAAGGCGCCGTGACGGGCGCGGGGGGCTTTTTACTGGGCCTGGCCGATTTTCCGCTGCTGCTGAGTCTCAAGCTCAAGCTGCTCTTCGACGTGGCTGCCCTCTACGGCCACGACGTGCGCGACTACACCGAGCGGCTTTATTTGCTGCATATCTTCCAGCTGGCCTTTTCCAGTCAGCACACCCGCAATGACGTGTACCGCCGAATCGCCGATTGGGGTGCCTACCGTCACACCCTGCCCACCGACGTAAGCGAGTTCGACTGGCGCACCTTCCAGCAGGAGTACCGCGACTACATTGACCTGGCCAAGCTGGCTCAGCTGGTGCCCGTTATTGGGGCGGCGGTGGGGGCGGTGGCCAACTATCGCCTCATCGAACAGCTCGGCGAAACGGCCATGAACTGCTACCGGTTGCGTCAGCTGGTGCCGGCGGGCACTATTTTGCCCCCCAGCGCCAGCTAAGCCACGCGGCAAAAGAGAAAGATTAGCGGCATTTGCAAGTACGCACGCTGGCAGTCTACCTTTGCGGCCCCAATTCTTTCTGATCAAAGGATTGTTTTTATACCGAGGCGTGGAGAGAAAGGCTCGACGAAACGCCGGCAACCCCCAGCAACCCTGGAACGGTGCCAACCGAGGTCAGCGCAAGTAACTGCTGACCATATAAAAACAGCTTGCCGTGAACATTCAATTCCAACCCGCTTCATTTTCCTTCGCCACCATGCTACGCCCCACCGGCGCCGCGGCTGTTTGTCTGGGCATAGGTTGTTGCTGTTGTTGAGCGTTCGATACTTTCCTCAGTTTTCGGGTATTGCCAAACTGAGGCCGCAAGTAGCCACTGGGGGGCTTTTCTGCGCTATTTTCAGCCTCCGGTTTGGCTGAAGTGTGGCCAGTTTAAGCAGTTCTCAAGTTGGTGTACGCGGACCCCACCCTCAGCCCCTCCCCACCGGATTCCGCGCATCAAGCGGTGTGGGCTGGGGGTGGGGTCGCACCTGCTGAGACAGGCTGTACACCGATTTGAGAACTGCTTTATTTAAAAGCTGGAGCTTGCTTCGCGTTGCTGGCCGCGTCGGCCTGATTGCTTCACGGCTCTGGCCCCATTTCTTTCTTTTTCTTTCTTTTTATCCAGCACGAAGCGCCGCTTCGTGTTCCTTCTATGCTCAAAAAATCACTTGAACTGCTGCGCCAAGAGGCGGCCGAAACCGGCACCCACACCCTCAAGCGCAGTCTGAGTGCCTTCAACTTGGTCGCTATTGGGGTAGGCGTGATTATCGGGGCGGGCCTGTTTTCGCTTACCGGCATCGCGGCCGCCAATCATACCGGGCCGGCCGTTACGCTCTCGTTTCTGGTGGCGGCCGTCGGCTGTGCGTTTTCGGCCTTGTGCTACGCCGAGTTTGCCTCCATGGTGCCCGTGGCGGGTTCGGCCTACACCTATTCCTATGCTACCCTGGGCGAGCTGTTTGCCTGGATTATCGGCTGGGATCTGGTGCTCGAATACTCGGTGGGCGCGGCGGCCGTGGCCATCAGCTGGTCGCAGTACCTGACGCGGTTTCTGGCTAAATACGACCTGCACATTCCTGCCCAGCTGGTTATGTCGCCCTTCGAGACGGCGACCCTAGCCGATGGCTCCCTGGTGCACGGCATCGTGAATCTGCCCGCCATTCTGATCGTGGTGGCTATTACGGCCGTCGTGATTCGGGGTACGCAGGGCTCGGCCTGGGTGAATGCGACCATCGTGGCCCTCAAGGTGTCGGTGGTGCTGGTGTTCATTGCCCTGGGCTGGCAGTACATCGACCCGGCCAATTATCAGCCCTACATCCCGGCCAATACCGGCACGTTCGGCGAGTTCGGTTTGAGCGGCATTCTGCGTGGGGCGGGCGTGATATTCTTCGTCTTCATTGGCTTCGATATCGTGGCCACCATGGCCCAGGAAGCGAAAAATCCTCAGCGCGATATGCCCATCGGCATCATCGGCTCGCTGGTGGTGTGTACAGTGCTCTTCGTGCTGTTTGGGCACGTCATGACGGGCCTGGCCAACTACACCGAGTTCAAAAATAGCGCCGCGCCGGTGGCCATAGCCATCGAGAAGACGCCTTACGCCTGGCTTAGCCAGGCCATTATCGTGGCCATTCTGATTGGGTATACCTCGGTTATTCTGGTGGATCTGCTGGGCCAGTCGCGGGTGTTCTTCTCCATGTCGCGCGACGGCTTACTGCCCAAAATCTTCTCCGAAGTTCATCCCCGCTTCCGCACGCCCGTCAAGTCCAACATCCTGCTGGCGGCCCTGATCAGCGCCTTCGCGGGCCTGGTGCCCATTCAGGTCGTGGGCGAAATGACCAGTATCGGCACCTTGCTGGCCTTCGTGATGGTGTGCCTGGGTGTGCTGATTATGCGCCGGCAGCAGCCCGACGCGCCGCGTGCTTTCCGCACGCCCTGGGTGCCTTTAGTACCTATCTTGGGTATTCTGACCTGCCTGGTCATGATGTTTTCCTTGCCCTTCGATACCTGGCTGCGCCTGATCGTGTGGCTGGCGGCCGGGCTGGTAATTTACTTTTTGTATGGCAAAAAGCACAGCAAGCTGCGAATAGCGCGGGAGCAGGCAAATAGGAAGGTTTAGAGAATACAAGTTATCCATAAAAAGCCCCCCGCTACAGCTTGTACGGGGGGCTTTTTTATAGATGAACGAAGTTGCGGAGTAGCCGCGGAGCGGCGGCAGGTGTGTAGAAAGGACCAAAAACAGGCGCATGAGCCGCGGAGCGGCGACAGATTTGCGGGCGCCACTGTCGCCGCTCCGCGGCTGTGGCCCTTTTGTATTCGGTGTACTACACACCTGCCGCCGCTGCGCGGCTACTCCGCACCTTGGGTTAGATAACTGAATGTACAATCCTAAAAACGCAGCCGTTGGCGCACCTGCTGCCACAGGTTGCTTACCTCCGGCACGGCCCGCGTCAGCAATAAAAGCCCCCCGTACACGCCCGTAAGCACGATGGCGCGGACCAGCATGGTAGTAAACAGAGAATGCACTGCCGGCACCAGCCACGCCGCCGCGCCGGCCGCCACCGCGACGCCCAGCACCAGCGGAATCCGAAAATCAAACGGCTGCAAGCCGTAGGCGCGCCACACAAACCAGGTGCGGGCCACGTTGATGCTGGTCATGGCCAGCAGGGTAGCCAGGGCCGCGCCGGTGAGGCCATAGAGCGGAATCAGGAGCAGATTGAGCAGCACCGTGGCCGCCGCCAGCGACACGTTGAACACCAGATCGAAGCGGTAGCGGGGCGAGGTGACCAGGATCAGGCCGTTTACGCCCGTGATGTTGTCGAAGAGGCGGCCGGCCAGCAGCAGGAGCACGACCGTGGTGCCGGCCGCGAATTCAGGCCGCATTAAGGAATAGATAAAGTCCAGATTCAAGCCAATACCCAGCGCCAGCCAGCACCCGACCACAGTATTGAGGCGGGTGGTGCGGCGGTAAAAATCGGCCATGCGGGGCAACTCCTGCGCTTTCCAGTACTCGGCCAGCAGTGGAAACGCAATCTTGTTCAGCGACCGGGCCGGAATGGTAAGTGCGGTGCTGATAAAAAACGCTGTGGTGTAGATGCCCGTAGCGGCCAAACTGATGCCGGAGCCCACCATCAGCGAGTCGATGGAGCCGATGATGGAGCCCGACAGGCTGGACAGAATAACGAACCCGCTGAAGCTGAGCACTTCCCGCGCCGGCACCACCGTAAGCGCAGCGCGCCTCGGCCGCCAGTGCCACTCGCCCAGCCGCACCACGTACAGCGTGAGCAGCAGCGTAGCCAGGCCGTAGCTGCCAATAAAAGCCAGCACAAACCCGTGGAAAGACAAGTAGCCCAGGGCGAACAGGAGCGCCGCGATTACCGTGAGTATGCGCAGCAGAATATCCTGCACGAAGGACGAAAATGCCGTTTGATATAAGGCCTTCAGATACGCATCCTGCAAGGAGTAAAACAGAACAAACAGGGCCAGAATTGCCCCCCAGAAATAGTAAGGGTTGAGCAGGGCCGCGTCGCGCTCGTACTGGGCCAGCAGCACCGGGCGGGCCAGTACGTAGGCCACCGTCATGACAGCAAAACCGAGCAGCGGAACGCCCAGCAGCAGGGGTAGAAACCCTTGGTGGCCAGCGGCTTTATCGCGGAAATACGGAAAAAACCGGATGCCCGTGCTGGCAAAGCCAAAGGCCGCGAGCTGGGCGTAAATGGTCGCCACCGATACCAGTACCCGCGTGAGCCCGATCTGGTCGGCGGCCAGCAGGTTGGGCAGCACCAGTACGGTATTCACGAAGCCCAGCCCCAGCCCGATATAGGCAATAATGGTGTTGCGCAGCCCCTGCCGCTGAACGATGCCCAATAGTTACGTAGTTGATTGGTTTAGTGGTTGTTGGTGGGCGAGTGGTACTACGACTCTTTTCGTTGTAGTACCACTATCGTTGCTGACGCCTGCACCTCCAAAGGTCGTTCAACGATAGTGGTACTACGACTTTGGAGTCGTAGTACCACTCCAGTTCAGGATGTCCGTGCCATTGACAAAAGCCGCGCCCCGGCCGTGAAGGTAGTGCAGTAGCTCGTGGAACTGCCGGGGGCCGTTTTTCTGGTTCTGGGGGGCAAAATTCTCATTGTGCCAGAGCACGGTACACACCCCGCCGAAGCGCTCGATTTGCTCAAACATCGGCCTGAGAGCGGGCCCTATTTCATCGGGAGCCAGTTGGAGGTAATTGGGGTGATGCAGGGTGGTATCCATGACGTTGAGCGGAATTTCGAGGAAATCAAAGGCTTTACCGTACTCAAAATCAAAGGGATGAAACGGGAGGCAATACGAATTGCGAAAGCCAAAGTGCTCGGCAAAGCCCAAAGTTGAATCATAAGCTAAGCCGGCAGCGGCTACTACCTGCGGCGTCTGGCGCGGCTCCCAGCTCAGATAGTGAAAGCGGGCGCCGAGGGCCGCCACCGGCAGTTTGGCTTTCTCCTGCTGGAGCTGGGAGGCATTCTGGGCCGTGCCGAGGCTGCCGTGCGTAGCTACTTCAGCGCCCGCCGAGGCCAGGTTTCGAATGCGCTGCTGGAAGCGTGGCTTTGTCAGATCGTAGTCGGCATTGCGGGTACCGTTGGCGGCGCGGCGCGGATTGCCCAGAAAGAAAAACGTGGATTTTGCTCCCCAGCGCCCGGTTTCGGCCTGCACTTCTTCCAGATTGTTCCAAGCGTCGCGCCCTTGCAGGCGGCGCACGAGCAAGCGCCCAAAGCGCGCAATCTGCCCCCCGCGCAAGGCCGCCTTGCCTTCAGATTTCCAGGCACTCTGGCAATTGTCAATGTCGTGGGTGATGAAGGCGGCGAAAGGCGCGGCATTTGCCCCCCAGCGGCGTGCGAGTGCCTGCTGGCCGGTAATATGCTCCACGGCCGTCCGCAGAATATCAAAGTAATAATTCACCACCGGCACTGCCACGAAGCCGTACCGCTGCTGCACGCTGGCCGCGTACGGAAACCGGCCGTGCTGGTCGCGCTCCGCAGAAAAATATTCCTGCCAGCCGCTGAGCAGGTAGAAAGCGGCCGAAATCAGGTCGGCATGGATACGGGCGCGATTACTAGGCAGCAGCTCCAGTAGCGGCTTTTCGGGGGTCAAATCAAAGAAAACCGGAATCTGCTGGCCCTGCCACTCGCGCCAATTTGGGGCGGGCGGGTAAGGGGCCTTGGCTTGAAAGAAGCCGCTGGCCGCGTCGGCTATTTCCAGATGTGGGTGCGTCTCGGGGTAGCCCACCGATAGCTCTTCCGGCACTGCCGCGTACGCCAGCCGGAAGTGCCGCAGCACGTACGCCAGCCGCACGGCCGGGGGCGCGGGGGCGTGGAATTCTGTCGAACCGGAGGGAGCGTGCAAATTGCCGAGGGTCATTTGTCAGAAAGCAGGCCGGCATCTGGTGTCGGCGGGGGCCAAGCTAAAGCTTATCCTTCATTTCGCAGCCACTCCCGCAGCTGCCTCACCACCCGCGTCTGGCTGTGGCCTTCGTCGGGGGTGCCCAGCGTGGCGTTGTAGTAGGCAGCGCGTCGGTAGAGGTCGGTCAGCTTATACCGCTGGCTTTTACGCAGTAGCGCCGCCAATTCCGGCAGGTTGGCCGCTCGCTCTACCAATCCACGCGCTACGTAGCCGTAATAATCATCAGCAACTGTATGAGTACCAAAGCGATAGTAAATGCTCGCCAGATTGAGCAGCGTAGCTTCGAGGTGGGTGGAGGTGTCGGCGGCAATCAGGGCATCCTGTTGCTGTAAAAACTCAAATACATTCTCCCGGCGCGCATCCGAAAACCGTAGGTGCGAGTGCTGCCGCAGAAAGCTGAAGTCGCGGGTATCACCGGGGTGGGCGCGGAAAGTGAATGTGAGGGCAGGAAACTGCTGCACTACGTAGGCAACAGCTGTTCGGATAGCACCCGTGTCGTCCAGCAAATTGGCCGCAATGCCCACCCGCCGCACGGCGGGCTCGGTGTTGCGCTGGCTCAGAAAAGCGTCGGCTTTGGGCATTCCGATCAGTTCCACGCGGCCCCGGATGGGGCCGCACTGCCGGTATTTATCCAGTGCGTCCTGACCTTCCAGCAGGTTCAAATCAAAGCCTAGGGGCGGAAAATAGGTGCTCACGCTGGCGTGCTGCACATAAGCCGTGGGTACGCCGTGGGCGCGGGCCGCCAGCAGCAGAGCGCGGGCGTCGTCGTTGTGGTCGTTGGCAAAAATGATGGCGCGGGGCTTATAATGACGCAGCGCCTGCCCGTACACTTCGTAGTAGCCGATGGCGTTGAATATCAAGTCGAAAAAGCGCAGGGCGCGGCCTCCTTCCGTGCGCCACAGCCCGGCCAGCACCAGCGGAAACTGCCAGTAATACAGCAGCTTGCGCCGCAGCGAAAGTCGGTTTACGGCCGCGTTATAGCGCCCAATCTGTTTGCTTTGACCAGCCACGAATACGCTGCCTAGTAGCTCCTGCCGGATGAAATCGAGCGCTTCGTAGTTGTTCTGACTGACCACATACAGCCAAATTGCCCCCCGGAGCTGTTCCGCGTTGCGCACGGGCCGCAGCAGGTTGCCTGCCAGCCGCAGACCCGCGTAGCCCAGCACTTTCGCCAAGCGCTTCAGCGGATTGTGCGGCGAAATGCCCCCCAGCATCCGGGGTGGAAGCTGGGCGAATAAATCGGTGAAGCGCAGTTGCAGAATGTCGCGGGTGCGGGCAACGAGCTGGGCCAGGTAGGGCATGATGCGACTACAAAGCTTCCCAGGTAAGCGGCGTGCCGGCCCGCAGCTCCTGGCGGGCGGGCTTACCCAACAGCTGGTCAAAGTAGCGGGGCGGCAGGCCGTCGCCGGGACGCACTACTCGCAGGTTTTCTTTGGTAAACACCTCGCCTGCCCGAATATCCTGGGCCACGTAGAGGGAGCGCTTGTACAAGCGGCTTTTTTCCTCAGCCCGCTGCACTCCATATTGTATATGCCCTAAGGCCTGCCAGGCGCGCTCCGTTTCGATAACCAGAGCGGCAACTTCCTCCGGCTCCAGCGAGAAAGCCGAATCGACGCCGCCATCGGTGCGACGCAGCGTTACGTGCTTTTCAATGACGCAGGCCCCCAGCGCTACGGCCGCCACGGCCGCGCCCACGCCCATGGTATGGTCGGAGAGGCCCACGGGGCAAGCCGGGAAAAGCTGGGCCAGATGCGGTATCGTGCGCAGGTTGGTGTTCTGGGGCGTGGCGGGGTAAGTGCTGGTGCATTTGAGCAGAATCAGCTCCCGGCAGCCGGCTTCGCGAAGCACGTCTACGGCCTCCGCTACTTCGGCCAGGGTGCTCGCGCCGGTGCTCATAATCACGGGTTTGCCGGTGGCGGCCACGCGCCGCAGCAGGGGCCAATCGGTATTCTCAAAAGAAGCAATCTTGTAGGCGGGCACGTCGAGCGTTTCCAGAAAATCCACGGCTGTCTCATCAAAAGGCGAGCTGAAGGCCAGCATACCGAGCGATTTGGCCCGCTCAAATAACGGCTGGTGCCACTCCCAGGGCGTATAGGCCTCCTGATACAGCTCGTGCAATTCCCGCCCGTACCACAGCGAGCTGGGGTCGTCGATGCGGTAGGCACCGGGCAAGGTCATGGTGTCGGCGGTATAGGTCTGGAGCTTGATGGCGTGCGCCCCGGCCGCCGCTACAGCATCAATAATCGCAAAAGCGCGCTCCAGCGACTGATTATGGTTGCCACTAAGCTCAGCAATAATGAGAGGCGGATAGTCGGGGCCGATAGGGCGGGAACCGATATGCATAGTTTCAAGGAGTTTGGGCAAGCTGGTTTTTAATTCGGCACGGTGGTACTACGACTCCAAAGTCGTAGTACCACTATCGTTGCTGATGCCTGCAATTATTAAAAAAAGCCCCCCAGCCATCTCGTTCAACGATAGTGGTACTACGACTCCAAAGTCGTAGTACCACCGCGCCCGATACGGTTATAGCCGCCACGCAAAGGTAACTGAATCAGGCTCGCCTGATAATGGGGTAGGTAACAGCGTATAGCCAGCGCGCTCGAATGCCCGCAATGAAGCCTGGTTACGCAGCTGCACATGCCCGACTATGCGGCGCAGCTGAGGAAATGCCCGTGCCAGATGCGCTGTGCCCAGGGCCAGCAGCAAAGCCGCCCAGCCGCGCGCCCGATACCCAGGATCGAGCAGGTAGCTCAGCGTGGCCTCATCGTGTGAGATATTAAAGCGAATAAGCCCAACGGGCGCGCCGGCAGCCTCCTCTTCGGCCATGAGCAGCAAGGCATAGGGATCAGCAAGACGGGCATTTAGCCACCGCTCATGCAACTCGGCGGGTACGGGCTGGGGGTTGAAGGAAGCCTGTCGGACGGTGGGCTCATTCGTCCAGGCCAGGAGCTGCGCGGAATCGGAAGGGGTAACCGGGCGTAGTTGGAAAGGTGCATTAGGTAAGCGCAAGACCGCGAAAGCCTGGCGTAGACGCGTAGGAGCGTGGCCGTCGAAATACAGCTTCTGGGCTGTTCGCAGCTGCTCCGCGATGCGCGGCACCTCGGGCGAAGTCAATACATTGGGGGCGCTGGGATACGGCAGCGCCATGCCGGCCGACCGCAAAAACTCGTGCAGATCACGCTGATTGGCAGCTGTGGGCAACAGGAAAAGCAAGCCGCCCCCACTCGCGCAATACTCGTAGCTGATGGTGCTGGGCGAGCAAACCGCCGCCCCGCAGCGCTGCATAAGCCCAGCCAGGTCGCTGGGGGGCAAATTTCGATGCAGCGTAACTCGCGCTTCGTGTTCGGCCCACTGGCTCAACGATTCCCAACCGGTGTAAGCGCTGCCTACTACTACCTGCACTTGCTCAACGACGGGCAGCGTGAGCAGGGCGGCAGCTACGCGTTGGGTCTGGTGCGTAGGGTCGGCCCCGCCGAGGCAAACCAAAACGGATGAGGGCGAAGCAGCGGCAAGCGCGGTGGCGTCGGCGCGAAAAGCGGTCCGCAGGGGCGCGTACGCTGGCCCGCTCAGGAGTTTAGCCCCAACTTGCCGTAAGTCGTAATTAGCCCCGGAAATGCCCCCCGCGGGGTTTAGTACTAAGTCGGCGGCAAAAGGGAAGGCGTGCAAATCATCCAGGCAAACCAACCTGGCCACGTACGGGCGCACCGCTGCCTGATAACTGAACTCGAAGCCGTACCCATCAAGCACGAGTATATCATGTGGGCGCAATACGTGCTGTGCCAGCCAGGCCGGCTCGCCGCCCGCGGGCTGGGGGGGCATTTCTATAACTTCCGAACAGGACTCGCCAAGCTGGCCAAGGAGCGCAGCGGCGGGCTCCTGAATAACGAATACACACCCAAACTGGTCATGCAGTATATCAGCCAAAGCCAGCAGACGCATCACATGGCCCAGCCCAATGCGCGGATTGCCATCGGCCCGGAGCACGAGGCGGGGCGGGGTGGGAGTAGCAGGCATCAGGTCTTCTTTTGTTCGATATGAGCGTTCAGCGCTACTAATTCCGGATGCTGGTCCAATAGTGCAATGAGTTCATCGGAAGTCAACGCGGCGGCCTGGTGATGCTCAATGAGAAGTTTTAGCAGCCGGAAGTCGTCGGGGGTATCCACCGTCAGGCGGTACTGGCTACGGTCGGGAGAGCGGGTAACGTGCTGGAAACGAACCTGGCCCGAGCGGTTCTGGTGGATATAGGGCGTCACATGCTCACGGTCGCTGGGTAAGGAAGCCTGCTGGAACGCCTCGTCTAACAACTGCCGGGAGAAAATCTCGAAGTCGAGACCCCGGGGAAAAGTGCGCCGCAATACATTGGAGAGGTAGAGGCGGGGATCTTCCTGGCGCACATAGTCCTGCACGCCCCGCGCGATGAGCTGCCCATCCAGTAGGGGGCAATCCGAGGTAACGCGCACGATAATGTCCAGCTGATTTTCAACCGCGCATTGGTAATAGCGTCCCAACACATCCTGCTCATCACCCCGGGTGCAGGGTAAGTGCTGCTGCTGCGCGGCAAACTCCGCCAACGGGTCGTCGGTAGCATTCGTAGTAATTGCCAGATAAATCGGCAGCCCGCTCTCCCGCAGCCGGGCCATATGAACCTGCAGCAGCGGCTGGCCGGCCACGGGCAGCAGTACCTTGCCCGGCAGGCGCGTGCTGGTCATACGAGCCTGGGAGATGATGCCGATTTTAGGCGAATGGAGAGGCATTAGTTGGAATATTTTAATCTGAATATCAGATAGTTATATTCTATCTATTAATCTTCAGGTCTACTATGGCTAACCCTGCACAAACTCCCGCACGCAGTCTATCACGTACTGCTGCTCCTCATCCGTCAGATCCGGAAACATGGGCAGGCTGAGGCAGTGGGCGTAATAAGCCTCAGCCCGCGGGAGGGAGCCGGTTTTCCAGCCTAGCTCCTGATAATATGGCATCGTATGCACCGGAATGTAGTGGACCTGGGCAAAAATCTGCCGCTCCCGCAGGAAGTCGTACAGGCCTTTGCGGTCTTCTACCTGAATAACATACAGATGATACGCGTGGCCTGCGGCCCCGGCCAACGGGCGCACGGTGGGCATCTCGGCGAAGGCCGCGTCGTAGCTGGCGGCGAGCTGGCGGCGGCGCGCCAGGCCCGCGTCGGCGCGGCGCAGCTGGCTGATACCCAAGGCCGTAAGCATATCGGGCATCCGGTAGTTGTAGCCCAGGGTTTGCATCTCGTAGTACCAGCCGCCGGGGTTTTGGCGCAGCAGGTCGGGATTTTTGGTGATGCCGTGGGTACGCAGCAGCAACAGCTTTTCGTAGAGGTCGGGGCGGTTGGTAGTGATCATGCCGCCCTCGCCGGTGGCAATGTGCTTGACGGGATGAAAGCTGAAGATGGCCAGATCGGCAAAGTGCCCGCTGCCGCACCGCTGCTCATTGCCCTCCGAATCGACAAAAAAGCCCCCCGGCGCGTGGCAGGCGTCTTCAATGATCCACAGGCCAAACTCATCTACCAGCCGGCGTGCTTCTTCCATATTCACCGGCAGGCCCGCGAAATCCACGGGAATCAGGCCGTGAAAATGCCCTCTGGGGTGACTTTCGAGCAAATGCCGCACCTGCCGCAAATCGATGAGCGCGGTAGTGGGGTCAATATCAGCGAAATGCACCTCGCCGCCGGCGTAGAGCACGCAGTTGGCAGAGGCGGCGAAGGTGATGGGCGTGGTAATCACGCGCTGGCCGGGCGCTACGCCCAGGGCCAGCGCACACAGGTGCAAAGCCGCCGTACCGTTGCTCACCGCCACGGCATACGTAGCTCCTAAGTAGGCCGCAAACTTCTCTTCAAACTCGGCCACTTTCGGCCCCTGGGTCAGGAAATCGGACTGGAGCGTGTCAGTGACGGCTTTTACGTCTTCCTCAGTGATGTGCTGGCGGCCGTAGGGAAGGGGGCGGGTGGGGTGGAAGGTAGCGGGGGCGTTGGTCATAGCGGAGTAAAGATACGCAGGTCTGCTGCTTGGGGAAAGAATGGCAGCCGGCTACCATTGATAACAAAAAACGCCACTCTTATGACGGAGCAGCGTTTAACGACAAGCAGTATGGCCTATTTCTAGGCCACAAACCCCGCATCGACGTGCAGGCGGATTTCCTCCCGAATCTGCTCGGCGTTCAGCCAGTGGTCGTTGTTGGCCGAGTCGTAGTAGAAACCATCCGGCACGCGGCGGCCTTTAAAGTGACGAATGAATTCCTCCACGTCCCACTGCGGCGTGTAGGGCAGAATGACGTAGTACCGATCTAATTCCACCGTGCTCAGCGCGTCGGTTTCGGTGATCATGGCCTCGTGCAGCTTCTCGCCGGGCCGGATACCGACTACCTCGTGCCGGCAGTTGGGACCGATAGCCTGCGCCACCTCCGTGATTTTATAGCTCGGGATTTTGGGTACGAAAATCTCGCCGCCCCAGGAGTTTTCCAGGGCGTAGAGCACCAGGTCTACGCCACCCTCCAGCGAGATGTTGAAGCGCGTCATGTCGGGGTGGGTTATGGGCAGGACTCCAGTTTCCCGCTGTTGCAGGAAAAACGGCACCACGGAGCCCCTGGAGCCGATAACGTTGCCGTAGCGCACCACCGAGAAGCGCAAATCGCGCTTGCCCTTCATATTATTGGCCGCCACAAACAGCTTATCGGAGCAAAGCTTGGTAGCGCCGTACAGGTTGATAGGCGCGGCGGCCTTGTCTGTACTGAGGGCTACTACTTCCTTTACGCCGCAGTCGAGGGCGGCATTAATCACGTTCTCGGCCCCGAAGATGTTGGTCTTGATGCACTCCATGGGATTATACTCGGCGGCGGGCACCTGCTTGAGGGCGGCGGCGTGCACCAGCACGTCGATGCCCTCGCAGGCCCGCTTGAGCCGCTCGCCGTCGCGCACATCGCCGATGAAATAGCGGATGGCCGGGTACTTGGAGTGCGGAAATATCTGCGACATCTCGTACTGCTTCAGCTCGTCGCGCGAATAGATCACTAGGCGCTTCACCTGCGGATATTTCTCGAATACCGTGCGCACGAACTGCTTGCCGAAGGAGCCGGTGCCGCCCGTAACCAGAATGGATTTGTTATTTAAATCGAGGGCCATAGAAAGACAAAGAAAGGCCAGCGGACCGGAAAAAGGCGCTGGGGGGCAAAAGTAGGCAATCCGCGCCGGGCTTGCGTACTTTTGCCGTGCTGACAGTTTTGCGCCTGTCATGCTGAGGTCACGAAGCATCTCTACCGGTTCGTGGCAGTAGTAGTAATTACCATTTGCGGTAGAATGCTTCGTGACCTCAGCATGACCACCCTTTCCGCCAAACCAACCACTTTATCATCCGAACCCATCAAGCTCATTATCTGGGATCTGGATGATACTTTTTGGCGCGGCACGCTCTCGGAAGGTGCTATCGAGGCTGTGGCCGATAACCTGGCTCTGGTGCGGGCCACGGCCGCGCGCGGTATCGTGCATACCATTGTTTCCAAAAACGACTTTGCCGCCGCGGAAGCCAAGCTGACCGAGTTGGGCATCCGCGACCTGTTTGTTTTTCCGCGAATAAGCTGGCAGCCCAAAGGCCCGATTATTAAAGAGCTGCTGGCCCAAATGCAGCTCCGATCCCCTAATGCCCTTTTTCTGGATGATAACCCGATTAACCGGGCCGAGGCGCAGTTCTACAACCCCCAGTTACAAGTCGCCGACCCGGCCGATTTGCCGCAGTTTGCCCCCCAGCTGCTGGCCAGCGGCAAGCCCGACCCCGGCCTGACGCGCCTGGAGCAATACAAGCTGCTCGAACGCCAGCAGCAGGCCCGCGCCACCTACCAGGATAACCGGGAGTTTCTGCGCGATTCGCAGGTGCGCATTGAGTTTCGGGAGGGCGAGGCGGCCGTGCTGCCCGATCTGGCCCGCATTGAGGAGCTGATCAACCGCTCCAACCAGCTCAACTTTACCAAGCAGCGCGTCGCCCAGGACGAATTGGCGGCCAGCTTCGCCGACCCCGCCCGGCGCTGGGGCACCGTGCGGGTGCGCGACCGGTTCGGCGATTATGGCCTGGTGGGCGTGTACTGTGTGGCTAAACAGGAAAATCGGCTGGAGCAGCTGGTTTTTTCCTGCCGCATCCTGCACCTGGGCGTCGAGCAGTTTACCTACGCCTGGCTGGATTTTCCAACGCTGGAAGTGCAGGGCGAAGTTGCTACCGAGTTGAATGGCAGGGACAAGCCTGATTGGATTACGCTGGAAGCGGCTGATTCCGAAGCGGCTTTGGCACCAGGGGGCGTCCACGCAACAGGTGGTAAGGGCAAGGCGGCCGGGGGGCAAATTTCAACTGAAAATGCCCCCCGGCTGCGGGTCTTACTCAAAGGCGGCTGCGACCTGGGCCAGCTAACCCCTTTTCTGCAGGCTTTTTCAATCGACGTAAAGGAAGAGTTCAACTATGTAAACGAGCACCAGATTCCGGTCCACGTCGAGCATACGGCTATGCTGCGCCTGACCCGCGAATTGCCCCCCAATGAGCAGCAGCGTCTGGCCCGCGCCCTGCCTTTTTTGGGGGAAGAAGCCTTTATGACTACCCTTTGGACAGCGGATTTTGATGCTCTCGTGTACAGCCCCTTGATGGACTACACCCAGGAGCTGTACCACGAAAAAGCGACGGGCCTGGACATTCCATTTGGTGGCTACCAGAACATCGTGGCCGCCGACCCCGCCGCGCAGGCGGCCAGATACGCGCAGCGCCGCTTTCGGGGGATGGATGAGGCGTTTCTGCGCGGGTTTAGGGCCACGTTTGAGTTTGGGGGGCAAATTTCGCCGGCTGATTTTCAAGCCAATCTGCGTTGGCTGCGAAGCCAGGTGCCGGCCGCCATTCCCATCTTCTTCCTCAATGGCGCGGAAATAGACGTGTCCGGCTCGGGGGAAACCGGGGCCGTCCAGCGCCACGCCCGCATGAATCAGGCCCTGGCCGAGTTCGTGGCTACGGCCGCCAACTGTTTCCTTATTGACGTCCGCGACTTTATTCGCACCCCCGCCGACGTCACCAACAACCTGCGCCACTACCAGCGCGCCCACTACCGCACCCTGGCCCAGCGCCTGGCCGGGGCCCTGGGCGAGTGGCACGGCCGCCAGCTGCCGCGCTCCGCCTGGAGCGACTGGCGGGCGCGAGTAGTCAGTCGCCTGCCCAGCAAGCTGCGCAACGCCTGGAAAAAGCTGAATAAATAGGGGCAGAACTTATTTTATCAGTTGAGCCAGCTTCTGCGTCAGCGCCCGGCGCGAGTACCGGGCGTGGTTGATGGCGGGCAAATCCAGGTTGGGGTTGACGCGCCAGGCGGCGAATAAGCTGTCCAGGTGGTCGAGCATGCCGCTGTAGGTGTCGTAGGGCAGGGCGCGGCCGGCCCCGCACTCTTCCAGCAGGTTGTCCGCGTCAGAACCCACGGGGCCGATGCAGATGATAGGCTTGTTAGAAGCCAGATACTCAAACACTTTGCCCGGCAGAATACCGAAGTTGTGCGCCACGTTGGGGATGGCCATCAGCAGGGCCGTGGAGCGCAGCAAATAGCTCACCGACTCATCGTGGGGCACGAAGGGCACGAATTCGGTGTGCTTGCCCAGGCCCACTTCCCGAATCTGCTCCTGCACCCCGGCCGACACGGTGCCCACGAAGCGCAGCCGGAGCGGCACGTCGGGGTGGCGGGTGGTGCAGGTGGCGCAGGCGGCCAGAAACAGCTCGATATGATAGGTTTCGGAGATGGTGCCGGTGTGCGTAATCATCAGACAGTCAGTGGGTGGCGCGCTGGGCTCCCGGAAGTCGCTTTCGTCGTAGCCGTTGGGCAGAACGTGAAATTTGTCGGCCGTCAGGCGCGGCGACTTGCCCAGAAACAGCCGCTTCGTGTCGGGGCTGGTCACCAGCACCTCGTCGGCCTGCTCCAGCACCTGCCGCTCGTACCAGGCGTCGAGCCAGCGGGCGGGCGGGGTGTGATGCAGCTCTTTATAATAATAAATGTCGGTCCAGGGGTCGCGCATATCGGCTATCCAGCGCAGGCCGTAGCGCTTTTTCAGCTCCAGACCGATCAGCTGGGTGGAGTGGGGCGGCGAGCTGGTCAGCACCGCGTCGAAGGTCAGGCCCTGGGCAAACAGCTCGGCGCACTGGCGCAATACGTGCTGATTCCAGCCCCGGCGCGGATCGGGAATGAACAAATTGCCCCGCACAAACTTGAAAATCCGCTGTTGCAAACTGCTTTTGCTCTCGTTGGCAAAGCCGCCGTGCGGAATCTGCCGGCGGCCGGTGAGCTTTTTATAGGAGTCGAATGGCTCGCTGGTACGCGTACGCAGCACTCGCACCCCCACCGGCACTTCCGCCGCCAACGACGCGTCGAGCACCGGATATGCTCCCTGTGCGGCGTCCACCGTAATCACGGTCGGCTCGACCCCGTAGGCCGGCAGATGCTTCACAAACTTGAGGCTCCGCTGCACGCCCGCCCCGCCCGAGGGCGGCCAGTAATAGGTAATGACGAGCAGGCGCAGGGGCTTGGGGGGCATTTTTGGGCAGTGTTGAAAAGGCGAAGGTACGCAGCCGTGGGCTTTCAGGGTTTTTTGGGTTAATTTTGGGAATTCCCTGCTTATTCAGGCCTCTCTAAATAATGGCTGATAATACCGACCTGCTGGCCCTCATGGGCGACCTGATCCGTGCCACCGACCGGCAAACGGCAGAAAACAAGCGCAATATTGATGAGCTACGCGGTGATATCGCACGGATAGACGAGAAATTTACCACTGCTATGACCAGCTTTGCGGCTGCCGTAGCCTCCGGTTTCGAGCGGGTTGATAAGAAGTTGGACGGTCTGAACGAGCGCGTGGATGGCCTGAACGAGCGGGTGGATGGTCTGAACGAGCGAGTGGACATCCTCACGGAGCGCGTGGATGTCCTCACGGAGCGGGTTGATGAAACCAATCGTCGCCTCAATACCGTCATCGAGCATACCGGCCACCTAACCGAAACCGTCGATGCCATCGACCGCCGCCTGCACCGTATTGAGCAGGATTTGCCCAATTACCTTGACGTGGTGCGCCGCCTCACTGTCCTCGAAACCATCGTGCTGCCCAAAGCTTCCTAGGCAACAGCAGTCAATACTCAGCTAAATCAAAGAAATCAGCAAAATCAGCGATTAAATGTTTGATAACCTCTCTACCAAGCTCGACAAGGCCTTCAAAACCCTGAAAGGTCAGGGCAGCATCACCGAAATCAACGTTGCGACCACCATCAAGGAAATCCGCCGGGCCTTGGTCGATGCCGACGTGAACTACAAGGTGGCCAAGGAAGTCACCGACAAAATAAAGGACGAGGCCATGGGCCGCGATGTGCTCACTGCCGTCTCGCCCGGTCAGCTCATGACCAAAATCGTGTATGACGAGCTGACTTTGCTCATGGGGGGGCAAAAAGAGGACGTGGTGCTCAAGGGCGACCCGGCCGTGATTCTGCTCTCGGGCTTGCAGGGCTCGGGCAAAACCACTTTCGCCGGTAAGCTGGCTACCTTCATCAAAAAGCAGAATCGCACCGTCCTGCTCGTGGCCTGCGACGTGTATCGCCCCGCCGCCATCGACCAGCTGAAGGTGCTGGGCGAGCAGGTAGGCGTGGAGGTGTACGCGGAGCCGGACAACAAAAATCCGGTTGAGATTTCGCAGAACGGCATTGCCTACGCCAAGAAAAACAACAAGAAAGTTGTCATCATCGACACCGCCGGCCGCCTGGCCGTGGATGAGCAGATGATGCGCGAAATTGAGCAGGTAAAAAAGGCCATTAACCCGTCCGAAACCTTGTTCGTGGTGGATTCCATGACGGGCCAGGACGCGGTAAACACGGCCAAAACCTTCAACGACCGTCTCAACTTCGATGGCGTGGTGCTCACCAAGCTCGACGGTGATTCGCGTGGTGGGGCGGCGCTTTCTATCCGGGCCGTAGTTGAGAAGCCCATCAAATTCATCTCGACGGGGGAGAAGATGGAGGCGCTGGACATGTTCTACCCCGACCGCATGGCCCAGCGCATCCTGGGCATGGGCGACGTGATTTCGCTGGTCGAGCGTGCGCAGCAGCAGTTCGACGAGGACGAGGCCAAGCGCATCAACCAGAAAATCCGCAAAAACCAGTTCAACTTCGACGATTTCCTCTCCCAGCTGGAGCAAATCAAGAAGATGGGCAACCTGAAGGATCTGGTCGGCATGATTCCGGGCATGAGCAAGGCCATCAAGGACGTAGACATCGACGACGACGCCTTCAAGCCTATCGAGTCGATCATCAAAAGCATGACGCCCAAGGAGCGCGCCCAGCCCGAGCTGTTGAACGGCTCGCGTCGTCGTCGTTTGGCCAAAGGCAGCGGCACGGATATTCAGCAGGTGAATAACCTGATGAAGCAGTTTGAGGACATGCGCAAAGTGATGCGTACCATGAACAAGATGAGCAGTACCAAAGGCGGTATGCAGCAAATGGCTAAGATGATGGGCATGCGTGGCGGCATGAAGTAGGCTGCCCTAACTATATACAAAAAGCCCCCGCAGTAATACGGGGGGCTTTTTTATGTTTTAATATTCAGTGCGCGCCTCATGTTCAGTCCACGCTTGAAATCCTTCGTGAGCCTCATCCCGAAGCAGCTCCCGCATCGGAATTTGGCGCTCTTCCAAAGGCTTATCAATTTCGTCGTAAATAAACTGGTCGTCGAAGCCGATAGCGGCGGCATCCTGCTTGGTGTTGCCGTAGAATACGCGCCGGGGGCGGGCCCAATAAATGGCCCCCAGGCACATAGGGCAGGGTTCGCAGCTAGTGTACAGGTCGCAATCCTGTAGCTGAAAGGTGCCCAGGGCTATACAAGCCTTACGGATGGCATCTACTTCGGCGTGGCAAGTGGGGTCGTTGGTGCTGGTTACCTGGTTGAAGCCGCGGGCGATGATCCGGCCGTCTTTCACGACGACGGCCCCAAATGGACCGCCGTAACCAGCCTGCATTTTTTCGACCGATAAGCGAATGGCTTCGCGCATGAACTCTTCGCGGGGAGCTTCCATAGCAATAAGTAGGAGAGAAGGAGAGAAACGTATATAAGAGGGGAGAAAAGCCCCCCGGCAATGAAGTTACAGTGTCGGAGGGAAATGAGGTGCGAAGGAAAGTAAAACGGCAAGTTGCTTTTGGGTATGCTGTTGATTACTTACGAAGAATTATAATAGTAGCTAAAAGCATAAGTCATAAAAAAGCCNCTACT
>NZ_FWWW01000059.1 GCF_900176135.1 Hymenobacter roseosalivarius DSM 11622 | reverse complement strand
AAGCATTGCAGCTGGTGCCTCCGGCTCAGAGCCGACTAACAGTACGTGCTGGGGACACGACCGTGGAGCTGCAATTTAAGATGAATGTGGCAGCCCAGACAGGGCTTAAAGTCATTTTATCCCCCGCTGCTACGAGAAGGCCGAGTACGGCAAACAGGCCATTGGTCGCCAAGCAGGGGCGGCCATTGGCCTGGCCCTGTAATGTAGGCGTGGGAAGACAACGACTAATTTGCCAACTTATGCCCGCCGTGACGTGGTGAAGAAATAGTTTCCGATTCTACTTGAAAAACTGCCCGATGCACTGGATTACCCGTGAACGCCCCAAAATTGACCGCCTGGCCTGCCCCTGGCTGATTTTGCGCTTTATCGACCCTGGAGCGGACATTGTCTATGTGCCCGCCGCCGAGGTGGTGAGCACCGCTGCGCGCACGGGTGCCATTCCCTTCGACGTGCCCAACGTGGAGTTCACCCACCATGGCGCCAATTGTACCTTCGATTACTTCCTGAAGAAGTACGCCCTGACCGACCCGGCCCTGCACGCGCTGGCCCCCATCGTGCGGGGCGCCGACACCGACAACCACGCCCTGGCCCAGCAGGCGGCGGGGCTGTGGGCCATATCCGCCGGCCTGGCCCACAACATCCGCGACGACCAGCAGCTTTTGCAGCAGGGCCTGGTGCTCTACGATGCCCTCTACAGTTGGGCTCAGCACCTGCAAGGGCAGGCTCATACCCAGCAGCCCGAGGAGCAGCTGCTCGTGCAGGTGTACACGGCCTACCTGAAACAGGCTAAGGACCACCCTAGCCCGCCGGCCTGGACCACGCAGCTGCGCGAGCTAATTCAGGACCACCTCGACACCAACCTGAGCCTGCGCCTGACCGAAGTGGCGGACACCGTCCAAGTGAACCCCAGCTACCTCTCCCGCGAGTTTGCGCGCTACTTCGACAACCTCACCTTTGGTGAGTACATTCGCAAGCTGCGCATCGACAAGGCGGTGCAACTGCTCAACTCCACGGCGTACTCCCTCGGGGAAATTGCCTACCTCACCGGCTTTTCCGACCAGAGCCACTTCACTCGTATTTTCAAGCAGCACACCGGCCAGAGCCCGTCGACTTACCGGAAAAAGAAGGCAAAAACGTAAAGATTATACCAAGTGTAAATTCGGTGCTATTTTGCGCCACTGGACTGCTGTAACATTGCAGCGAGCGGTAATTGCCGGCTTAAAACCGGCTGCTGTACAACTTGGACAAGGCTGCACTGACAGCATGACCCTGCGGCAGCGAAGCCGCCCCTTGCCGTAATGGGGCAGGGGGGGCAGGCCCTGCTTTACCAAGCTCCGGACCACGAGCCTTCGGTTGCGCTGCCCCAATCGGAAAAACCGGGGGCTGCTCCGGCAGCACGGACCGTAATGCGAAGCGGACTATTGGCCGCTGGATTACCGTGCGAACTGCGCGGCTTCTTACCTTAACTAACCCGCTCATGCGCCGATACCCCCGTTTTTCGCTGTTTTGCCGGCTGCTGCTCGGCGGCGTGTGGCCAGTACTGGCCGGGTGTGCGAAGCCCACCAGCGAGGTCGTTGTGTATACCTCCGTCGACCAGGTGTTTGCCGAGCCCGTGCTGCGCGATTTCGAAAAGCAAACGGGCATTACGGTTCGGCCCGTGTTCGACACCGAGGAAACCAAATCGACGGGCGTGGTCAACCGGCTCATCGCCGAAGCCGCCAATCCGCAAGCCGACGTATTCTGGAGCGGCGACCCCCTGCGGGCCGACTTGCTGAAGCAGCGCGGGATTACGACGGCCTATGCCTCCCCGGCCGGCGCCGACATCAAGCCCATCTTCAAAGACCCGGCGGGCCATTGGACTGGCTTTTCGGCGCGGGCCCGGGTGCTGCTGGTCAACACCGACAAACTGAAGCCAGCCGAGTGGCCCACTTCCATCCTGGACTTGGCCAAGCCCCGCTACCGGGACCAGGTGGCCATTGCCAACCCGCTGTTCGGCACCACCTCGTTTCACGTCGCGGCCTTGTTTGCCCAGTTGGGCGAAGTGAAAACCCGGCAGTTCCTAAGCGATTTGAGGCGCAACGGGGTGGAGGTGGCCGCTTCCAATGGCGACGTAAAAAAGCGCGTGGTGCAAGGCGAAGTAACAATGGGCCTGACCGATTCCGATGACGCCAACGAAGCTCGCAAGGACGGCGCGCCCGTGCAGGTGGTATTCCTCGACCAGCAGGGATTCGGCAACCTCATCGTGCCCAATACGGTGTCGCTCCTCAAAGGCAGCCCGCACCCGGACAACGGCAAAAAACTCATCGACTACCTGCTGTCTCGCGAAACCGAGGCCAAGTTGGCCCGCTCCTGCGCCCAGATGCCGCTGCACGCGGGCGTGGCCGTGCCGGCCACCGTGCCGTCCCTGGATAAAATCGTGCCGCTGGCCGTCGACTACGGCACCACGGCCCGGCTGCTGGAAACCCACAAAACCTACCTCAAGCAATGGGCCGAATCCCGGTAATGCGGCGTCTGCGCCAGCTGCTGGCCGGGCTGCTGGTGGTCGTGGCCATCGGGCCGGTCGTGCTGTTGCTGGGGTCGGCGGCCCGCGCGGGCGGGGCGTCGTGGGGCGCGGCACTGGGCGCGGACTGGCTGCCCCTGCTGGGGCGCAGCATCGCCATTGCCGGGGCGGTGGCCGCGCTGGCTACCGGGCTGGGCGGGCTGTTCGGGTTCCTGTTGGCCCGGTTCCAACTGCCGGCCCAGCCGCTGCTGCGGCTGCTTCTGTCGGGGCCCTTGTTTTTGTCGCCCTACCTGCTGGCCGTGGCCTGGTCCGACGGCTTGTACGGCTTGGGCTGGAGCCGGGAGGCGCTGTTTGGCCCTGTGGGCGTGGCCGGTATTCTGACCGCCATTTACACGCCCCTGGCCGCGTACATTGTCGGGGGTAGCCTCGTCAACATCAACGCCTCCCTGGAAGAAGCTGGCCAGGTGCTGGCCCCTTACCCGGTGGTGGTGCGCCGCATCGTGCTGCCCCTGGTACGCCCGGCCGTGGGGTCCTCGTTGGGGCTGATTTTCGTGCTGGCTTTGTCGGAATTCAGCGTGCCGTCTTATTTGGGGGTGCCAACGCTGGTGACGGAGGTCTTCACCCAATTTGCCGCGTTCTACCGCTACGACGTGGCCCTGCTGCAGTCGGTTGCCCTGATGGGGGTGTGCCTGCTGCTGCTCTGGCCGGAGCGGGTGTTTTTGACCCGCACGCCGGTGGTGGCGATGGGCAGCCGCTCGTTTCGAACGGTGCCGTCCAGCCGCCGGGGGCGATGGTTGGCAACGGCGGGGTTGGGCGCTTACGTGGCGGGCGCCGTGGGGGTGCCGCTGGCCTTGCTCACCCGGCAGGCGCTTGGCCGGGGCCTGGCCGACCTGGCCGAAGCATTCGAGCTGCTTCGACCCACGCTGCTGCCGTCGCTGGGACTGGCCGCGGCGGGAGCCGCCCTACTCACCGGCTCTGCCTACGTGCTGGCCCGCACCAAGCTGCCTGGGGCGAACGGGGTGCTGCTGGGGCTGTTTGCGGTGCCCTCCACGGTGCTGGGCATCGCCTACCTACGGTTTTATAATGCCCCCGGCCTGAGTGGCATCTACCACAGTTCCCTCATCATTCTGCTCGTGTACTGGGGCCGGTTTCTGTTCATCCCCGTGCGGCTGCTCGCCGGCGCGCTGGCCCAGCTCTCGCCCACGCTGGAGGAAGCCGCCCGGCTCCTGGGCGCGAGCCGCGGGCAG
Organism: Hymenobacter roseosalivarius DSM 11622; assembly: GCF_900176135.1. Lineage (GTDB taxonomy): Bacteria > Bacteroidota > Bacteroidia > Cytophagales > Hymenobacteraceae > Hymenobacter > Hymenobacter roseosalivarius. Next base: position 10,812 of record NZ_FWWW01000059.1, on the reverse strand, counting down.
CGGTTTCGTCGCATTTTGGCCCCGCTGCTAGCCGACGCCTTCGGTACAGCGTTTTTGCTCGGCTTTATTCTGTGCCTGAGCGAGCTGTCTACCGTCATTCTGGTGTACCCGCCCGGCACGCAGGTCTTGAGCGTGAAGGTATTCACCTACATGGCCAACGCCCGCCAGTCCTTGGTGAGTGCGCTGAGCATGGTAGTCTTGCTGATTAGCGGCGGGGCCCTGGCCGGGCTGCTGACCCTGCGTCACCTTCTTTTTCCTGCCTCATGGCGCCAGCCCCGTGCATCGACCTAGCCGCCGCAACCAAACGCTACGGTCCGCGACCGGTCTTGGACGCCGTCAGCCTGACGGTGGCCCAGGGCGCCTTCGTAAGCGTATTGGGGGAGTCCGGCTGCGGCAAAACCACCCTGCTGCGCGTGCTGGCCGGGCTGGAGCCGCTGGACAGTGGCCGGCTGGCCTTGTTCGGTGAGCCGGCCACCGACGGCCCCCTGCTCCTGCTGGCCCCGCACCGCCGGTCGCTGGGGTTTCTGTTCCAGGACCTGGCCCTGTGGCCCCACCTGACCGTCCGCCAGCACTTGGCGTTTGGCCTGGAGGTCCGGCGGATGGACCGAATCCCCGAGCGGACCGCCGACATGCTGGGCCTGCTGGCCATCGAGGACCTGGCCGGTCGCTACCCGCAGCAGCTCTCCGGCGGTCAGCAGCAGCTCGTGGCCCTTGGCCGGAGCCTGGTGGTGAACCCGAAGTTGTTGCTCATGGACGAGCCGTTAGCCAACCTCGACGTCCGGCGGAAATCCCACATCCGAAACCTCATCAAAACCATCGCCACGCAGCGGCAACTGACGGTGGTCTACGTCACCCACGACCACCGCGAAGCCTTCGCCCTCAGCGACCGGATTGCCGTGATGGAACGCGGGCAGATTATCGAGGAAGGCTCTCCGGACGAATTGCGTCGCTCCGCCAATCCCCTGGTGCGGGCCTTCATCGAACCGGACGGCTGACGTGCTGGTAAGCGGGTAGCTCTGCGGGTTTTTTATTCACTTGTTAACCATATGTGGCTATGAAAAAAAACAACTTACGGCAGGGAATCCTGCTGGCTTTCGCGGCGCTGAGTGTCGCGTGGCAGGTACCGGGTCTTCAGGAAAGCTTCGAAGCGGTATTGGTCGGGAAATTACCCGCCGAGTGGTCGGCCGTGTTCGGCACCTGGGCCGTCACGACCGACGGCGCGAACAAGGTGCTCTACCAAACGGCGAAAAGCCGGGGGTCGCAGTTCAACCGGGTGGTGGCTGACCGGTCTGCTTTTCAGAACGGCAGCGTGGCGGTCCGGCTCAAGGCCATGGCCGGCAGCGAGGACCGGGGCGGCGGACTGATGTGGCGGTACCGCGACGCCAACAATTATTACGTCGTACGGGCCAACCCGTTGGAAAAGAACGTGGTGGCCTACAAAGTGCAGCAGGGCCGTCGGACGGATTTGCCGCTCGTGGGCCGGGGCAAAACCTACGGCCTGCACGCACCGATGGCCTCGAACCGCTGGCACACGCTGAAAGTCACGGCTCAGGGAAACCTGTTCACCGTTTTTTGGGACGGCAAACAGCTGTATCAGGTGCGGGATGACGCGTTCACCGCCGCTGGCAAAGTGGGTCTGTGGTCAAAAGCTGACTCCCAGACAATGTTCGACGACTTGGCGGTGACGCCCTAAATCGCGGGGCGGGCCCTGAAAACAGCGCCACGCTTCGCCGCCTCCCCATGGGTTAGCACACGGGGGTGCCGGACTGTTAAAAACGCCTTGCCGGTACTTTTCAAACCACATCATGAAAACAGGCAAACGAATAGCCCCTTGCGCCACGCCGTCGTCGCCCCGCTGCTGTTGCCGGGCCACTGCCGGGAAAAAGAAGGCAAAAACGTAAAAATTATACCAAGTGTAAATTCGGTGCTATTATGCGGCCTTTCGCAGCCGTAACCTTGCAGCCGGTAAGCCGGGAACCTCCCCCGCTCACCGGCTGCGAAGCGCCGTAGGGACTACCGGTCCCCGCGTGGCGGCAGCAGTAATGAGCCGGCGGGCTTCCCGCCGGTGTCCTTAGCGCGACTGAATGCTGCGAACCCTGTTTGTGGGAGCCTTTCTCCTGTTATGTACCTTACCTGGCCTGGCCCAAGTGCCCAGTCCGCCGCCGGGGCCCGTTTCCCTACCCCAGGCCCTGAAGTTGGCTCAGGCCAACTTTCCGCAGCTGCGCGCCCGTCAGCAGCAGGTAACAGCGGCCGACAACCGGCGGCGCGTAATTCAGACCGAAGCCCTGCCGCAGGCCGACGCGCAGCTGCAAGGCCAGTTCGGTACTGTTAACAACATCTACGGGCTGTTCTTTCCGCAAAGTGCCGTACTCCCCATTTCCGGCCCGGCGGGCACTCCCGCCGAGTACCGGGGCGTATTTGGCAGCGCGGGTGGCCTGCTCTTTACCTGGGAGCCCCTCAGCTTCGGGCAGCGTCGGGCGCGGCTCGGGCAGGCCGGCGCGGCGGTGAGCGAGGCCCAGGCCGGCTACGACCTGGCCCTGTTCCAGCACCAGGTGCACGTAGTGGATGTTCACCTCAGCCAGCAATACGCCGAGGCCCTCATCCAGGCGCAAGCTGCCAATTTGGAGCGGGCGCACGTCTTTTACACCAGCGTGCGGGTGCTGGCCCGCAGCGGGCTGCGGCCAGGCGTGGACACGGTGCTCACGCAAACCGAAATTGCCAAGGCCCAAATCGGCCTCAACAACGCCTGCGAAAAAGCCGCCGTGGCCCTGCTCCAGCTCAACGCGCTGCTGGGCTACCCCGGCCCCAGCGTCCGCATTGCGACCCCCGGCCTGCTCACCCGACCACCGGCCGTATCCGCGCCCGCCCCGGCAGCCCCGGCTGCCGCGCCCGCCGCCCACCCGCTGCTGGCATTTTCCCAGGCCCAGGTGGGTGTGGCCACTGCCCGCGAGCAGGTGGCCCGCAGCGCCTACGCCCCGCGCCTGAACCTGTTCGGCAGCGGCTTCGCCCGCGGCTCGGGGGCCTCCCTCAGCGGGCCGGCGGACTTCAACTACGGCCCCGGCGGGCTAGCCTTTTCGCGCTACAACTACGCCGTGGGGGCCACCCTGAGCTTCCCGCTGTTGTCCTTCCCGGCCGTGCGCTACCAGACCCGCGCCGCCACTGCCGAGCTCAGCGCCCAGCAGCAGCTCTTGCAGGACCAGCAGCTACAGCTCGACAACGCCTGCCAGGTGGCCCAGGTGCGTGTGCAGACGGCGGCCGACAACGTGCCCCCCGCCCAGCAGCAGCTCGCCGCCGCCCGCCGGGGTTACGCCCAGCTGCAAACCCGTTACCAGGCCGGCCTGACCACCCTGCCCGAAGTCTACCAGGCGCTCTACGAAGTAAACCGCGCCGAAGCGGACTACGCCACGGCCGTTTCCCAGGTATGGTCTGCCGCCCTTTCCCAAGCCTACGCGGCGGGCAGTCTCGACGACTTCCTGCGTTTCGTGCCCCAGCCATGAACCTGATAACCGCCGCCCTGCGCCGCCCCCTCACCGTGGTGGTGGCCATTTTGGGCCTCGTCTTCTTCTCGGGGCTGGCCATCCGCCAGATGCCCATTGACATCTTTCCCCAGCTGGGCCTGCCCACCGTGTACGTGGCCCAGCCCTACGGCGGGCTCTCCCCCGAGCAGGTGGAAGGGCTGATTACGTCCTACTACGAGTATCACTTTCTCTACGTGACGGGCATCAAGTTCGTCGACTCCAAGTCGGTGCAGGGCATGGCCCTGGTCAAGCTGCAGTTCCAGCCGGGCACCGACATGAACCAGGCCATTGCCGAGGTGGTGGGCTACGTCAACCGCGCCCGGGCCTTCATGCCGCCGGGCACGGTGCCGCCCTTCATCACCCGCTTCGACGCCGGCAGCGTGCCGGTGGGCCAGCTCGTGTTCACCAGCCCCACCAAGACGCTGGGCGAGATTCAGGACCTGGCCCTGTTCAAGGTCCGGCCCATGTTCTCGACGCTACCCGGCGTGTCGGCCCCGCCGCCCTTCGGCGGCAACCAGAAAACGGTGGTCGTGCGCGTGGACCCCGAGCGCCTGCGCAGCTACGGCCTGGCCCCGGAGGCCGTGGTGCAGGCCCTGGCCAAGGGCAACACCATCACGCCCGCCGGCAACGTGCGCATCGGCGACCAGCTGGTGATGACCCCGCAGAACTCGCTGGTCGACAACATCCAGGAGCTGAGCAACGTGGCCCTACAGCCCGGCAGCGGCCCGGCCGTGTACCTGCGCGACTTGGCCACGGTGGAGCTGGGCGCGGACGTGACGACCGGCTACGCCCTTATTAACGGCAAGCGCTCGGTGTACATGAACGTGTCGAAGCGGGCCGACGCCTCCACCTGGAACGTGGTGCAGGCCGTGAAAGCCAACCTGCCCGCCATGCAGGCCGCCGTGCCCGAAGACATCAAGGTGAGCTACGAGTTCGACCAGTCGGGCTACGTCATCAACTCGCTCAAAAGCCTGCTGTTTGAAGGCGGGCTGGGAGCCATCTTCACCGGGCTGATGGTGCTGCTATTTCTGGGCGACCGGCGCAGCGCCCTGATTGTGGTGCTCACCATCCCCATCGCCCTGCTGGCCGGCGCCACGGGCCTGTACCTGGCCGGCCAAACCATCAACATCATGACCCTGGGTGGGCTGGCCCTGGCCGTGGGCATCCTGGTGGACGAAGCCACGGTGACCATCGAAAACATCCACCGCCACCAGGAGATGGGCCAGCCCAAGGTGCGCGCCATCTTTGACGCCTGCCAGGAAATTGCCGGGCCCAAGCTGCTGATTCTGCTCAGCATCCTGGCCGTGTTCGTGCCGGCGCTGTTCATGTCGGGCGTGCCGCGGGCCATGTTCCTGCCGCTGGCGCTGGCCGTGGGCTTCGCCATGATTGCCTCGTTTCTGCTCTCGCAGACCCTGGTGCCGGTGGTGGCCAACTGGTATTTGAAAGACCACGTGGCCGACCCGGCCGCTGAGCCGAAAGAAACCCGCTTCGACCGCTTTCGGCAGCGTTTTTCGAACCTGCTGACCGGGCTGCTGCGCCGCAGCGCCGTGGTCATTCCCGCCTACCTGGTCCTGGCGCTGCTGGCGCTGGGGGTTGGCTACCACTTCCTTGGCACCGAAATCTTCCCCAAGGTGGACACCGGGCAGTTTCAGGTGCGCCTGCGCTTGCCCACCGGCACCCGCATCGAGCGCACCGAGGACGCCACCCAGCAGGTGCTGGCCCTCGTGCAGCAGCTGGCCGGGCCGGGCAACGTGGCCATCACCTCGGCCTTCGTGGGCACCCAGCCGTCGAGCTACCCCATCAACACCATTTACCTCTGGACCAGCGGCCCCCACGAGGCCGTGCTCAAAGTCAACCTCAACCCGAAAGCGGGCCTGGTGCTGGAAGAGTTCAAGGAGCGGCTCCGGGCCCAGGCGAAGCAGAAAATCCCGCAGCTGGCGCTCTCCTTCGAGCCCGGCGATTTGGTGGAGCAGGTGCTAAACCTGGGGGCCACCACGCCGGTGGAAGTGGCTGTGGTGGGCAAGGACCTGGCCCAGGGCCGGCAGGTGGCCGAGCGCCTGCGCACCCACTTAGCCGCCATTCCGTACCTGCGCGACGTGCAGTTCGGCCTGCCCCTGGACTACCCCACCCTCAGCATTCGCTACGACCGGGTGCGGCTCAGCCAGCTAGGGCTGACCGTGGACCAGGTGAGCCGGTCGATGGTGGCGGCCACCTCGTCGAGCCGCTTCACCCAGCCCAACTACTGGATTGACAAGAAAACCGGCACCTCCTACCAGGTGCAGGTGGAAGTGCCGCCGTTCAAGATGGCCTCCGCCGGCGACGTGGAGGGTATTCCGGTGGGCAACCGGCCGCCGGCCGGGGCCCCCGCTCCCGGGGCGGGCGCCGCCGGTGGGCGCAGCGGCAGCGTATACTTCCGCGACGTGGCCGACTGGAGCCGGGGCACCGCCGCCGGCGAGTACGACCGCCTTAACCAGCAGCGCTACCTCACCCTGACGGCCAACGTGCACGGACAGGACCTGGGCACTGCCACGCGGGGCGTACAAGAAGCCATCGACGGGCTGGGCGTGCTGCCGGCCGGGGTCAAGATTCTCGTGCGCGGCCAAGCCGAACTGCTGGGCCAGACGCTCAGCGAGCTGCAACTCGGCCTGGGTCTGGCCATCGTGGTGATTTTTCTGCTGCTGGCGGCCAGTTTTCAGAGTTTCAAGCTCTCCTTTGCCATCCTTTCCACCCTGCCGGCCGTGCTGGCCGGGGCCTTGCTCTTGTTGCTGCTCACCGGCAAAACCCTCAACTTGCAGTCGTTCATGGGCTGCATCATGGCCATCGGGGTGGCCGTGGCCAACGCCATTTTGCTGGTGACCAGCGCCGAGGCCGTGCGCCGGGGTCCCGACGCGCCCGACCAGGCCGCTCTGGTCGGGGCCACCAACCGCCTGCGCCCCATTCTGATGACCAGCCTGGCCATGATGGCCGGCATGGTGCCCATGGCCCTGGGCCTGGGCGAAGGCGGCGAGCAGACCGCGCCGCTGGGCATCGCCGTCATCGGGGGCCTGTTGTTTTCCACGCTCAGCACCCTGCTGCTGCTGCCGCTGGTGTACCGGGCGGCCGTGGGCCGCGCCGCGCCGGCCGCCGTCTCGCTCGACCCCACCGATGAGCACAGTGCGTTTTTCGGGCAGTAACCGCCGCTGGCGACCTCTTATGAAGCATCTGAAGCATCCTTTTTTATCCTCCGCCCTTGCTGGGGCATGGCTTGCCGGTCTGGTCAGCGCTTGCTCTTCTCCGCCAAAGGAACCCGCGACCGCGCAGTCCCCGGCCCCGCCTGCCGGGCCGGTGGTGGAGGTCCTGACCCTGGCCCCGCCGCAGTCGCAGGGACGCACCGTGCGCTTGCCCGGCGAACTGCTGCCGCGGGAGCACGTCAGCCTGCACGCCAAAATCAGCGGCTACGTGCGCCGCCTGTCCGTGGACATCGGCTCGCGGGTAAAAAAAGGGCAGGTGCTGGTGGTGCTGGAAGCCCCCGAAACCCAGGCCCGGCTGGCGGGGGCGGCGTCCGGCCTGCATACGGCCCAGGCGCGCTACCAAAGCAGCCTAGACACCTACCAGCGGGTGGCCCAAGCGAGCGGCACGGCAGGCGTCATCGCGGCCAGTGAAGTCTCCCGCACGCGCAACCAGATGCTGGCGGATAAATCGGGCGTGGCGGCGGCCCGGGCCGTGCTGCGCGCCGTGCAGGACGAAAACCAGTACTTGACCGTGCGGGCGCCCTTCAGCGGCGTCGTCACCAAGCGCTTCGTGGACGTAGGCGCCCTGGTGGGCAGCGGCGACACGCCCCTGCTGAAGCTGGAAGACAACGCCGTGCTGCGCCTGAACGTGGCCGTGCCCGAAGCGGCCGCCGGCAACGCCCTGGAAAAGGAGCAGGTCAGCTTCACCGTGAAGGCCTTCCCCGGCCAGCCCCGCACGGCCCGCCGGTCGCGCCAGACCCAGAGCCTGGACGTGGACACGCGCAGCGAAACCTGGCAGTTCGACGTGCCCAACCCCGACGGGGCCCTTAAGCCCGGCATGTTCGCCGACGTGCAGCTCCAGCTTTCCCGGCAAAAGCCCTCCTTCGCCGTGCCCTTCGCCACCGTGGTCACCACCCAGGAGCGCAGCTTCGTCATTCGCGTGCATGGGGGCCGCACCGAATGGGTCGACGTGGGCAAGGGCATCAGCCTGGCCGAGCAGGTCGAGGTCTTCGGCAAGCTAACTCCCGGCGACACCCTGGTGCAACGCGGCAGCGAGGAGCTAAAGCCCGAAACGGTCGTCAAAATCAAGTTTGCGGCGCCCGGCGCCGCCACGAAGCCGGAAAAATAACATGCCTTATTCCTCCCTATAAAAACCTTGGTTATGAAATGGATAACGCGCGAACGACCCAAAATTGACCACATTGCCTGCCCCTGGCTGATTCAACGGTTTGTGGACCCGGCGGCCGAGTTCCTGTACGTGCCCAAAGAGGATGTTTTCCGGCAGGCAGCCGCGCTGCCGGCCATTCCCTACGACATTCCCGGCGCGGAATACTCGCACGAGGGGGAACTGTGTACCTTCGATTTCATTCTGAAAAAGCATAACCTCACCGACCCGGCCCTTCAGCAACTGGCCCGCATCGTGCGCGGGGCCGATACGGACCATTTCGAGCTGGCCCCGCAGGCGGCGGGCCTGTGGGCCATTTCCGCCGGCCTGAGCTACAATCACGCCGACGACGCGCAGCAGTTAGCTATTGGCCTGCACCTCTACGAGGCCCTGTACAGTTGGGCCAAGCATGGGCAGGCGGAGAAGCATACTTGGACCCCATCCTAAAATTGCCAGTGATGAAAAGCGCGTGGGCCCTGCTCGTCGTACCGGTTGTCTTGTGTGCTTGCGGACCGGAAAAAAGCCGGTGGCTGACCGCCTACCAGCAAACGAAATGCGTCCATGCCCGCTTGCAGGTGCGGGTGCAACAGGCCCAGGCCCGGGCCACGGCGCCCGAACGGGAGCTCCGCCACCGGCTGGCCGAGCAGCAGGCCGCCACGGTAGCGGTGTACGCCCTGCAGTTCGCGGCGCTGGGGGCCGACAGCGCCGCCAGGCAGCGCAGCTACCAGCACCTACCGCCAACTCACCGACGCGCAGAACGAGCGATATGGCCACGTTTCCACGCCCGGCTATGCGTGGGCCCTCGCCGACTTGGTGCGGGCCCGCGACCACGCGATTCAGGCTGGCCAAGTCCGGCGGCAAACCCTCCAGCACCGCTTGCACCGGGCGCCAGGCTACGCCGCCAAGCATCGGCAGGCGGCAGCCCTGGATAGCAGCATTCGGGCGCATAGTGAGCGCGTGCCAACGCGTTACCGACGGCCGATGGACCGTCTGCAGCAGGTCCTGAACCGCCAGGGCCACGAATACCAGGCCCTACGCCAACGCCTGGATGCCGCCCAGCAAACAGCGCTGGCGTCCCAGCGCGACCGGATTCGGCGCTCACCGTGCCAGCCAGTGGAATAACGCGCGCCGGCTCCGGAGCTCCAGCAGTGAAGGACTGCCGAACCAGTTTAAGCCGCTTCTTTTGTTTGTAATTAGTTTACTTTCTAAAAATCACTTCCCATGAACGATTCCATCTCCCGCCGCGACGCCCTGCGGGCCACCGCCCTGCTCGGCGCCACGTCCCTGCTGAGCCTTGATGACACCCTGGCCGCCGTATCGGCCCCGCCCAAAGGCAAAACCCCCGCCCTGAGCGCCGCCGACCAGGCCGCCATTGACGCCGCGTTGGGCAAGAAAGGCACCTACAACGAGGCGCAGGCCACCCACCTGATTGGCCTGCCCCGCAACGACCTGAAGATGAAAATCAAGGGTGAGCCGGTGCCTATTGCCTTTGGCTTCGGCGGGTGGGTGGCCATCAAGCACACGCTGGACGGCAAGTCGGCCATGCTCATGAGCGACACGGTGCTGTTGCAGGAGGAAGTGAATCCGCTCATTTCGGCGGCTTTTGCCAATGGGCTGGAAATCGGGGCCATCCACAACCACTTTTTCTACGAGGAGCCGCGCATCTTTTACATGCACGTCACGGGCATGGGCACGCCGGCCGAGCTGGCCCGCAAGTTTGCCGCCACCCTGAAAGATTCCAAGCTGCTGCCCGCTAACCAGCCCCAACCCGCCAGCCCGCCGGCCGCCGCCGCCGGCAACAACGCCACCCCGGCCGCCGGCCCGCCCACGGGCAAGGAGCTGTTCGACCTGGCCGCGCTGGATGCCGTGGTGAAATACAAGGGCACCGTGAACGGCCCGACCTACAAATACACCGTGGGCCGGGACGACCTGCAATCCCTGATGATGGGCACCGAGATGACCACCGCCATCGGCCTGAACTCCTGGGCCGCTTTCGCCGGCAAGCAGGACGACGCGCACATCGCCGGCGACATCGCCATGCTCGAACACGAAGTCAACCCCGTCATCAAAGCCCTGCGTGCCCACAACCTGGAAGTGGTGGCGGTGCACAACCACATGCTTGGCGATACGCCCCGCGTGATGTTCCTGCACTACTACGGCCGCGGCCCGGCCGCGCAGTTGGGTCAAGGTTTCCGCGCCGCCCTCGATCAGCTCGGCAAAGGAAAGCCTGGTATAAAGGACGCTATGAAGCACTAAGTAGCCTTTTTGCTTCTCCCATGAAGCTGAATCCGACGCTTTCTGCCTGCCGGCGTTGGCGCTCTGCGATGGTTGTTGCAGCCGGCGGCGCTATCCGCTGACTGGTTGGGCCGCTCTGGACGCGCACGCGTTCAGGGCGGCTGCAACTCCACAACTATTTATGTTCATGGAAACTACTCCCTCCATTAAAACCGTTGCGCCAACCTATACGCTGGCGCAACTGCTGATCTATTCTCCTGTGCTTGGGTAGTTGGGGCTTCGGCGGCCCGGTGGCCCTGGTGGGCTATATGCACCGCGACCTGGTGGCCGGGCACGGCTGGATTAGCGAGGCCGACTACCGCGAAGGCATGGCCCTGGCCCAGCTCGCACCGGGTCCGCTGGCCGCGCAGTTGGCCATTTACCTGGGGTACGTGCATTATCGCTTGGTGGGCGCTACTCCAGTGGGGCTGGTCTTCGTGCTGCCCTCTTTGGTGATGGTGTTGCTGCTAAACATGGCCTACGTTGCCTACGATGGGCTGCCGGGGATGCAGGCCGTGTTCTACGGGGTGGGGGTGGGCGTTCTCGCGGCCAAGGCGGTAAGCAGCAACTGCCCGGTAGGCTGTCGGTCTAAATTACCCGAGCGGATCTATGGGTCCGCTCGGTTTTGTTGGGGGCAGAAGTTTGG
>NZ_FWWW01000090.1 GCF_900176135.1 Hymenobacter roseosalivarius DSM 11622 | reverse complement strand
TAAAGCCGGGGCGAAACATGTACGCCTGCTTGAAGGGTAGCTGCAACAGGGCATTTTCGGTCTGGCCTTTCACCCGCGCCCACATCACCTTGCCTTGCCCGGTGCCATCAGTGCCTGCGCCCGATACAAAGCAGAAGGTAAGGTCCGGATTGCGCTGCAGCAAAGCTGTAGCAAAGTGCAAAGTCAGATCGAAGGTGATGCGGCGATACTCCGGCTCCTTCATTCCCACCGACGACACGCCCAAGCAGAAAAAGCAGGCATTGTAGCCCGCCAGCTGGTCCTGAATGGCGGATAAGTCCTGGAAGTCGCGGTGCACGATTTCGCGCAGCTTGGGGTGGGTCACGCCGTAGGGCTTGCGGTTAATGGACAGCACCTGCTCCACATCGGGGTCGTTGAGGCATTCGTGCAGTACGCCTTCCCCTACCATGCCCGTCGCCCCGGTTAGTATCGCTCTGATCTTCATGAAACGGTAGACGTTCGACCGCGCAGGATGTTTTAAGCAACAGGTTTCTTGGCTGAAAATGCCCCCCACCGAAGCAAAAAGGACACGAAAGGCAACTGCTGCCTTTCGTGTCCCTGCCTGTGGATTACAAGTAGCTAACGCTGTCTTTCCTGCTCTGAGCAGGGTTATTATTCTTTACGCCGGCGGGTAATTACGTAACACTGACCGGGGCTGGTCGTGATGTTCGTTCTGAACTTGCCATCTTTTGAATCCCAAACGTCCTCGTCGGCCTGCACATTGCGGGCGTTTAGCTTGGTTTGCATTTTCAACAGGCTGGTCGAGTCTGCTAAGGCCGTAAGCGTGGTCACGCAGACGTCGTTTCTGAAGCCGAACCCAATCATGGCGTTTTCCAGATTTTTGTCGCCAGCCTGATACCACTCGATATCAGTGCCGTCGGCGGCCATGTCCACGCGCAGCTTTTTGTACTTTCTGTCGCGCTTCCGCACGTCCTTCTTGATGGCTTTTCTATCCTTGCCGATAGACTGTATATCCTGAGCCTGCGCAACGGTGGCGCACATAAGGCACACCAGGATCAATACTAAGAGGTTCTTCATGGTATCTAGTAGAGCCGACCTAGAAAGCAAATAACGGACCTTTTACAAAGCGTCTATTTTCATTAGATAAAAGAGGAAAGAAACAACTATACTTTAATGCCTTTCATTCCTCCGTATTTAGCCACAATCCTTTTTAACTCTGTGAGTGTAGCTTGGAGGTACGTTTGATCGGTTTCAAATTCAAACAGCAGTTCGTTCTTGCAGGAGTTGTACTCCCGAAATTTTCCAAAAACGGACACGTGCCCATCTACATCATAGCGTGCGACAAGCTCTAAGTTATGCTCATAATTATTTAGTCGAGCTTCACCTTCTAGTCGCTCATTGCTTTTGCTCAGTTCTTCGAAGAAGGTATAAATTTCACCTGTAGATGTCCACAGTGTTGACGCTACTTGATAATTGCCCGACTTTATTTGTATGGTTGCCCGTACCTCATAACCGCCCCAAGGACAAGTTGAATTTGGGAATCCATATACTTCAATAAAACTCAGCCGCAGAAAGTCACCACTGTCTCCTTGAATGGCAAATTCTTCTATAGCTTCCATATCCATATAAAATAGAACGTCATATTAAGGGCCCAGCCAAATAGGCGGTCATGCTGAGCTTGTCGAAGCATCTCTACTGCTCCGTGGAACAGCTCTGACGAGGCGGTAGAGATGCTTCGACAAGCTCAGCATGACCGCCTGGCGACTTCCTAAACAGCTTCATTGTGAGAATGTACTATACTCCTACCGGCTCCTCCAGCCGCACGGGCTCAATCCAGCGGCCATCCTCGCGCATCAACTCAATTAGCTCATCCACGGCTAGCTCTTCGGGCACGGCTTTCTTGATGACGTCCTGGCCGCGGTAGAGGGCAATTTTGCCTTTGCCCACGCCTACGTAGCCGTAGTCGGCGTCGGCCATTTCGCCGGGGCCGTTCACGATGCAGCCCATGATGCCGATTTTGACGCCCTTGAGGTGGTCGGTGCGCTTGCGGATCATGGCGGTGGTTTCCTGGAGGTCGAACAGGGTACGGCCGCAGCTGGGGCAGCTAATGTACTCCGTCTTGCTCATGCGGGTGCGGGCCGCCTGCAGGATGCCGAAGGAAAGCTGGTTGAGCCGATCGATGGTAGGAAGCCACTCTTCTTTGGCGCGCTCGGGCAGCAGTTCGGTGCTGAGCACCACGCCGTCGCCGAGGCCGTCCAGGAGAAGGCCGCCGACGTCGGTGGCGGCGTAGAGCTGGGTTTGCTCGGGCGTAAGCACCGAATACTGGCGGTTGATGATAACCGGGTTGGTTACGTCCTGATTGATCAGTCGGAAGAATGCCCGCCGCAGCTCCGGCATGGCGTGGGCGTTATCGGTGTAGAGAATGATGACAGCCGTGGGGTCGGCGCGCAGCTGATCGAGGGCCGACGGTGTGAGCGACTCCAGGTTCTGAAACACAAAATTCAGCTCTGTGTGCTGAGGGCCGGCGGTGGCGTATTCGGCCTGGGTGAGCACCGGAAAATGGTCGGGGCGGCGGCCCGCATCGAGCCAGGCCTGGTAGTCTACTACTTCCTTCAAGCCATTGGGCAGCATAAACGGCACCGGACGCTGGCCGCTGTAGATATAATCGGCGCCCAGGTCATTCATCTGAAACTTGTCCAGAAATACGGAATACAACTGCCCAACGGCGCGCAAATCAGCATATTCCACCGACGACAGCCGCGAGATATCAGCCATCACGCGAGGCACATTTTGCCCCCCAAGGTTCAGCACCTCGTGCGTGATACGGCGATGATACTGGAACGGGTCGATGGGCACTTCCGTCACTGGCGCAATCGGTTTGGCGTCGGCGGCGCGGGTGGTGTAGCGGTCAATTAGGGCTTTGGCTACGGGCGCTTCGGCTTCGGGGGCTTCCGTGAGCGACACGCGCACGGTGTCGCCGATGCCATCTTCCAGCAACGTCCCGATGCCCACGGCCGACTTGATGCGGCCGTCTTCGGCTTCGCCGGCTTCGGTTACGCCCAGGTGGAGCGGGTACGGTTGCAGGCCTTCTTCGTCCAGCTTCTGCACCAGCAGACGGTAAGCCTGCACCATCACTTGGGTGTTGGAGGCCTTCATGCTGAGTACCACATCGTAATACTCCTCCTCCTCGCAGAGGCGCAAAAACTCCAGCGCCGACTCCACCATACCCAGCGGCGTATCGCCGTAGCGCGACAAAATGCGGTCCGACAAAGAGCCGTGATTGGTGCCGATGCGCATAGCAGTGCCGTACTGCTTGCAAATCTGGACCAAGGGGCGGAACCGCTCCCGGATACGGTTTACCTCGTCCTGATACGTGGCGTCGGTGTACTCGATGAAGTCGAATTTCTTTTTGTCGGCGTAGTTGCCGGGGTTCACGCGCACTTTCTCCACAATGCGGGCGGCCAGCTCGGCGGCGTTGGGCGTGAAGTGAATATCGGCAATCAGTGGCACGGTGCAGCCGCGCTTCCGCAGCTCCTTCTTGATTTCCAGCAGGTTCTGGGCCTCCTTCATGCTGGGCGCCGTGATGCGTACGTACTCGCAGCCGGCCGCCACCATGCGCAAGGTTTGCTCCACCGAGCCAAGCGTGTCCATGGTATCCACGGTGGTCATGCTCTGCACCCGGATCGGATTTTTGCCCCCCAGCAGCACATCGCCGATATTCACGACCCGCGACAAGCGGCGCTGGTACTCGGTTAGGCTGGGGCAGTACGTTTTATTCATCATCTGGGGGGCAAATTTCTGGCAGGAGAACCAGCGGGGCGAAGGGAAAGTTGCGGCCCGGCAAAGGTACAAGCTGCCGGCGGCTTCCGGGAGGGTTTTGGGGTTTTGAAAGAAGCAGCAAGCAATTATTGCGCTATACTGTCCAACTTGTTGTGCGGCGCAGCGCGGCATGACCACCTTTTCTTAGAACGCTTTGCAATTTAGTTTACAGCCACCATGCCGATGTAGGGAGGCGAAGTGTCGCGTCTCTACATCGGCATGGTTTATAAATTAACGGCCACCACCTACCTTGCCCAACCTTACTTTTTACCTTCCTGCCTTTATGACTTCTTCCTCCTGCTCACGCCGTCATTTTCTACAAGTTGCTGGTTTCGGGCTGGCGGGATTGCCCTTGGCACTCTCAAGCTGCGCGTCGATGATAACTGCCGAAAAAGCCCCCCCGAGTCAGGAGGAATACTTAGTGTACGTCGGGACGTATGCCAAGCCCGAGGAAGACAGCATTTTTCTGTACAAGCTCAACGTGAGCACCGGCGTTCTTACCCGCCTGGGGGCCACCAAAGCCGGTGCCAATCCCTCCTATCTCACTCTCGACTCCCGGCATGAGCACCTGTACGCCGTTAACGAAACCACTGACTTTCAGGGCAAAGCCAGCGGGGCCGTCAGCGCGTTTGCTATTGATCAGAAAACCGGGGGGTTGGCTTTTCTGAATCAGGAGTCGGCACTGGGGTCGGCGCCGTGCTACATTAGCCTGGATAAGACGAACCGCTACGCCTTGGTGGCCAGCTACCTGGGGGGCAATGTGGGCCTGCTGCCGATTGAGCCCAATGGCGAGCTTGCCCCTATTGCCGATACGGAGCAGCATACTGGCTCCGGCCCCCACAAAAACCAAAAAGCCCCCCACGCCCACTGCATCCTGCCCGATCCGGCCAACCGCTTCGTGTTCGCCGTAGACCTGGGCACCGATAGGGTATACGGCTACCGGCTCGATGCCAAAGAAAACGCCCTGGAGTCCACCGCTACGCCGGCCTTTACCGCGGCACCCGGCGCGGGCCCGCGCCATCTCACGTTTCACCCCGGCGGTCAGTTGGCTTACCTCATCAATGAGCTAAATTCGACTATTACGGCCCTGCGCTACGACGAGGGTGCCGGTACTTTCCAGGAAATTCAGACGCTCACCACGCTCCCCCCCGACTTTAAAGGGGAGAATTCCTGCGCCGATATTCATGTGTCGCCCAACGGTGAATTCCTGTACGGCTCCAACCGCGGCCACGACAGCCTGGTGGTGTATGCCATTGACATCACCAATGGCCGCCTCACGCTAGTGCAGCACGTCCCTACGCTCGGCCAGAAGCCCCGCAACTTTACCCTGGACCCGACGGGCCAGCTGGTGCTGGTAGCCAATCAGGCCACCAATAACATCGTCACCTTCCGCGTTGATAGTCAGACTGGTAAGCTTACGGCTACCGGCAAATCGGTGCAGGTACCCGCGCCCGTGTGCCTGCAGGTGGTAGCCGATTTTACCCGAGGCTAGCCAAAGTGAATGTAGCGCGAAGCTTCTGCTTCGCGTATCGTTGATCAAGTTGCTGGGGGGCGTTTTGCAACGATTTTTTTCGTTAAATAACGATACGTGAAGCACAAGCTTCACGCTACAGGCAACGACCGCAACGCCAGCCCAAGCCGGAGCTTGGGGTTACAGCCGCAGCATAATCTTGCCGATATGCGCGCTGCTTTCCATGAGCCGGTGCGCGGCCGCAGCTTCATCCAGCTCAAATACCTTATAGATAACCGGCTTAAAAAGCCCCCCAGCGAGTAGTGGCCACACGTTTTTCTCCACTTCCGCCGCCAACGCAGCCTTAAACCCGGCACTCCTGGGCCGCAGGGTGCTGCCGGTAATGGTGAGGCGGCGGCGCATGACTTCCAGGGCATTAAATTCGGCTTTAGCGCCCTGCATGGCGTTGATAAACACTAATCGGCCGTCGTCGCGCAGCAGGCGCAGGTTTTTGGGGATGTAGTCGCCGCCGACCATGTCCAGCACTACATCTACGCCCCCTTCGGCTTGCAGCACCGCCTCAAAATCCTCGGTTTTGTAGTTGATGCAGCGGTCGGCGCCCAGGGTGCAGCAGGCCTCGCACTTCTCATCGGAGCCGGCCGTGACGAATACGCGGGAGCCCAGCGCGTGCGCCAGCTGAATGGCCGTGATGCCGATGCCGCTGCTGCCACCGTGCACCAGCAGCGTTTCCCCACCCCGGAGCTGGCCACGCTGAAATACGTTGTGCCACACGGTAAACACGGTTTCGGGCAAGGACGCGGCCTCAATGAAACTCCAGCCAGCTGGCACGGGCAGGCAGTGGCGGGCATCCACGGCCACGTATTCCGCGTAGCCACCTACCGCCAGCAGGGCACACACGGCGTCGCCTTCCTGCCAGCGGGTTACTTCTGCGCCGCATTGCACGATGGTGCCTGCCACTTCCAGCCCCGGAATGAGGCCCTGCACGTCGCCGCTACCAGCGTATTTCCCCTGGCGCAGCAGTACATCGGGACGGTTGACGCCGGCCGCGTGCACACGCACCAGCACCTCATGGACGGCGGGCTGAGGCACTGGTTGTTGCCTAACTTGCAGCATCTCCGGCCCACCTGCCTTAGCAACTGTAACAGCTTGCATGTGCTCTGAATTCATATATTTTGTTTGGTAGTGGATTATTAACAAGCGACGATGCAGAGACGCGTATTCGCATCTCTGCATCGTCGCTAATGCTATCATTAGTGCGCGGTACAGATTGTTATAACGCTCAGACACGAATACGCGTCCATGCACCGTACCCACCATTGGACGGCCAAACGCGGCGCGCAGTTATTCGCCTCGATTCAAAAGCCGCCGTATCTTTTGGCTGCTGTGCTATCCCGTCTTGTCTGGGAGGCGTTTTTTGCTGTGTTATGAAAAAGATAAACTTATTTCCGACCATCTTCAGTGCCGCTCGGGCCACCGGCCTCCGCGCCTGGCAAACTGGCGTGCTGTTCCAGAAAGTAGCCCGCACAGCCCTCGATACGATTCAGGATGTACTACGTGCCGAGATACAGAAGGGAAACGCGCAGCTCGTCGCCGACTTCCTGGCCGATAAAGCCCTTCCCGCCGCTAAAGCTCTCCTGCTCAAGCGCATGACCACCCGCCTGCTCATGCGCATTGGCTTGCGCGGCGCCCTGGCCAGCAGCGTCGTGGGCTGGATTTTGCCTTTTGTGCTGGAAAAAATGATTCAGGTGGGCGTCAAAACCGGCTTTTTTGAGAAGGTAAAAAACTACGACACCGTCACTGATGCCCTACACCGCCTCGACGAGCTCAAGCGCGCCGTCTGGAAAATCATCGCCCCCGATGCCGGCAGCGGTGTCGAGCTCCTCCCCGACGACGCCCCCATGCCCTCCGCCCTGCCGACCCCCAAGCCGTAGCCGACGGGTTTGAGCGGGTAGTTCTTCCACCCTAAAGCGCGTCATGCAGAGCAGCAGCGAAGTACCATCAGCTGTTACAGCCCGGTTACTGGAGTCAATTTTTCAGGAAAAACCCAATCAATACACTTTTCAAAGCACTCAAGAACCAAATTTTACGCTAAAAAGCCCCTCAAAGCAGCTATCAAGTGCCAGAATATAGTAAATTTACTCATCCGTGGATTATTCGCTTTTGAGCAAGCTAGGCTATCTATGAAAAAATTAGTTATCATACTGGGTCTACTGGCCTGGTCTGCGCCTGGTAGCCAAGCCCAGAACACCAAAGCTAAAAAAGCCCCCCGCGCCGCGTCACCCTCAGTGCGCGCCCTGGATAGTCAGAACGGCTTCGGCAAGGCCACCTTCGGGGCCGACATCAGCAAATTTCGTGATCTGGAGCTGGTCAGGACAGATGCCGCCACCCAGACTGATTTTTATAACTACCTCACTGACAACCTGAAAGTAGGTTCGCACAAGCTCACCGGCATCACTTACGGCTTTTACAAAGACAAGCTCTACTACATCGAACTGCGCATGATGGGCGAGGCCAACTGCCGCAGTATCCGCGAGCTGCTCAGCGCCCAATATGGCCCGTCGCAAAGCCCCGGCCAGGCCCAAACCTCTTGGTGGCTGGGCCAGCAGGTAACCCTGCGCTACACCGAAGCGCCCGTAGGCTACGCGACCATCGTGTTGGGCAGCAACCACTTGGCCGAGCAGCGCTTGGCTCAGCGGAAAGCTGCTGGTTCGCCAGCCGCGTAAGCGTCTAAGTCAGCTTCTTGTGGGCCTTTTGCCGTAACACCTTCGCCGTGGGAGGCAACTTCTGTTGTCTCGGCTGGAATGTGTGCGGGGGCATTCGTCGCCCGGTTTTCCATCAGTCCGCCACCAGCAGGACAGACAGAAGCACGAGTTTAGCTAAGGTCAGCGGAAACCAAAGAGATCTGTTTCTTGAGTTAAAGCACCTTGCTTGTAGCTGCACTCCGCTCCTCTTCGAAATATATGGCAACACAGTTAAAGCGTATCAGTTGGCATCTGCTGGCATTGCACTTTCTGGCTGTTTCCTTTCTAATAGTAGTAGTATGGGGCAAAAGAGCTCCAGCTCATCCGGGAGACCTGTGATATAAGTGCAGCGACAAAATAAAATAAGGTAGTAGCTTGTTGCGGGCGACCTGAGCGGCCTGCTCGCCTGTTTCCTACCTCCCGGCTGACGCACCCGACGAATGACTCCCGAACACGAACGATTGGCGGCGGCCCAGACGGGCCGCGCCCCCTGGCGCAAGTGGGGACCCTATCTGGCTGAGCGCCAATGGGGCACGGTGCGCGAGGACTATTCAGCCGACGGCCATGCTTGGCAGTACTGCACCCATGACATGGCCCGCAGCTATGCCTACCGCTGGGGCGAGGACGGGCTGGGGGGCATTTCTGATGACCAGCAATTGCTCTGCCTTTCGGTAGGGCTGTGGAACGGCCGCGACCCCATTCTGAAAGAGCGGCTGTTTGGACTGAGCGGCCCGGAAGGCAACCACGGCGAGGACGTGAAGGAGCTGTACTACTACCTCGATAACGTCCCCACGCACTCCTACATGCAGCTGCTGTACAAGTATCCGCAGCACGCGTTTCCTTACGAGTGGCTGGTGCAGGAAAACGCGCGCCGGAGCCGCCACCAGCCCGAATTCGAGTTGCTCGATACGGGGGCCTTTCACGAAGACCGCTATTTCGACGTGTCGATTGAGTATGCCAAAGCCGCTCCCGACGATATTCTGCTGCAGATAACTGTACATAACCGCGGCCCGGTGGCGGCCTCGGTACATGTAATGCCCCAGCTCTGGTTTCGTAATACCTGGGCCTGGGGCTTGGATAGCTGCCGCCCCCAGCTGGAAGCGGGTCCGGCGGGCGGTACCATCGCGGTGCATCACCAGAAGCTAGGCGAGATGTGCCTGTACTGCGACCAGGACCCTACGCTGCTGTTCTGCGACAATGAAACCAACACCCTGCGCCTGTACAAAACAGCCCCCACCCAACCAGTAGCGTATTTTAAGGACGGTATAAACGACTACCTCGTGCACGGGGCAGCCACCATCAACCCGGCGCAGGCGGGAACGAAGGCGGCGGCTTACTACCCTCTCACCATCGCGGCCGGTACGGCGCAGGTGGTGCGCGTGCGGCTGGGCCCAGCCGGCCAAGCGCGGCCCTTCGCCGATTTTGACCAGCTCCTGCGGCAGCGATGCCAGGAAGCCGACCAGTACTACGTCGCCGTGCAGGCCGCGCTGACCAGCCCGGACGCCCGCCGCGTACAGCGTCAGGCCTTTGCCGGGATGCTCTGGAGCAAGCAGTTTTACTACTACGACGTGCCACGGTGGCTTGATGGCGACCCAGCCACCCCGCCCCCGCCGGCCCAGCGGCAGCACGGCCGCAACGCGGGCTGGAAGCACCTGAACAACGCCGACATTATCTCCATGCCCGACAAGTGGGAGTACCCGTGGTATGCGGCCTGGGACCTTGCTTTTCACTGCCTGCCCCTGGCGCAGCTGGACCCCGAATTTGCCAAGCATCAGCTGCGCCTGCTCTGTCAGGACTGGTACATGCACCCCAACGGGCAGCTGCCGGCTTACGAGTGGAACCTGAGTGACGTGAACCCGCCCGTGCACGCCTGGGCGGCCTGGCGCGTGTACAAGATGTGCCAGAAACACAGCGGCGGCCCCGGCGACACCGACTTTTTGGGAACGGTGTTTCACCGCCTGCTGCTCAACTTTACCTGGTGGGTAAACCGCAAGGACCGCGACGGCCGCAACATCTTTGAGGGGGGCTTTTTGGGGCTGGATAACATTGGCTTGTTCGACCGCTCGGCGCCGCTACCCAATGGCACCAGCCTGGAGCAAGCCGACGCCACCAGCTGGATGGCTATGTACGCCCTGAACATGATGCGCATGGCCCTGGAGCTGGCCCGCGTTAACCCGATTTATCAGGACCTGGCAACCAAGTTCTTCGAGCACTTCCTCTACATCGCCGGAGCTATGACGAATATGGGCGAGGCGCACAAAGACCTCTGGGACGAGGAGGACGAGTTTTACTACGATGCCCTCCACACCCCCGATAATGGTCGGCAGCTACTCAAAACCCGCTCCCTGGTGGGCTTGATTCCGCTGTTTGCGGTGGAAGTGCTGGACGACGAACTCCTCCAATGCGTCCCCCAGTTTGGGGCCCGGCTGCATTGGTTTCTGGAAAATCGCCCCCACCTGGCCAGCCTGGTCTCGCGCTGGCAGGAACCGGGAGAGCAGGCCACGCACCTGCTTTCCTTGCTACGCGGCCACCGCATGAAGCGCCTCCTGGCCAGAGCCCTCGATGAGGCTGAGTTTCTGTCTGAGTACGGCATCCGCTCGCTGTCCCGCTACCACCTCGCCCACCCCTGCCGGCTGCACTACGCAGGCCAGGAGCTGACGGTGCGCTACGAGCCGGGCGAGTCAGAAACGAACATCTATGGCGGCAATTCCAACTGGCGGGGACCCATTTGGCTGCCCCTTAATTTTCTGTTAATTGAGTCGTTGCAACGCTTCCACCACTACTACGGCGACGAGTTCAAGGTGGAGTATCCTACGGGCTCGGGCCAGTTTAGCACCCTGCTTCAAGTTGCTGATGCCCTGAGTGCGCGGCTCACCAAGCTGTTTCTGCGCAATGAGGCCGGCGTGCGTCCCGCCCTGGGCACCAACCCGCGCCTGCAACAGGACCCACACTTCCGCGACTATCTGCTCTTTCACGAGTACTTCCACGGCGACACCGGCCAGGGCCTTGGGGCCAGCCACCAAACCGGCTGGACCGGCCTCATTGCCAAGCTATTACAGCCCCGCACATAATCGCCAGGATAAACCCACTGCTTATTTACCGGCCCTTATATCTTGCCTAATGAGCCCATGTATGCCTGGATACCGGGGAGAAAAAGAGGTGCGGCGCCTTCCAGGTAATCCCGATTGGCCGGGGTCCAGGCCCGTGGCCCGTCAAACGTGCAGGGCTGCAGGATGCCCCACAGCTGCTTATGCTCAGTAATATGCGCGTGCACCAGGGCTCGGTGCCCAAAGGTGCGCCGCTCAAAGTCTTGGTTAAGTACCTCTGGAGTGGCCTGGTTCACGTCCTCGACATACACCGATGGCTGGGCCGCCAGCGCTGCCTGAAACAGCGGATCTTCTTTCGGCAAGTCGCCCGTGTCGTCCTGCCAGGGGTGGCGCGGGTCGGGCACGGCCGCATCCTTTCGCCAGACAAAAGCGATGCGGCCTCGCGCCTGCGCCGGGTCGCGGACGTACAGAAAACAGCGGTCCACGCCCAGGTGGGGCCCTATCAGGTCGAGGGCGCTTTGCAGGCGCTTAGCGGGCGAAGCGCTCGCCGCCAGCACTGACTCGAGTTCGGTTAAAATTGGGACAGTCATAAGGGTTGAGCGGCAATAGATAGCATTACCAGCAGCGTAGGGCCAACCTGCGCCCGTTAAGCCGATTGCACTGTCTTACGTTACTGGTACAAGCGAGGATCGATGTTATTTGACAGCAGGAGATTACGATTCAGGAGAAGAACATCTTTTTTAGCTTGCGTTCTTGTTTTTCTTCCCTTTGTATGCCTCCCATTCTGCCCCGACATACGAACTCTGCTCTTGCTCTTCTGGCTGCTGTCCCTGCTCGGCTTTGCCCAACCAGCGCAAGGGCGTACGTGTGAAAGCATTCATCCAGGAGCGGGGCGCCCGCGTAGGGTGGCGTGTAGGTGTAGGTGGCTTGCCAGAAACGGTGGGGCTCGCTCTCCCGTGCTTGGAGGGCGCGTGCAGTCAGTAGCGGCCGCCTTCCAAATTGTGCAAAGTGGTCGAAAAGCCGGAGCGTCCGTCGTTGCCCTCCAGCACGTTGCCCTCCAGCACGTCGCACTCCATATCATTGCTTAACAGCCAGAAAGAGACGTTGGCGCCATAGTTTGTCGTGCGGCCCTTGTAGCGCGGAAGCCGGCAGCGAACTTCAAATAACCCTTGTTTCAGGGCATAAATGTCTTTAGCCGCAGCATCCATTAGCGGGTTGGGCTTGAGGCGCAAGCCTCCCGAGCGGTAGCGGCTCCGGGGGGTACACGCCGCCGAGCCGTCGGGGGTAGCCGTGATGCGCAGGAACTGGACATTATCTTCTGTCAGTAGTCGCAACGCTTGGTTGCTGCCGCCCACCAGGTCCGGGGTGGAGTCGAAACAGTGCAGCCGATCCATGTTCTCGTCGCCGGCCCGGTCCAGATACCAGCTGGCTAACGTATGCACCTGATTATCAAATCCGTCAAAAAAATCTGTTCTCACTGCCCGGTTGGGTTAGCGGCACTGTACAAGGCCGTATCCCGCATGCACTGCCCCAGCTCCTCGAGAGGGGTGCCAGCAAAATCAAGGCAGAAATAAGGTAGTGGCGCAGCATAGATAGAAAACGCAAAAAAGAAGAGAACGGCGGGCTTGTCAATTATCCGCCAGGTAAGACCGGGTACCGCCCGCAATGGTTCAGCACCAACAGTACAGTGCAGGTATGTTGGGCGTAATTCCCTAGCTATCCGGCGGCCGTTGCTTCTACTTCTGCTCAAAAGTACCCAACTGAGCCGCGCCGGCTCGATGATTTGTACATGAGCGTCCCGGTCCTGGCCCAGATGGGAGGCCCACCGGCGAGCGGCGCTACTACGATGAGGCCGTGAAGCAGGTCACCCAATTTGCCCCCCGCGTGTTCAATAAGTCGAAGGACCTGTACATGCACGGCTGGGTGCAGGAGATGAGCGTACACCCCGAGTTTCACTGGGCCCACACCAACAGCTGGGTACTGCTGACAAAGGTTGAACTGCTCGATGTGCTGCCCGCCGACCACACGGCCGCAGCCCGGTGCCGTCGGCCAGTACCGTCCAGGTGCGCTGGGCCAACAATGCGGACGTTGGCTTCCTTGTCTATATTATTGTAACCTTACCTGGCTTACGTCGCACCCCTACTCCTTTCCCGCATGAAGCACGCTACACCGAACTCTTTTGCTCTACTACAAGTCGGCCTGCTAACCCTGCTGGGACCCACAGCCCTAGCCCAGCAAACCACCCCATCCCCCACGGCTACGAACAAGGTGGTCGCTGCCAAGCCAGTAGGCTCATTGGCCTCGCAGATCAAGGGGATGCGGAAATTCGATGGCTACTTCCCCTTTTACTACGACCAGAAAACGGGCAAAATCTTGCTGGAAGTAGATAGGTTTGACCAGGAATTTTTGTACTTCGGCTCCCTAGCCAGCAGCGTAGGCAAGGGAATCGAGCGGGGCCAGAGCAGCTCAGCCATCGCCAAATTTATCCGCGTGGGGGGCAAAATTCTGCTGATCGTACCCAACTACGACTACCGGGCCGTGACGGACAACGCCGATGAGCAGCGGGCAGTCGACAATGCGTTTGCCAAATCGGTTATCTGGGGATTTGCCCCGGTGGCCACGGAAGGCTCAAAAGTGTTGCTGGACCTGACTCCTTTTCTGGTGCGGGATAGCCAAAAAATTGCCGAAGGATTGGGTAGTCGCGGGTATCAGGGGCCCGGCGCCAGCCTGATGGGCGGGCCAGGCAGCGGGCAGCCCATTAGCTACAAAGTCGACGAGTCGCGCTCGGCCGTGTACCTGGAGAACACCCGCAACTTCCCTAAGAACACGGAGTTCGAAGCTATGGTCACGTTTACGAGCACGCCCGGCCGGGGCGCCGACTATTCCCTCGCGCCTGACCCGAATGCCGTGACCGTGCAGATGCACCAGGCCTTCATTGAGCTGCCCGCAACAGGATTCCGCCCCCGCAAGTTTGACCCCCGCTCCGGCTTCCAGGACTTCAGCTACCTGGACTTTGCTGCTTCTATGAGCCAACCGTTGGCGCAGCGCTTCATCGTGCGGCACCGCCTGGAAAAGAAGGACCCGGCGGCAGCCGTCAGCGAAGCCGTGAAGCCCATCGTGTACTACGTCGACCGGGGCGCGCCGGCCTCTATTAAAAAAGCGCTACTGGAAGGCGGCGCGTGGTGGAATCAGGCCTTTGAAGCGGCGGGCTATAAGGATGCCTTCCAGGTCAAGGAGCTGCCCGTGGGCGCCGACCCTATGGACATTCGCTATAACATGGTCAACTGGATTAACCGGTCCGGTGTCCCGCGGGCCTATTCGTACGGAGCCAGTTACGTGGACCCGCGCACGGGGGAAATCATCAAAGGCATTGTGTCGTTGGGCGCCGACCGGCACCGGCAGGACTACCTCATTGCCGAAGGCCTGCTGCAACCCTACGAGGACGGCAAGCCCGTATCCGACCAGATGGAGCAGTTGGCGCTGGCCCGTATTCGTCAGCTGTCGGCCCACGAAATCGGCCATACGTTAGGGCTGCACCACAACTTTACGGCCAGCACCAAAGACCGGGCTTCGGTGATGGATTATCCTTTTCCGCGCTTCAGCCTGCGGCCCGACGGCAGCCTCGACCTGTCGCAGGCCTACGCCGTGGGCATTGGCAGCTGGGATAAGCGTGCGGTCATGTGGGGGTACGCCGACTTTCCCAAGGGCACCGACGAAAACCAGGCGCTCGAGCGCATCATGCAGGAAACCCTGCGGCAGGGCCACCGCTTTATCCCCGACATTGGCGGCTACGCGCACCCGGCCGCCAATCAGTGGGAAGACGGCCCCGACCCAATTGCCCAGCTAGCCACGCTCATGAAGGTGCGCCGCCACGTACTGGACCGGTTTTCTGAAAAAGCCATTCGCTCGGAAGCGCCCATGGCTACACTGGAAGAGGTGTTGGTGCCCATGTATCTGCTCCACCGCTACCAGGTGGAAGCCGTGGCCAAATCGGTTGGGGGGCAATTTTTCACCCACGCCGTGAAAAACGACGGGCAGGCTCCTACCCAGATGGTAGACCCGGCCGTGCAGTGGCAGGCGTTTGAGGCCCTGCTCACGACCGTCACGCCGGCCGCACTGCAGCTGCCCGAGGCGCTGATTGCCAAGATTCCGCCCCGGCCCTCGGGCTACCCCAAGACCCTGGAAACCTTTGCGGGCTACACCGGCCCCACCTTCGACCCGCTGGCTGCCGCCGAAGCTGCCGCCGGCCCGACCATCGCCTCACTGCTGAACCCCCAGCGCGCCGCGCGCCTGATTGAATACCAGGCCCGCGACAGCCGACAGCCTGGGTTTATGCCAGTAGTGGAGAAACTGCTGGCGCGTACCTGGCGCGCCAAGCCCGAAACCGGCTACGCCGGCGCGCTCCAAACGGTGGTCAACAACTTAACTCTGAAGTACCTGTTGCAGCTCGCGGCCGATACCAGAGCCTCCGCCAGCGTGCGCGGACAGGCCCTGCTGGCGGTAGATGACTTGCAGCAGTGGATGCGCGGACAAGTGAAGCGGGGCAAAGGGCCGCAGCAAGCCAACCTGCTGTTTGGCTTGTCGCAAATCGAGCAGTTCCGGGCCGACCCCAAGACGTTCACTCCCCCGCCGGCGGTAGAAATGCCCCCCGGCGCTCCCATCGGCATGCCGGCTACGGGTTTTGTGGAGTAGCTATTACCGCGCGCTGATTGTTGTAAGGTCGTCTAATGTAGGTTAGAGCGCTAATTGGTAGCGTATAAGCTGCGAGTGCGCATTACAGAGACTCTGGTTTTAAGATGGATGGCTTTAGTCTTCTTAAGGTAAATAACTAGCGCCAAGCAGTGCACTTTATTTCAAATAGGTTTTATACCTCAGTAAAAGCCCTCGGAAATGCCGTTTTCAAAGAACTTTTTTTGAATTGTAAAGGCTCTAAACCAATTTGGATTCTCGTGCCCAGCTATCCATACGCTCGTTTTGTTGCTTCCGCACTGTCACGAGTTTGGTGGGGAGCTGCATGAGTTGGTCGCCGCCAGCTGTGGGCGATGTATTGCCCACACCATCTTGAAGCGGCGCTTGCCAGCATCGGCCAGCAGTTGATGAAAAGCTTTACGGTTGGACTTGCGGCCCGAGTCCTTATGTATTCTTTGTACACGATATCGCCGGCACGTTCGGCTTCCCGGCGCAGGATAGTCGGTTTTCTGGATCTTGATCCTTGTTGGCTGTCGATACGCGGGCATAAAGGGCTACTTTCATAATTCATATTTTGGTCCTTTAGCTCCGCTACTCGGCATACAACCAATACGAAAAATAAAGGCATAATTCTTATTATGAGTTCTACTCTCTTGATCGAATTTAACTAAAATTGGTTTTTTTTGCAAATCATTGATTACTAAACCAATAAACACACTATTATCTACACTATCTAGATTTAGTAGATTAAACGAAAGCTTAGCTGACGCAGGTGAATCAATATATTCACCCCCATCTTTCATAAATTTTTGTATACTTATTTCTCTTTCTTTGATTCCCTCATTTGGGTTTCCAAAAAGTATTGCTTCGTGAATATATAGATTCTTATGCACTAATTTAAGGCCCTTTGTTGCAAAAGCGATATGTGACATTGTATAATCTCCTATATACAGAGGCGGATTTATTTCTTTAATTAATGGAGGCATATCTATTTCTCCTGGAGGAATGTCGAGTGGAGACAAATGACCATATAAGTTAAGAAATTTATTGCATATAAAACTTAGAAAATCATTTACAAAGCCCTGTAAGTCATCCAGCAAACCTCTTGTATCCACTTCAAGATTATCTTTAGTAATTTCTGATATATCTAAAAGACACTCAACAGATAAATCATCGAACGCAATATATATTGTCGTAATAGCAATTAATTTCCCCCAAGAAACAATTTCATTTTCTCGTAAAGATATTGTATCTCTAATTTCAATATTGAAGCGCTTTGCTTTTATTATTGCACCACTTGTAAATCCAGAGGAGGACACGGCAATAAGCGCATTTACCCCAAGACTTTTCCTTCTTCCATAAAGCTCCTCTATCCATTTCACATCTTGCTTATTACGATGCATTCTACATTCAATATGTGTTACGAATGAGTCATTTTTAATTGATATGTCAATTTGGCGTGGCTGGCTTGGGTTATCAGGATCAGGCACCGTATCGTTCCATGTTACTTGTTCATTAGTAGTCACAAGCAACCGGTATACTTCTGCAATAGTTTTTTCAAATTCGTCGGACTCTTTGCTCATAAACTTTATTAAGAAAAGTTTCTTGTAAAACTCCTTCGATATACGAAATTTTAATCATCAGTTGTGGCCCCATATGATAGCATTACATACTATGTATCCCTTCATATAAAAATCAATAAGGTGTCACTGACCTTCCCATCTGTGAAATTCATAAACTCAAAGCCGCATGGCGCGCACGAAGGCCTAAAATTGGGGGCGGGTCAATGCTTAATGCTAACTAACGATGCTTAAACTTATTTGCAAAAACGCGCATGAGGCTGTTTAAAGCATGTTTTTACAAGTCACGGTTAAGCCCAAACACAAAAAAGCCGTCCCCACCCGGAAACGGCTTTTTTACTAGTATCGGAACCGGAGAAAATTCCCACCCAACTCCGGTTCGATCCTGTTCGCTGGGCTTAGTGCCGGAACATCAGTTCGCGGTACTTTACCAGCGGCCAGTCCTCATCGGCCACCATCAGCTCCAGCTTGTCGGCGGAGCGGCGGATGGGGTCGAAACATGTCTTTACCTCGTCGCAGTAAGCAATGGCCCGCTCGCGGGTATCCTCGATCTTGTTGGCCTTTTTACGACGCTCAATCATCTCATCCACCGTGGTTTTGATGGTGGAGATGTGGCGCGAAATGGCCTTGATCGTATCCACCGTCACCTGCGAGAACTCGTCGTCGAGGCCCAGCTCGCGCAGACCGCGAATGTTGGTGATGAGCTTGGTCTGGTACGCCAAAGCCGTCGGAATAACGTGATTGATGGCCAAGTCGCCCATGGTGCGGCTCTCAATCTGGATTTTCTTGATGTAGTCTTCCAGCAGGATTTCGTGGCGGGCGTGCAGCTCTATCTTCGAAAAGATATTGTGATGGCTGAACAGATTGGCCGCGTCCTCGCGCGTCAGGGCGTCGAGGGCCAGCGGCGTGGTACGCACGTTGGCCAGGCCCCGGCGCTCCGCCTCCTCTTCCCACTCCTGCGAGTAGCCGTTGCCCTCGAAGCGAATGGCTTTGGACGAAATCACGTAGTCGCGCAGCACTTCCACGATGGCCACTTCCTTCTTTTTGCCCTGCTCAATCAGCTCATCTACCGACTCTTTGAAGGCAATCAGCTGATTGGCTACGATGGTGTTGAGCACCGTCATGGCCGAGGAGCAGTTGGCCGAGGAGCCCACGGCGCGCAACTCAAACTTGTTGCCGGTGAAGGCAAAGGGCGAGGTACGGTTGCGGTCAGTGTTATCGAGCAGGATAGCCGGAATCTTGTCGATTCCGAGCTTGAGGTAGATGTTGTCGCCCTTGTCGAGCGGCAGCTTGGCGGTGCGCTCCAGCTCATCCAGCACCGAGTTGAGCTGAGAGCCCACGAACACCGACATGATGGCCGGGGGCGCTTCGTTGGCTCCCAGGCGATGGTCATTGGAGGCCGAGGCAATGCTGGCGCGCAGCAAATCAGCGTAGCGATGCACGGCCTTGATGGTGGTGATGAAAAAAGCCAGGAATTGCAGGTTTTCCTTGGGCCGACGGCCGGGCGCGAGCAGGTTCACGCCCGTATCGGTGCTCATGGCCCAGTTGTTATGCTTGCCCGACCCGTTTACGCCGGCAAAAGGCTTTTCGTGGAGGAGCACCTTGAAGTTGTGCTGCTCGGCTACGCGCTCCATGATGTCCATCAGGAGTTGGTTGTGGTCCACGGCCAGGTTGGCGTCCTCGAAGGTGGGCGCGCACTCAAACTGGTTGGGAGCCACCTCGTTATGGCGGGTGCGCAGCGGAATTCCGAGGCGGTTCGCCTCTTCCTCATAGTCGAGCATGAAGGCGTGTACCCGACTTGGGATGGAGCCGAAGTAATGGTCTTCGAGCTGCTGACCCTTGGCCGGGGCGTGGCCAAAAAGGGTGCGGCCAGTCATCACCAGGTCGGGGCGGGCGTCGTAGAGGGCTTTATCGACCAGAAAATACTCCTGCTCAATGCCGAGCGTGGTATTCACGCGGCTGACGTCCTTATCAAAATACTGGCAAACGTCCACGGCGGCCTGCTCCAGAATAGCCAGCGACTTGAGCAGGGGGGCTTTATAATCCAGGGCCTCGCCGGTGTAGGCCACGAAAATCGTGGGAATGCACAGGGTTTTGGCCCCCGCGGTTTCAATCAGGAAAGCGGGCGAAGTGGGGTCCCAGGCCGTGTAGCCGCGGGCCTCGAAGGTATTGCGGATACCACCGTTGGGGAAGCTGGACGCGTCGGGCTCTTGCTGCACCAGGGCCGAGCCCTTGAAATTCTCGATGGGGCGACCGTCGGAGCTCAGGTCGAAGAAGGAGTCGTGCTTTTCGGCCGTGGCTCCAGTCAGGGGCTGAAACCAGTGCGTGTAGTGCGTGGCACCTTTGGCCATGGCCCAGGTTTTCATGGCCGAAGCCACCGCGTCGGCCACGCCATGCTCTACCGGCGTGCCCTGCTTTACGGCCGATTGCAGCTTTTTGAAGTACTCGCCCGGCATCGTAGCACGCATCGCATCCAGGTTGAACACGTTACGACCAAATGTATCGGAGCGACGCTCCCCGGACTGCGTCACGGGCATGGGCCGGCGCTGATCTACTAATTCGAGGGCTTTAAAGCGGAGAATTGCCATGTAAAGTTTGGGCGGGGTTTGTTTTATAAGGGCAAATGTAGAGTAAGGATGTATTATTTTCCAAACACCCCCTCAAATTTAAGGGTTGTTTACGCGATTCTTTAGCTTTCTATCAAAAATGATCTATTTTTCATAAGGTGGTCATGCAGAGCGGCACATCTCGCTCCCAATCGTCGAATTATTACTCCTGCTATCAGCGCGCGCGATGCGCCGCATGGCATTCTTAATAAGGATATGAAGGTCATACAAAGGCCGACGTCTTCTCTCAGAATTCCCTCCTACTTTCATCCTTGCCTCCCTGCGTTACCTTTGCCGGGTGAGAAACCGCTTTGCCTTCCAGTCGTGGTATTTTTTGTTCTGGCTGGTCTTTTTTGTGGCCGCGAAGGCTATTTTTCTGGGATATCACACGGCCAAGACGGCTGCTTTGGCGTGGAGCACTGTGCGGGGTATTTTTGGCTACGGCCTGCAGCTGGATGCTTCGACGGCCGCGTATCTGTGTATTATTCCCTTTTTGCTGCTGCTGGGGGGCAATCTGGCCGGTTCGCGCTTTCCTACCGATCGTCTGATTCGCTTTTACACGGCTGTGATGGGCGTAGTCGTCAGCGTCCTGACCGTGGCCGACCTAGAGCTGTACCGCGCCTGGGGCTTCCGCCTCGATACCACGCCCCTGCAATATCTCGACTCGCCGGCCGAGATGGTCGCCTCGGCCGGCAGCGCACCGCTGGGGCTGCTGGGGGGCATTTTTGGAGGTTTGCTGGTGCTGGGCTGGGTATTATATACCAAAATTGTTGGCCGGCTGCCCACCTTGCCGGCGGGTTTTGGGCGGGCGCGGGCGGCGCTGGTGAGTCTGCTGCTGCTGGCGTTGCTGGTGGTGCCGCTGCGCGGAGGGTTGCAGCAAATCCCGATCAACCAGAGCGATGTGTATTTTTCCAGCCAGCCTTTCGCTAACCACGCGGCCGTAAACGTGCCCTGGAACGTGCTGAACTCGCTGCTACTCAAGAACAGCGGCCCGAATCCGTACCATTTCATGCCCGATTCGACGGCCCAACGTCTGGTAAAGCAGCTCTACGCTGCTCCCGCTACCGCCAATTTGAGCAACTATAATATCCTGCGTACGCCCCGGCCCAACGTGCTGTTTATCATCCTGGAAAGCTTCACGGCCAAGTTCGTGGGCAGCACGGGCGGCGAGCAGGGCGTGACACCGAATCTGGATAGCCTGGCCCGCACCGGCGTGCTGTTCACCAACGTCTACGCCAGTGGCGACCGGAGCCAGAAAGGCCTGGTGGCCCTGCTTAGTGGCTACCCCAATCAGCCTACCGGCAGCATTATTAAGGTGCCGCGCAAAACCGAAAAACTGCCCCATCTGGCCCGCTCTTTCAAGCAGGCCGGCTACCGCAGCGCCTATTACTATGGGGGCGAGCTGGCCTTTGCCAACATGAAAAGCTACCTCGTGGCCGCCGGCTACGACCAGCTTACCGAGCGCGCCGATTTTGCCCCCCAGGACCAGAACTCCAAGTGGGGTGCCCACGATCATGTGCTTTTCAACCGTATCCTCACCGATTTAAGCCAGAAAAAGCCCCCCGGCCAGCCCTTTTTCCTCACCGCCTTCACCCTCAGCAGCCACGAACCCTTCGAGATTCCGATTCCGAAGAAATTTCCCGGCACCAGCGAAACGGCGCTGTTTCGCAACTCCATTTATTACACCGATTGGGCCCTGGGACGCTTTCTGCGACAGGCCAGCCGGCAGCCCTGGTGGGAGAATACGCTGGTCGTACTCGTGGCTGATCATGGGCATCCATTGCCCGACAACTCAGCCAATGAAAGCCCGGCCAAGTTTCATATTCCGCTGGTGCTGGCCGGTGGGGCCCTTCGCCCGGAGGCCCGTGGCCGTACCATCACCGCCTTCGGCGCCCAAACCGACGTGGCCACTACCCTATTAACGCAGCTTGGCCTGCCATCCAACGACTACACCTGGGGCCGCGATTTGCTGCGGCCGGGGGGAAACTCTTTCGCGTTCTACAACTTTAATGATGGCTTCGGCATGCTCTCCCCCGCCGGCGCCGTTACTTATGACCACGTAGCCCGGCGCGTGATTTCGCGTGATGCCGGCGTGCCGGATGCGCAGGTACGGCAAGGGCAGGCGTATCAGCAGGTGTCGTTTGAGGATTATTTGCGGAAGTAACCCGGTTTGATGGCCGTGCGGCAACAGCCGGTCTGTTTTTTAAATGACTTCTCATGAGAAAGCTTTTGTTCGTTTACAACGCCGACGCGGGCCTGGCCAACGGCCTGCTGGATATGGCGCACAAGATCCTCTCGCCCCGCACCTATCCCTGCTCGCTGTGCGGCATCACCTACGGCACCACCCATATGCGGCCCGATTGGCGGCAGTTTCTGCAATCGCTGCCCCTGGAAAGCCGTTTTCTGCACCGCGACGAGTTTCAGCAGCAGTTTCCAGGGCTGAAAAACCCGGCGCTGCCGGCCGTGTTCTGGCAGGATGAGCAGCAGGCGCTGACGCCCGCGCTGACCGCCGCCGACCTCGCGCCGCTGCGCCTGGAGGAGCTGATGCAGCGCCTGCGAGAGGTGACGGCAACGGGGTGACTACAACTAGCAGCGCGGAGTAGCAGGTAAGTAGCACTCCGTGCATGAGCAAAGCGAATTCCCGCGCGCCTGCCTCTGCCCGCTAACGACGGCTGACGCGTGGCTCCGCGCAGAGCACCACTCCCGACTACTACTTGCGGACGCGCTAAGGCGACGGCTTCGTACCTTTGCGGCTAGTTATATGGAAATGAAGAAAGTTGCTTTTTACACCTTGGGCTGCAAGCTCAATTTCTCCGAGACGTCGGCCATCGGGCGGCAGTTTGAGGAGCGTGGCTTCCGTAAAGTCCCCTTCGAGGACGCGGCCGATATCTACGTTATCAATACCTGCTCCGTCACCGACCACGCCGACCGCAAATGCCGGAAAGTGGTGAAAGAGGCCCTCAAGCACAACCCAGAGGCCTTTGTGACCATCGTGGGCTGCTACGCCCAGCTCAAGCCCCAGGAAATAGCCGAGATTCCGGGCGTGCACGCCGTATTGGGTGCCGCCGAGAAATTTCAACTCGTGGATATTCTGGCTGGCTTCGAAAAAGGCACCCAGGCTCAGGTGTACGCCAGCCCCATTTCGGCGGCCACCGAGTTTCACGCCGCCCACTCCTTCGGCGACCGCACGCGCACCTTCCTGAAAGTGCAGGACGGCTGCGACTACTCCTGCTCCTTCTGCACCATTCCGCTGGCCCGCGGCCAGAGTCGCTCGGGCAGCGTGCGGAGCGTGATAGAGCGCGTGCAGAGTTTAGCAACGACGGGCGTCAAGGAAATCGTACTGACGGGCGTGAACCTGGGCGACTTTGGCTTGCAGGGGGCAAATCGGGAGCGCAAAGAGAGTTTTTACGACCTGGTGCAAGCCCTGGACGAAGTGGCCGGCATCAGCCGCTTTCGCATTTCGAGCTGCGAGCCCAACTTGCTCACCGACGAGGTAATTCGCTTCGTGGCGCGGTCGCGGCGATTTATGCCCCACTTCCACATTCCACTGCAAAGCGGCTCCGACAAGATTCTGGGCCTGATGCGCCGCCGCTACCGCCGCGCCCTCTACGCCGACCGCGTGCGCCTGATTAAAGAAGTAATGCCCCACGCCTGCATTGGGGTGGATGTGATTGTCGGTTTTCCGGACGAAACGGAGGAAGATTTTCTGGAAACCTACCAGTTTCTGAATGAGCTGGATATCAGCTACCTGCACGTTTTTCCCTACTCAGAGCGCGAAAATACCCTGGCGCCCACCTTGCCCGGCCGCATACAGGACCGTGTGCGCCACGAGCGCACCACCCAGCTGCGGAGCCTGTCGGAGAAGAAAAAGCGCCATTTCTACGCCCAGCACACCGGCTACGACGCCGAAGTCCTCTTCGAGGACGACGTGACCAACGGCGTGATGGAAGGCTTTACGCCGAACTATATCCGCGTGGCCGCCAAATATGACCCTTTGCTGGTAGGTGAGCTGAAGCGCCTGCGCCTGACGGCTGTTAACCCACAAGGGCAAATGGAAGCCGAGGAAATGGGAATATTTGTCTGAACCACGTATTTATCGGATTAAATGAATGACACGGATTTTGTAGTCGATTTTGGTTTAATACCTCTTTATGATTTAGCAAAAAAGCCCCCCGGAAATTGTTCCGGGGGCTTTTTTGCTAAATCTGGAAGCCGTCTACGAAAGCCGTGCAATCCGCGAAATTCAGTTGGGTCTGTGGTCAGGATTTGCGCATCAGTTCTATCATTTGGTGCATTAGCTGCTGCTGTTGCTCCAGAAACTGGGCACGCTGCTCGGCCATAGCTAACTGATGAATCACCTGCTGGGCCAGCAGATGCGCGTCGGGGCCGGCGGGTGGAGTGGGCGCGGCTGGTGCGGCGGGAGCTGAGCTGCTAACGGCTTCGGCTACTGGCGGTGTTGCCGCCTTTCCGGCTATGGCCGGCGGAGCCGCTACCTCTGAAACGGGCGGCGCTACGGTTGGCGCTGCTTTGGGGGCAGGGGACAAATCCGCGGGTGCTACGGACCGCGTTGGGAGCTGGGGGGCAATTGTCGGGATTAGGAGCGGGGCATCTGAGGGCTTAGAGGGCGCAGGAAGTGGCTGGCTTTCCTCTGGCGCCGCGCCAGTATCGGCGGCTTGATCAGTGTAGCGCGGACCTTTACCCAACATGATCCAGTCCTTTGAAACATTTGGATAAATAGTAAAAAGCGTCTCTAACAAATCAAAGCCTGGCTTATTACGGCCATCTATCAAGTGCTGTACGACAGTAGCAGTACGCCCTAATGATTTGGCAAAAGCGTTTTTAGAAATGCCAAGGTCGCCGATCAAAGCGGCGAAGCGCTGAGAAACCGATTCTTCTTTCATGCCCAAATGTATATTTATACTCCAACAAATGTACAAGTAAATAAAGAGCAAAGTCGCACCGGTGGTAGCAATCGTTGAAATACGCACTCTTCATGTAGAACAAGGCTTTAATGATGCTCTTTCAGGTGGCATTTTTAACCCAACAGGAATAGAGGTCGCGCAGGCCCGACTCTAGGACTTATAGAGCCACGGCGCGGGATGTAGAAGATACCCGGCAAGTGAAGCCACCGGGGCAAACAGAGAAGCCAGCGGGCCGTACAAACGGGTGGGTCGCGACCAAAACCCAGCTTATATCTAGTTCACCCTCTGTTACCTTATTATGCATCGAACCCTGGAGATTACTGTGCCGCCCACTGCCACCGACACCCTGCGCGAAAACTTGGTGGCACTGGAAGAAGTGATTGGCCTGAGTGTGCAGCGCAGCGCTTCGGTCAAGCCCGTGGGCGACATTCTCATCGTGCATGTGCTCAACCGCGGGGCCGACGAGGTGCTGCGCCGCGTGCGGGCTGCCGTGCCCGATGACCACGCCCTGAGCATCGTGACCAGCGAGGCGGCCAGCTTCATTGCCCCCGCCGAGCAGGAAACCATTGAAGATGATAAGGATGAGGCCATCTGGGAGGAGATGGAAAGCGGCCTGCGCCACCAGGGAGCTATTACCCCCAATTATCTGCTGCTGATGGCGCTGGGGGGCATTATCTGTGCCATCGGGCTCGTATCGGAGCCGGTTCCGCAGGCCATTGCCTTCGTCGCCTCGGCCATCATCGCCCCCGGCTTCGACCCCATGACCAAGGTGCCGCTGGGCCTCGTGCTGGGCCGCTGGCCCGTGGTGTGGCGCGGCTTCCGCTCCACTTTTGCCGGCTACGCGGTACTGATAGCAGCGGCGGCTCTGACCATGTTGGCCCTGGTGGCCGCCGGCGAAACAACGGGCTCTGCCCTGGCCGAAAATCCGGAAGTAAAGCACCTGGCCCACCCCCATCTGATGGAGCTGCTGATCGCGGCAGCCGGGGCCCTGGCGGGCGTGGTCATGCTGGCGGCATTCCGGCGCAGCTTTCAGGCTGGTCCCCTCATTGCGATGGCCTTCATCCCAGCCGCGACGCTAATTGGGGCCGGACTGGCGGTAGGCCGACCGGAGCTAGCGCTGGAAGGCCTGGAGCGATTTGGGGCGGACTGGGGCTTTATCGTGGGGTTAGGGATTCCGTTTTTGTGGTTCAAGCAGCGCTTCGTGCATCGGCGCAAGCCATTGGCGTAAGAATGAATGGGCTAAGTAGTGCATTTAGATTGGAGTAAGTCATTGGTAGTTTTATCGTTAGAGCGCTGAGCTTGAGCACATCCGCGCTTGGTCAAAAGCCGGCTTATTTACAACTTATCTGTAATTCTGGCCGTAAGCGGAGCTAAATTTTACCAGCCTATCGGGCTTTTCTTTCTACCGGGCGGCTACTGCGCCGCTCCCAACCATTACCTGCTATATGAACACTCCTACCAACGATCCTAATCGGATCATTACCATGACCTCTGGGCCCACTTCGGCGCCGATGGCGGTTGTCAAGCGCATCTCCTGGGGCGCCATTTTCGCCGGGGCGGTCCTGGCGCTGGTTATTCAGCTGGCCTTGAGCTTGCTGGGCCTAGGTATTGGTCTGGGCACCATCGATCCCCTGGAAGAGCAGAACCCCATGGCCGGTATCGGTATTGGAGCCGCTATCTGGTGGGTAGTGAGTATGCTGGTTTCCTTGTATCTGGGCGCGACGGTGGCCAGCCGCCTGGCCGGAATGCCCCGCCCCACCGACGGCCTGCTGCACGGCTTGCTAACCTGGGCCGTGGTTACGCTGCTCACGTTTTACTTACTCACGACGGCGGTGGGCCGCATTATTGGGGGCGTAACGGGCGTCGCAGGCCGAGCCCTGAGCGGAGCGGGCCGTGGTATTGCCGCCGTAGCCCCGGAAGCGGGCGAAGCCATTAAAGGTGAGCTGAAAGAGCGCGGCATTGATATGACGGATCTTAAGCGCGAGGCACGCCTGCTGCTGCGCCAAACCGGTAAATCCGAGCTGAGCCCGGAAAACCTGGAGCGTCAGGCCACAGCCGCCGGCCGCGAGGCCAAAGCCGAAGCGGGCCAGAGTGCCGCCAACCCACAGGCTACGGGCGATAACTTCGACGACGTGATTGACCGCCTCACCAGCCGGGCCGAAAATATCGGCGACGCCGCCGACCGCGACGCGGCCGTGAACGTGGTGATGCAGCGTACGGGCAAGAGCCGCGCCGAGTCGGAGCAAGTGGTAGACAACTGGATTGCGACGGCCAAGCAGGCCCGCGTAAAGTTTGACGAAGCCAAGGTAAAGGTCGAAGCCCAGGCCCGCGAAACGGGTGATAAAGCCGCCGAAGGACTTTCCAAAGCCGCTTTGCTGGCCGCGCTGGGGTTGGGTTTGGGCGCTGCCGCCGCTGCCTTTGGGGGCCGGCGCGCCGTACCCCACGACATGGCCGTGGCCGACAGGTCTGTGATATAAGGGCCGATAACCCGGCTCAACAACAAAAAAAAGCCCACCACCGACGTACGTCGGG
>NZ_FWWW01000058.1 GCF_900176135.1 Hymenobacter roseosalivarius DSM 11622 | reverse complement strand
ACGTACGCCGGGCCCCTCAACTGGCCGAAAAAGTAAAGAATCCCACTACAACTCCAGTTTATAGCCTACCCGTTAGTACCTGGCCTTTAGAAAAGTGAAAAGTAGACAAAAGCTAGGGGTGGCGGCTACTCATAAGCTGGGTCTCATCCCAGAATAGTTGCTTGACATAATGCAAGTTATACCCCCGACCTCGGAATAAGGGCGGTTTTTGCCCCACCGCCCCTACCGCCTGGACGTGGTACTTTTCCGATTTAGCGCACTCAGAAAGCAGTGCTCCACTGATTTTCGAAAATATCTGTGAAGCGGATGATTCCAGGCACCCGAAGCAGCGTACTAAGCTTATCACAAAGGAAATCCGCGGTGATAAGCATGGTGCATGCAGTCATTAATAACCAATACTAGAGCTGGTGCGTTGGGATACCGTCAACGTGTGAAATTTTTTACTAAAACACCTTATGAAAGAAGTCCTTACCCTTGCGCTGCTTTTGGCCGGCGCAACGTTGCACGCCCAGGAAAAGAAAGCGCCCGTAAACCCGCCGGATGTGGTCGAGACAAAATCGGGGAAGGTAAAAATCGAACACCTCGCCACCCTCAATGAGCCTTGGGGCATGGCGTGGCTCCCTGACGGCAGGTTACTGATCACGGAAAAGCCCGGTCGTTTACGGATTTATTCACAGGGTAAGCTCTCCGAGCCCCTCCGTGGGCTGCCCAAAATTGAATATCACGGACAGGGAGGATTGCTCGATGTAAAGATTGATCCTGATTTTTCCCGTACTAAGCTGGTCTATTTTTCTTACACAGAAGCGGCCGACCAGCAGCCCAACATTACCCGTGATATTGGGGACCCTCGACTGGGTAAATTTAATGATTATAGTGATGCCATTCTTAAAGGCGGCGCAGTGGCACGTGGCCGCTTAGAAGGCCAGGAAGTACGCAACATAGAAGTTATTTGGCGACAGGTACCCAAGACCGTTGGTCGGGGCCATTTTGGAGGAAGACTCCTTTTTGCCCCGGACGGTACGTTGTTCATTACTTCCGGCGAACGCCAGCGGTCCGAACCAGCCCAGGATCTGACGAGCAATCTTGGAAAGATGATCCGAATAAACCCTGACGGTTCCATCCCAAAGACTAATCCTTTTATAAACAAAAAAGGGGTACGACCTGAGATTTGGTCTTATGGCCATCGTAATCCACTGGGGGCGGCTTTTAATCCCGCTACCAAACAATTGTGGATCCATGAGATGGGCGCGCTACATGGCGATGAGTTAAACATTCCCTTAGCTGGAAAGAACTACGGCTGGCCCGTGGTAAGCAACGGGAATAACTATGATGGGAGTCCTATTCCCGCTCATGAAACAAAGCCTGAGTTTGCCGCTCCCGTCTATTACTGGCATCCTGCCATTTCTCCTTCCGGGCTGGCCTTTTACACCGGGAGTCTGTTTAAGGACTGGTCTGGCAATGCCCTGCTGGGAAGCTTTAATTCCGAAGCCCTTGTTCGGCTTACCCTTGATGGCAA
Source organism: Hymenobacter roseosalivarius DSM 11622 (assembly GCF_900176135.1). Lineage (GTDB taxonomy): Bacteria > Bacteroidota > Bacteroidia > Cytophagales > Hymenobacteraceae > Hymenobacter > Hymenobacter roseosalivarius. Next base: position 83,948 of record NZ_FWWW01000058.1, on the reverse strand, counting down.
CAATGTGAGTTCAGAAGAGCGTATTTGGTTGCAACGCCGCATTCGGGAGGTGCTACAGGCGCCCGACGGTTCTGTCTGGCTGCTGACTGATTATAAGGATGGGGAACTACTACGCCTTTCCCCTGTCGCAGACCGTTAAAGTATAGGGTAAAGGAGGGAGTGACCCCCATTCGGGTAGTTCTGCGGGAAAATACATAATTCGTCGTTTGGGTCGTTGGCCTTGGTTACAAGGTTGGTCCACAAGGTAAGCGGCTTGCTTCCGAAGGCGGCACTCACCCCTCAAAATAGGGCATCCAGCGGCCAGCAGGGCTGGTTTGCTCGGTGAAACGACCCTATACCTGTACCATTCGCCTAATCGTCTGGTGCTGGGTATATCGAGCGGAAAACAAGTCTGTTTAGTGCAGGTAACTTGTTCAGCCATCAACGGACAAACAACCCTGCCCGCGTGACGGGAAAACGGTACGTTAACTCCGTAGGTGGCCACCAGAACGCGCTGAATGCAGGGTTCCTACGGTGAAAACGCCCTGTCAGTGCCTATCGCTGTGTAAAAAGTGGCGGTTGACAAGCGCGCCACTTACCTTCTGGACCAACCTTGTAACCAAGGCCACACTTCCCGGAATCCGTGCCGTTTTTGGCCTCCTTTCGAGGCGCGGCCCGCATGGAATTTTCCTAATATAAGGGTGCTATGCTTCGCTACTTTTCTCTGCTTGGTAAGCAGCTAAAAACGCCGTTACGTCCCCGGTTAGCAAGGGAGCGTAATGGGTAATCTTCTCCAAGGGCCACTCCCACCAGGCACTGCTCAATAGCTGGCTAATGGTGGCTTCCTCAAAGCGCGGCCGAATTACCTGGGCCGGATTACCGCCGACGATGGCATAGGCTGGGACATTGCGAGTTACCACAGCGTAAGAACCGATAATCGCACCATCGCCAATGGTAACGCCCGGTAAAATGGTCGCTCGGTATCCAATCCAAACATCATTCCCCACGACGGTATCGCCCTTTGTGGGGTATGTTTTATCTTGCATCGCGGTCGCCCAATCACCTCCAAAAACAGCGAAGGGATACGCGCTTACGGCCGTCGTTAAATGATTGGCTCCGTTCATGATGAACTCTACGCCCGAAGCTATCATGCAAAATTTTCCAATAATTAGGCGGTCCCCCGTAAAGTCAAATAGGTACCGCACGTTCTTTTGAAAATTCCCAACACTTTCAAAATCATCATAATACGTATAGTCCCCAATCGTTATTTGGGGATGCGTTACGACATTTTTCAAGAAGCACAACCGCTCATATCCTGCGAGCGGAAAGACAGTAGAAGGGGCAACAACAGCCATAAAAAGGGTTTTTATTCCAAAGGAGGCGAATTTACGCGCTTTGCTAGCGCGCAAATTCGCCAATAGTGGTTTGAACTAGAACACCCTGTTTACATGCTGCAAACGGTCGTCGTTTAAAAAACGTTATAAGACTTTGTCACCTATTCCAATCGTTCGTTTGCAATATGTAAAGGGACGGTATCAGGTATCATATCGGGAAAGGCTTCTTCCTGCGACTTCAACAACTAATGGAAGCTATAACCGATACTCTTCTCCAGCCTACCTGACTTCGAGCCGCTTAAAAAACGACTTCCGCTACTCCGGCACCCTCGTCTACAACACCTAGTCTTTCCCACCCGCGCCCACCGATGCCCAGCGCCAGGCCGTCACCGACGCCGCCGAGGCCGTGCTGGCCGCCTGCGCCGCCTTTCCCGGCGAAAGCCTCGCCGCCCTCTACGACCCCACCACCATGCCCCCGGCCCTGGCCTGCGCCCAAGCCGCCCTCGACCGCGCCGTCGACCGCTGCTACCCCCCCCCAGCCTTTCCCTTCGGAGCTGGCCCGCCTCGAATTCCTCTTCGGCCTCTACCAGCCGCTCAGCGCCCCCGTGCTCGGCGCGGCTCCCAAAGCCAGGACTAGGCCCCGCCCGGTGTAAAGGCAGCCCCGCCCGCTGCTTGGGCTGGCGCCGCGGCGTCAGCGCGCGCGGGCCAAGGTGCTCGGGGTGAAACGGGGTCGGCGCCCGGGTCCTTATTCCAGGTCAATGAAAAAGGTTGTGCCCTCGTTTTCCTTGCTGTCGAGCCAGATTTTGCCCTGGTGCATTTCCACTATCTGCTTGGTGATGAACAAGCCCAGGCCCGTGGTGGTGTCGCCGTACAGGCCCGGCCGCGAGGCCGAGGTGAACTTGTCGAACACGTGGGGCTGCAGCGCTTCCGGGATGCCCAGCCCGGTGTCGTGCACCACGAGGCGGATACGGCCTTTGAGCTGGCGCAGCCCCACGCGAATCTTACCGCCGGCGGGCGTGAAGTTGAGGGCGTTGGCGAGCAGGTTGTCGAGGATGCGGCCGAACTTGTCGGCGTGGATGTCGGCGTGAATGGGGGTTTTGGGCAGGTTCAGGCGCAGGTGGATGCCTTTGTCCTGCGCCGAGAGGCGGAACACGGCCACGCGCTTGTCCAGGAAGGCCCCCAAGTTGGTGCGGTGTTTTTTTAGGCGGGTGGCCTCCAGCTGGCCCAGAAACAGCACATCGCGCAGCAGCGCGTCGGCTTTGCCGCAGGCCTGCTCCACCAGGCCCAGCAGGGCCTCCACGTCCTGCCGGGCCATGGCCGAGTCGATGCTGAGCACCCCGGCGTGGCCCCGCAGCATGGTCATTATCATGAGGATGTTGGCGATGGGCGCTTTGAGGTCGTGGGCGGCCAGCTGCAAGATGGTTTCCTGCGTGTCGTAGAGGTGCTGGTTGGCCAGCTCCAGCTGCTTGCGCGCCGTGATGTCTTCCAGCGTGGTGTAGCCCAGCTCGCCCTCCTCGTCGGGAAAGAGCACCGACGTGACCCGGCACCAGAACGAGGACTTGTCCTGGCGCACCAGGCACGTTTCCAGCACGAAGCTCGGCTTCTTGTGGTCCCAGAGCTGCTCCTGCAGCTGCTCCCAGTCCTTGACAAAGTCGGGGTGGGCAAAGTCAATGATTTTGCGCCCCACCACCTTCTTCAGGCTTTTCAGGCCCAGCAGGGTGGCCAGCGCCTGGTTGGCCTGGCGGATGCGCAGGTCCGGGTCGATGATTTTCTGGCCCATCGGCGAGTTCTCGAACACGGTCCGGAACCGGTCCTGGCTGCGCTCGTAGCGCTGGTCCTGCGCTTTTTGCTCGTCGGCGGCCACTTTCTGCTGCCGCAGGCGGGTGTTTTTTTGCTGCAGGGACTGGACCTGCTTCTTTTCGGGGGCGGACGAAGCCGGGGTGGACGAGGGGGAAGCCATAAAACGAAGGAAATAAGGAAGGGAAAGAGCCGACCAGCGTCGCCAGGGGAGGGGTTGAGGCGGCGTCCGGCTCCGGTATACGCCAAACGCCGCGCCCTCGCCCATGCGGGTGTCTACTGTTTTCGGCTATTTTGCAGGCCGGTTCGCTGGCGCTAACCGGAACCCGAGCGGCTTTTTCGGGAGCCCTCCCGAAAAAGCCTGTTGCGCTGCCCCGCCGCCACCTGTAGCCACCTAGTGTTTCTATGCAGCCGGCAACCCTTCCCGGTGCTGTCCGTTTTGTCTTGCATCTTCGTTGTCCGAACGTAGCGCGTTGCCCAACCGCTGCTCGGTTCGGTTGCTTCCCTCCGCCACGTTTGCATATGTTTCCGCCCGCCGCTGCTGCCCTTGCCCCCGCCGACGACCTACTACAGGCCATCCTGGACGTTTCCCTCACGGGCATCATCGTCTTCCGGCCCGTGTACGACCCCGCGGACCCGGCCACCATCACCGACCTGGCGTATGTGCACCTGAACCCAGCCGCCCAGCGGATGCTGCAGCTGCCGGAGTGCCCCACCAAGTCGTTCCTGACCCTGTACCCCAGCGCAGTCGAAGCCGGCATCTTTGCCTTCTACCGCGACTCCTTTCTGGCCGACGGGCCGGGCCGCTACGACGTCAATTACCAGGCCGACGGCCTCGACAACTACTACCGGCTGGCCAGCCGCCGGGCCGGTGACCGGCTGGTAGTGAGCTTCAGCGACACCGCCGACCAGCCCCGCTCGTCCGTTGAAATAGCCCTGCGCGAAAGCCAGGACCGGGAAAAAGCCGCCCGCGCCGATGCCGAAGAACAGCGCGCGGCGCTGGGCCGCGCCTTCGAGCAGGCGCCGGTGCCCATTGCCATCCTGCGGGGCCCGGAGTTCGTGGTGGAGCTGGCCAACCCTTCGCTCGGGGCCCTGTGGGGCCGGCCGGTGGCGCCCGCGCTGGGCCGCCCCCTGTTCGAAGCCTTGCCCGACCTGGCGGGCCAGGGGCTGGAGGAGCTGCTCACCACGGCCCTGCGCACCGGCGAGCCCGTGGCCTTCCAGGAGCGCCCGACGGTGCTGGACCGCGCCCAAGCCGGCCTACCGGCCTTGGGCTACTACAATTTCACCTACCAGCCCCTGCACGACGCGCTGGGGCAGGTGACGGGCCTGATAACCGTGGGCATTGAAGTGACCGAGCAGGTACTGGCGCGCCAGCAGATGGAACAGCTCAACCAGGAGCTGGAGGCCCGCGTGGCCGCCCGCACCCAGGAGGCCGACCACGCCCGCCAGCGGCTGGACCAGGCCTTCCGCCAGGCCCCGTTCTACCTCAACCTCTACCGCGGGCCCGCGCACGTGTTCGAGCTGGTGCACCCCCTCACCCAGGCGCTGTTCGGCGAGCGGGTATTGCTCGGCCGACCCCGCCGCGAAGCCCTGCCCGAGCTCGGCGAAGCAACCCACCGGCCCTTCGACCGGGCGTATGCCACCGGCGAGGCGCAACAACAGCTCGAAATGCGGACGACCATTGACCGCGACGGCGACGGGGCGCTGCGCGAGGTGTACTTCGACATCGTGCACCAGCCCCTATTCGATGCCCAGGGACAGGTGGAGGGCGTGCTCACGCTCGGCGTCGATGCCACCGAGCGGGTGCACGCCCGCCGCCAGGCCGAGGCCCTGCATGTAGAGGCCCTGGCCGCGGCCCAGCGGCAGGTACAGGAGCGCGAGGCCTTGTTCCACATGCTGGCCGACACCCCCGCCGCCGTGGCCCTGCTGCGCAAGCCCGAGCACCGCTTCGAGTACGTCAACGCCGCCTACCAGCAGCTCTTTCCCGACCGCCAGCTCACCGGCCGGACCGTGGCCGAGGCCCTGCCCGAAACCAAGGAAGCCGGCTTCTTGAAGCTGCTCGACCAGGTATACCGCACCGGCGAAACCTTCTTTGGCGTGGAAATGCCCATGCGTCTCGAGCCCGCTGACGGCCGTCCGGTCCAGCAGGTGTACTACACCTTTACCTACCAGGCCTACCGCGAAAACGACCAGATTGCCGGTATCTCCATCTTTGCCTTCGACGTCACCGAGCAGGTGCAGGCCCGCCAGCAGCGCGAGGCCGAGCGCCAGCAATTGCACCATCTTTTCATGGAGGCGCCGACGCCTATCGTCATCTTGGACGGCCCCGACCTGGTGTTTCAGTTGGTCAACCCGGCTTACCAGCGCATCTTCCCCGGCCGCACGCTGCTCGGCAGGCCCGTGCTGGAAGCCCTGCCCGAACTCAGCGACTCGCCCGTTCCTGACCTGCTGCAGCAGGTGTACGAGACGGGTGAAACCTACGTGGCCCAGGAGCTGTCCCTGATGTTGTCCCGTCACGACGGGGAGGCGTTGGAGGAGATACACTTCACCTTCACCTACCAGGCCCGCCGCAACACCCAGGGTGCGGTCGACGGGTTGCTGGTCTTCGCTCACGAAATCACTGACCAGGTGCAGGCCCGGCGGGTGGTGGAAGAAAGCGGCCAGCAGGCCCGGGACATGGCCCAGGAATTGGCGGATGCCAACCAGCAGCTCATCCGCACCAACGTCGACCTCGACAACTTCATTTACACCGCCAGCCACGACCTCAAAGCCCCCATCGCCAACATCGAGGGCCTGCTCTACCTGCTGCAGGAGGAACTACCCGCCGAGGTAGCCCAGGATGCGGAGGTAGGCCCCACCCTGGCCCGCATGCTGGAGGCGGTGGAACGCTTCAAGCGCACCATCGACCACCTCACGGAGGTCTCCAAGCTGCAAAAGGAACACGCGCCCGCCACCACGTTGGTCACCCTGGCCACCGTCGTCGAGGACGTCGGGCAGGACCTGCTGCCCCAGCTGCAGGCCGCCGGCGCCCGGCTCCTCATCGACGTGTCGGCCGTGCCGCCCGTTCAGTTCGCCGAAAAGAACCTGCGCAGCATCGTCTACAACCTGCTTAGTAACGCCGTGAAATACCGGCACCCCGACCGTACGCCCCACGTCGACGTGCGGGCCCACGTGCGCCCGGGCCACACCGTGCTCGAAGTCCACGACAACGGCCTCGGCCTCGACCCCGCCTACCTGCCGCGCCTGTTCACCATGTTCCAACGCTTTCACGACCACGTTGAGGGCACGGGCATCGGGCTCTACATGGTCAAGCGCATGGTCGAGAACGCCGGGGGCCGCATCGAGGTGCACAGCCAGCCCGGGGCCGGCACCACCTTTTTTGTCTTCCTGCCCCACGCGACCAGCCCCGCCGGGCACCCTTTTTCCGCTTTAACTCCTTCCTAAACGCATGGCCGCTATTTCCTGCACCCTGCTCGTCGACGACGACGACACCACCAACTTTCTCAACCAAACCTTGCTCCGGCGCATGGCCATCAGCGACGCTGTGCTGGTGGCCGGCAACGGCCAGGTGGCCCTCGACCTGCTGCACACCCATTGCGAGCTGCCCACGTCGCCCACCTGCCCGGCCCTCATCCTGCTCGACATGAAAATGCCAATTATGAACGGCTTCGAGTTCCTGCAGGCCTACGCCCAGCGGCCCCCACGCGAAAATCCCACGGTGGTCATCATCATGCTCACCACTTCCCTCAACCCCAACGACGTAGCGCAAATGCAGGGCCTGCCCATCGCCGGCTACCTCACCAAGCCCCTCACCCGCGACAAAATCAACCAGGTACTGCAGCAGCATTTTGGCCAACCCGCTGGTGAAAACTAACCGCCGTACCCTTTCCTAGCCAAACCAAAACGAGCGGACCCCAGGGCCCGCTCGTTTCATTTCCACCCTACACCTCAAAGTGAGACTTTTCCTCAACCTTTAGCAGGTTGAGGCGACATACTTGGCCACCGTGCTAGGTGAGATGCCAAGGGCACGGGCAATGGCACCATTCGATTTGCCTTCTCCTTTCAACCCTTGTGCTAGTGCTATAACCGCCACGCTTTTTATTGGGGCACCGAGTTGTATTCCGGCAGCTTTCTTCTTGGCCAGCATTGATACTATCACGTCGCCGAACGGACCGAGCGAGCCGAGGTAAGGTTTAGTGAAGGATTTGTAGTTCACGCCATGGTCGCGCGTTCCTTCAGGTACTTCAGCGTGGGCAGGGCTCCTCCCCGGCTGAAGCGGTCCAGACGCCAGAACACTACTAGGTCAAACTTCTTCTGGTAGGCTTCGAGGAGTAGCTGCTTGAATTCCGAACGGTCTGCCTTGCTGCCCGACACCTGTAGTACTCCCCAAAAGATACTGTGATAAAAGGGTTGCCCCTGGGGCTACTTTTTTCTACTTTTAAGTCTCCCAAGGAGAGCCTCTAGGTTCATCCTGCGTAGCCTCGGCCCGTTTACGTGGCCGGGGCTATTTCTTGTCCGACTTGGTGTGCGGGCTGGTAGTGTGGGTCGTAGGCATGGTCATTTTTCCAAAGCGAGTAGCAGAGCACGAGCAGTTTACGCATCACGGTAATGACGCCGGGCTTGCCACTGGGATGCCGCGTACGCAAGCGCGTGTAAAAGGCCATCTGCCGGGGATTATGCCGCAAGCTACTCAGAGCCGGTAGGTAGAGGGCCGTGCGCAGGCGCACGTTACCGCGTTTGGAGACGCGCGTGGCATGGGCCGCGAGGCCACTTTGCCGCTGCACCACGTCCAGGCCGACATAGGAAGCGAGTTGGCGCTCGTTCTCCACTAACACGAAGCCGCTGGTTTCGGCGACCACCACGACAGCGGTCGTTAGGCCAACGCCCGGAATGCTGGTCAGGTGGGCCAGCTTGCGGGCTAGCTCCGGTTCGGCTGCCAGCAGCTCCGTCAAGTCCTGGTCAAGCGCAGCCAGCTGCTGAACCAGTAGTTGCTGCTGCGCGGCCAGGCGAGCCAGCGTCCGACTATCGGGCTGATAGCTATGCTGGTAGGCGTGGACGCGGGCTTTGAGTTGCGCGCCTTGTTTGGTCAGCACCTGCCGCTCCCGGGCGAGCGCCCGCAACTGGCGCAGCGCGGGAGTGGGTGGCTGCCAGGCCGGCAGGCTGCGCTCCAGTCCCAGCCGAGCGAGCAGGCGGGCATCGAGCTGGTCGGTTTTGCTCTTTAACTCGGTACTGCGCGCAAAATGCTTCACTTTATTAGGTAACAGCACACTGAGCAACTGCTGCTTATCGGCTAGAAAATACGCTAGCTCCTCGTAGTAGACGCCCGTGGCTTCCACCACGAACCATAGCGGGACCGCTGCCTGCTGCTGCCGAGCCACCCAGCTGAGCAGGGCGACAAAACCACTGGGCGTGTTCTCGAAAGTAGTTTCCTTGCCGAAGGTCAGCTGCTGGTGCAGGTCGAGCCGACCCAGACAGGCGACAAACGAGCTTTTGGCGATAGCAATCCCGACTACATATTTGAGCGGGGTGCTCACGGGCTTTACAGAAGGCATCAAGCAGGCATAATGAGGGTGAAACCATCAGCCAGACAGGGTTTTGCCGCAACTATTCTCGTGCAAATACGGGATGCCGGCACGCCGTCAGGCTCCCTCCAACCTGTGCAGTCTTCAGGCAAAAGGGAAGCAGGGCACGCTTTCTTTTGAGCAACGTCGAGGCGGTAGCTTCGCGTTTAGTTAAACGTGGTGACCCTGCCTCCTGCTCCGGCTACCTTTCGCTGAAAGGCGCGTTCATCATACGAGTTAAACGATTGGCTGAGAATTGTCTACCAATCGAAGGTAAATAGGGCTTCTACATCAAAGTAAAAGGCCCTCTATCCGGCCCTGGTAGGCGCCATACCGGTGGGGAGAACGGCGATCCCTATCCCTGGCAGCGCGGTAGCAGCGGGGGCACCCCCGCTCGCTTGCCTGTTTCCCGGCCGGCCCCGACCCTCGGCGTCTGACCGCCGCTGCTCGCGCAGCAGAACGGCCAGCCACCACGCGCGCGCCCAACGCGTCCCTTCGCTGGTTCAGCGTTCCCCACCGTCGCACGGGCGTCCGGCGGGGTCAGCAAGTCGAGTTCTGCAACAGCCACTAGTATAAAGAAATGATAAGAATCAGTGCTGGTACTGATCCATAAGGTCCACGAAAAGTATAGTATTGAATCGCCGTTGCGCCCTTAGCGATTGCCTCGGAACGGCTTTCATTCAGCGCTGACCCGTCTGGGCGGGACCCCAGGGCGGCGGGACGCGGCCTCTCCCTTTCAGTCCGTGTAGCATCATACAGGCTACTATTGAAGCATAACCAAGAAAAGCAGGCGTTAGCGCGGTACAGGCACGGGTGGACGGTCTGGTTTGGGTGCCACGGCAGGAATGACGGTTGAGGCCTAGCAAGGATGGGCGGCACCTAGTCTTGCAGTAGCACCGTGAATGAGTAGTAGTACTGCGCGTCTGCGCCGCCACGTGGCGGTCCGGAAATTTATGGCTAGCGCGAGCCTTGCACAGTCGGCGACCTGTTTCTGTGGACAGCCCAAGAAGGCGAGCTTTGGTGCGGTTGGCTTCAGGCAGGCCACCTTAGCGTAGCGGAAGGGGCAGCTTTTAAGGGAGACAAACACCTGAAGCCATGATTCTCCAAAGCTTTCCTCCTGCGGAAGAATTGCGGCCCTTCGTGTGCGGCTACCTGTACGGTCGCAGTGCGTTTGCGGCACCTCAGGTACTGCCCACCATTCCCCGGGGGGTACCGGCCCTGATGATCATTTTACCAGGGGCAGGAGGGGCTCCGCTGGAATTTCTTCAACCCATGCAGAGCGGACCCTTGACCGCGGGGGCGTACCTCATGGGGCAGGCCACCGAATGCTGGCTGTTGAAAGTGGGCGCAACCCAAGCGTACATGGTCGCGTTGCGGCCGGTGGCCCTGCCGGCACTGGGCCTGGTGACAGCGGACTATACCGATTCCGTCGTCAAGCTCGACGGCCTCCTGCCTGAATGCCGGTTCTTGATGGACGAACTCGCGGCCCAAATAAGCCAACTGGGCCAGTTAACTGTGCTGGACGCTTTTTTAAAGCGACTATTCCGGAACGCCACCGCCCGGCCCGACGAAGTGCACGGGGCGATGCACCGCATCTTTCAAACGCAGGGGCAGGTTAAAATAGGGCAACTGGCCCAGCAAGAGCGCATTAGCCCGCGTTCCCTGACCCGCAAATTTACTGACCTCGTCGGGCTGTCGCCGAAACAGTACGCGCACGTCATTCGCTTCCAAGCGGTCATGCACTACTTGCTCCGGACGCACAATGCCCCTTGGCTGGACGTCGTCCACCGGTTCGGCTACTACGACCAGTCTCATTTCATCAAAGACTTTCAGCACTTCACCGGACGACCCCCCACCCTTTATCTCGCGGCGGATCGGGATTTTGACGGTCGTTTTATCCAAGTCGTGGCCGCATTGTGAGCGTCGTTCGCTGGATCATTCTTTTGGCCGATTTTTACAATGCATTGCCCTTAAGCACTCTTTAGATTTGTAGAACAGTAATACTACGAGCGACCACACCACTCTCGGTCCGGCAATGGCGCTAGCTGAAGCGGAGGTGTGTGAGGCACTGGACCAGTTTTTTCCGGTTTGCTTGGCCCGCTTAGCCCGGGCCAAGTCCTTTCCCATTCTTTGTTAACCCTTGCAAGACGCAAAAGGTATGGAAGAAATCACAATGTCGATTAAACTAATTCGATATTTAATATAGCTTTTCTTATAAATTGGGCAAGGCAATAGCTCCCCCCGTTTGCTCTGCGGAGCGATAGACGAGTACCGTTCCCCCGTGCGCCCTCGCGGTGCCCCCTCCTCGCCGCCGCTCTCTCTTGCGGCCCTCCTCCTCGCCCTTTTCTGCCTCTGATTGACTCCCGGGCTCTACCCCGGGGCTACTCTTATTCGCGTGTCTATCTACCCTATATAGTATGAGAAAGCTTCGTTTTTCGGCGCTGCTGCGCCCAGTCCTGCCGGTGCTGTTGGGCACCCTCCTTGTTACTTCCTGCCGCCAAGAGGATGGCAGCCTCCCCTTTCCCCTAGGCCAGGCCCCCTCGTGGCTGCTGCGCAACACGACGGGGCCCATCCAAACCGAACCGGCCCAACGGGCCTGGCAGACCGTTACGCTGAGTGCCACCACCGCCTGGCAGCTGCTGGGCAAGGAGGGGGAGCTGTTTGCCACCCACGTCGCGCGCACCACCAACGGCACCGACTGGACGTCCCAGCCCATCACCGGTGGCACCCCCGGCTTCCGCGCCGGCCACCTTGCCGCGATTGACGCCAATACCGCCTATATCTCGCAATACAATGATGATGGAGGGGGGGAGGTACTCAAAACTACTAACGGGGGCGCAAGCTGGGTCAAGATAACGACAACGGAGTATACCAGCCCCGGCAGCTACCTGAACTGGACCCACTTTTTTGATGCCTCCACCGGCGTTGCCTTTGGGGACCCGGTGCAAGGGGGGTACGAGATTTACCGGACCACCAACGCGGGGGCGAGCTGGCAACGCGTGCCCGCGGCGGCTATTCCGGCCCCGCTCGTGGGGGAGGCCGGCTTGCTGCTCTCCTACTTTGCCTTGGGGAACACCCTCTGGGTGGGCACGGCCAACTTCGGCGTGAACGGCGAGGACGACCGGTTTGCCCGGGTCTGGAAGTCCACTGACCGGGGCCTCACCTGGACCGTATCGGCGCGCACGCCCTTGCGCTACGGGGTGTACCGGTTGGCCTTTCGGGACCAGAACAATGGCATTGCCTATAATTCACCCGACTTGAGTATCCCGGGGGGCGGCATGATTCGCACCACCGATGGCGGGCAGACATGGTCCGCCATCACTCCCGTCAGCACGCCCCAGGGCCGGTTTTACGGAGTGACCATCGATGCCATTCCGGGGGGCTTTCTGAGTGTGGGCGAGGGATCCTCGATCAGTGCGGACGGCATCACTTGGACCGATCTGACGCCGGGCGGGGGGACTACGGCGGCCTTCACGACCCTCGATGCGCTCAGCGCCACCGTGGCCTTCGCTGGCGCGACGACCGCGGCGGCGACGGACTCCCACCCGGGCTCCGGGGGCGTCTACCAGCTCCGGGGCAATCTGCTGACCCCGCTGCGCCCGCGCTAGCCGGCGCAGCGGGGTCAGCAGATAGGCCTATTCTTACCCGCTTGGGTATTTATATATTGCTAGCTAGACGATTGACGATGAGCGATATAAGGCGTATATTCCGAGGATAGCTAGGGGCTCTACCCGCGCGTAGAGAGAAACCATTCATTCTCGGCGACCAACGGCGCCAGAATCGACAGCACGTCACGCTTGCAAACCTACCCGTAATATGCATATCCTCCCTAGTGCCCATCGCTCGCGGCGTTGTTGCTGCGCTGTCCTCTTAGCCTGCTTCGCGCTCAGTGGATGTCAAGACGCAGCCGAGCCACAGCCGGCGCCCCCCCTGCCCCAGAGCCCCACGGTGGCGACTACCTCGCGAATGGTCCCGGTTACGAACCGAACGGGGCAGCCCCTCGCCTTCTTTTTATTCACCCAAACCATTACGACCGCCCCACCGGCTCCGGCCACGGCCGTGCTGGACGTGCGGATTCAAAACGGGTCGAACTGCACGCTCAGCTTCCCCTATACCCTCACCCTTAGCTCCCGGGGGCCTGGTCAGCTAGTCGACTATGAGCTGCCGGGAACCGTGACCAGTCTGCCGGTCAGGACCGTGGTTCAGGCGCACCACGTCGTGGCGACAACCGCCTTCCCGCTGCACACGGCCGGGATCGTCATCACCTCCCACGGGGAGCCGGTCCGGACCGAGTGTCCGAGTTTGGGGGGTAGCTGGACGGGGCCGTATTCGCTGTTCGCAGAAGACTACGAGGACGACTGGGCGTACGGTCCCAGCATCCCTAGACCCCAAGAGGATGGGAGTGTATACGTCACCGTTCCGGCCGCGGGCGGCCCCCTGGAAATCCGCTATGTCCGCCTCACGGCAACCGGGCAGCCCACCGGCGCGAGCACGCGCTTGGTCGGGACGCTGACGCCGGATGATGGGTTTAGCGGCCAGGACCTTACGCGCGGGGACAACGGGGTGGTCGATACGGTCCAGGCCGCGGGCCTGCTCCGGCTAGGCGAGCCGGATCCGGTGAGCGGCCAGCCCCAGCTCCAGGTGGGATTGCGGTTGAAATCGGCGAAAAGTCCGGCCGATGTTCTCGTGCTGCAGGCCCTGGTGAAGCGGCCGTGACAGGGAAGGAGCAGCCGGCAGCGATTGGGGCGGCAGTGATGGTCAGGGAGTAGGGAAAGCGGAGGCAGCAGTGGGATACGTTGTGCACAGGGTTGCAAAAGATGAACTTAGTTAAAAGTCAAGCATTGCAGGCAAGTTTTGACGTAAAATCAGCTTGGTAGGGCACGCCGGATTTGACAATGGCGAAGGCTTGCTTGAGGAGTTTGTTGCAGACCGCTATCAAGTGAGGTGGTTTAGGGATGACGGACAGAAGAAGGACGACTATTTCTTCTGTTATGGCAAGCAAATCCAGCGGGGCGTCGCCCGACAAACGGCGTACCTACGATGAGGCGTTTAAAGCGGAGGCCCAGCGCCTGGCCAGCGAGAGCCGCAGCACCCAGGCAGCGGCCCGGCAGTTAGGCATCAGCCCCAAGCTGCTTTACCGCTGGCAGCAGGCCCAGGTGGTGGCCGAGGTGGGCAGTAGGGAGGTGGCCCGCGACCCGGAGGTGCGTGCCTTGCGGGCCCGCCTCAAGCGGGCCGAGCAGGAACTCGATATGTTAAAAAAGCCTCGGTCATCTTCAGCCAGCCGACGTCGTGAGCACCTACCAGCACATCGCCGAGCGGGCCGCTCAGGTGCCCGTGCGCCAACTCTGCCAGGTGCTGCGCGTGGCCCCGGCAGCCTATTATGCCTGGCAGCACCGCCGGCAGCGGCCGACAGTTGAGCCGGCCTGGCAAGTAGCGGTACGCAAAGCGTTTAGCCAGCACAGCCAGCGCTACGGCACCCGCCAGCTGCGGGTGGAAGTGCAGGCCGAAGGCCACCGGGTGGGCCGTTGGCGCATCCGCCGGGTGCTGAAGGCCTACGGCCTGCGCGCCCAGCAGCCCCGTTCGTTTGTGCCCCGCACCACCGACTCGGACCCGGCCGTGCGCGCCGCCCCCAACCGGGTGCTCGGCCAGCCGGCCCCTACCGTCCCCAACCGGGTGTGGGTGGGCGACATCACCTACCTGCCCCGCTAGGGCGGCGGCTGGTTGTACCTGGCTGTGTGGCTCGACCGCTGCTCGCGCAAGGTCGTGGGCTTTGGTGACGCCGGGGCGGCACGTAGGACGTACGTGACACCATGCCGGAAGACCTGGTCAGCGAGGCGCTGCGCCGCGCCCTGGCCGTGCACTCCGACCAGGGCAGCCAGTACACGGCCACCCGCCTCAAAGACTTACTCGCGCAAAATGGCGCACTGCAAAGCATGAGCAGGCGTGGCAACTGCTATGACAACGCCCACGCCGAATCCTTTTGGAGCCGCTTTAAGGCCGAATTACTCGATGGCAGAAGTTTCCCAGGCTTGGCCGAAGCCAAGCTTGAAATCAGCCACCACATCGCCACTTACAACGCCGAACGACGTCATTCTTCGCTCGGTTACCTCGCGCCCAACCACTTCAAAACCCACCTTCAAACCACGTCCCACCTCTGTCCGGCTTAGCTAGACCACCTCACGGTATAGCCTTCGGTCTACTGCATTGTGACAATGCTAGTAAGAGCAATAAGGTTTTTTGAGATCTCGGTATACCCGATTATTAGACCAACACTGAGCCTTTTCTTCCCTGTTAGTGGATCAGGGCTGGTAGGTGATATCAAGCCGCTCATTTTGATACTACCAATAACCTCATTATCAAAGCTCGTTTGTCCGCTGCCAGTAAATTCATGGGCCTCATTCAGGGTTCCAGTCACTTTTGTGGTCATGCCACTGAGTTGCCCGAACGAATTATAGCCCGTGAATGCTAGTTCCAAGGGGCCGGTAGCCGGAATGGTTAATTGTGTAGCACCCCGTTCTTCGTCTCGCTCGTAATCCCAGGTGTCGGCAGAAACCAGATATTGTCCCGTCCAAAGCCCTGCTGGAATGGGACAGTCAGCATACTTAACTAGCCCAATTGGCGTGATGCTGATACTAACCTGTCTAAAATCAGCAGGAGTGGTCGAAACTTGATGATGGACTTCTACCGTTGTATTGACGGGTAGATTAGCCACCGATCCTTGTAGCTTATAGTTGACTATATTGTTGACAGGAGAATTGTTGACATCAGTTGAGCCTACTGTAATCGTGTAGGGAAAGCTGAGTGTACAGCTGGAAACGTTTTGGACCTGCACGTCCAACACAGCAGTAGCCTTGCCGGGTGCGACCGTGGTTGTCGTTTGGGTAAAGACAAAGTTTACTAGCGGCTGGCCAACTCCGTTCTGGACAGGGACCGTTCTCTCGACCACGGTAGGTGGCAGAGTAATTGGTTGAGGGTCTGCCTCGTTCTCGCAACTGACTAATCCAGCTACCACTGGCAGCAGACAATAAAGTAAAAAATGTCTCAGGATGGAGAAACTAGTAGCTAGCCACCCTCGGCGAGCCGGCGTTGGAGTACTAATCTTGATCGTATGCATGATTCCTGTACCTAAGGAATTGGCTGGCTCAGGCTAGAGCTTACTACACTTCCGTATCCCTACTGGATACATTCGTTTTACTCGCCAGCGAAGTCTGGTAGTTACTTCCTAGCTGCGCGCTAATAGATAATCCATAGGGAATATACGATAACTCATTGTCATTTCCAATCACAGTAAACCCTGAGAATTAGGTAGTTTAAGATGGGGTTCTCGTTACAACGGGGCGGAAAATTACTGTAAGGGTCTCACTATCTCATTTGACAGTCCCGAGATGACGCGTTGATTTATGAGACGGTAATAAAAAGCACGGAACTAGACAGCGAAGTCCACTTTTTGTCTAGCTACTGCTCGCCTCATAAAACGAGGGTGGCTGTTGCAGAACTCCCCGCATCCATCTGTCTCAGCCTTGTACCTGCTGGCGTTGGAGGCCGCGGCGCTTGGTTCGAAGCTGAAAAGGGAGGGTACTAGGTGGTGGGGGTGGTTTGGGCAGGGCTAGTGCCACGCTCAAGAACTGGGTGGGCCGGTGGTTGAGCAGCTTCTTCAAGTTGTAGGCCATCGCGGCCAGGAGCATTGCCTTGTGAGCTCCCGCTTGGCCGCGCATGCCGATCCGGCGCAGCCCATAGTGATGAATCAAGCTGCCGAACACGGGCTCCACCGTGCTGTGGCGCAGCCGTTTCATGCGTCTCCCTTGCGGACTTCGCTGCCGCGTCACGGCCCGTTTGTAGGCCGAATCATAAGCCGTGCGGGTGATGTGCCGGCACTGGCTCTTGGGCACACAGAGGGGTTTGCGCGGGCACTGCTTACAGTCCTAGTAGGGCGCGCGGTAGTACTTCTGCCAGCCGCCATTCGGATCCGTCGTGTACTTCTGGAAGGGCAGTTGCTTGCCGGCCGGACAGGTGAAATGATCGGCGACGGGGTCATACGGAAAGCCTTCGATTTCGGGCTTGTAAGGCCCGTGCACCGGAATCCAGGGCGTGCTGCCGCGTTGCTCGAGAAAGGCGTAATTCGAGCCCGTGGAGTAGCCCGCATCCGCCAGCAGATCCAGCAGCCGCAGGTCGTTGGCTGCCAAGCGTTGCTGCACGCGTTGGGTCAGGACAGGCAGATACACACTATCGCGGCTGTCGGCGAAATCCGCTTGCACGTGGCTGATCACGCCCTGGGCCGTGTCCACGGCCAGGCTGCAGCGATAGTTCAGGGCCCGGGCTTTGCCGGGCTTGACGGAGATGCGCGCGTCGGGATCGGTGGGACTGTAGTGGGTTTTGTTGCTCAGCAAGCGCGCGTGGGGATGCTGCGCTCCCGGGGCCCCAACCTGGGTCGCGCGCTTAGCCTGCAGCGCCGCCAAGCTGCGCAATTGATGCGCAGGGGCAGTGACGATTGATCCGGGAGCCGGGACCGGACGGCTGTCGGGCGCTGTTTCGGCTAGGTAGGGGGACGAGATAACCGCCACCTGCTTGGGCACTACACTCTCCAGCGAGGCATTGGCCTTGACGGGCGCCGAATCCAGCGCTTGCGTATCGCCCGCGACGAGGCCCTGTGCTACGCACTGGGCAAAGACATGGTCAAACAGACGCTCAAAGATGGCCGTGGGGTAGAACTGCCGGGTGCGGCTGATGGTGGAATGCCAGGGTAACTCCTCATCCACCTCGTAGCCCAGGAAGTAGAGAATGTCGAGCCGTAAGGCACAGTGCTCGACCAGCCGCCGGTCGCTGACCAGGTTTTCCAACCGGCCCACGAGCACGAGCTTGAAAAACACGACCGGGTCGAGCGAGGGTTGCCCCGTGTGGCTGTAAAGCGCTTGGGTTTCCTCGTAGAGAAAACGCCAGTCTATCAACTCGGCTAACTGCCGATAGAAGTTGTGTGCGGGGACCCGCTCGGAGAGCCGAAAGCGAGTCACCACTTTATCGGTGAAGTGCTTCTTTCCTTGCATCCTCCTTCTACGCACCCAAACGGTAAACAGACACTGGATTCTGCAACAGCCACGAGGGTATAATGGGACAGAGCTACAACTAGTGGGCGACCCGTTACCTAGGCCAAATAACACGAATAAAAATCCCCAAGTGGCGTCTAGAGTGTGTGGACGGTCATCGCAGCCAATCGAGTGCGACGACGATATGGGCGACGGCTAAAAAGGAAAGCGCCGTTTTATCGTAGCGCGTGGCAAAGGCCCGTGACTGCTTCAAGCGGCTGAAGAAGCGTTCAATTTTATTGCGGTCATCGTAGAGATTCTCGTCGTAGTCGCGTGGCACTTTCCGGTTGCTTTTCGGCGGAATGACCTGCTCGGCTTGGTGGGCGGCAATGCTTTGCAGCACGGCGCTGGTGTCGTAGGCCTTGTCGGCCACCACCTTGCCCGGCTCTTGCGGCAAGGCCGCCAGTAGGTCGGGCACGAGCAAGCAATCGGCTTGCTGGCCCGGCGTCAGGTCGAGGTGGACGCCGTTGCCGAGCGCGTCAACGACGGCGTAGACCTTGGTCGTGAAACCGCCCCGGCTTGGGCCCAGCGGCGGAACCGGCGGGCCACTGAATTCCATTTACCGAATCGCTCGGGCAGGTCGCGCCACGGCACCCCGGTGCGAATGCGCCACACCACGGCGTTGACAAACAGCCGGTTGTTGTGGCCCGTGCCCCCGGCCGTGCCCGGTTTGCCCAGCGTGTGCGGTTCGATTAGGCGCCATTCGCGTTCTGTAAGTTCATGTCGTCGCATCCTGCAAACTACTCATCACTGTCCACACACTCTAGTAAATCAATGGCTCAGGAGACTTGCTTAGGCTGACTTAATGAAACCACCTCAACAGATGGATTAGCCACCCACCGAGGCACGCACTGGTGCTGTAGTGGCCTGGCGCTTGAAGTAAAAATAGAAAGGCAACCCACTAGTCATTGGATCGAGCGGCTGTTGTGGAAGATGGCGACGGGCGACTGCTGCAATATCAGGAAGTTCGCGGCATCGCCGGGTGCAAACCTGGCGGGCTGAGTGAGGAATTGCCTCGCTTGGGTCAGGGCCGAGCAACTCCCACGGATCAGCCGTGAAAGACCCCCGCGCCCGCGCCGTGGGAAACTGCAGGAAGCTATACCCGTCGATGCGCCCTTGCTGCAGGGCCAGTAGAGCACTGACCTACAGCTACAGTACCAGCGGCCGGCCTTGGTAAAACCCGACTAGCTTAGAGCGCAAAATCAGTTCGTATTTAGCTCTAAATAAGTCGGTTTGTGCATTTACATAAGTAGTTTTAGCTTGATTGAGCTCAAAAACGGAGATTGTACCGTACCTATACTTTAATAGATCAGCTTCATAACCCTTGCGAGCAAATTCCTCAGCTTTCCGCGCGGCATTCCAACTTTGGTTAGCGGCTTGAGCATCGGCGATGGCTTGTTGTACGACTTTAGTTAAGCGGTTGCGTTCTATATCAGAATCTAATAAACTCTGCTGATAACGCAGGCGGCTTTCCCGGATAAGCAGGTTGTAGCGAAAACTATTGAATAATGGGATTGTCAGGGCTAGCCCAGTTCCATAGTACATGTTATTATTAAACTGCCTGCGGAAATCGAATACCTCATTCGTATTGCTATAATTTGATCCTAAGGAGCCCGTCAATTGTAAGGAAGGATACTTGTCAGCACGGATGACGGCAATTTGATGATAGAGTCGAGCGGCGTTATGCTGTTTCGCCATTAACGCTGGCTGCGCTTCCACTGCTGTTATTACCTCCTCAATTATTGGCGCCTGAAAATCAATCTCTGCTAAAGAATTATAGGTTAAGGGTTTAATAAGAATTTCATCTAATGGTGGAGCATTTAGGATTTGTCGCAGGTCCAGGTAAGCTAGGCTCAACTCATTTTGACTGTTTACTAAATTTAATTGCTCCGTAGCCTGCTGCGACAGCAACTTATACAAAGCGCTTTCCGACACCCTCCCTGCTTTAAGCTTTAGTCTTGTCAGACGCACTAGATCGGCACTAGATTCAACTTGCTGCTGCCGGCTTTTGATAAGTTCTAGCAAGTAATTAATGCGGATATATACCAAAGCGACATCAACCGTTATATCATTTTTTAATGCCTGTAACTGATCCGTATTTTGCTCCACTTCCTGCTTAGCAGCCTTAATAGCATTAGCTGTCTTAAAGCCCTGAAATAAATAAACGGAAGACCCTGCCGACCCACTGACTGAGTTGAACTTACGGTTGATAAACTCATTCGTTAGTGGATCGACACTTCTGCCTACGGAATTATTGTTGCGCAAGGAGCCATTGAGCCTCGGCAACATATCTGCTTTCTGAGTCTTCAGACGCACAGTAGAGGCTTCTAGGTCGAGGAGCGCCCTTTTCATCAGTAGGTTCTGCTGTAATGCCCGTTTTACGCAGTCTTCATAGGGAAGCACCTGCTGCCCTTTGCCCTGACGGACTATAAGGAGCAACACAATAAAGACCAAAAAAGCCCAACCATTAGACCGCATCGTAGGTGTCGATTTTATCGAATAACTTTTTCACTCCGTATCGGAGTAGAGTATACTGATTAGTAATTATCTCACCTTTAAGCTTATAGCCAGCTTTGAGAGGAAAGCGAGGACGGCCGGTTAGTTGGACGATGGTAAAAAACTGATCATTTACATTCGATGGTGAGATAAATGATACCCGCCCGCGAATAGCCCCGTACTGGTAGTGGTAATAGGCATTAATCTTCAAATTCACAGGCTGGCCGAGTCGTACGTAGGCCAGTTCTCGCTCGGGCAAAATGACCTTTGCGTAGAATTGCTCTTGGTGGGGGGCAATTACTGCCAAGGGCTGATTTCGATCGAGCAGTTCCGTTTTTTGTCGGTCGTTATATATATTAATAACGTTGCCCGCAACTGGTGCCCGTACAATTAGTTGGTTAGCCGCGTCGCCTAATACTACTGCTGAGTTACGCTTGCTGGAAAGCTGAGAACGCAGATCCAGCAATTCACGCTGCTTCGCCTGTTCGTCTTGTTGCAGCGAATTTAAATCAATGTCTAGGGTCGTGATCTGCTGCTTGTAATTCTGTAAAAGACTAGTCAGACGAGCACGCTTCTCCTCATAGGAGGCGCGTGTCTCCGCCGCCTCCTTGCGTTTGAGCAGGCTACGGCTTTTCGATTCAACAGCTTCGAGGCGGGACAGTGCCTTTTGGGCATAGAGAAGAGAGTCGGTTCGATACTGATCCTTACTGATTGCACTTTGCTGTTCAGCATAACCTCTTGCCGCGGCCAGCGTGCGCATCTCGCGCTCAATTTGCTGGCGGTCGGCGTTGTAGGTCTGTTCTTGGATATTGCGCAGACGCTCCAACGTAGCGCGTCGCTCCCGTGTGTATGCTAACATCCGTTCGGCAACAGCGATTTTGTTTTCTGTCAGCCCAACTTCTTCCCGCGTTGTTGCATAGTCATATTCTACACGTTTGTTTTCCAGTACGAACAGTGTATCGCCCTGACTAACATTATCACCTTCCTGCACTAGCACCTTCAGCACACGTACATCAGTTGGCGTACGAATTACGGATTGTGGGTTGCGAGAGTAAATCTCTCCCTCTTTAAAATCAATGGTCTCATTGATATGCAAGAAGAATAATAAACCAAGAAAGATGACTAGAAAGCCGATCAGCAGGCCACAAAACACCTTAATCAGCCTGATAGCTATATTATTAGGCTGGTACGACGAATGTTCCATGGTCTAGGTAGTAGTGCTTAGTGAAACGGATATAATCTATAGGCTCATGCGAAATCACGATCAGAATTTTGTTAGTAAATTCATCCAGTAAGCCTTCAATTTGAACACGCGATTCCGCGTCAATTCCTGAAAGCACTTCGTCCAGAATTAGCACGTCAGCAGAGGAGAAAAGCCCGCGTAATAGCAAAATCTTTTTGCGCTGACCAGTAGACAGGTTGCGGCCATTTTCATTGATGAGGAAGCCTAGTCCCTCTTCTTTACTAGCGATAAAATCATATAAACCAATTTTTTTGGCCATTTGCATGATGCGAGTTGGCGATACTTTGCGGCCAAAAGCGATGTTAAACTCGATGGTATCATTAAATAGGATATCCTCGTTGGTAACAAGCACTAGCTTCTCCTTGACTTTCTCCTGATCGAAGAATCGTCGATCTGTGTCATTAAGCATCATCCGGCCAGACGCTGGCTCATAAAGCCCCGTCAGGACTTTGCTCAGGGTGGTTTTTCCTGAACCATTCTGTCCTTCTATGCGGATTTTATCGCCGAGTTCAGCCTCTAATGAAACGTCATGCAGAACTAGATTCTGAGGGTTGTAGCCAAATCCTAGATCTTGGAGAGCCAGACTAGTAATCGTAAACTTATCAATACCACCAGTTGACGGCCGAGTGGCAGAAGCATCCTCAAAATCCAAATAACGTCTGAGCACTACCTCATTTTCCTGCAGAGTTAGGTTCTCAGATAGAATACCACGCAATGCGGAAAATACCCGTTCGGATAGCGCTATGTAGGTAATGATTTGTCCTAGCGAAATGGCATTAGACTGAATAGCTGTTTTGGTTAATGCTACGATGATCAGCAGTGATGCTATCAGAGAGATGACGGATATCACTGCGACGTTGACTAGGTCAACGTACTTGTTGGTTAACTGCACGTTAAGCAGTTGATTCACGATTTGCAGTAGTTTGCGCGAGTAGGTTTCTTCGATGCGGAACGACTTCAGTACTTGAATGCCATCCAGCTTTTCAATCATCTTCGTGAAGAATTCAGACTTACGCAGAAAGCGCAACCGCTCATTTCGTTTGAGCGTAGGTGTTACCAAGCGAAACCACACATAAAATGCCGCCATTACGGCACAGACAATCAGGGTAAGCTTAGCATTTATGTAGAAGAGAATAGCGAGCGAGTAGATCGATACAAATACGTCGACAATGATTCTGGTGAAAAAGCGCAAAAAAAACCCCTTCAGTTTGAAGGCATCGCTCATTCTTTCGGTCAGGTCTCCACGCTTGAAGGACTGAATAAAAGGAAGAGAGTATTGATTTAGCTTCTCGTCAAAGCGGGTTAGAAAGTACTTGTCCAGAATATTACCCATGTGGATACCCACAAAGGCCACATTTAGACTAGTGGCCAGGTCGAAGAGCTTGAATACCCCTAGGCCAATAGCAAATACAACGAGCGTATTCAGCTGGTAAGAAGGCAGAATATAGTCAATCAGTATTTGGCCGGTGAATACAGCCAATTGGGCTGTCATTGCAGAAAATAGCGCCGCGAAAATGTAGATGTACCAAATTTGGCGATTGCGACCAAGTTCTTGTAGCAGAGTTAGATAGGGACTTTGTTCGGGCTTAGCTGCATCGGGTAGTACCTCTTCGGGCCGCGGCTTGGATGGCTTCAGCGCGACTGTTAATATGATGGGCGCCTGAAGCATCATGCGGGTTTCAGCATCCTTGAGCGACCGAAAATGCTTGGGCAGTGCACCGGCATCCTGATTAAAAAGAAGATCGTGTAAAAATTTTTGCTCAGCCTCTTTGTCCCTCAACCCAAAGTTCTCTTTGAGATAGGTGAAGTACGTGAGCTTATTAAATAGTGTGCTAGCGTCATTGGTAGTTAGCGCTTGTTCAAGCTTGACGCTGTAGAGGGCCAGTTCTTGGGTACAGAGCAGCATTAACTTTTGCTCCATTTGAATCAGGTCCCAATAGCTCTTGCTGAAGTAGGCCATCTTCTTCAGTTCAGATACTGTCACATAATACTCATTCGCTTTTGCCGGATCGAGCACCCGCAGCTTAGAGCTTTTCATTTTATCCACTACCACATAGTGCAGACCATTGGCGTGCACGATAGGCATGATAAAAGGAAACAGCTCCTGCCAGGCAGAAGGCTTGAATTGAATAGCATTTATATCGAGTACACGCAGGTTTGTGGCAAACTCATGCCGCTGCAGGAAATTCTGTAGATCGGTTAGGCTTGAGCCCTTCTCATCTAAAAAG
This sequence comes from Hymenobacter roseosalivarius DSM 11622, assembly GCF_900176135.1. Classification (GTDB taxonomy): domain Bacteria; phylum Bacteroidota; class Bacteroidia; order Cytophagales; family Hymenobacteraceae; genus Hymenobacter; species Hymenobacter roseosalivarius. Next base: position 60,230 of record NZ_FWWW01000058.1, on the reverse strand, counting down.
ATGTTCTGCTGTATATACTTTCGACTAACGTCCTGATCGAAAATATTAAAGATGGTTTTAACTGCGCTTATGCCGCAGTCATTGTTCTTTAGTTGACAGTCTACCATAGGAATCAGGGTGGAATAGGCTGGTGTGCAGCATGTAGCTTAGGGGTGCTTTCGTTGAGAGTCTATCTTGACTCCACTACCACCGAACTTTCGATGTCTATGGCTTGCTGCCACGATGCCAGTAGTTCTTGGCCGGATGCATACCGCTCGTTAGGGCCTTTCTGTAGTGCGCGCACCAACACCGCCTCATGGGGAACAGAGGGGCTTAGATGTTGGCCAAAATCATAGGTGGTGATAGAGGCAGCACGTTCTAGCCAGGTTTCCCCATCAAATGGCAATTCTTTATAATAGAGCTTGAAAAGCACGAGTGCTATTTGATAGACTTCCGCCCGGAAATCGGCTGCCTGCTTACTGAAGTCATAATTGTGCTGCTTGATGCGTTCTGGCGCCAGATAAGTTGGTACTCCGCCACAATTGATATGCTGCTCTTGCTCTGAGACGCCAACCCGGTACGAGAAACCAAAGTCAATCATGGTAACATGATCTGCATTCACCATAAAATTGTGGGAGTGAATATCGCCATGCACAATTCCATTAGCGTGGATGTGGGCTAATGATGACAGAATCTGAGTGGCTAAATGGGCTTTGCTGTCCTCGATGATAGTGTCATGCTGTGCGCATTCGGACAACGATTTGCCTAGCAGATATTCTAGGACGGCGTAAGGATATGGCTCCGTATGATAGGCTTTTAGGGCGCAAATGTTCGGGTGAGCAGGCAGCGCACGCATAATATCAAACTCTTGCTGGAACTGCCGAAAGCCCTTCGCCAGACGGGTATCATTGCCTATGCTCTCCAGTGAATAGGAAAACATTTTCAGTACCACCAATTCACCAGATTCGCAGTCAGTGGCCCGGTAGAGCTGTACATATCGATTATGCTGGGACAATAAATCGGTAATAAGGTATTGGCCAATTTGTGCCCCAGATTGGTAATTTGGGGTTAAAGCCACTATATCTGTATCCCCTTCCTTACGCACAACCTCAAGCCGGTACATGTCTTTAAGGAACTTAGAAACCAAAGGCTCAATGACATCAGTACTTGCGCCCTGTGTTAGGTCTTGTAATCCCTGTACAAGTTCCTGAGGCGTTTTAGGTTCATTTAATAGCCCTAGGAAGGTGGCAATTGTCCGATTGATTTTAAACTCCTCTGTGATAGTTTCAATGTAGAAATTATCATTGTGCTCATGCACGCTTACCCCTTTTGAAAGGTAAAATCGTCGGGCTGTCATGATAGCATAAGATTGAAAATATTGTGGGAATAGCGGGGCAAGCATCAATAGCTTGATCGAGCTGTATCTTGGTAAGTAGGGAGGTGAGCCTCAATTCCAAGTCATATCGCCACGGTTACTACAAACTCAGTTTGAGGTGCAGTACCTGTATCTGATTTTACTCTTAAGGCTTAGCATAGTACAGAGGCACAGAATTAAGTCCCTACTCAAATAGCCAACATGTAAGAAACCAAAAGCTGGAAAAACAGAATGGATACCGCTTTTCCAGCTTTTGTTTAATTAATGCAATACATTCCTATATTCTATCCTAGATTGTATTGCATAATCTTAGCTTACTAGCAGCCGCAGCTATTGCTCCGGCTCCTAGAATGACTGCGCTTGTTTTTTTTGCTGCGCTTGTTTTTTTTGCTGCGGCTGTTACTGTTGCTGCCGCATGGAGGAAAGGTTCCACCTACTACTAAATCGACGTGCGTCATTTGCAGGTCGGATACAAGATTTTCTAACGTGATCATTTTGGTAAGTGTTAAGTGTTGAGTGAAAAAATATTTGTTGCAGCTGCTATACTAATTTACGAACATTTCATTTAACATAAAAATTTATGAGTTAAAATAATTATTTAAAAAATTACATTAGTTGGATGATTATAAACTTTATGGATTCTTCCTTTAAGAAATGATAGCCCTGCTCTCGTATACCCACCTGCCGAGTCCGCGAGACAGCTAGCTAATCCTCCCTTTTAGCACCTTATTATCATATTTGGGCGGCTGACGCAAGGGGGCAGCCTGCTCCAAGCGTCAGGGGCGACTCGCCTGAGTCGCTTGGATGCGGCAATTGTATGACTATTAGAGCTAGGCAAATTGCCAACAGTGTACCTTTTCCGTGTCCATTCACCTACTAGCCCCCCTCCTGCTCGGTTGCTATGCCGCCCGCTACCTGCCTCCGGTGCCACCAGCGCTTTACCCGGTGGCAAACGAGCCCAGCCAACCATCTGCCTGTCTTTCGCTGCCCGGCCTGTGAGGGGACACGGAAACCCACGAGGTTAAAGTCGAGGCGCTTCGCCTTTTTGCTGGACTTCGCGTCGATGGTGCTCCCCCCGGCAAATGTGTATTATTGGTTTACCACAACCTCGGGCGGGCGATGGCTTGGGGCTGCGGACGGGGTTGCTCGCCCTACTGGGGCTCTTGGTGTATACCCCCCGACATACCATCTTTAAACCGGTATCCTAGTGCGTCCCCAAACGAGTGTCTTTTTCAAACCATCACAGCCCGAGCAAACGAATGCTCGGCAGACCGCCCTCCGCGCGGCCGCGTTTACCCGCGCGACGCTGCTGGCCCGCCTAGCGAGCCAGCCCCCCTGGGATGTGATTGTCATTGGGGGTGGGGCAACCGGACTCGGAGTGGCCCTCGACAGCCTCAGCCGGGGCTATAAGACGCTCTTACTCGAGCAGGAGGACTACGCCAAAGGCACGAGCAGCCGTAGCACCAAGCTGGTGCACGGCGGCGTGCGCTACCTGGCCCAGGGCGAGGTGGGGTTGGTGCGCGAGGCGCTGGTTGAGCGCGGCCTGCTGCTGCGCAACGCCCCGCACCTGGTGTTGAACCAGGCCTTTATTATTCCGACCTACTCGTGGTGGAGCCACGCATTCTACACGCTCGGCCTGACCCTGTATGACCTGCTGGCCGGCAAGCACAGCCTGGGAGCCGCCCGGCAGCTGAGCAAACAGGAAACGCTACAGCGGGTAGGCAACCTCCAGGCCGACGGCTTACAAGGCGGGGTGCTCTACCACGACGGGCAGTTTGACGATGCCCGCCTAGCCATCAATCTGGCGCAAACAGCCGTGGAGCTCGGCGGTACGCTGCTCAACCACTGCGCCGTGCGCGGCCTGCTCAAAGATGAGCAGGGCAGCGTGTGCGGCGTGCGGGCCACTGACGAGGAAACAGGCCGTCGCTATGAGGTGCGGGGTACCGTCGTGGTCAATGCTACCGGCATCTTTGTCGACGAAATACGGCAGCTGGACCAGCCCGGAGTCCCGAAGCTGGTGCGCCCCAGCCAGGGGGTGCATTTGGTGCTGGATCAGTCCTTTATGCCCGGCGAGGCCGCGCTGCTGATTCCCCGCACGGACGACGGGCGCGTGCTCTTTGCCATGCCCTGGCAGGGGCGCGTGCTGCTGGGAACGACGGATACGCCGGTGAACGAGACCAGCGCCGAGCCGCGCGCCCAGGAGGCTGAAATTGCCTTCCTACTGCGCACGGCCGCCCGTTACCTCACTCGTGCCCCGCAGCGCAGCGACGTGCGGAGCGTATTTGCCGGGCTGCGGCCGCTGGCGGCGCCGCAAGGCAGCTCGCAGAAAACCAAGGAAATCTCGCGCTCTCACAAGATTCTGGTTTCGGAAACGAGCCTAATCACCATTACGGGGGGCAAGTGGACGACGTACCGCCGCATGGGCCAGGACACGGTGGATACAGCCATCAGCTTGGGCAAGCTCGTGCCGGCTGCTAGCCAAACGGCGACCTTGCCCATTCACGGCGCCTTGGCCACGTCTGACCGCCGCCATCACCTCTCGGTGTACGGCAGCGACCAGCCCGCCCTACTCGAGTTAATTCAGCTCCAGCCTACCTTGGGCGGAAAGCTGGACGAGAAGCTCGAATTCCTCCAGGCCGAGGTGGTCTGGGCGGCGCGCTACGAGATGGCCCGCACCGTAGAAGACGTGCTAGCCCGCCGGGTGCGGGTGCTGTTCCTCGACGCAAAGGCCGCTATCCGGATGGCCCCCACAGTAGCGGCGCTGCTGGCAGCGGAACTAGGGCACGATGAGCGCTGGCAGCAGCAGCAGGTCGCAGCCTTTACGCACCTGGCTCGCGGCTACCTGCTCCTCGCACCGCTTCTGCTCCCGGCGGCGGTACCATAGGCCCTTACCTGGTCGGCGGTAGGGTCGATAGGAACTCCGCCTAGGCTAGCAACAGAAAAAGCAATTTTGGCAGGAGCCGCTTGGGGCGGCATGGATCAGCACTGCCAGCGGCCGTACCTGAGCACGCAGCACGGTCAGCGTTGGGTGCCGGGCCGGGATGACCAATGACAACAGCATACAAAACGAAAGGAAGTGGCTGCCTAGATAGTCGGAAGGCCTCGCTTATCCTAGGGTCAACAAGTCATAGTGGTTGTTGCAGAACTCACGTCCTAGTGGGCTTCGCGATTCGTAGCGGTAGTATACGGGATAGCGCAAGAGTAAGAACAGAAATTCCCGGGAGGGACATCGCGCCGGATTTTGGCGGGTTCGGGCTGTCTCGAAAAACGGCGTTTTAAGGCGCTCAGCGTGGAGTTTGGAATGACTAGCTTTTGGCTGTCCGGTACGTCACTTTTGTTCGTCTCGTGCATCAACGCCTCCTTTCGCGCTTGAATGCTGACTTATTGAGTCAGAAGAACCCCTTTTCAGGTGCCCAAGGGACCTACCGATAGTTTCTGTTCCAACTCTTGTGCTACCCCATTCTCTGCTGATTTGCGCTCACTATAGGCCTACGTATCTTTATCCGCGCTCCTCTCCTAGTCCTAAGGCATCCTTCCTATCAGGAAGAAAGCCAGCTGACCAGGCACCTATGCCCGCCTGGTTAGCGCAGGACAAGGCGCCGGACGCCGGCGGCGGTGAAGTGACACCCCCGACGGGTGCGATACCCGGAGGCCGTGAGCTGGGTGGCAATGCGCCAGTAGTCCCAGTGCAGACTGCGGTACAGGCGCGCGAGGTCGGCCGCCTACCGGTTCGCTAGACTCGTCTGGGCATTCACTTGCCGCTGCTGCTGGCCTTTGAGACGAGCTTCGGCCGTCAGGTTGGCGGGCGTGCCCAGCTGATGCCCGCGCGCTTTCTTGGCCGCCAGCGCATCTTTGGTCCGGGTGGAGATGGCCTTCGCTTCCTTCTCGGCCACAGCCCCCAAGACGTGGATGGTAAGCTCATCGGCCGCGGGCATGTCCACCGCCTTGAAGCGCACCCGGCTTTCCATCAGGGCCGAGAGAAAGGCCAGGTTGCGGGCCAGCCGGTCGAGCTTGGCCACCAGCAGCACCGCCCCCGCCTCTTTGGCCGCCTGCATGGCGGCTTGTAGTTGAGGCCGACTATTCTTCCGTCCGCTCTCCACTTCAATGTATTCCGCGAGGATCTGCTCACTCGGCGCTAAGAAGGTACGCACGGCCGCCTGCTGGGCTTCCAGGCCCAGGCCACTGAGGCCTTGGCGGGCAGTACTGACACGGTAGTAGGCAACGTAGTTGGGCATGGGTGAGCGGGCAGTCAAGAGTAGTGCTCAAACCTACTCAAATTCTGCTGTATCATTTTCCAAACGGACGTGGCTGTTGCAGAAGTGGTAGCCTGCAATTGGCTGCTCTCGTAGAGAGAAGATGCAAGGCAAGAAGCAATTTACCGATCAGGTCGTCACCCACTTCCGGCTCTCGGAGCGGGTGCCCGCGCATAACCTCTACCGCCGACTTGACGAGCTACAGGACCTGCACTTCTTATATGATATGAAGCCACGCAGGATCTCTACAGCCATACGGGCCAGCCTTCCCTCGATCCAGTGGTATTCTTTAAGCTAGTGTTGGTGGGCTATCTGGAAAATATCACCAGCGACCGCCGCCTGCTGGAGCACTGTGCCCTGCGTTTAGACCTGCTCTACTTTCTGGGCTACGAAATAGACGAAGCCTTACCGTGGCACTCCACGCTGAGCCGCACGCGGCAGCTGTATCCCGCGGCGCTGTTCGAGCACCTTTTCGATCGGGTCTTCCGCCTCTGCGTGCAGCAGGGCTTGGTGGCCGGTGATACGCAAGCCCTGGACTCGGCGCCCGTGAAAGCCAATGCGTCGCTGGATAGCGTGTGCGAAAAGCAGTCGGTGCACGCCCTGGTGCCGAGCTTGACGGTGGTCGACCACGAACCCGCGCTCGCCCCGCCGGCGGCTGCTCGTTTCTCGGCGCCGGCCCATCAACTCCGCTACGAGGCGGCGCGCCAAGCCAAGCGTCACCAGCAGCCTGGTTCGGTAGGAGCCAACCACGCAAAAGCGCCCTTGTTGAGCAACAAAACCCACTATAGTCCGACCGATCCCGAGGCGCGTATCTCCATCAAACCGGGCAAAGCGCGTGCCCTGAACTATCGCTGCAGTATGGCGGTGGATACGGCCCAGGGCGTCATCAGCCATGTACAAGCCGACTTTGCCGACTCGCGCGACAGCCTGCACTTGCCGGGCCTCGTGCAGCAACTACAACAACGCTTAGCGGCGAATGAGCTACGGCTACGAGACCTGATAGCTGACACAGGTTATTCCAATGGCTTCAACTATGCCTTGCTCGAAAACAGCGGTATAACACCCTGGATTCCCGTGTTTGGCCGCTATAAGCCCGAAGCAGCAGGCTTCACCTACCACGCGCTAGCCGATGAATACCGCTGTCAAGCAGACAAACCGCTCCCGTTTCGCAAGTACCGACCGACGGCAGATGGCAACTGGACCAAACACTACCGAGCGTTCTACCAGGATTGTCAGCACTGTGCCTTCAAAGCGACTTGTGTACCCTATATGGATCACAAGCAATTGGTACGCTCGGCCTTTGATGCGGCCTACAGCCGCGCTTGGCACCGGCAGCGCAGCCGGCAAGGCCAGCACATGCGCCGGGTCCGTCAATGCACCATCGAACCCGTGTTTGGCAACTTACTGCATCACTACGGCCTGCGCCGCATTAACGTACGGGGCCAAGCTGGAGCGCACAAATCCATGTTGTTAGCCGCCGTCGCCTACAACCTGAAAAAGCTCCTACGTTACCAGCCCAAGCAGCAGTTGGGTATGGCCGTGGTACTACCGATGCCGCCACCAGCACCACCCGTCAGGTCACGCTACTGGCTGCGCATCTGGCGTAAATGCACGAAAGCACCGCAGAAGCAATAGCTAGCTTGAACAGGCGGCGAGTTCTGCAACAGCCACCACCGTTTAACAAATGTGACACCAGTGTGTACAGGCTGTTCGACTGCAGGAAGATTGGGCAATACGTAAGTGCCACCCGAGTATCGCTTTCTCTCGCACAAGCGCTCCCTCCTCCGTTGAGCAGCGCCTCTCTTCTTCGACGCCCCACCGGGCGTGTAGCCGGTGGGCCTTTGTTTGGATTCCGTTTTCTTTGTTGTCGGGCTTTCGCCCCCATGCCTTCCCTCGTGCCTCCTGCTTGTGTGTATGACTTCGCTCCCTTCCGACTATGCCCAATTGCTCACCGCCCTCAAACATCGGGTGCGCGCGGCCCAGTACCGGGCCTTGCAACAGGTCAACCGCGAACAGATGCAGCTCTACTGGGACCTGGGCCAGCTCATTGCCGAGCGCCAACAGCAGCAGGGCTGGGGCAAAGCCGTGGTCGAGACGCTAGCCCGCGACCTACAGACCGAGTTTGTGGGCGTGAGTGGCTTTTCCGTGCAGAACCTGTGGTATATGCGCCAGTTCTATTTGGAATACAGTGCCAGCGAACTACTCCAACCGCTGGTTGGAGATAATCAGCTGGGCCAAGCACCTGCTGATCATGGCCCGCTGCAAGGACCCGCAGGAGCGCTACTTTTATACCATCCAAACGCAGCGCCAGGCCTGGACCAAAACCGTGCTGGCCCAGCAACTGAAAGCGCAGACCTACCAGCAGACGGTGCTGGCCCAGCACAACTTCCCCACCACGCTCCCCGCACCGCGCGTAGAGCAGGCGGCCTTAGCCCTGAAAGACGAATACACCTTTGGCTTTCTGGCATTAACGGCCGAACATTCCGAGTACGAACTCGAGCAGGCGCTGCTGGGCAACGTGCGGCGCTTCTTACAGGAGATGGGCGGGGACTTCAGCTTCATCGGCAACCAGTACCGGCTGGAGCTGGCGGACACCGAATACTTCCTTGACCTGCTGCTCTACCACCGCAGCCTGCAGTGCCTGGTAGCCGTGGAGCTGAAGATCACCGACTTCCGGCCCGAGTACGCCGGCAAGATGAATTTCTATCTCTCCTTACTCAACGAGCAGGTCCGCAAACCCCATGAGCAGCCCAGCATCGGCATTATTGTCGGCAGCAGCAAGCAGCGCACGGTCGTGGAGTTTGCCCTGCGCGACGTCAACAAACCCATCGGGGTGGCTACCTACACGCTGACCGATACGCTGCCCACCGAACTCAGGGCGTTCTTCCCCAGCAACGAGGAGCTGGTCCGCCGGCTGGAAGCCGTGAGCGCGGCCCTGCGCGCGCCGAACGGGTAAATGGGAACCAGGTTGGGGGCGCGGGGAAGCGCAGGCCAGTGCCTAAGCCGGCAGGTCAGCCGCCGCCGCTCGCGGCCATACCTGGTCGCCTAATCCGAGACGGAGCAGTTGCCGCTCGTCGCTACCTACCGGAACCGGGCGTAAGCTCTTAAGAGGGTTCCTCCTTAACTTGAAACTTTCGCTATGCTGAGCGATCTCCGCCCGACGGAGTGAACCACTTAGCTGAGGCGCTCCCCTTGGCACTGGGGCACCAATGGTGAATAGCATGTGCCGGAGCCAACCTTTGAGCCGACGTAAAGCGTTGCCTACCCAAGTGAACATAGAAGGTATTATAGGACCGCTTCTCAGACCACATAGGAATAAGTTTTAGACCTTCTTGAGCGCTGGGCAGTATGTTACACTTTGAGCAAGGCCACTTCTCATTTTTGGGTATGACGCTTCCAAACTATCTGCCCAACACGCCCCCTGACAGGTAAGGATTACACAACCATCTAGGGGACAATGGCTGAGTTTATCACATTAATTGCCCCATTGAAGGAGCCAGCAATTTAAGCCGACATCCCCAACAGGCCTTACTGGACGGGGTTCTTCTTCCAAACGGGCGGATTTACACGCTAAGCCCTCCAGCAGTACTTTAGCAGAAAGGGCGGGTCTAAAACGCCTGTAAAAAGGGCGATTCCAAGCAATCCAGAGGGTGTGCTAGGCGTATATCGTTGCCAATAAGCAATAAATCAAGTGATTAATTGCTTAGCGTGTAAATCCACCCGTTTGGAAGAAGAACCCCTTAATCAGCGTTCTATATGTTTACCGTAATTCTATGTTTGCCTGTGCCCCGTAAGGGGTGCTGTTGAGAAGGAAAAGGGAGGAGTAAGATTCATCGATTATGGGGCCATTACGAGCTCGTTTAACAGGACAATCCCCTCTCTTTTCTAGGGCTACTTTGGACAGTTCCGTGAGGCCGCAGAGCCTGTATCAGGATAATAGAAGATTCCCTGGAAGTCCTTTTCACTCGTTTCCTCCACTTCAACCTGCCCCACTATGGACTCCCCATCGCCTTTTCCTGTTGTTGGCATTGACGTGAGCAAAGCCACGCTGGCCGTCTGTTACCACTTGGATGACCAACTAAAGCACCTGGAGGTAAGCAACAGCAAAGCCGGCTTTCAGCAGCTGGTGAAGACCTGCGGGGCGCACTGCCGGTTTGTGCTGGAAGCCACCGGCACCTATAATTTGGCCCTGGCCTACTATCTGCACGAGCAGGGCGGGCAGGTAGCCGTGCTCAATCCATTGGTCATTAAGCGCTTCATTCAGATGTATCTGAGCAAAGGCAAAAGTGACCGCAAAGATGCCCAGTGGCTGCTACGCTATGGCCAGCAACAACCGGTTAACGTCTGGCAACCCGATGAAACGGTACTGGTCGAGTGCCGGCAACTCGAACAGGTGAGCGAGCAGCTGCTGAAGCAAAAAACCATGGTTAGCAATGCTCTCGAAGCGCTCCAGCGCCAACCGATCATCAGCAAACGCGCGTTAAAACGCCTACAGCAAATGCGCAAGACCTTAACGAAACAAGTGGAGGCCGTGGGGGCCGAACTGCTGGTCCTGTTAGAACAGCGCTTTGCCGCCGAGATGACGCTGCTATGCTCCATTCCCGGTATCGGGCGCAAGACAGCGGGCATGCTGCTGCTCTTTGCCGGGGGCTTCACCCACCTCGACAACTACCGCCAGTTGATTGCCATGGCCGGCTTGTCGCCCCGTGAACACACGTCGGGCACCAGCATCTGCGGCAAGGTGCGCATTACTAAAATGGGCGGTGGGCTAATTCGCGGTAGGTTGTTCATGTGCAGCTTCTCCGCTAAGAAAACGAATGCGGCCTGCCAGGCGCTTTTCGACCGACTGGTGGCCAAGGGCAAGAACAAGAAGCTGGCGCTAATTGCCGTGTGCAACAAGCTGCTCAAGCAGGCCTTCGCCATCGTCAAATCAGGCGTACCGTATCAAGCCGATTTTAGCTCAAAACTTGTTCCCACCCTTTGACTTTTAACACAGTTCTTCCTATGTTCGCTTGTGCCTCGTAATTAGGGCTGCTGAGGTAACGGCTGGTAGTCGAGACTTAGTAGTACTCGTACCGGTGCGTACGGCGGGGCCGGCCATTGGCCTCCTCATAAACTACCTTCGCCCGCCGGCCCTGGCGCGTGTACCGCGTGGTGGTGCGACTGACCGCAACCCCTTTTTCCGTCTCCGTCACCGCCTCGACCACCCGTTTATGCTTGTCCCAGTAAAACCGAGTCGTGTACTGCGGCCAGTATTCCCCGCTGTTTCCTTTCTAGTGGCTATGGGTTCCATCGGCCTGGTACCACGTGCGGGTTCGGCAATAGCTATCGGGGAAGTAGGTGAAGTATTCTACCCAAATTAAGCGGGGCCCATCGTAGGAAGAGTAGGCCACGACGCGGCCCTGGTCGTCGTAGGACCAGGTGAAGCGATTTTGGGTGCCGGGATAAAGCTCCTTGGCTTCATAGAGCGTGCGCCGGCCGTGCTCGTCGTACGTGTAGGTGACCTCACTGGTCTTCGCCCACGTTTTGTGCGGCTCATAGTCCTCCTCGTCTACCTCGCACCCGCCGGGGGACCCTAGCCCTTTGGTTGTGTCCTGCTTCAGCCGGCGCTCCCAGGTAAAGAGCTGCTGCTGGCACAATTGCCCCTTGTGGTTGTTCCTTTAAGACAATCAAAATGCGTTGGCGAAAACGAGCGTTTAGACTATAGTTTTATCCGTGCGCTTGGTAAAGTATTGTCAGTCAGGGCACTAATCAGGAAAAGCAAGCAGCTGTGCGGCCGAGTCGGAGGTTTTGCCCTATTTGTTTAATAACACCCAAACCAGTGGCTTTGTGCTGGTGGAAAATGAGCGGCAACTCGCTTCGTATGCCGGCTTGGAAGTGGTGCAGCGCCAAAGCGGCCTCTCCACCCAAGCCACGCGCATCTCGCGGCGGGGGAATGTGCGCCTGCGCACGGCTCTTTACTTGCCTGCTGTCAGCAGTTTACGTTATAATCCGCAACAGATGGCATTCTACGCTCACCTACGAGGGAGAATAGCAAAAAGTGTGGGGCAATTCTATTTTCCAGTTAGCCTAGGATAGAAGTGGAACGAATAGCTTTTTAACCCTGAACGCTATTGCCCCACACTTTTTGATGCTCTCCAAGTATACGGGACTGGTAAACCGTTGCTGCTCCTTTACGGTAACGGCGGTAACATTGAGGCGTTTAAATCCACCATCCCCTACTTCACCAAAAAGTACTTATGACTGATGAGCGCAGTGCCCAGCTTTGGGAGGCTTTTCGAGATGGTGATGCTCATGCTCTTTCCGCGCTGTTCGAAATTTACTATGACGCGTTGTACCACTATGGACTTAAGCTGACTGGTGACGAGGAATTGGTAAAGGACTGCATCCAGAACCTGTTTCAAAAGCTGTGGCGGCGGCGCGAGGGGCTGCGTGCCGTGCAGGTGGTGAAGGCCTATCTGTTTAAAGCGCTACGCCGACACCTAGGCGACGAAACCAAACTGCTGCGAAAGCACCGCCACCTACTGCCCACCTACATCGACTCATTTGAGGTGATATACTCGCACGAGGAGTTTCTGATTGCTCAGCAGGTCGATGCTGAGCAGAGTGCCCATCTGATGGCGGCCCTCAACCGGCTCTCGAAGCGCCAGCGCGAGGCGCTGTATCTGAAATTTTTCGACGGGTTTTCCTATGAGCGCATCGCCGAGGTAATGTCGCTAAACACACAATCAGTTCGCAACCTGGTTTTCAATGCCTTGCAGACGCTGCGCAAGGTAATGGTGCTGGCCTTAGTGCTGGTTTTGATGCTGGCAAAGTAGCCCGCGCGGCTTCTTGGAAGTCGCACAATGGCAGGCTTTGAAAAAAAGTTTTGTTCGGGATGAGTATGAAGGGCCACATCGCCCGTGATGGAGATGAATGGGGCTGCTAGCGACTATCCGCCCGGCCGCATAATGTGGCAGTGCGTCGCCGGCCTATTCCACCATCTGATTATGAACTACGCTGCTTACTCGACTGAGGATTTTTTGGCCGATGAGTCGTTCCAATCATTTGTGATTGGGCACGACGCCACGGCCGGCCAGTTCTGGCGCGCTTGGATTGTGCAGAACCCGGCCCGGCAGCCCGAATTCGACGAAGCAGTGGCGCTGTTGCAGCTGCTGGCTACCCGTCAGCCGCAGCCCCTGCCTGAGGCCTTGAAGCAAGAAGAAGCCGCCAAGCTGCGGCACGCCATGCATCCGCCGGTAGCGCCCCGCGCCCAGCCGGTGCTACGCGTAGGCCGGCACGCCCGGCGCTGGGCCAGCGCAGTTGTGGCGGCCCTGGCGCTGGGTTTCGCGGGAGTGAGGCTGTGGCAGCACGCCACGCCTACCGCCCCGACCTGGACCAGCTACACCACCCACACCGGCGAGCACCGCGAAGTGACCCTGCCCGATGGCTCGCGCGTGACGATGAACGCCAACTCGGTGCTGAAACTGGCCACCACCTGGCAGCCCGGCCACGTCCGCGAAGTGTGGCTGGCGGGTGAAGCCTTTTTTGCCGTGCGCCACACGGCCCCGGCGCACCTGAAAGCCGTGGCCACCGCGCCGGCTGGCGTCAAGTTCGTGGTGCACGCCGGGCCGCTGGACGTGGCGGTGCTCGGCACCCAGTTCAACGTGCTGCGCCGGGTGGGCAAAACCCGCGTGGTGCTGAACACGGGTCAGATTCAGCTTCGCCACCGCCAGGCCGGGCGCCTCGATCAGGTGCTGCTGGAGCCGGGCGAGCTGGTGGAATACAACGAAACGGCCCCGCAAGCCGCGCTGGTGAAGCGCATGGTGCGCGCCGATTTCTACTCGGCCTGGACCAGCGGGCAGCTACAGTTTGACCAGACGCCGGTGGCCGACATTGTGGCCCTGCTCAAGGACTCCTACGGCCTCGACGTTGCGCTGGGCAACCCGGCGCTGGCCCGGCAAAAGCTGACGGGCACCGTGCCCAACCATGACGTGGACGTGCTGCTGAACGCCGTGGGCAAGTCCCTCGACGTGAAGGTGCGCCGCCAAGGCAACCGGGTCTGGCTCGAATAAAAGCTGCCCGCACCACCTGCTCGTTTTCGTGCTTCTCTCCCCGCTCTAGAATTCCCCCTTATGGCCTTCTATACCCAACCGTTGCGGCTCCTGCCTTTAGTGCTGGCGGCCAGCCTGCACACCCCCACCCACGCGCAAAGCTCGGCGTTGGCGATGCTCCGCCCCGCGCAGCAGCCCGAAGCCCCCGCCCGCGGGGTTTCGCTGGCGAGCATCCTGCAGGAGCTGCAAACCACGCACCACGCCTTTTTTCTGTGCCGCAGCGAGTTAATCGCTGATAAGTTCGTCAACATCGACGGGCTGACCTTTCGGACCTGGGAGGAAGAACTGACCTACGCCGTGACGGTGAGCGGCCTGCGGGTGGAAAAAACCGACCGCAACGTCTACGTCATCTCCAGCCCCCTAAAGCCGGGCACCTCCCTGCAATCGATTGGGGCTGGTGCGGTGACCACGATAGCCGGCCGGGAAACCGCCGTGGCCGCCATCCCCGACCCCGTGACGGTGCAGGGCCAAGTGACCGGCCCCGACAATGCGCCCATTCCCGGCGTGACAGTGGTGGTGAAGGGCACCACCACGGGCACCACCACCGACATTAACGGCAAGTTCACCCTGAGCCTGCCCGATGCCAACGCGACGCTAGTTATCTCGGCCATTGGCTTTGTGGGGCAGGAAATCAGCCTGCAAGGGCGTACGCAGGTGAGCGTAGTGCTGGCAACTAATGTGAAGGCCCTCGACGAGGTGGTGGTGCTGGGCTACACCACCCAGAAAAAATCGGACCTGACCGGCGCGGTGGCCCAGATTAACCAGAGCGACATTGCGAGCATTCCCGTGGGCGGCGTGGCCCAGATTATGCAGGGCAAAGCGGCCGGCGTGGCCATTACACAGGCTACCGGGGCGCCAGGCGAGAATATTGCCGTCCGCATCCGCGGCGTGGGCACCATTAACGACAACAACCCGCTCTACATCATCGACGGGGTGCCGACCAAGGACGGCATCAACCAGATTTCGCCCAACGACATCGAGAGCATCAACATTCTTAAGGATGCGTCCTCGGCCGCCATCTACGGTGCCCGGGCCTCCAACGGCGTGGTGGTGGTGACCACCAAGCGCGGCAAGTCGGGCAAGCCCCGGCTGAGCGTGAGCTCCTACACCGGGGTGCAAACGCCGGCCAACCTGATTAAGATGGCCAACACCAGCCAGTACGTGACGGCCTACAACGTGGCGGCGCAGAACGACGGTCGGGACCAGATTCCGGCCGCGCTGGCCAGCACGCTGCCCGACGTGAACTGGCTAAAGGAAGTACTCAAGCCCGCGATGCAATACAACGTGCAGGCCGACGTGAGCGGCGGCGGCGAGAATTCGCAGTACATCGTGTCGGGGAGCTACCTGAAGCAGGACGGCCTGATTCAGAACTCGTCGTACGACCGGTACAACCTGCGCACGGCGGTGAACAGCACGTTGTCGAAGTACTTCAAGGTGGGCACCAACGCCAATCTCTCTTACTCCAAAACCAGGGAAGTGGGCACGTCGGGCGACGGCTTTGGCGACGGCAACCCGGGGGCCAGCATCGTGCGCTACGCGCTGTTCCGAACCCCGGCCACCCCGGTGTATAATGAGCAGGGCCAGTTCGTGGACCTGCCGAAGGCGGACGGCAAAATTGCCTCGGCCTTTTTTGGCGATGGCATCAACCCCGTGGCGCTGGCCGACGCGGCCGACCGCAACTTCAACCGCTACTCGCTGCTGGGTAACGCCTACGTGGAGTTCTACCCGATTGAGCGCCTGCGCATTCGCTCCGATTACGGCGTGACCTTTCTCATCACCGACTACAAGCAGTTTTTCAAGACGTTCGGTATCGACCGCTCGTTTAACTCGCCGCCGCAGCTGGGGCAGTCGAACACCAACGAGTTCAACTACAACTGGACCAACACCGCTACGTATGACCTGCTGCTGGGCGCCAGTACGTTCAATATTCTGATTGGCACGGAGGCCATTAAAAACAACGTGCGGGGCATTTCTGCCTCGCGCCGGGGCTACGTCGACCAGTCGGCCACGTTTCAGTACCTCGACAGTGGTACCGGCATTCAACAGAACGGTGGCGGCGAGGCGCACTCCTCGCTGCTGTCGGCCTTTGGCCGCTTGGGTTACGACTACGAGGGCAAGTACCTGGCCAGCTTCAACTTCCGGCGCGACGGCTCGTCGCAGCTCTCGCCCGGCCTGCGGGCCCAGAACTTCTATTCGGGCTCGGTCGGCTGGAACATTGCGCAGGAAGAGTTCATGCGCAACCTCTCGGCCATCACGCTGCTCAAGCTACGCGCCAGCGTGGGGCAGCTCGGCAACTCGGCCATCGGCAACTACCCCTATGCCTCGCTCATCGGCGGCAACTTCTACTACCCCTTCGGCGGAACTTCGACCCAGGGCCTGAGCATCGTGACCAAGGGCAATCCCAACGTGCGCTGGGAAACAAGCACCCAAAGCAACGTGGGCGTCGACGTGGGACTGCTGAATGGTGCCCTGCAGCTCACGCTGGATTACTTTATCAAGAATACGTCGGATGTGCTGCTGTTTTTGCCACAGCCCAGCAGCGCCGGGGGCGGTGGCAACCCGGCCGTGAACGCCGGCAAAATCCGCAACAACGGCATGGAGCTGGAGCTGGCTTACCGCAACACCGTAGGCAAGGACTGGAGCTACGGCCTGAGCGGCAATTTCGCCTCCCTCAATAATGAAGTGGTGTCGCTGGGCAACGCCGCTCCCATCGTGGGCGGGCGCATCGACAACAACTACTTCGCTACCCTCACCAACGTGGGCCAGCCCATTGGCTCGTTCTACCTGCTGCAGAAAGAGGGCATTTTTCAGAATGCGCAGGAAGTATTCACCCACGCGTTCCAGGGACCGGGCATCAAGCCCGGCGACGTGAAGTATAAGGACATCAGCGGCCCTGACGGGGTGCCGGACGGCATCATCGACGGGCTGGACCGCACGTTTGTGGGCAGCCCCATACCAAAATTCACCTACGGCTTCACGGGCAACGTGCGCTATAAGAGCCTCGACCTAAGTGCGTTTTTCCAGGGCGTGCAGGGCAACAAGCTCTACAACCAGGTGAACACTGACATCGAAGGCTTCTACCGGGCCTTCAACATCACGGAACGGGTGGCCACCAACTACTGGACGGCCGAGGGCAGCACCAACGAGTTTCCGCGCCTGTCCTGGACCGGCGCTTCGAACAACAAGCAGCCGTCTGACCGTTTCCTGGAGGACGGCTCCTACCTGCGCCTGAAGAACCTGCAGCTGGGATACACCTTCGGCGAGAAGCTGCTGGCACCCGCGAAAATCTCCTCGGTGCGCCTCTACGCCAGCATCCAGAACCTGCTCACGTTCACCAACTACACCGGGCTCGACCCCGAGCAGGGCACCAACAGCAACTCCCTCGGCGACGGCGTTCGGGCCACGGGCATCGACTTTGGGACTTATCCGTCGGCCCGCACCTTCACGGTGGGCATCAACGCCGGCTTCTAACCGCTTCGCAACCACTTCTTATGAAATTTCAACCTTTTGCTATTGGCTTGTTGGGGGCTTTGGCGCTGGCCACGGCCGGGTGCAAAGACTTTCTGGAGCAGCCCGTGCTGGGCCAGTACGAGGCCGGCGATTTCTTCACCTCGGACACCAACGCCCAGCTGGCCGTCAACAGCGCCTACGTGCCGCTCTCGTTCCGCGATGCAGCCTCCAACGCCCTGTGGGTGCTGGGCGACGTGGCGTCTGACGATGCCGTGAAGGGCAGCAACCCCGGCGACCAGGCCGATTTTGAGAGCATCGACAACTTCACCATCACGCCCACCAACGCGGCCGTGGAGGCCCAGTGGAAGCGCTACTACGATGGCGTGTTCAAGGCCAACGTCGTCATCGACGGCCTGCCCGAGTCCAACACCCGCGTGAGCCCCGACGTGCGCAAGCAGGCCGTGGGCCAGGCGCAGTTTCTGCGCGCCTACTACTACTTTCAGCTCACGACGCTGTACGGCAGCATTCCGCTGCGCGTGAAGGTGGAAACCCCCGAGGAGCTGCAGAGCCCGGCCCTGCCCCAGGCCGCCATCTACGCCCAGATTGAGGCCGACTGCCAGGCCGCCGCCGCCGCCCTGCCCACCACCTGGCCCGCCGCCGACGCCGGCCGGGCTACCAAGGGCGCGGCCCTGGCCCTGCTGGCCAAAACGTACCTGTATGAGAAGAAATGGGCCCTGGCCGCCAGCACCGCGCAGGCCGTGGGCGCGCTGGGCTACGTGCTGCAGCCGGTGTTTGCCGACAACTTCCGGGCGGCCACCAAAAACAACAAGGAGACGATTTTCTCGGTGCAGCACGCCAGCAACCTCAGCCCCGCGCAAGGCAACAACCTGAACCAGTGGTTTGCCCCGCGTCCCCAGAACGGCTACGGGTTTTTCCTCCCCACCAAAAGCCTGGTCGACAACTTCGAGCGGACGAGTGCCGGCGTGGTCGACCCCCGCCTGGACTACTCGGTGGGCCGGGCGGGCCAGTCCTTTTTCGGCGTGCCGTTCGATACGACCTGGACGACTACCGGCTTCGTGTCAAAAAAGCACCTACAGCCCCTCACGGAGGTGCCCAGCACCACCAAGGGCGACGGCGGGCTGAACTACCAGGCCATCCGCTACGGCGAGGTGCTGCTGATTGAGGCCGAGGCCGCCAACGAAGCCGGCAACAGCGCCGCCGCCCTGCTGGCCCTGAACCAGGTGCGCAAGCGGGCCCGCGAAAGCTACCTGTTCGACCTCACGCTGCCCGGCGCGGGCACGGTGCCGGCCGGGCTGCTGCCCAACATCACGACCACCGACCAGAACCTGCTGCGCGACCTCATCCGGCGGGAGCGGCGCTCCGAGCTGGCGCTGGAATTCCACCGGTTTTTCGACGTCATCCGCTACGGCGAAGCCTATGCGCGCCAGGCGCTGAGCACCCAGCCCAACTTCAACTACGCCCGCCACCGGTTTTATCCCATTCCGCAGAGCGAGCGGGACACCAACAAAAAGCTGTAAGCAGCTTCGCCCTTTTTCTTTTCAATTCCCACTTTTTTCTCATTCCCAACCTCAACATGAAAAACCAAAAATTTTACTTGTTCCTTTTTGCCTGGCTGCTGTTCGGCACCATGGCCGTAGTCTCTTCCTGTTCCAAAACGGAGGACACCAAGCCCCAGGTAAACGCCGACAAAACCAAGCTGACGGCGGTGATTGACTCCGTAACCGCGATTCACAACGCGGCCGTGGAAGGCACCAAGCCCGGCACCTACTCCACCGGCTCGAAAGCGACTTTCAAAACGGCCATCGACCTGGGTACTGGTGTGAAAAACGACGCTGCGGCCACCCAAGCAGCCGTGAATACCTCGGTAGCCAACCTGCGCCGCGCCGCCGCCACGTTTGCCACCAGCCTCATTCAGGAGGTATCGGCAGCTAACCTGGTAGCCCATTGGAAATTTGCCGGCAATGCCAACGACGCCACCGCCAACGGCAACAACGGCGTGCTGAAAACGGGCCCGGCCGGGGCCGCCCCCAAGTTCCCAACCCCCCCCGCCGATGGCACCACGCTGCCCATGCTGACGGCCGACCGGTTTGGCCGGGCCAGCCAGGCGTATGAGTTCGCCGGCGGCGGCTACATCGAGGTGCCGTACAAAGCAGCCCTGAACCCCCAGGCGCTGACCCTGAGCGTGTGGTGCAAGCGTAACGACACCAACCCCGATAACTACCTGGTGTCGCTGAACCGTTGGACCGGCTACAAATTCCAGCTGCAGGGCGACAACAAGCCTTTCCTCACCGTGACCACCACCTCGACCACGGCCGACCGCGACGCTGATTCGGGCATCGTGCCCGTGAACGTGTGGACCCACGTTGCCTCCTCGTACGTCGACGGCACCATGAAATTCTACATTAATGGCGCCCTGGTGAAAACTTGGACCAACGTAACCGGGGCCATTAAGGCCATTCCTGAGCCCGTAAACCTGACCATTGGCCAACAGCTGCCCAAAGACGTGTACAACCGTGCCCCTAAAGGTGGCCAGGCTCCCGATTACTTCCAGTACTATAGCCCTGCCTTCTTCAAAGGCCAGATGGACGATATCCGCATCTACAACCGCGCCCTGACCGACGCGGAGGTGCAGTCCATCTACACCATCGAGAGCACCCTGTAAGTCAGGCCACTTTTAACGGACCATGCCTGCTTATCTCCCACTGTTCTGACCTGGAATGGTGGGAGATAATTGTTTATACCTTCACGTTTTACCGGAGAAATTGAATGAGTAATTTCAATACAACTGCGCACCGCTTGGCCGGGAGCCTCGCCACCCTGGCGCTGGCTATGCTGATGGGCTGCGGCAGCAATGAGGCCGACAAGGCCACGACTACGGCCGTGAAGCCTCCGCCCGCTCCCACGCGCGACAGCTGGGCCCTGCTGAACTTCACCAAGGTGGACAGCGTGAACCCCATCATGGGCCCGAGCACGGTGGGCCGCTTTCAGGACCCCATTCTGAAGAAGGAAGTGCTGTGGGAAGAAAAGGACGTGTTTAACCCGGCGGTGGTGGTGAAGGACGGCATGGTGTACATGCTGTACCGCGCCGAAAACATGGTGGGGAAGTTCAAGAAGACTTCGCGCATCGGCTTAGCTACCAGCACCGACGGCCTACACTTTACCCGGCGCAAAGCACCCGTGCTGCACCCCGACAACGACGTACATAAGAAGTACGAATGGTTTGGCGGCACGGAAGACCCGCGCGTGGTGGAAAGCGAAGACGGCACCTACTACATGACCTACACCGCCTACGACGGCGACAAGGCCCGCATGCACGTTGCCTCCTCGCCCGACCTGCTGAACTGGACCAAGTACGGCAACGTATTCACGAAGGCGGCCGGCGGCAAATACGTGGACAAGTGGAGCAAATCGGGCTCCATCGTGTCGCGCTACGAGAACGATGGCCGCATCGTGGCCACCAAAATCAATGGCAAGTACTGGATGTACTGGGGCGATGCCCAAATCTGGCTGGCCACGTCGGACGACCTCATTAACTGGACACCCGTCGAAATGGCGGCCGGCGAAAAGCCGCCGGTGCCCTTGCGCGCCCACGCCCTGACCATGCCCAACCTGAAGATTGTGCTGCCGACCCGCGAAGGCAAGTTCGACAGCGACCTAGTGGAATCGGGCCCACCGGCCATGATTACCGACCAGGGCATCCTCCTGATTTACAACAGTCGCAACGAGCCGTCTTTCGGCGACAAAAACCTGCCCGTGGGCACCTACACCGCCGCCCAGGCTCTGTTCGATAAAAACGACCCGACCAAGCTGCTCAAGCGCATGGATAACTACTTTATGCGCCCGGAGCTGCCCTACGAAACCACCGGCCAAATCAACCAGGTGGTGTTTCTAGAAGGGCTGGCCCGGTTTAAAAACCAGTGGTTTATCTACTACGGCACGGCCGACTCTAAAATTGCCGTGGCTACCCGCCCCGTGAACTAGCACCGGCGGACAGAAAGTAAGTAACTCAAAAGAACGGTTGTGCTGAGCGCAGTCGAAGCATCTCGCTCACGCAAACCTCACCCCAAGCCCCTCTCCCAAGGAGAGGGAAGCCTGACGAAGCGGTAGAGCTGGTTCGACAAGCTCAGCATGACGTTCTCATTGATGTAATTGGTCTACGCCACAATTGCCCTCATTGGAAGGGGGCATTTCACCAAAACAAGAGCAACGCCCACGCCGGCATGAAGTACCGTTTCTCCATTCTGCTAGTCGCCGCCACGCTATTACGCTTCGTGGCCCCTGCCCAAACTATTCACTCGCCCAGCCGCAAGCTCGCGCTGACGTTCCAGCTCAGCCCGGCCGGCGAGCCGACGTATGAGCTGAAGTACGGGGCGCGGACGGTGGTGCGCCCCAGCCGGCTGGCGGTACTGCTGCAGGACCAGCCGGGCTTCGACAAAGGGTTCACCATTGCCAACGTCGATTCGAGTCGGCACGACGACACCTGGGCGCCAGTCTGGGGCGAGGTGAAGCAGATTCGCAACCACTACCAGGAGCTGGCCGTGACTGTGCAGCAGGCCGCCGCGCAAAACCGGCAGCTGGTGCTGCGCTTCCGGCTGTTCGATGACGGGGTGGGCTTCCGCTACGAGTTTCCCGAGCAGGCTAACCTCAAGTACTTCACGGTGTCGGACGAGAAAACCGAGTTCAACCTGCCCGCTGACCACCGGGCGTTCTGGATGCGGGGCGACTACGACACCAACGAATACCTCTACTCCACCACTAAGCTCAGCGAGGTGAGCGCCGCCGCGGCCAAGCCCACGCCCGAAATTGCCACCCAAACCCCCATTGGGCCGAACGCCGTGCAAACGCCGCTCATGCTCAAGAGCGCCGACGGGCTGTACGTTAACATTCACGAGGCCGCGCTGGTCAACTACCCGGCCATGGCGCTGCTGGTAAACGGGGCCACCCACGGCCTCACCAGCCAGCTCTGCCCCGACGCCACGGGCGCCAAAGCCTATTTGCAGGCGCCGGCCCACACACCCTGGCGCACGATAGTGGTAGCCGACAACGCCCCTGCCATCCTGGCCTCCAAACTAATTCTGAACCTGAACGAGCCCAGCAAACTCACCGACACGGGCTGGATTAAGCCCCAGAAATACGTGGGCGTGTGGTGGGAGATGCAAATCAACAAAGGAACTTGGTCGTACTCCGACGCCAACAACATCAAGCTGGCCGACACCGACTTCAGCAAGCTAAAGCCCCACGGCCGCCACGCGGCCAACACGGCCAACGTGAAGCGCTACATCGACTTCGCGGGCAAAAACGGCCTGCAGGGCGTGCTGGTGGAAGGCTGGAACGTGGGCTGGGAAGACTGGTTTGGCAACTGGAAGGAGGAGGTGTTCGACTTCGTGACGCCGTACCCGGATTTTGACGTGACCGAGCTGCAGCGCTACGCCGCCAGCAAAAACGTGAAGCTCATCATGCACCACGAAAACAGCGGCTCCGTCACCAACTACGAGCGGCGCATGGAGCCGGCCTACCGCTTCATGCGCGAGCACGGCTACGACGCCGTGAAAACCGGCTACGTGGGCCGCATCATCCCGCGCGGCGAGCACCACGACGGCCAGTGGATGGTGAACCATTACGTGCGAGTAGCCCAAAAAACGGCCGAAAACCACTTGATGGTGGATATGCACGAGCCCGTGCGCCCCACCGGCCTGCATCGCACCTACCCCAATTGGCTGGCCAACGAAGCCGCCCGCGGCAACGAATTCAATGCCTGGAGCGCGGGCAACTCGCCCGAGCACGAAACCATCCTGCCCTTCACCCGCCTCATGGGCGGCCCGATGGACTACACGCCGGGTATTTTCCAGATTAAGCTCGACCAATACGCCCCGCAGAACAAGGGCAAGCAGGTGCACACCACCCTGGCCAAGCAGCTGGCTTTGTACGTGACCATGTATTCGCCCCTGCAAATGGCCGCCGACCTGCCCGAGAACTACGCCAAATTTGACGATGCTTTCCAGTTTATCCGCGACGTGGCCGTGGACTGGGACGATACCCGCATCCTGGCGGCCGAGCCGGGCGACTACCTCACTACCGTGCGCCAGGCCAAGGGCAAAGACGAATGGTACCTGGGCAGCATCACCGACGAAAACGCCCGCCAGCAGCCCGTGAAGCTCGACTTTCTGACTCCCGGCCGCCGCTACACGGCCACCATCTACGCCGATGGCAAGGACGCCGACTGGGCGAAAAACCCCATGGCCTACCGCATAACCCGGCAGGTGGTCACCAACCGCTCGGCCCTCACGCTGCGGTTGGCCCCGGGCGGCGGGGCGGCCGTCAGCTTCAAGCCGCTGCCCTAGCCGGCAGCTGCCCATCGACCCCAGCGACCAGCCGAAACCGGCTGGTTTACTTCCTCAAATTTCTCAAATTCCCCCGCTCATGCAACCCGCCACTACTACTGCCGTCAGCGCCCCCGCCGCCGTTCCCTTCACGGAGCGGCGCTACTTCGTAACCCTCGCGTTTATCTCGTCTTTGTTCATGCTCTGGGCTATTGCCATTACGATGGGCGACGTGCTGAACAAGCACTTCCAAAACGTGCTGAATGTGAGCAAGGCGGAGTCCGGACTGGTGCAGTTTTCCATTTTTGGCGCCTACGCCGTGATGGGCATTCCGGCGGGCTTGTTCATGAAACGCTTCGGCTACAAGAACGGCGTGCTGCTGGGCCTGGGGCTGTATGCGCTGGGCGCCTTCCTGTTTGTGCCCGCGGCCAATGCCGGCTCGTTCGGCTTTTTCCGGGGGGCGCTGTTTGTGCTGGCCTGTGGGCTGGCCACGCTGGAGGCGGTGGCGCACCCCTTCATGGCCGCGCTCGGCGACGAGCGCACCAGCGACCAGCGCCTGAACTTCGCGCAGTCGTTCAACGGGCTGGGGGCCGTGGTGGGCCCGCTGCTGGGCAGCTACTTCATCTTGAACGGAACGCACGTCAACGGCGACTTATCGTCGGTAAAAACTCTGTACGTAGCCATTGGCAGCGTCATCCTGGCCATTGCCGTGGCCTTTGCCTTTGTGAAGGTGCCGCCCCTGCAGAATACTCACGCCGCCGCGGCGCCCGCCGAAACCGAGGCTGGCTTCTATACCGGCACGGCCGTGGCGGCCCCGCAGCCCAAGAAGCTGCTGCAGCACCGTCACTTCGTGTGGGCCTGGGTGGCGCAGTTTCTTAACGTGGCCGCGCAGGGTGGCACCTGGGCGTTTTTCATCAACTACGGGGTAGAGAAAATGAACTTCAGCGACCAGACCGCGGCCGGCTACTTCTCGCTCTTTATGGTGATGATGATGAGCGGACGCTTTGTGGGCACATTCCTGATGCGCTACATCGCGCCGAACAAGCTGCTGACCGCCTTCGCGCTGGCCAACGTGCTGATGTGCATCATCGTGGCGCAAAGCTGGGGCTGGCCGTCGTTCATCGCCCTGCTGCTGATTAACTTCTTCTTCAGCATCATGTTCCCCACCATTTTCAGCCTGGGCATCAAAGACTTAGGCCCGCTCACGCCGCAGGCCTCGTCCATCCTGGTGATGGCCGTGGCCGGCGGGGCCGTGTTCCCCTACCTCATGGGTAAAATTGCCAACCACGACATTGCGGCGGCCTACTACCTGCCCATCATCTGCTATGCCTTCATCGCCCTGTTCGGAGCACGGCTCTTCAAGGTGTCGAACAGGGGAAAATGACCCCTGAAGCCCTGCTGCCCAACTGGTGGAAAGCCGGTAATGCAATGGGCAAAACGTCTTATACCTGACTTTTAGCCTGCTGCAAGGGCTTATTTGCAATCTGCATGAACAGTTTTCAACGCGAGGAAAAACTCTGGGGCCTAGACCTGGGAGGCACTAAAATTGAGGGTGTTATTCTTAAATCGGCGCAGGAGCCGGAGGTCCTCTTCCGCGACCGGGTACCCACCGGCGCTGATAAGGGCTATGACTACGTCCTGGGTCAGATTAAGCAGCTGGTGGGCCATATGGAGCAATCGGTGGGCTGCAAGGCCCCCAGCCTGGGGATGGCCACGCCGGGCACGCTGGTGCCACGCACAGGGCTGCTCAAAAACAGCAACGCCATCTGCCTCAACGGCAAACCGATGAAGGCCGACCTGGAAAAGCTGCTGGGCATCCGCATCGAAATGGCCAATGATGCCAATTGCTTCGCCCTGGCCGAAACCCGCCTGGGCGTGGTGAAGCAGCAATTTCCCAATGCGAAGGTGGTGTTCGGCATCATTCTGGGCACGGGCGTCGGGGGCGGACTAGTGGTGAACGGGCAGGCGCTGGAAGGCTTCCACGGCTTGGCCGGCGAGTGGGGCCACAATTTCCTGAACGAAGCGGAAGGCCCGCTCTGCTACTGTGGCAAAAACGGCTGCAACGAAAGTGTCCTGGCCGGCCCGGCCCTGCAACGCTACTACGCCAGCCTCACCGGCCAGTCCCGGTCTCTGAAGGAAATTACCGAGCGGGCCGCTGCCGGCCTCGACCCTGCCGCTGAAGCCACGATGCTCCGCCTGGTCAACTACTTCGGCCGGGCACTGGGCACCGTGGTCAATATCATCGACCCCGACGTCATCGTCATTGGCGGGGGCGTGGGCAATATCGACCGCCTCTACACCGAGGGCGTGAGCAAAGTGGCGCCTTACGTGTTCGACCATGTGTTTGAAACGCCAGTAGTGAAGCCCCAATTGGGCGACAGCGCCGGCGTGTTTGGCGCGGCTTACCTCGTCGCGTAGGCGCAGCTGCAGCTCAACGCGCGTGCCGTTTTCGCGGCGCGGCTGAACCCAGTACCCGCATTTCTTCTCGTCTTTATTCTCAATCCCGTTGCCACATGGACAACCCAACAAAGCAAGAGCTATTTCAACAGACTGCGGCCCACCTGAACGAATAGGGTTTCACCATCGCCGCGCAGGACGATGCTCGGCCCTGGGGCGGTTTTTTCGTCATCGACGAAGCCCAGGTCCAAGCGTTTGTCGGTACCTACTTCGAGGGGCTATCGGTTGATTCGCTGCGCATTGCCGGCAAGCTCAGCCCCAAAATCCTGGTGGTTGCTCCCGAGCAGCGCCTCTCGTGGCAGTACCACCACCGACGTGCCGAAATATGGCGCGTGGTGCAGGGCCCCGTGGGCGTGGCCACCAGCGAGGACGACGAGCAAGGGGTCGTGAAAAGCTACCAGGCCGGCGAGCGTATCGTCATCCGGCAAGGCGAGCGGCACCGACTAGTGGGCCAACAGGGCTGGGGCATCCTGGCCGAAATCTGGTAGCACACCGATGCCGACTGGCCTTCGGATGAAGGCGACATCGTCCGGGTGCAGGATGACTTTGGTCGCTAGCTGCAAGTAGTGGAGAGCATCAAAAAGTGTGGGGCAGGTGGGTTAGGCAGCCATTGTTAAGGTTTCCGCCGGCAGTGGCCGGAAGCCGGGGTATTGTTGCAGAAAACAAGCCTATCACTCCTCGTTGAGCACCTTCGTGCGGGCTTGCACAAGCAGATGCGCCCCTTTCTTGGTCCACTGCATCTGTTGCCGCTTCACCAAGCGCTTGGCCAGCACCTGGGTAAACGCCGACTCGACAAAGCCCGTCGAGACGCGCTCACCGTAGCGGTGGCGCTCGGCATAGTCCACAATGGAGGAGCTGTTTTGCTCCACATAGGTTTGAAAATCACAAATTAACCTACCCAAGGGCTTCAACTTATCGTATTTTTTAGTCAGGGCTTGGTCGGCTTGATGCGTGGCCAGGGTAGCCTCCAGGTCTGCTATTTTTCCACGGTGTCTCGTCCGGCTATCGCTTTACAGGTTGTCTTGTCCTAAAATGAGTTGACCATCACTCCCCAGCAGATGGAACACTTATTTCTCTTTGTAAGCAGACGCATGAACTGAAAATGCGCCAGATGGTCGAAGAAATCAACTGCGGCCGGCACACCATTGAGTCGGCCATGGGCAAGTACCAAGTACGCACCCGCTCGACCGTCACCAAGTGGCTGGCGCGTGTCCGAGAGGAAGAGCACGTGCGTACCCAAGCCATGGAAAACACGCAGAAAAAGCCGCCCACTACGCTCGTCGAGCAAGTGGTGCAGCACGCTGATGCGCTAACGGGCCAGGTGAAGCAGCTGCAGAAACAGCTCGAGCAAGCCGAACTGCAGGTGCTCTACTACAAGAACGTCATTCGGGTGGCCGAGCAAGAGTTGGGCCTGAGCATCGAAAAAAAGTCCACTACCCAGTAGTCCAGCTCTTACGAGTCAGCTGTCCGCACTTTTGCCTGCGGTGGATCAGCGGAGTACTTGGGTTTAGCCGACAGGCCTATTATCAGCACGAAACGCGGCAGTGGAGCAGTGAGGAGCGCGAGCAGTATGTCCTGGAACGAGTTGCGCACGTGCGCTAGGAGCATCCACGCATGGGCGGCCGCAAACTCTATAGCCTCTTGCAAGAAGACTTGCGCCAACAGGGCATCAAGATGGGGCAAGATACCCTGTTTACCCTGCCAGCGGCCCATAATGGGGTTCTTCTTCCAAAAGGGCGGATTTACACGCTAAGCCCTTCAACGCATCCTATCAAAAAGGGTAGCGTCGAAACGCCTGTAAAAAGAGCGATTCCAAGCAATTTAGAGGGTAGACCAAACCTATCAAGAAGGAAATCCTTTGTGATGGGCATACCATCAAATCACTGCTGCCGAAATAGAAATGAGGTTTTGACGCCTTACCGTGTAAATCCGCCCGTTTGCAAGAAGAACCCCGCAAAGGCCTGCGAAAGGGCCGTCACTTCATTGATGTAGCGCTTTTTGCCATCGGGCAGGCCGAGAATGTGTTCCTCGGCCGCCAGTATCATCGAGAGCTTTGTGGAAGTGGCCGCGTCGTAGGAGCTATCGTACCCGAAGCCGTGGTATAGGGCCTGCACCACTTCCAGCTTTTCGGCCATCAGTGCAACGGCTTGCTTCTGAGCTACGGCGGGGTCGCCTTTTCCTCCCGCGTCGGAGTAGAACGAGAGGGCTTTCTTGAGGTCGGAGGCAATGCCGAGGTAATCGACCACTAGTCCGCCGGGCTTGTCCTTATACACGCGGTTGACGCGGGCAATGGCCTGCATCAGGTTGTGGCCCTGCATGGGCTTGTCGATGTAGAGTGTGTGCATACTCGGCGCGTCGAAGCCGGTGAGCCACATGTCGCGCACAATGACGAGCTGCAACTCGTCGGCAGGGTCTTTCATGCGCTCGGCCAGGGCGCGGCGCTGCTCCTTGGTGGTGTGGTGCTTAGCAATGGATGGTCCGTCGGTGGACGCCGAAGTCATCACCACTTTCAGCTTGCCTTGGGTGAGGTCGGACGAGTGCCAGGCGGGGCGTAGGGCGATAATGGCCGCGTACAACTCGGCGGCAATGCGGCGCGACATGGCGACTATCATGCCCTTGCCCTCGAATACTTCCTGGCGCTGCTCGAAGTGGGCCACCACGTCGGCGGCGATGGTGGCGATGCGCCGTTCGCTACCGATGAGGGCTTCGAGCTGCGTCCACTTGGCTTTGGCTTTTTGGGTGTTGGTGAGGTCGTCCGCGTCCAGCTCCTCGTCCAGATCGGCTACCAGCTTCTTGCCTTCCTCGCTCAGACTCACTTTGGCCAGGCGGCTTTCGTAGTAGATGCGCACCGTGGCCCCGTCTTCCACGGCCTGGGCAATATCGTAGATGTCGATGTAGTTGCCGAACACGGCCGGGGTGTTCACGTCCGTCTGCTCGATGGGTGTGCCTGTGAAGCCCAGGTAAGTGGCCTGGGGCAGGGCGTCGCGTAGGTATTTGGCGAAGCCGTACACGGTGCGCTTTCCTATCACCTGTCCCTCCTCCTTCACGTCCACTTCCTTGGCCTTGAAGCCGTACTGCGTACGGTGGGCCTCATCGGCAATCACGATGATGTTGCGCCGAGCCGACAGCTCCTCGTACACGTTGCCTTCTTCGGGCTGAAACTTCTGGATGGTGCTGAACACCACCCCGCCCGAGGCCACGCGCAGCAATTCTTTCAGCTGCTCACGGCTTTCTACCTGCTTGGGCTCCTGGCGCAGCAGCTGGGTGCAGGCGGCGAAGGTGTCGAACAGCTGGTCGTCGAGGTCGTTGCGGTCGGTGATGACGACCACCGTGGGGTTGTCGAGGGCCTGCACGATTTTGCCGGTGTAGAACACCATGCTCAGGCTCTTGGGGCTGCCCTGGGTGTGCCACACTACCCCGCCTTTGCGGTCGCCGAAGGGCTGGGCCGATACACCCGGTACGCCATAGGTTTCGGGAGCTTCGTGCGCCAGCGCGGGTGGCGGGGTGCCGCGCCCGTAGCCGCGGCCAGTGGGCGGCGTGGCGGCAGCCACTTCGGCCGGGGTGTGACCGGCGGCCCGTAGCGTCGATTGCACGGCGGCATTCACGGCGTAGTACTGGTGGTAGGCGGCCACCTTCTTCACCGTCGTAATGGCAATAACCCCCGTCTTGGGTCTTCCTTCTTTGACTTCTCGAACACCGCGAAGTGCCGAAGCAAATCGAGCAGCGTGGACGGGGCCAGCATGCCCCGGATGAGGGTTTCGAGCTGGCTCACCAGGTGCGAGGCTTCGGCCAGCCGTCGGCCGACTTCCAGGCCATGAAGCGGCTCAGGCCCGCCGACAGCGAGCCGGCCCGCGCCTCCAGCCCGTCGGAGATGACGAGCAGGCCGTTGTAGGTGAACAGGCCCGGAATGAGGGCCTTGTAGGTGTCGAGCTGCTGGTAGGCCGACTTGAGGGTGGCGTTTTCGGCGGCGGCGTTTTTCAGCTCCAGCACCACCAGCGGCAGGCCGTTAACGAACAGCACCACATCAGGCCGCTTCTGGTGGCCGTTTTCGATGACCGTAAACTGATTGGCCACTACAAACTCGTTGCGGGCGGGCTGCTGGAAATCGACCAGCCACACCACCTCGCCGCGCTCCTGCCCGTCCTGCTGCTTGCCCACCTTCACGCCCTCGGTGAGCAGGCGGTGGAAGGCCTCGTTGTTGGCCAGCAGCTCGGGCGAGGCAATGCGCTGCACCTGCCGCAGGGCATCTTCGCGGGCCTCGGCCGGCATGGTGGGGTTTAGCCGGGCAATAGCACCGCGCAGGCGCTCCAGCAGCAGCACATCGGCGAAGCTGGCCCGCTCGGGGTGCGGCCCATCGGGGGCAAAGTCGGGAGCGTAGTGGTACTGGTAGCCCAACGTTTGCAGCAGCTCGATGGCCAGCTCCTCAATTGCGTTTTCAGTCAGCTTGGCCATGGGGCAGACAGCGGAATCGTGATTAATAGGCTACGCGCACTTCGCCGCTCATCAGCTTCGGCAGCAGCGTGTCGCGCAGGGTGTAAAGGGTCTGGATTTGGTTAGTGTTCTGATAGGTTTTCCTAAAGTGTGGATATGCCACTTCCTCAAATCTATTTATCAAATCTTTTGGAGGAATTGGTGTAACGTGTGCATGCACATGGTTCCTATTCAATATTGGCACTGCTGAGCCTGCATTAAATCCTTCTAAGTCTGCAAACTTCAAGGTGAAGTAGGAAAACAAAGGAGTACCCAGCTTATACTCTTTGATAAAGAGTGAAGTATTCAGAGGCCAGAAGTCCTCCATTACAAAAAAGACCTTCCCAATAACTCCACTTCGGCCAGTTGTAACTCCCGGCCCTTTTATTTTAAATTCATTATGCCCAGCACTATATCCACTCGACGTTAGAATTGGAAATTTACCGGGCGCACGATTTTGAATCGGCAAATCAAATCCTCTTTGCAGGGTAAATAAGTCACCCAAATAGCCTTCCTCCCAATCCTCCTTCGCCTCCTCCACAAACCACTGCCGGAACAGCGTTTCCGCCAAGACTTCTAGGGTGGCGTTCTGGCGGTGTAGCAGGTCTATTTTGTCATCCAAGCTGCTGAGGACGGCGGCAATAGCGCGTTGTTCTGCAAGGCCGGGAAGGGTAATATCAAAATCCTTGATGCTTTTTAGACTTATTGTTGGTTGCGTAGAACCCGCAACACTACCCTCAATCTGTGACTGTCCTTCTGGTGAATTTAGGTAATAGTAAAGGAAAGCTGCATCCTGTTTTGGCACTATAAAAACTGTGTTCTGGCCTAGACAAAAAGGCTCATTAGTTTTAACAATGCTTGAATTGCCATAAGAACCAACGCGAGTAAAAACAATGTCTCCTATTGCTGGTCTGTGATTTCTGGAAAATTCTTCAAAAACATCTTTGTCCACTTTCAAAGTGTTTTTCAAATCAAGCCCTCCTTTCTTCACATCTGTTACACGCACCATAGGATAACCTGTGGTGCTGTACTTAGGTGTTTTGTGCATTGAGTCAATTACGTCCACAACTTGGTGGAATTTATATTCCGTCCAGTCAAGCGACGCTTCCTCTAATGTTTCCACTTCCCCCCACTGTATTTCCGTCTGCGCGCTCATACTTCCTAAGCCGTTAAAATCTTCGCCCGGTTATCCGCAATCAGCTTGTTCAGCGCGGCTTCCTCGCCTAGCTGGGCTGCCAGCTCGGCCCACAGCGAGGTAACCCGCTCGGTGAAGTCGAACTCGTCCTCGTCGTCGGGCAGGCCCACGTAGCGGCCGGGCGTGAGCACGTAGTCCAGCTCGCGCACCCGCGCTAGGGGGGCGGCCATGCAGAAGCTGGGCACATCGGCTTAGCTGCCGCCGGGGTTGCGCCACTGGTGGTAGGTGTTGGCAATGCGCTTGATGTCGTCGGCCGACAGCTCGCGGGTGCGGCGGTTCACCAGGAAGCCCAGGTTGCGGGCGTCGATAAACAGAATCTCATTGCTACGGTCGCGGAAGCGGCCATCGCCCTGGCGGCTGCGGTTCATAAACCACAGGCCCGCCGGAATCTGGGTGTTCAAAAACAGCTTGGCCGGCAGGTTCACGATGCAGTCAATCACTCCACCCTCCTCCAGTGCCTTCCGAATATCGCCCTCGCCCGAGCTTTTGGAGGTGAGCGCGCCCTTGGCCAGCACCACGGCCGCCTGCCCCGTGGGGGCCAGATGATGGAGGAAGTGCTACATCCAGCCGAAGTTGGCGTTGCCAGTGGGCGGCACGCCGTACTGCCAGCGGCCATCGGTGCGTAGCAGCTCGCCTCCCCAGTCGCTCACATTGAAGGGCGGGTTGGCGATGATGTAGTCGGCCTTCAGGTCGCGATGCGCGTCGTTGAGGAACGAGCCTTCGGTGTTCCACTTCACCTGCGAGCTGTCGATGCCCCGAATGGCCGGGTTCATCTTGGCCAGCCGCCAGGTGGTCTGGTTGCTTTCCTGCCCGTAGATGGAAATGTCGTTGACGCGGCCCTGGTGCTCGGTCACGAACTTCTCGGAATGCACGAACATGCCGCCCGAGCCGCAGCAGGGGTCATACACGCGGCCCTAGTAGGGCTCCAGCATTTCCACCAGCAGCTCCACCACGCTGCGCGGGGTGTAGAACTGCCCGCCCTGCTTGCCCTCGGCCAGCGCAAACTCGCCCAGGAAGTACTCGAACACGCGGCCCAGCACATCGGCGCTGCGGGCCTTGGCGTCGCCCAGCGCGATGTTGCCCACCAGGTCAATCAGCTCGCCCAGGCTGGTAGGGTCCAGGTTCTGGCGGGCAAATACTTTGGGCAGCACGCCCTTCAGCGGGGGGTTGTCCTTCTCAATCCAGTCCATGGCATTGTCCACGGCCCCGCCAATGCCCACGATGACTTCCTTGCCCTCGGGGTCGCGCACGGCAATCTGGCTGCCCTTGGCGTTGTTTTGCAGGAACTGCCAGCGGGCGTACTCGGGCACGAAAAACACGTTTTCGGCCTTGTACTCGTCCTTATCTTCGGGGTCGGCCCCGGCGTATTCGCCCTCACCAGCTTGCAGCTTGGCGTAGTGCTCCTCGAAGGAATCGGAAATGTATTTGAGGAAGATGAGCCCCAGCACGATGTGCTTGTACTTGGCGGCATCAATGTTTTTGCGGAGCTTGTCGGCGGTTTTCCAGAGCTGCTTTTCGAGCGGTTCTTCGGTGGTTTCTTTCTTTTGCTTGGCCACGGGTGGTGTTACTGAAGTATTGCAAAAAGCCGCCATGAAAATAAGTTGGGCGACTTATAAGATAGTGGAGCCAGTTCAGGCTTTATATTTTATCAAATGGATCAACTTAGGGCTAGGTTAGCTTGCTTTAAAAAGACAAGAGTCACCCAGCTTTATAGGCTGAAGCCAACTTTAGCTTTAAGTCTTTGAAAGTAGAAGAAAGAAAGTTTACCACAAGCATAGTGGATAACTAAGTTGAGCTAGTTCCAAGTCTTGTCCCGTAAGCTGTCCCAATACAAAATAAATACCCCTGTAATATGCTGATTGTTAGCATATTACAGGGGTATAACGTGGGCCCACTTGGAATCGAACCAAGGACCTACTGATTATGAGTCAGTTGCTCTAACCGATTGAGCTATGGGCCCGGTGCGTTCGCAACCGTATAGGTTGGTTTCGGCGGTGCAAACTACGACTTTGTGCTAGTTTGCGCAAGTATGCTTAATAAGGTTTGCCTTGTTGCGCCTAAGCAGACTTGTTCTTGCCAGCCGACAATGCCTTAGCCCAACAAAGCTAGCCATATTTTTCCAGGAAAGGTCAGACAAAAGGTAGGACGTCACACACTAATCAACATTGTCTTGCCAAAGCTAACAAAGCCTGCTAAGTAGATGAGGTTCTGTTTAGCGCTGATATAGGAATTGCGGCCGTATAAAAATTACAGCGGATCAGTAGTTCATGCGCTGTTCCCTATTTTCCATGCCTAAGCGCAGATGCTATACTAACAATAAAGGCACCGCGGGAAGACCGGGCTCTAAGCGCAGAAGCCCAAGACACGGTTTTCGAATGAGCAAAGCGCGGGAAATGGATGCTCGAAGCGCAGATGCTATACTAACAATCACTACGTAGTAGAGAGTGCGGCGCCAGCTTGAGAGCCTTGCCCAGGGAGAAGTAGGCTTTATAAGCCAGGTCTCGCTTACAGCGCACACCCATCCGCTTCTACCCTAGCTATGCTAGTAACTATGCGTGCGAGGCTTGCAAACGGGTTCGCTTCGCTGGGAGGCTTGAGAAGGGCTGCGCACTTCTAGGTAGCACCAGGCGGAGCGACTGCGGGCATCGCGCCTTAGGGGGGCGTGGTGTAGGGGTGTATCCGTCGTCCTCCCCAATTGTGGGGAGCGAGATTCCGTTAGCGTACTAATCCTAATCGTAGCCAGTACGCCCGCACTAGCATAGAGCCAATGCGGGGTACTCGTTGCTACGCCTCTACCAAGTGGGGCTGCTTGTAGCCGCGCGTCGCGTCGACCACTTCCTGCCTGATGGCCAGCCGGATGGCGCCGGTAAAGATGACATCGTGGGTGTTGTCGCCGGTGAGGGCCTTCCACAGGGCCCCGTCCTGGGGGTCGGCGGAGGTACCCAGACGGTTGATGACCGAATCATAGAGCCTGATCTCGGCCCCGGAGGAGGCGACCACAAACTGCCCTGTGCTTTCGAACGCCGGTTGCCCAGCACGGTCTACTAGCCGTTCGCCCTGGCGGTAGGAGCCATCGGCAAAATCCTTCCGGGCAAGCAGGGGTTTGCGCACCAGCGCCCCCGAGGGGTCGGTGTCGTAGCCAAAGCGCTTGACCAGCCCGTGGCTGTCGAGGGCGGAGCGGTAGGTGTCGCTGGGTACTTCGGAGCGGTAGGTCAGGCTTTCCAGCACCGCGTTCTTGCGATCCATGGGCGTTAGGGGGGCGTTGGCCAGGGCGGCCTGTACTTGGGCGGTGGTTAGTGGCTGGGCCATAGTAGAAAGAGGCTGGTTGACCTATTCACCAGCAGGCGCTAAGGATAGACACGACCGGGAGTTCGTCTCCCGTCTTCCCAGCGCGCAGCGTAGGGCCATATCCGTCGGGCGCGACGGGAGGATGCGGAGCGAGGTAACTAACCCAGTACGCTCCGGGCCACCGAGCGGCAGATTTTGTGCGCCTCTTTCACAAGCCCACTTTCCGTAGGAAGCGCGACGCCATCATCCGAGGGACAGGCGCTGCGCGTTTTTGGGAAAAATAGAACGATTAAATTCCGCCAACGGACTTTAATCGTTTCATCTAACAAAAGTCTGTAGATGAACCAGTTAGGTACAGCATGAATTTATTCCGTTGGCGGAATAAATTCAGTTTTTATTCTTCGCCCTTCGAAAGTCAGAAGCAACAGGTGGCGCGAGGCGCCGATAGCCGTCGCTTCCCTGGACAAAGCGGTCTATTGGATTCAGTTTTCTGGCTTTGGCAAGGGGGGTGTACTGGGGTATGCGTTCGCCTACCGCTCCTACAAAAAAATTATTTTTTTCAATCAAAGCTTTTGAGTGAGGTACCCCATGCATTTATAGGTAAAACCTTTTCATATGTATACCACGTCTGTTCCACGCTTACACAGATCCTTAGAGGAGGATGCGAAACTCAACTCTAGTGGCCCCTTATCGAAGAAACTCGCAGGCTTACATTTAACGAAGCGTTAGAAGGTTATTTGAAAGTAGCCCTCTGTTCTTACTTAACCAGTAATAATCTGGTCTCAGCTACCATTAGTTACACCCATTAGAATATAATCTAAATTTAACTTACTTTAGTCCGCTGTGTACTTTTACTGGACTACACCATTTTGAGTACTGAAAGAATTTAAGCTATTGATACTTTTATCTTTATTAGAATAGGCTTTATATGAACCTTACCTTTACCCAGGTAATTGAAAAATGGTTAACTTATTTACCGACCTGGCCAGCAGAATTAGGTTGGCTGGTTAAGGCTGCCAACCTAGATGGTCAAGACACAGCAGATGAGCATTTGCTGCGTTGGTTGCGCGAGCAAGTGCGTCAAGTTCGAATCCGGAATGAGCAAGAGACATCAGGTCTAGTTGAAGTTCACCTGCACTTTGGTTTCGGCGATGCAGCGCTGCGGCAGCGTTTATTTTCCGCACTAAGTCTTATGTTGGCCGTAGAGGCTGCACAAGAGAGCGTGGCCCAATGGCCTACTATTACTGACTGGTTAGCGCAAGATTTAGCCTGTGAGGAGCCATCATTTAAACGTATTCAATTATTCAATCCATTAAGTTGGCGTAAAGGGACGCATAACCCATACTTTACCTTACATGGGGTCGAAAAGCATGCATTGCAAGAATCTGAAGAAACGATTCTGACATTTCAGGCGCCTTCTAGCATACTATCACTTTCGACCGAGCAGCCCGCCATATACGAATTATCGAAGGGAGAAAGAGCCCTGCCACCGGCCGTTGCTGCTCGTATGCTAGCCTATTATAGTCCTTCGGCTGATGACTCATCCATGTCTCTTACAGG
Organism: Hymenobacter roseosalivarius DSM 11622; assembly: GCF_900176135.1. GTDB lineage: Bacteria > Bacteroidota > Bacteroidia > Cytophagales > Hymenobacteraceae > Hymenobacter > Hymenobacter roseosalivarius. The sequence goes on along the minus strand of NZ_FWWW01000058.1, from coordinate 23,769 downwards.
TGGATGCATCGCTGGACTACCCCAACCTGTGGCTATTTGGTGCGCTAAAAATCTTGCAAAGGATTTGCCACGCTGGGTGGGCGAGTCACTTCATAACACTGAGTCCGTGAGGGCAGCAACCTCACCTGGCACAGCCCCACTTATGTGGACCCTAGGTCAGCCTAAAGAATCAACTGCACTAGCGCGTGCTGCAGTACTGAAACGTAGTAGCATCCTGTTTTTTTTGGGCGGGTGCCGGCTAGTGGAACATATAATAAAAGCACCTGTCCAAAAGCCAAAATCGTCGTATCAACTACAATGCGCCCACGAGCCTTGACATGGGGGGAAGTACCTAAGCAGGTGGTTGTAGTTCAAGCTGTGCCGACGCAAGCTTTGTGGTTCGGTCAACCATCAGCCCGTGAAATTAATTATCAGAGCAATCATTTTTACCTAACAACAGACTCTGGCAAGGAAGTCCAATTACGAAAGCTTCTGGCGGCATACGTTCAAGAACAAGACGCAGAAAATGCGGCCCGGGCGACAGAAGACAATACAGACTACGTAAGTCCCTTACCGTGGAACCTTCTGCATTGGATACGCGATGCTACCACTGCCCGTACTGTAGCTGACTATATATACCGGCAATACAGTCAAATTCACCTTGGCGGTGAGCGTAGACGTAAGCTGGAGGGGTTAGCAAAGCAGATTACAGACTTATTAGCTGTCATGCAGCCGCTTTGGCGGCAGTTGAATCAGCTGCCAAAAGAACGGGCCTATGTTATAGTACCTATCCATGTGAGCCAGCCTCGATACTTACCTGGCTTTCTGGGCCTGACGCAAGACTTGCGTACCCAACGGCTAGCAGAATTTACTCATCTAACCTTTATTGCTCCCAGTGAATTAAATGTTATCGACAATAACCCCTCTTGGCCGGTGTATGTGACGGGGGTTCAACCACGTTACTGGTGGGCTTTACGACAGCTGCCAGCATCTAATAATTTGCATTGGTTACTTCATAAAGAGCTTTTCCATGATGTGTTCTGTCATGGAGCACTTCGTCAATTCGAGCTGGAACGGGATGCACTGCATCGTCAACTATGGCCATTAACAATTTATGCAAACCCTACTGACCCTACCCTCGCCGCTACAGAGCTAGCTGCTGACTTAAATGCTGCCTCACCAGCATTACCTGCTTACCGCGCGCCTTCATTGTTCAATCGTATTGGTACTAATATCGAGCTTAGTACTGACCCTGCATTCAATATTTCGCCACCATTGCCTAAAAAGCCTGCCAGCAAGCCACGACCTAAATTACTAATTCAACAGAATGATGAGTGGACAGCCCTAACGGATGAGGACCAAGCGGCCGCGCGCGAAGTAGGCCGCATTCCCTCCGAAGCTGCGCTAGCCGAGCTTGACGATGCTGTGCTTCATATATCTCCAGCGCAACGTACACCCGATGACGTAGACCAAGCAATTCGTCTTCAAGAAGCAGAGGATGTCGAAGAGTTGGTCACTGCATTTGTGGGAGATGATGCTGAAAGCGCCCCATTTGCCACTGGCCTATTTACAGAAGAAATTAATTCTAGTATAAGGCAGCTTAATGCGCGCGCTCGGCGGGTTATAGCCCCCGAAGAACGCCCAGTGTGGGTGCATAGACACAGCAATGAAGAGTGGATGCTAGAAAAATGCTTGCTTGCCGATGTACGTAGCGGCGAGCATTTTCTCGATGAAAAGCAATTGCGAGAGTCCTTAAGAAGAGCAGCCACCAAGACAGCCTCCGCTACCCGATCTCGCGAGTTACCCTTTTGGAAACAAGCACTTCGAGAGTTTGCATATAAGCATTATCGATACAACCCTGAGCGGTTATATCGGCACATGGTTGAGGGGCGTTTTGGCGACATCAAGCTGCATGTAGCTGAAGCAACATTCCTCCGAACCTATTTAGCATGGGATAACTACTGCCAGCCCGTTGAGTCTACAACGAGAGTGCCCGGTAGCTGGCAAAATAGAAATGCTATTTACCAAGTAATAGGCAGTCAAAGCGGGCAGATAGATGAGATGCAGCTCCTGCATCGAGAGGAACGGTGGCGGAGAACATTATCCAACCAGGAAGAAGCCTCCTTGCGCCAAGAGTACCAAAAGGTTCGGCGTGAGCTACTAGCCTGGTGGCAGCAGTGTACAATTCACAATAGTGGACAAATATCACAGGATACTATCAAGCAAAGTTTAGTCCATCATGTGAGCCTGCATCCTGATAAATTCAAGGTTTTCTATGATACGGACCACCGAAAATTACCAGAATTCACTGAAGATATTTATGAGTATTTTATTTCAATTTTAACTGCTGCATTGCTCAAAAAATAACCTTCTTACACCCCAATTTATCTTACATCATCAATAGTCTGCTACCAACGTTTACATATGCCAAGCCTTGATCCTTTTAAAGAAACTCGTGACCAACTAGCGGATTTTGTGCGTCGTCGACTTTTAGGTCCTGGTGGCTCAGCTGACTTATTGGGAAGACAGCGTCTATTTGACCTACGAAACGCTTCAGCCAATCAACCAGAGATTCTACTCGGCGCTCCTACTGGTATTTACCATACTGGTATTCTTTTTCCTCCAGTGCGTTTAGCCTTGGCACCACTCGATAGGGATGAAGCACCAGACGAGGATGAGACTGATGATGTACTGGATAGCGCCGAGGATACCGAGTCTACTGTTTCGCTGGATAAATATGAGGATACCGAAGCCCCAGTTGGAGTAGAACCGAATGGCGCAAATGATGAGCCCCTGGCCGGCCCCGATGATGATTTAGTGCCAGCTGCCGACCCACTACGCAATTTCAGCCAACTATACCCGCGTTACATGGGATTGAGTTGTTGCGTACCGGCAGCAGATCCAAATGCGACGCTATACTTAAGCTACCGAAGATATGAAGCTGTGTCAGCTTCCGATAAAAAGCATATTGCCCTACTATTAACTGATTATCCACAAAATCCTCACTACAGCCGCCTTCTCGTAGACGCAGAATATGGCCCTTTACTAAGCCGTTATTTCGAAGTGCGCCTTAACCATGCAGCTGGCCCCTTGCTAAGCGTACGGGAAGTGCCTGACACTCGAGATAAAGAGGCCTACGCAGAGCTTTCGCGCGCGTTACAACGGATTCGCAGAGAGACTGACGCCCTATTTAGCAAAAAACGTCGATCTGCTGAAGGAATAAATGATACGCCAGATATCCCTGATTCGGACGAAACGGAAGATGCTCTAGCCGCTTCAACTTCTGATTCAGACGCCCTTCTTCGCCAGTGGGATCGCTTGAGGTTTAGTGAGGACCCGGCTGTGCGTGGGTCAACACGATTCCAGCGACTCACCCAACAAATAGAGAATTTACAACAGCTGTACTTCACGTACCAGGCCTTTCAAAAGTTAGCCTTCCCGTTGCGCTCTACCGATGCTTACAACACGTACTGGCAAGCCAAGGATGAGCGTATCGAATTGCCGCTAGCCCTAGGCGAATGGCAGCAGCGTCTTCGGCATGGCCGTCACGAAAGCTGTTTTACTTTTGAAGCAGATAACGGAGGCCAACTGGCTCAACCATGCGACCCAGTTCCGCACTCAGCGGATGGCCATCGCCTCCGCGTGCGCATCCTGCTTCGCCGAGATGATCGGCATCGTGCCGAAGCGTTATTCGTGAAAGTACAGGCTGAAAATTTTAGCCAACCTGTTGTGGTCGACGAAGGGGGACCATACCCTTCCTACGATACTAGCACTGCCTCTCATTGCTTGTTTGGGGTGAACTTAGCTTTAAACGTGCCTGGGGGTTTACTGCCTTATCAAAAAGCAGGGGCTAGCACTGATACCGGCAGTTTGCTGGCTGAAGATGCGACAATTAAGTTTCTATATCGTCATGCGCCTCCCTATGCCATTGGCCACGGGGTAGCAGCTTCCTGGCCATTACCCGATGACTATAAAAGAGTCACTCGGGCTGAAACCAACTATTTACCCTATAAGGACGTACCGGACATCTCCCCGGCAGCACCCCATTCCCTTAGCGATGAACCAGAAGCCCGACTCCTGACGGAGGATGATGTATTGCGATTTCAGTGGTTAGGTGATTTTGGAGTAACCGGACAAGCTGAAGACTCAGATATATTGGACGGTCTACGTCGATTTATTGCTTACTATCAACACTGGATTAACAAACAAACGAGCAAGGCATTAAAGGCTGAAAGCCCCGAGAAGCATGCCCTTGTGAGAGAGCAGATGCAGTGCTGCCAACGGGACCTTGACCGCATGCGGCGCAACATTGAGTTGTTGGCCACTGACACACCTGCTTTGCAGGCCTTTCGTCTGGCAAATGCGGCCATGTTTGTCCAGCTCTGGCATGGTAGTAAAGTGGGCAAGAATACATGGCGGCCCGGAGACCCAACCAATACTGTTCTTAAAGAAACCCGAGGCCAGGGTTATAGCGCCAATTTTTATGCGCAGGCCAATGATAAGCTGCGAGGCAACCAGCCCGCGGCGTGGAGACCCTTCCAGCTAGCATTTATTCTGCTAAATATTGATGGGTTTGTACGGCCTGAGCCCACTTCTAGCCAAGCTTTATTTGAGTTGTCCACTCCCCCAACCGAGTGGCATGAACGTAATGCCCTGGTTGACTTGGTATGGTTTCCTACTGGGGGCGGTAAAACCGAGGCATACCTTGGCTTAATTGCTTTTTGTGCCTTACATCGTCGATTAGCATACCCAACTACTGGTGGGGGCACGGCGGTGCTAATGCGCTATACCTTGCGGTTGCTCACCCTTCAGCAGTTTCAAAGGGCTACCCGTCTGGTTTTAGCTCTTGAAATTGTTAGGTCTTGGCCGCGATTACTAGACACCTTGGGAAAAGAGCCCTTTAGTATCGGTCTTTGGGTTGGTAGCAAGTTCCTGCCCAATAAGCTAAGCATACCTAATGTCGGAAACGCCCAAACCCCTGGCACGGGGCTTCTAGATATTTCCAATACGATTAGCACTAAAATCGCAGAGTGGGGAAACGACTACAAGTTGGCCACTACGGATGATATGCGCCGTGAACTTGAAACACGGGCACGGGCAGAGTGCGGTAAAATTCCAGTAGTCGCTTGCCCTTGTTGCGGCACCGACTTATTCGACTTGAAGGCCGGCGTCTATGGTGGCCCAGTTGGAGGGTTACAATCTAATAATCAGTCCACTTTCAACTGTTTGGGGCTGGGTTGTTTATTTGGGCCCGATGAGGACGGAATTGACGGCCCTGCACTACCTATTCTGCTCTGTGATGAGTTGTTGTACCATCGTCCCCCTACGCTTTTATTTGGGACGGTTGACAAGTTTGCAGCGCTTGCCCATAAAACTGATGATGCGGCAACAAATGACACGCGACGCCTCTTCGGTAATCGTCGGTCGGGGACCTCGCAACGCCCGCCTAACTTAATCATCCAGGATGAGCTTCACCTCTTGCAAGGGCCACTCGGTTCGTCCGTTGCTCTTTTTGAATCAGTGCTCGACCAGTTGTGCCGAGTTCCAGATGGTAAAGGAAAATGGACACGAGCGAAGATCATTTCTTCTACAGCAACGACTCGCAATACCGTGTTGCAGGTATGGGCGCTGTATGACCGCCACGTAAATGTTTTTCCAAAGCCAGGGGTACGAGCGGACAACTCATTCTATGCTGTATACCGCCGTGACCTAGATAAAAAGGAGCTTTCGAAACGGCGCTACCTAGGCGTATGCCCCACCGGCAAAACATTAATGATAACGCAACGCCATTTACTCGGCTTGCTGTTGGCCCATCGCTTATTAACAGAGAACTCTGCAGCAGTATATGCCCCTAGTACTGATGGAGAGAGAGATAAGGACACAAACGCACTCATAGATGCTTACTACAGTGTTGTCGCTTACTTCGGCAGCCTACGAGAGGTAGGTAAAACGGCTTCGCAAGTGGATACTTTCTTGCAAAGTGACTACCTGCGCCTGCTCGATGACCTACTCCTCACTCAGCCACTCCACTATAGCTACCGCTACCTGCGAACTATAGAACTGACAGGACGCATGAACGACAATCAGGTAAAGGCAGCATTAGTGCGAGCTGAAACTCCTTACGACTTAGGAGCTCGTAGCCAAAATGTTCGAACTACCCCCGATTTGCTACTGGCTACCAGTATGATTTCCGTTGGCATCGACATTGGGCGCCTGAACATCATGCTCGTAAACGGCATGCCTAAAAGCATGGCTGAATACATCCAAGCCAGTAGCCGCGTCGCGCGCGAGCACGCAGGGTTAGTCATAACCCTGCACCATCCGCTCCGCCCCCGGGACCTCTCTCACTTTGAGCATTTCACCGACTTCCACGACCGACTGTATGCTTTCGTTGAACCCTTGAGCATTACGCCTTTTACCAACAAAGCGCTTGCCCGTTATCTGCCGACGGTACTGGCGGCTATGATAAGGCAGCAACAGCCTTCGTTTGGTCCTAACACATCCGCCGGCGATCTAACCGACGCGCAAACGGCAATCATCAAAGCAGTGGTTTATGACTATTTTCAGAGCCGGCACGAAAACCTTATTAAACTCGATGCAGCTGTAGTTGGCGACAATGTGCGCCACTTACTGGGAGAAGAGGAACTTGTCGTTCTTAAAAGCCAAGTAGACCGCCTGTTTACCCAGTGGGAAAGCAGGCGCGATGCGCTAGTGCCGACCTTAAATGAAAAGCTCGCTTTCGGTGCGTCTACGGCAGGCAACCAACGGCTATATGCTGACCTTAATCAAGCCCAGCCAGCTGCTGATCAGTGGCGGGTGAATTGGTCACTGCGTGAAATCGAACCCCAAACTGCCCTTAAAATTGAGCAAGAATGAGCAGCTCCCAGAGTCTTAAAAATAAAACCCAGTATAATGAGCCTCTTAAACGGTCTGAACTCTTAGCCTCTCACGGTGTAGGGGCTCTGAAGCTGACGACGTGGGGCGTGGTGATGACGCACAGCATTGATCGCTGGCCCTTGTTAAAAACAGTGCGTGAGGCATTAGCAAATCGAAATGAAGTCGATATGCTCGAGCGAAAGCAGGTTCTTCGCGGAGCACTTGAAGCTTCTCGAATTCATTTAGTAGAAGACCCTCGTTTCGTGCGCTTTTTGCAAGAAAGCCGTGGCTACACTGCTTTAGAATATCTGGTTGCTGTACCTCAGGTTGAGTTGTCACGCTTTAACACGATTCGGCCAGCTGGTCTGCGTGACTTTTTACCTCCTAGCGCAGTTCACTTCCCTAAATATTTATATGATCCGTCACGTACAGCCAAGGAGCGGCACTTACGTATTTATAAAGATGCCTTAAAGAAATTTCAAGACTCCTTTAATGTCCCCACAAACGCGAGTAAATTCCGCTTTGTGCCTCCTCGCTCGGCCCGGTATGTACCCGGTGGTCCGCAAAATTTGGAGGAACAGGCTGCTTCGCGACCGTTGCTTGAACCTGTACCACTGGTACTCATTTGTCCTCACGGTCATATTGCCGACGTGCCCTGGGCGAAATTTCTAGGAGCGCAGATGCGCCAACGGCAGGGACAGACTCGCCCCCCTATTCCAGGGCGCACTGGAATCTTTCATCACTTATTTGATGAAGCCGACTGCTGTGCGACACCACAGCTTTTATGGCAGGGGGGCGGCCTAAGTAGTGATTCTTATGCCGGCGTCGTACTTCGCTGCAGTTCCTGCAACGGTAGCACCAACCTGGCCCAGGTAGGGCGACTTCGCCCAACTTGTAACGGCGGCCGCCCATGGATTGCGGCTGATGATTATCAGCACTGCACCCAGGCCATGCAGCGGGGCTTGACTACAGGCAATAATCTTTACTTTCCTTTGGCGTACACGGGGTTGTACTTACCGGAAAAGTTGCTCCTTGAGGCGCCTGCACCAGCGGCAATTTTAGAAACGCTGGAGGGAAAATACGCGGGTACTTTAGAAGAAAACCCTGACCGAACTCGTCATGAATATTGGACCCTCCGCGTAGCGCCAACTAATGGTGCTAACCTACGCGCTGGATTAAGTTCAATCGAACTCGGTCAGTTACGCCGTGATTTTGTTCAAGAAACGCCTGCTCCCCCTCTTGACGAGTCGCCTACAGAACGACTTAAAAGGCAGGAATATGAAGTTTTCACAGGTCATGAGCAGGTGGACGGTGTTCCTGATTTTGCCTTTCGCAACGTACCACTTGCGGACTTGGGCGAGGAGGATGACTCAATTAACGACCCTACAGCGCCTTGCTTAAGTGGTCGAATCAAGCAGGTGCGCCGTGTAGACGAGCTTCGCATTACGCGTGTTCAGTTAGCCTTTACGCGAGTCCAACCGCTTGACCCTGATGCGTTGGACGAAGCCCACCGCCTCAGCATCTTACCCCAGCGAGTACATCAAACGGAAAGAACTACAGTACAGGCACTACCGGCCCTGGCAAGCAGCGGAGAAGGCATTTTCTTAGAGCTTGACCTGGATGCAGTAGCGCGTTGGGAAAAAGGGAATTGGGAACACGGGGGGGAGATTGCGAAGACGTGCTCATCTCTTATGCAGGATGTGGCTAACCCACTCAATGAAATGCAGCGCCAAAAAGCTAGTCAGGCAACGCCCCGGCAGTTGCTGGTTCATACGCTGTCGCATTTACTCATTCGAGAATTGGAATGGAAATGTGGTTATCCAGCCGCTTCCGTACAAGAGCGCATTTATGTGCGTCCAGCAACCCCCGACCACCCGGGTCATGCTGGCATACTCCTGTATGCAACGGAAGGGAGTCAAGGCAGCATGGGTGGCCTAACACACCAAGCCCGCCCGGCATTTATGCGTCAGCTCTTGCGGGAGGCCCTGTTACGAGCTACTGACTGTCCTGCCGACCCGATTTGCTGGCATGCGGATGCCCAAGCAGGTACTCCCTTGGTGCGTGCTGCCTGCTTTGCTTGCGCCATGACCAGTGAAACAAGCTGTGAGCTGCAAAATACGCTGCTCGACCGGCGCTTATTAATTGACCCGGAATTTGGATTTTTCAGCGCGACTTTCTCAGCTGTCAATAGATAGGGCCTTAGCGTTATTCCTTGTATGCATCCTAAGCCCACTACATTCGAGATTGAGCGTGATGATTTGCTGGCTTACTACGAAGCCTCCCCTGTTTATCGGCGAAGAGCAGATTACACGCCGGAAGCCTTCGATGGCCGTCGTCGAACCTATTTTCACCGGCTACAGGAATTGCTTGATCGCTATGCTGCTGCTTATCCCCATCTCCGTGATGCTTTAGGGCTAGAACTATCGCGTCCCCAGCGGCGCGCCACCTCGCTTCCTGGTGGCCTGGTATCCTATGAATTTGATGGCCTGATGCTAGCTGAACGCCTAGAGAGGCGGGTAGGCAGATTGCACCTTCTGCCGAACGCAACCTTGTTTTCGGCCTTCATTGAAGGCCCGAATTACTATTCCCCCGTTGCGCAGCAGCAACGTTTTCATTTTGAGCGCGCTGTTAAAATAGCCAAGGACTTAGCTCACGCCGTTACTCGTGAGTTGCTCACCACGGAAGAGGTTAAGTTGGCCTTACTGCGCCTTCGCGCCTTTGGACCCCTTAATTATCCGCTTTCTAATGAAGTATTGGGCCCAACTCCTTCCCCGGAGCAAGCGCAATGGTGGGAAAGAACTGGTCTACTAGCTGATCGCAGTTATTTACAAGCTACAACCCGTTCCAGTCACGAAGCTGCCTATGCAACCTATAATCATACCCAAGTTGCAGCCCTATCTCCTCTTGAGGCGCAGGAATTAGTAAGCGAGGCGAAGCAAGCTAGCTTATGGCCTAAAGGTAATGCTGCGTTTTCCCCAGAATTCTATGCTCGTTATTTTGTTCATGTAGCTTTACCTGCAGTCCACCACAGCCCCGAAACCCGGGTAATACTGGGAGTGGCAGCCCTTTATGTTAGCCCTTGCGAAGCTCTATCCCCTGATCAGCAAAAGACATGGTTGCATTGTCTCCAAAAGATAGTGGCAGAAAAGCCAGCATTGGCTAATGTCTTCTTTGAGGCACTTGATCATACTTGGCACTCCTACGAGAAGGCATCTGACCGTTTAGAAAAACACCTCAGACTATCTCGGTGGCTCAGTCGCAGCGCTCCAAGCTCAATCACTACCTTTTATGAAGCGCTTGGCACTCACCTTGACCTTGAAGATGATGTTAGCATCGCAGAGCGCATAGCAAATGTGCTAAAACTAGCACGCCTTGTTCAACCTAATAGGCGACTTTACCCTGCCCATACTGAATTATCTGCGCTTGCTGCAGATTTATGCAATGGACTTTATCAGCAGCTTGATTTACGACTCGCTGCTGACCAAGCAGCTTTGCGTGACCTTTTTCCTTTATTAGCCTTTAGCCTGGACTCGGGAGAGATTGAGGTAATCGAAGAGATATTAGTGGAAGAAGTGGTTACGTATGAAGGTGAATCAACACAATCTTCCGCTGAAAAATGGTTAGAAGGAGAAGGGTTGCTTGCAAAGAGGATTCGTTATCGTCTGCGTGCACAATTACTAAACTTTACTTTACCATTTATGAGCGATAGGTATCAACTTTTAAAAAATCTGCTTATAAATTTTAGTACGAAAGATGAATTTGAAGAAAATGACCAAGTAATGTTGAGCCGTTATGATATCGATTATTTTATACAAACCTGCGATCTATTGTCATTCAATTGATGGCAGGTTTATATAAAATAAATAACAGAACAAATCTCATTATACTCTATATTTCAAGAGCTTATTGACACACTTATTTTAAATGTACAAATGATCTATTAATCTATGATGTAATATCGCGCTTAATAATTGCAAACAGTCCAGAAGCAGTTGTAACCTCAGGCTCTAGATCAGTTTCTGACATATAATTTTGTAAAGCGACAGACGGATGAATACTATTTCTCCATTCGCGGACTGCATGAGAAGGTTCAACAATACGTCCTGTTTTAGGTATCCTTTTAGCTACTTTAATCATCGTAACAAAGCGCCAGGTTTTTGGGTCAAGTCGATTTTCATGACTAGTGAAGTTAGCTCTATCTGGAGTAGTTTGTGCTGTCGAAAGTGTAATTGCAGCAGCCAAGTCTAGAGGTAACTGACTAAGCAAGCAATCAAGCGAAAGTCCCTCTAGAGCGCATCCGAAGCCAGCTAAACTTAATCTATAGGACCCGGAGTGCATTGAGTATTTAGCTCAATTGCGGTGGAACGGGCAAGCACAATGCCCGTACTGCGAGCACACCCGCGCCTATGAATTAAAAGGCAAAACGCGCCGCTGGAAATGCGCTTCTTGCCGTCAGCAATTTAGTGTGCGTGTCGGGACTATTTTCGAGGACAGCAAAATACGGCTGCGTAAATGGTTCTTCGCTAATTACCTAGTTACAGCGCACAAAAAAGGGGTTTCTTCGCATCAATTAGGGCGTGATTTAAAGCTGACACAGAAAACAGCGTGGTTTGTGTTGCAGCGTATGCGGCAAGCATTTGCGCCCGAAGAGGGACAGCTTACCAACGAAGTTGAAATTGACGAAACCTTTGTAGGCGGCAAAGAGAAGAATAAACATGCCAACAAGCGCACAGAAGGACGTAGCACCAAAACAAAGACGCCCGTACTCGGTATTCTACAGCGCGACGGTAAGGTGTACGCGGTGCCTGTTGTGAATACCGCTGCTAACACTATCTTGCCGTTCATTGCGGAAAGGTAGAAGCTGGCTCAACCGTTTATACGGACGAACACCACCCCTATAAGGCACTGAACGGCATGTCTGTGCATGGTGTCGTTCAGCATAGCGCCGCTCAGTACGTAGACGGTAAGGTTCACACCAACAGCATAGAAAGCTTTTGGGCATTATTCAAGTGCGGTATTATTGGTGTCTATCACCACACCAGCGGTAAGCACCTGCATTTATATGTCAACGAGTTTACTTTTCGCTTTAATAATCGTAAATTAAGTGAGGGCTCACGCTTTGATGTTCTATTAGCAAATACCAATAACAAACATCTTACATATAAAGAACTAATTAAAGAATCGAAATAATGGCACCCCCTGTAGATATGCAATCCTTTGAAAATAAGCCTGTGTTAGGAGGGGGTATTTATACCGTCCCTGATATTGCACAGATATTGCGCTTGTCTATTAATAAGGCAAGTCGCTGGATAAAAACATACTGGGACGAAAAATTAGGGAAAGAATTTGATAATCAATATTCTTGGTATGTTGATCAATCTAAAGCAGTCAATTTCCATACGTTAATCGAACTGTATATTTTTCATCAACTAAATATTATTGGAATTAAACCTAGAGAAGTTCTAAAGGCTCACAAAGATTTATCTGAACGCTTTGGCACGCAATTCCCATTTGCAAATGAAAATGTTTTAAAGTCCCTTAACGCTGATGGCAGAAAGATTTATTTTGAGCAAAATGATCAGTCTATTGTCACTCTAGATAATTCAAACCAATTAAATCTAGATTTTATAAGATCGTTTTTTAAATTTATAGATTTTGATGATGATGCACTTGCAAGTAGATTTTGGCCATTAGGTAAAGCAAAAAGTATTGTCTGTGATCCTGACCGCCAATTTGGCCATGCTGTGATAGAGAATACCAATATTTATCCTGATACTATTTATAGCTTACATATTGCTGGTGAGCCTACTGAATTTATTGCTTCCCTATATGGCATAAGTAAAGAACAAGTTGAAAATGCAATTGAATACTGTATGGCGGCATGATTATTTACATAGACGAAAATATGCCGGAAGAACTAGCGGAAGGATTAAACATACTTCAAAAACAATTAAATAAGAAATATCATACGGAAATAGAAGTAAAGTCTATAAAAAGGGTTTTTGGACAAGGAGCGAAAGACGAAGAATGGATTCCTATTGCGGGCGATCAAGGAGCTTGCATAATAACACAGGACTCGAAAATACAGCGTATTAAACATCAGAGTGAACTATGCAAGAAATATAAACTAGGACTATTTTTCTTAAATCAACCTTCTGGTAAAGGGTTGACTTATTGGCAAATGGTTGAACTGTGCGTGCAAAGATGGGAGTCCATACTGGAAATAGCGCTTCGAGAAGAAAGACCATTTTGTTATAGACATACGGCAAGAAAGGGATTCACCAAATTGAGCTTGTAACATGAAAGAAAAACAAGTTAAAAATTCAAGAGGGAATAGTGACATTAATATCCCCCCTCAGGACATCAAAACGGAACCAGGGCAACCAACCTTCAAGCAAACATTGCAAAAGATATTAGCGAAGCCAAAAAAGAAGAACCAGAGTCCATCTCACCCACGTCAGCCGATTAAATAGTGCGAATAAATTTGCACGAAAGTCAATGCGGCACGTATAATTGAATAAGTCGCATAAAATCAAGATATAATTCAACATTCACCAACTCCCACTATGGAAAGCGATGTATTGAAACTGACGGGCATAATCGAGCCCGGCGATCTTCCTAATACCTATATGGGTAGGATCAAGGAAATCATAGGCATCGTCTCACAAGGTAAGACGAGTCAAGAAGCGTACGTTAATCTGGTTGCTACAACAGCAAGCATGTTGGAGTACAAGCGAGATCAAGCGTTAGCCTTGTTAGAGAAACAGAATAACAAGCACGTAACAATGGAACCGAATGCCAAAGTTAAATTCTACTTGGAAACTGCTTAGTAAATGGATTTAGATAGATTTCTTGCTTGGTTGGTTTACTGTGGCTGCGAAGAAATAGAAGATAACCGATTGTACTTTCTTTATCAAAATAAGGAGAATCAACAGACAGCTCCAATCCCCAATGAGGCAAAAATCTTTAAGCAGAACATGTACTTGATTTGCCTAAGTTTGAAAATAGATATGCCAGTAGAATTTGGGAAATACCAAAGGCAACTGGATAAAATTTATAAAAATGCGGACTTGTAAGTCCGCATTTTTATTTACCTTCTGGGTTACACAAGTATATCAATCTCAATTATTAAGTTAAATACCAGCTAGTTGGCCCGCCACCTACTGATTCTTGTACATGTCCTGCGAATTCCAGCGCGTTGAGAGTCCGGTCCAGGAATTGATCAATGTAGGTGCTCTTGTTGGCCCCAGTGAACAGATTATAAAGGCGCCAGAGGTTGATTTGCCTCTCTTTATCGCGGCAGAAGCTTTGGTCGCGGTAGTAGTCCCGGCAGACTGCGGCTAACTGTTGATCGCCATAGAGTAAAGGTGGAATATTCTTCTTCTCGGCTGCGGGAAGAAACTGATACAGGCGACAGCGGCCAATGAGCAAGGCGAACTGCGCCTCTGTCAGCGCATAATTACCCAACTGTTGCAACTGGGTCAGGTGTCGGTGCTGATCGTAAGTCTGCAGCAGGTTGTAGACAGCTACCCGCAACTGCTCTAGGCTACTTACACGCACGTCGCTACGATAGCCGTCGGTGCGCACGCACAGGTTGGTGCAGACCGTGTTCTGAAAGCCCACAAACAGCTTGAAGTGCTCGGCCGCGCCCTTGCGGTGGTAGAGGTTATCCAGGTTGTAAGCTTTCACCCCGCCGACCTGCAGGGTAAGGCGGTTGCCCTCAATGGTGTCAAACAGGGTGGGGACCTCCACGCAGAACATCATGCGCTCGTAGTAGAGCGTGCGCTCCCAGTCTTCGAGCTGGGTGGCGGGCTTATGCTTAGCCTCGGGAATGCGGCCCTTGATGGGGTGGGACACCCGCACTTGGGGCAGCAGGATCTGCTCGCCGCGGAACACCTCCTGCATGGCTTCCTGCGTGACGTCAATAAAGTCAGCCTGGCTGATGAGCGGCTCGTTGTCTTTGACAAAGACGGGAATGGTGTGCTGGTGGCGCAGCTCCTGCAGGTCCACAGCCAGGGTATTGGCCTCGATAAAAGCACGAGAGCCAGACGCTTGCGGGTCTGGCTCTCGATCGAAGGCAGGTGGGGATAGGGGCCGGGCGTTAGGCCCGAGTAGCAAGGTTTCCATAAGTGGGTTGGGGTTGAGGGTGAAGGAAAGAAGAAAGGGGAATAGGTGAGTTACTGGTATTCGCAGCCACTTGCAGGTGGTACTTGTGGGCCTGGAACTGCGCTTTGAGCTCCGTTTGCTGCTCAACCGGCAGGCTGTGGTACAGCTGGGTGAGCTCAGCCAGGGTCCGGCACTGCCCGATGGCGCGCAGCACCCCCTCCTCCGGCTTGGGCTGGGTGCCCGTCTGGCACCACTGGCGCAGGGTCTCCCCTACCTCTGCGCACAGGCGCACGGGCACCTGGTCGCTATAGAGCCGGGTCCGGTCCTTGGTGGCGGTGGCCTGGTGGCGCAAATCCACCTCAAAGACGAGGGTGAACTCGTAGTCGAGGCCCTCGCGCTGGATGCTCTTCAGGCCTACTTTCTCCGGGACTTGCTTACCGTTTTTCTCCGCCAGCAGGTACTCGGTTTTGGCCCGCACGGTGGCGATGATGTGAGCCGGGGACAGGAGCAGGCGCTGGATAAAGGCCGTATGGCGGGGCGTGACCTTAGCCCAGGCGCTGAAGGAGTTGCCGGGCAGCGAGGCGTGGTAGTCGAGCAGGTGCTCCCACTCCGGAGTGATGGAGTCGAGAATGATAACCTGCATACCTGCCTGCTCGCACACGCCCAGGGCCTCGGCGTAGCGCTCCGGGGTGAAAGGAGCCGTCAGGCGCAACACGCGGTACTCGCCTAGGTCGGCGTAGAGATCGGCCGAGCCGTTCTCCGTGTCAATGACGGCGACCTTCGTCCAGTCGCCTCCGGCCAGGCCATGAGCGATTAAAAGAGCGCCCATGGTTTTGCCCGCCCCACTGGGGCCTTGCAGCAGCAGACGCATCGTACATTGCCGCCGATCCGCTAGGTGTAGTTTCATCATGCGTAAAAAGGTTAGAGGTGGAAGAATACACTTGCCGCCCTTGCGGCGAGCAGGAATTAAAAAAAGAATGGTAGAGAGAATAAATAGGGCACGTCCTAGAGTCGGGCAACCCACCGTTGCGGCATTGGCAGCCTGAAGCGAGAGAAAGCAGCTGCGTCAGTAGTGTCCAAAAAGACTCGTCACCCGACAGCAACGACTCACCGGTACGCTCGAAGGCATCAGCCGAAAATCCGGCTGATGTTGAAAATCAAAGAGTTATTACACAAAAGACCTCCGACAGGCGGCCCGTCGGCAGAATTGTATTCCTGCCACTCGATTCGCATGGGCGTTGCCTTACGGCCGTAGGAAAGGGAAGGCGCCTCCCGACGATCAGGGGTTGCCGTACACCATCAGGCGGGCGTCCAGGCTTTTCCAGTTGGGCAGTTGCTGGGCCAGCTCCGCCCAGAACTCCTTGGAGTGGTCCTTCACCTTGGTGTGGCAGAGCTCGTGCACAATCACGTAGTCGATCAGCGTGAAGGGCAGCTTGATGACGTCCTTGTTCAGGATAATGGTATTGGTGGCGGTGCAACTCCCCCACCGCTTAGCCATTTGGCGAAACTTCAGGTCCTGGTATGGGAGGCCCTTTTCCGCAGCTAGCTTCCTCACCCGGGGTGCCAGTTTCTCCTGGGCTTTCTGGCGGAAGAAAGCGTCCAGAGCCTGCTTAATGGTGGCTTGGTTATCCCCTCCCGGATTGACCTGAATGAGAAACCGGGAGTGGTTGAAGTCCACCTGAGCGGAGACTATGCTTTCGGTCTGAATCACTTCGGCGTAATAGCTGCGGCCTAAGTAAGTGATGCGGGAGCCCGTGACGATAGCTTCGGCGGCTACCTCGCGCACCAACTCCAGCTTTTGCAAGACCCAGCGGGCTTTCTTCAGCACGAGCTTATCGGCTTGGGCACTGGGCAGCGCTCGCCCTTTCAGAACGACGCCCTGCTCCTTGTCCACGCTCAGGTAGTGCGCCTTCAGGTGGGGACTGTCCTGAATGGTGTAATGAATGGTTGTATCGCCGTACTGTACGCTGGGCATTCTTAGTTCTTTCGTAGTATTTCCACCAGCTCCTTGGCTTTCTCCTTGGCAGCGGGGCGCTCCATGGTGGCGGAGAGCAGCTTGCGAATCTTGCTTTCGATGGTGTTGCGCACCTCGCCCTTATCACGCCAGCCCACAATTTCCAGCTCCCCACTGACCAGCTCGAATAGCTCGTGGGTGGCGGCGGTGGCCTGGCCGTCGAAGATGGTCTTCATGGAGTTGAACACCGCTATTTGGCTTTCGGTGTGAAACCCTTCGGCGTTGCCTTCCTGGTTTTCGTTGCTGACCGTGTCGGCCAGCTCGCTGAAGGCCAGCAGCAACTGAGCTTGGTCGAGGCGCTGAGCTTCGTATTCTTTGAGCAGCTCTTCCAGGCGCTGGGCCAGCGGTTTGTAAAAGTCGGGGTTGCGATCCATGCCCAGCTTAATGACGTGCTTAAGCTGGTTGCGCATCTTCAGCATCTTGGTGCCGGGCGAGGCGTTCAGAATCTCTTGCTTGAACTTCTCGCGGTCAATAATGCTCACGGGCTCTTCCAGTAGGTTTTGTACGCCCGCTGCCAGTAGGTGCTCGTTGATGAGCTGCTGGAGCATTTTGCTTTCGTCCTTGCTGATTTTTAGCTCCTCGTCGTCGGGGTAGGTGTTGCGGGCGCGAACCTTGATTTCGTTGAAGAGCTTGAAGTCGCCCTGATACTTCATAGCCGCCTGGTTGGGCAGTACAATATTGACTGACTTGTTAAATGACTTTAGCAGCGCTTTGAATTCATCGCGCCGGTGTAAAGGCTCGATGAACTGAATGCACTCGTCGATGAAGCCCTCCCGCTGGTAGCCCTTGTTGGCTTTGAGCGGCTTGCAGAAGGCCAGCAGCTTGGCGTGGTTGAGCTCCAGCTGGGGAATCTCCTCGTTTAGGTTTTTGAGAATGTCATCCGGGCGCACGTCGCCGGAGAAGATTTCCAGGGCCTGAATCAGGTGCTGGGTGATGCCGCTGTAGTCGACGATGTAGCCGGCGGCTTTGCTCTTGTAGGTGCGATTAACGCGGGCAATGGCCTGGAGCAGATTGTGCGCTTTCAGGGGCTTATCGAGGTAGAGGCAGCCAGCAATGGGCGCGTCGTAGCCGGTCAGCAGCATATCCGACACGATGAGGATGGCCGTGTTGTCGTACTTCTTGCGGGTACCCGACTGGTCCAGCTCGGCCTCGTTGCCAAAGGGCAGCTTAAAGTCCTCCGTTACAGCTTTGATTTCTTCCGCTGGGGTAGCTAGCAGTGGCTTTGGGTCGTGTGGGTTGTCCTTGTTCCAGTTCAGGCGCTCCATTTGCTCTTCGGCGAGCGGGTCCGACTTGGGCGAACCCATGCTTACCACCACTTTGGTAGTGAAGTCATGAAACCCTGCCTGGCGCAGCTGCTCTATCACCTGCTGGTACTGTAAGGCCGCGCGCCGGCCGGAGCATACGAGCAGCGCCTTGTATTCGTCCTTATATATCTTATCGCGAAAGTGGGTAAGCAGGTGCTTGGCAATTTCCGTCACGCGCTCCGTTGAGAGCTGATATTTTAGCAGGGCCGCGTCCTTGAGCTTGCCCTTTTTCTCCTCCGACTCGTGGCCAAACTTCACCTCGAACTCGGCGTCCAGCTCCGCTTTTTTTACGTCGAGCCGAGCAATGCCGGCGTCGTAAAGCAGCGGCACCGTGGCGCCGTCGACCACTGACTCCACAATGGTATACACGTCGAGATACTGGTCGCCGTAGAACTCGGCTAGCGTAGACTTATCTTCCTTAGAAATAGGCGTGCCGGTGAAAGCCACGAACTTGGCGTGGGGCAGCACGGTGCGCATGAAAGCGGCCAGGAAGCCGTAGTGGCTGCGGTGGGCCTCATCGACGAGCACGTATATGTTCTGCTTCTTGCTCAGGGGCACCAGCTCTATTTCTGTTCGGCTTACTTCTACCCACTTGCCGGCAACTAGCTCTTTCTCAATCGTCACCAGATTATTGCCTTCAATTAACTGGGAGGTCAGTACTGGTCGCGGCAGGATGGGCGCTATGGAGTCATCAAAGGTGTCGTCGGGGTCTGTGGGGTTACCGGCGCCGTTGGTGGTATCGGTTTCGTCCGTGGCGTCCTTGTCGGCTTGCTGAAACTTCTGGAGCGTGGTGGTAATAATACCGCCGTAGTCATTGCGCAGCAGCCGTTCGAGGTGGCGCACGGAGCTGGCTTGCTGTACACTTTTGAAGCCTACGTTCTGGAAGGTGGTCGTGATTTGCTGATCCAGATCTTTGCGGTCGGTCAGCACGAGCACCGTCGGGTTGTCAAACCCATACTCGGGCGCTTGCAGCTTACGAGCCAGATAGGCCATGGTCAGCGACTTGCCGCTGCCCTGGGTGTGCCACACCACGCCACCCTGTTGGTGGGCTTGCAGCTTGGCGATGGTCTTGTTTACGGCCCGTACCTGCTGGTAGCGGGGCAGCTTCTTGATGATGCGGCCCTCGTCCAGCTCAAACAGCACGAAGTGGCGCACGAGGTCAAGCAAGCGCTCCGGCTGAAACAGGTAGTACAGCAGTTTGTCCTGGGCCGTCGGAATTTTGCCCCCCAGCAAGGCCAGTAGCTCGGGCTCATCGTCGGGGGCGCGGTAGTGGGAATAGAACGGCTGGGGCGTGCCGATGGCTCCGTAGCGCGCACCTATCCCCCAGATACCCGCGCAAAGCTGGTTGTAGTGAAACAGCCGCTCGGAGTTGCGCTGGTAAAACTCCAGGTCGGAATAGGCGCTGCCCCAAGCGTTGTTGGCGCCGCTGGCCTTGCACTCCAGCACGCCCAGGGGCAGGCCGTTGACATACACCACTACATCGGGGATGGAGTTGCCATGCTTGCCGTGAAACTTCAGCTGACTGATGGCCAGAAACTCATTAGTAGCCGGCGTGGCGTAGTCGAGGAAGCGGACCGGCACGAAGGCTACTTCCCCACTGGCCAGCGTCTGCTTCAGCGTCAGCGTATCGCCCCGCAGCAGCTCCCACACGCGCTGGTTGGTTTCCATCAGCGAGGCAGCGGCTACCGATGTCAACTGGTCGAAGGCCTTTTGCTGGTTGGTGGCGTCGAGCAGGGGGTTGAGGCGGGCAATAGCGGCCCGCAACCGTTGGGGCAGTACTACCTGCGTGATGTCGGGCCGCTCGGCGGCGAGGGCCGCACCAGGCAGGTGGTAGTAGCCCAACTGCTGGAGCAGCGCCAGCGCGGGCTCCTCGGAGGTAACAAACTCTGGCCCGCTGCTCATATAAACTACGTAGTATTCGAGAGGATATAGATGGATGTCTGAAAAACCAGCCCGTCCTGCGGCGCTTGCCAAAGCAGGACGGGCTGACGGTATAATACGCCTTTACCCAGCCATTTCCGCCGCCCCCCGCACCCGGCGCTGGCCCGTGAGCAACTGCTGCATCAGCCCGCGCTTAAGCTCTTGGTACTGGGCTTTCTTGTCAGTCAGGACTTGAAGCTTGGCGTCGACAGTGGTGAGGATTTGAGCTATTTGGCGTTGTTCGGAAAGTGGTAAAGCAGGCACCAAGAATTTCTTTACGTCAGCTAAATTGAGTCCTGGTTGAGCATTACCTTTCTCATAATTACGGACATTTTCCCTTCCAATGGGAGACTGCAAGACGTAGTAATAAAACATGGAGTCAGCTCTCTCAGAATCAATTGCAATTCTTGCAGTAGTCTGAGTAATATTGGCGCCTTCAAGCCAATCAGGCACGATTGCCAGGTTACCCAGCCCTGCTCCAACTATTGTTATAAGAATATCACCCTTCTTCAGTCGGGCTCTTTTATAAGGTTCTTCAACGCGTTTAGACACTTTGAAAAAATCATCCGGGCTCACCCAACCTCTTGAATAATCCTTACCCCGCACGAGGAATGTTCCATCTGCATCAAAGGGGCCAGGTTGTACGATGCCGTATGTAATACTCCGATTGACTTGCACTAAATCGTCGAGCTTTATAATACTCCAACTCTCAGGAATGCCCCCCAACGGCGAATCCTTGAACGTGGTATGGCCAATGCCGCGCGTGAGCAGGCGCTGCATCAGGCCCTTTTTCAGCTCCTGGGTTTGCGCTAGCTGTTCGTCAATCACGGCCATCTTCTCATCCACCGTGGACAGGATTTCGGCTATTTTCTGCTGCTCGGGAAGCGGGGGAAGCGCAATCTTATGTTTGTGAACAACATTTCTATTCAAGGTCGGTACGCCGGTACCTGTTCCGTAGCGTTTTAAGTCTATGCTTATCAGTAGATAGAAAAGATATTTAGGGTCATTACCCTTGGTGTTCTTTACATAAAGCGTAGTATTCAGCGGCCAGCAATTAGCTTCCTCATAGTATAGTCTCCCTATGGTTCCCGAACGACCTGTAACTATCGTGGGACCAGCTACCTTCCACTCATTGTGCATATCAATCATGCCATTGGAGCCAATAAGAGGATGCTCACCTTTTGTCCTGCTTTGTACAGGAAGGTCATAGCCTCGTTGCAATTCCAACGCCTCAATAAGCTCCACCGCCTCCCACTCCTCCGGAATCTCACCAATTTTCGTTTGCTTATACCCACTCTTCATATTCCAATCTCCTCCAGCAAGCGTTCCAGTTTCTCGTCAATCTCGGCTTCTTTGGCTTCCAGCTCGCGCAGAGCGGCGTGCACGGTGGGCAAATCGATGGCGGCGGCGGCCGTGCTGCGGTCGATGTAGCGGGAGATGTTCAGGTTGTAGTCGTTGGCTTTTATCTCGGCCAGCTCCACTACGCGCATGTACTTGTCCACATCCTGGCCCGCCGCGTAGGCCGCCAGAATGCGCTCTACGTGGGTATCCAGCAGCTCATTCTGGTTTTTGCCTTCCCGGAACTCCTGACTGGCATCGAGCAGCAGCACGCGCTGCTTCAGGGTTGCGGGCTTGCTTTTGGCCAGCACCCAGATAGCCGCCGGAATGCCCGTGTTGTAGAACAGGGCGGAGGGCAAACCCACGATGCCTTCCACCAGGTCGGCTTCGAGCAGCTTTTGGCGGATGCTGCCTTCGGCCCCACCCCGAAATAGAGTACCGTGGGGCAGCACCACACCCATGCGGCCATCCTGCTTGAGCACGGCCAGCATGTGCTGCAAAAAAGCCAGGTCGGCGTAGCCACGGGGCGGAATACCATAGTGCAGGCGGCCGAACTTATCGACTACGGCGCTGGCGTAGTTGGGGGCTATTTCCTTTTCCTTGCCGTCTTTGCCCAGCTTCTTTTCCTGGTTTACTTCGGCCGGCGTCCACCAGCGGTCCTGGGAGAAGGGTGGGTTGGCAATCACCCGGTCGAAGAGCATAAGCTCGTTGTCCGAGTTCTTGTGCTGAGGGTTCACCAGCGTGTCGCCCTTGCGCAGGTCGGCGCTGTCGAAATTGTGTAGCAGCATGTTGAGCTTGGCAATGGCCCAGGTGCCCAGGTTTTTCTCCTGCCCGTACAGCGACACGTTGATGTTGTTGCCCACTTTGCCCCCCAGCTGCCCGGCCACGTAGCGCGCACTCTCAATCAGCATACCGCCCGAACCGCAGGTGGGGTCGTACACCTTATTGCGCGGCTCGGGCCGGATCAGGCCCACGATGAGCTTCACCACGCCGCGGGGCGTGTAGAACTCGCCGCCCTTCTTGCCCGCGTCGTCGGCAAACTGCTTGATGAGGTACTCGTAGGCGTCGCCGAGCAGGTCGGGCGTGTACAAGTCAGCATTGCGCAGGGAATACTGGTTGAAGTGGCGCAGCAGGCGTTGCAGGGTATCATCGGAGAGCTTTTCCTTGTCGCCGAACTTGGTGGCCGTCATCACGCCCTCCAGTTGGGTGTTCTCGCGCTCAATGGCGGCAAAGGCTTTATCCAGGGCCACACCAATGTTTTCGGTGGCTTTCTTCACCTCGGCCCAGCGGGCTTCGGGGGGCATTTTGAAGTAGGTTTCGTCCTCGGCCTCCTCGCGGCTCACCCCATCGCGGGCTATGATCAAGTCTACTTCTTCCTCGAACACATCGTTGGCACGCTTCAGAAATAGCAGCCCGAAGATGTAGTTCTTGAAGTCGGAGCTATCGATGCTGCCGCGCAATATATTGGCCGAGTCCCAGAGCCAGGATTCGAGGGTTTGCAGGTCAAGTTTGGGCATAGAAGTGGTAATCGGGGGCATTGCCGGCTTGGGGGCGCTGGCAAAGAAGTCTAGTTGGGACATCGGGAAAGCTATTCAGCGTAGAACTGAGATACACACGCTACCAAATGTAAGTCGGCTGTTGGTAGTATGAAAGCTGTCGAAGTTAGATAAGGTGGACAGGCTCCAGTAACCAGTTGCTCGTCAAGCGTAAGCGTAAGACTACAGCGGGGACAGTCGCTAACCACCAGCGTTATGCAGGCTGGACTAAAGGCAACCGATAGCTAGCAAATCAGCGGAGATAGTCTTTCCAGTGCTGTTCCGAAGTAATTCACAGGTCAGCACCCTGAGCGCGTAGCTGCAAGGCCTTCTCAATTTTTCGCCCTTGACTCGTGCTCGCCCAGTCCTGGCTGCCGAAGGCACCAATAACGACGTAGTTGGTCGTACGCGAGGGAGCAGCATCTGCAGGAATGCCCCCCAGGGCTTGAATAGCACTGAATACCGCCACCCGGGTGCCGTAGGCAAACTTGCCCGTCACCACGAACTGTCGGTCGGTAAACACGAGCGGGTGAGGCTGCGGGTTGCACAGGGGCAGCTCCGCCGTGGTCGTCGCTGGCTCCAGCTCAACCGCAGGGTCTACGGGCAGCGGTGAAGTACAAAGGGCTTCCATCACGATCTTAAGCTCAGCCCGCTCCTCCGCGTCGCAGACGCCATCGGCAAAGAACTAGGGTAGGTG
>NZ_FWWW01000010.1 GCF_900176135.1 Hymenobacter roseosalivarius DSM 11622 | reverse complement strand
GACCGCCGCCACGATGGGTCCGTGGTGCTCATCTACCAGCTGCGGCCTGCTATCACGCTCTCGGCGACGTGGACTTACGGGACGGGCAATGCCCTGACCCTGGCCCAGGGTACCTACAACGTCATCGATCAGAGCTACGGGCTTATCGCTGGTTTCGCCGCCGACCGTTACCTCTATCCCGAGGCCGAAGTGTACGGGGAGAAAAACAGCTACCGGCTGCGGGCCTACCACCGCCTGGACCTGGGCGCGACCTTCACCAGGGCCGTCGGGCACGGCGAGCGGGTGTGGCGGGTGGGGGCCCACAATGCCTACAGCCGCCACAATCCGTACTATATCTACTACAGTGGGGGCGAAACGGCGAGCTACTCCAACCCGGGGCGGAAGCAGCTCTACCAGCTGAGCTTATTTCCCCTCCTACCCGCCCTTAGTTATGAACGCAGCTTCTAAGGGCGCGGAGCGACCCGTCTCTAGGGTGGCCCCCGTGCTCATCGACTGGCTAGTCCAACCACTACCAACCGGCGACCGGCTCCCCGTACTTCTATTCTCCTTATACGGTTTATGCGCAGGCGCTTCTTCGTTGCTCTATTCCTGGCGGCCTGGCTGGTTCCACGGCCGCAAAGCCTCGCTCAGCAGCGGGGCGCGGACCCTACCCGAGGGGGAACGTCGGTCCGCGCCGCTGGTCGCTATTGGGGCGTAACGGCTGACCTGGGGCCCGTCCTTTTCGACGTGGATCCGTTAAACACTTTTTTTTCCCGAACATCCCCGCTTCCCTGCCGCAGGAGGGCATCTTGCAAACGCTACAGGTCCTGGTCAGCAACAAGGTGTTCGGGTACGGCTCGGCGTACTATCAGCAGGCGCTCACGCTCCCGGATTGGGTGCAGTCAACCCCTTCCTTATCGTTGCAGCAGCACACCGTGGGCTTTGAACTACACAAAGTACTGGTCGACCAGCGCGTGAAGGTGGTGCTACCCAGCGTCGGGGTCGGCTATCGGTTCATAAACGTCACGTATAGTCCAGACCCAACGGCCGTTGTTCCCCTCGATAGCCTCTTCCAGCAGGCGGGCTCGTTTACCATTCGGTCCCAACACATGACGCTATCTGCGGGCGCGGGTGTTTACTATACCGTGCGCGGGTTCAAGGCCGCGGGTATCCGCCAACTCGACGTGGGCTTGGTTGGGTCGTATGCCTACACCTTGCGCCAAGGCGATTGGTATCTCTTCGGCACCCGATCCCCCGTGCCGGTGCCCGCCACCCCGCTAAACTATTATGCCCTGCGGCTTTCGGTGAGCCTTTTACTGAACCAGTGACCGGCAGGCAGCAGGACCGCGTTTTTCGTCGTGTAGGTGAAGGGGATGGGGTAGCGGACGCAGAAAAGCAGGGGTTTGCTCCTTTCCTCCGAGAGCTACGAGCGCAGCTTCTGAGGGCAGTTACTTCGACTAAGCGAAGCTAACCCCACCTTCTGAGAATTAGTATAGTTTTGACTTCTTACGAAGCGGTATTCTTGTTTTAGCCTGTTAATCCCCTCTCTCCATGCGCTCATTATTCCCGCTCCTGTTCATTTGTTCGGCGCTGCTGTGCGGGCTGCCCGGCTGCGAGTCGAAGGAAGAGCTGCTGACCACGGACAGCACCGCCCAGCTGGCGTTTTCGGCCGATACCGTGCTCTTCGACACGGTGTTTGCGCAGGTAGGTACCGTGAGCAAACGCCTGTGGGTGTACAACCGCCAGGCCCGCGCCGTGCAGGTCAGCCACATCCGGTTGGCCAATGCTTCGCCGGGCACCTACTCGCTGCTCATCAACGGCGCGCCGACCCCGACGGCCCATGACCTCAAAATTCGGGGCCGCGATAGTCTCTTGATTCTCATCAAAGCCGTGCTCGGGCCGGGCGCCTCCGGCAACCAGCCGTTTCTGGTGGCGGACCACGTGCTGTTTAGCACCAATGGCAACGAGCAGCAGGTAGCGCTGATCGCGTATGGCCAAAACGCGTACTTCCATGGCCCCGAAGAGCATATCACCCGCACCACCACGTGGCCTAAAAACCGGCCCCACGTGCTCTACGGCGTGGTAGTGGTCGATGCCGGGGTCACCTTGCGGCTGCAGCCCGGTACCCGGGTCTATGCCCACGCGGGCGCGGCGCTGCTGGTACGCGGGACGCTGCGCATCAATGAAGACATCCGTCCCCCCGGCGAGCTCTCCCCCAGTGATACGACGACCGTGGTGCGCTTTGCCGGCGACCGGCTGGAAAGCCGCTACCACGAGCTGCCGGGGCAATGGCGGGGCATCCAGTTTGATGCTAGTAGTAGCCGCGACAATCTGGTGCGCTTCGCGGAAATCAAAAACGCCTCGTTCGGGCTCCTGGTGTATAATCCACTTAACGGCCCGCATCCCAAAGTGACGGTCGAGCAGACGGTGCTGCGCAACATGAGCGGGGCCGCGTTATCCTTTGCCAGCGGCGGCGAGCAGTTTGAGGGGGCGGGTATCCTCAGCATTGCCGGCGATTTCGACGTGCAAAACTGCTTATTCACTAACTGCGGGGAGTACGCGCTCCGCGGGATCGGGGGTACCTACGCGCTGAACTTCTGTACCATTGCCAATTATACGCCGCAGTTTAGAAGGGACCACGCCTCATTGACGTTTACGAATGTGCCCCTGGCGCCGACGGCTGCCCGGCCCTACGCGACCAAGGTCACGATTACCAATTCCATCGTCTGGGGCTCGAACGAGAACGAACTACTGTTTGAGAATGGGAGCGAGTACCGGTCTGCCCTACAAGTCGAGAACAGTATTCTGCGGACCAAAACATACGCGGGCAAGACGGATACGGGCAACCAACTGGGGTTCGACAACAACAACAATCAGGTGGCGGTGGCCAATCCTCGGTTTGTCAGCGCTCCTGATCAAGCGCTGGGCACTCGCTATGACTACCGCCTGGATACGCTCTCCCCCGCGAGCGATTCGCGCTCCGTGGCGCTGCCCCTGGCGGTTCCCGCCCGCGATTTACTCAACAAGCTCCGGAACCGGAGCACTCCGGATGTAGGGGCATACGAACGAACCAACCCCTAAGCCACCGTCGGCTCGTGCGGGCAAAGGAAGGAGTCCGTACTGCGGTTCTTTTTCCATGAGGCGGATGTATACGCTGAGCAGTTAAATCAGTACTTGCGCTTCGGGCGGGAGCTAGTTAGCTCCTGCTTGATAGGAGCAATTTCGTTTGTCCTAAGCGCAGCCTATCCTTGGAATTACCCTAAAGGAGAGCAGCAAAAAGGTTGGGGTAGTCGGCCTAAACAGCCATCGGCCGGGATGCTGTCGGTAGTGGCCGAAGCAGGGGTAGTAAGCTTCCTTATCCGGCAGCAATATTCTCCTTAACACTCCCTTTATATACATAATGGGCCTTATACCCCTCGGAATAGGAGTAGTTTTCAGCCCCACTATGCGCGGCCTAAAAAGCTGTCTTTTTCAGCTTTTCTCGCGGCTGCTTAGGCCCTGCAGCCGCCACGTAGTGGCGGTACACGGTGAAAAGGTATTTTCCGGTATTCTGCTAGGTGCTGTAGGCTGTCCCCGCATGCAACCAACTCCGTTCACGGGGTCTCTTCCGTTCTATAGAACAATAGTTTTTTGCCATGAAGCACACCATCTATGTTTTTGCCCTGGGTTTACTCCTCCTGGCAAGCTGTAAAAAGGGAGGCGACAGCACTCCTCATCTGGACGCTTTATTTGACGAGAAATTTGTTCTTCGGTATACGCAAAGTGCCGGCCTGCCCGACCAGCAGCGGCCGGAGTTGACCGTTACCGTGGACGACGTGCTGGATAAGCGCTGCCCGTCCTGTGGGGACGGCGGCTTTGTAACCACTGTCTTGCGCGTAGAGGATCAGCAGGGCAGTCCGCAAACGGCCACGCTGTGCTTGTACTGCGGCCCCACGAGCAGCGATACCCTCACGGTGCGGGCCAACAGCCGCCGCTACGTGCTTCGGCTGCACCAGGTGAACCCGGCGCCCGTGGCGGCGCCGGCCTCCTTGAAGAAAGAAGAGAAGCAAGTCGTCCTGTCGGTTAAGCGGTGAGCCACCGGCAACGGCTGCGCCTCGTACGCCCGCTCGGGCCGCTCGCGCTGATACAGGGGAAAGCCGACTGCCAGCACGGTTTGCTGCAAGCACCGGTGCAGGTCGAACGTTTCTTGCGGCCAGCGAATGCGGCGCGTGTACGCCCTCCACTCCCACGCATAGCGCACATTGATTACATTGACCTCTAATCGCTACAGGCTCTGCCCGGTGCCCACCTGCTCGGCAGCCTGCACCCGTGGGGACCGGGCGGCGGCCAAAGCGCTGTACTCCTCAAACAGTCCCTACTATACATAATTCGACGTATCGGACGGATAAACTGTACTTAAAGTCACAATTTCATGCCTCTTATGGAGTGATATAGCTAGTAGGCTCCAACGGCATTATCCTCCCGAATACATAGGTACCGATCCCCTAAAGAATGGCCTTCGAAGTAGGCTACTTTGCCGGGTATGAACGAAATGATCGTTGTCGGGCCATCCCCTACAATTTTGTCCAGCGCTTCATCGATACGCATAGTCTGCTCATTGAAGGGCTCATAGGCTGACAGCACGTAACAGGTCGATAACTTATACTTAGCCACGGCTTGGCGCACAAAGACCTGCTGCTGCTGCTTAGTGCCTTTTGGTAACTGGATGCAATAGCGCCCATCTAGTTCGCGATATAAGGCATCCATACCTAACAACGGATTTCCCTTTCTCTTATCACTAGCTGGACTATACAGCCGCCTTTGTTTGTATTGTTTGGCAAGAAAGGCTTCTAGGAAAGCAGTCAGATGGTGCTCCATAGTCGAGTCGCAGCGAAGTAAATTCAGCGGGCAGCAAGTTGCAAAAAAGCTATATCACCGTACTTCTTCATACATATACCAACTCTCGGAAAAATTGCTTAGCATAAGGGGCGTGGCTCCTGCTCTACTTTTGCAACAGCCACGCCCCTTATGCTAAGCGATATTTCCGCGGAACGGCTAGGTGAGTGACGGCTGTGGAAGTATCCCCAAAATACTATTTGATTAGGCTGCGAGCTACTCCTCTGGTACCGAATCGCGGTCGACTAGGCCCACGAGAAACGCAGCAAAACTAGCGGCTAAGGGGATCTCTTGGTCCATCTCCGTGTCGATCCAGGTCACGCTGGGGGTAGGGCCATGGCGATAATCTAAGGTGATGAACCAATGGCCGTCGCCACTGAGCACCACTTGCTTTTCAGGTAGCCCCCATTCGTGCGTCAGGTACGCCGTATCCAACAGACTTGGTGGCCCAGCGTCACGGGGCAGGACCAGGCCAAAGAGCTCGTCGAACGGCACATGATGCGCGGCCCACGAGGTCGGCTGCGAGGTCAGATACGCGAAACCCCGGGTATAGCCGCCGTTTTGCTGCGTTAATAGGGCCAGCAGTTCCGGCGGCAGGAGCACGCCGAGCTGCTGTTCGAGCTGCTGCACGAACGCAGCCCGTAGAGGGGGAGGCGCCGGAGAAGCTGGGTCCCAGAAGTTGGTGAGATCAATAGCCATTCTTGCCCTAAGATAGTAGGCCTGGAAATCACATTGTGCTAAGCAATTTTTCCGCGATACTTGTACCACCGCTCGCTAGCGCCGAACCTGAATTCATTCCATAGCTGTGCAGAATCGCACCCACCAAGAGTTAGCCGATAATATCCAGCAGCACCGCTGGCTGGTCTTCAACATTATGGGTGACGGTGATGCCTTGCCACCCTTTTCCTATACGGTCGGCTTATTCGGGACTTTTGGCCACCCGGAAGTGGTTCTCTCAGGCTTAGATCATGACGTGGCCCACGCCCTTCTGAATGAGATTGGGGACGATGCGGCCCGAGGGATACGACGCCAGGAAGATGTAGTCTATGACGATGTGCTCGGAGGCTCCCCCTGCCTGTTTAAGACGGTATTGCCAGAGCACTATGAGGCCTATTTTGGACGAGCCCTGGTGTTCTATCAAGGAACCGACTTTCCCGTGCTCCAGTGTGTGTGGCCCGACGCTAAGATGCGTTTCCCAGGGCAAGGGGGCTATGCCTTTACCACGGCCAATCAAGAGCTCTTGTATCAGCCTTAACGGTCTTAGAAGGCCCATTATGTAAATGACCGATTTACTAAACTAAGGAGGAAGTGAACTGTCACGGGGTAAGAAACTGTGCGTCTTGCCACGTCCGATATATGGCCTCCCAGTGCGGCAGCGGAACAACGCGTACACCTGCCTGGGGGCTATCGACTGCAGCATCCGACCAGGTGGCCCAGCAGCCGGTTTTATTGGCCAGGAAGGTCAAGTCGGCTAGTTGTTCCGGATCCAGGGGGGCATTCCAGAAGCGCGGATTGGCGCTTGCCACGGAATCCTGCTGGACCACGGCCCACACCTCAAATTCGAGGGAATCCCTCCAGCCTGCGCAAAAGTAGTGCTCGCTGACTTCGGCCAGGTAATCGACGAGCAGCCGTTGTAACTCCTTTCCCGAGTAGAACTGGGTCACGTCCAGCTGACGAGCAATGGCGGTTTCGATGGCTTTATGGCCCTTGTCTTTGGCTAACTCGATCGGGTATTGGTGGTTGCTCGTTGTGCGGAGCAATACCTCAGGCGTGGCCTGGATGATGGCCCGAACCTGCGGGACATTAGTGTGAAGGATGGCACGGACAAGCGCCTGCAGGTCGTTCATGGGCAGCGGGCAGCGGGGGTGAAAGCTTCGGGTGTCTGCCCCAGGAAGCTGACGAGTACCTAGGAGAGAAAAAAGCAGGCTGCTCGCCTTTCTGCGTGACGCCAAAAGTAGACAAAAAGCAACATACGGATCTCTATCAGCTGGTCTTGTTTGGCGGAATGAGTTCTTACTATAACAGGTATAACAGGGGCGTTAAGTACTTTCTTGGAATCGCCCTAAGGAGGCCGGCCCGCGCGGGTGGTGCTTTACTAGGCTCCGGAGCGTCAACTGGAACCACCATTTGCGCGAACAGGTAATGCGAGCCGCAGTACCTTAGAGAATGGAAACAACCCCAACCGGTGCCTTACAAGGCGAGAATGAGGCGTTACGGGCCCAACTGGCCGCCCGGGAGGCGCAATTATACCAGGCCCTGGGAGTGATCGCGGGGATGTGGAACCAGTATTGCCCGCCTCCCTTCACGCATCAGTGCATGAATGCGGGCGAGGATGCCGAGGAAGTATTGAAGGCCTGGGAGCTGCTAATGCCCGACGAGACCGCCATCGACTTTTGGGGGCTTTGGTCGCGGCCCGCGGGGGTGGAGGTTCCGTCCAAAGTAGCTTCCCTCGTTACACCCAGCAACAAAGGATAAGTGCCGATAAGCCGGTCCGCCCTCAGCTGTACCGGAATAAGTCCAACAGAAACACCACGTGCGGCCTCAGCTATATACTTCGATTACTTCCTCCCGTCTTCTGCCTGGAGTAGAACGCTGCGGGGCGGGGCGTCTCCCTACCGATTACTCGTAAGAATGAAAAGTAGAATCCTTAATAACGGGAACCCAATCATCCTTTTTCTTGGTCGCGTACCCCCGAATGAGCAGATAGGCCGTGTCGCCTTTTACGATTACCTCATAGGGAAGCGTATCCTTGGCCAAGTCATGCTTATTAAAGGTGTATTCGTAGGCCTTGTAGCCGCCTAGTTTCGTCAGGACTTCCTCCTGGTTTTTCGCCGTTTCTACCATCGTTTCTAAGAATGCCGGCAAGTCAGCCTTTAGGATAGCATAGCCCACTTTGGCGATTCCATAGACCACGAGTACGACGCCAGCTAGGGCCAAAAATAATCTTCCCACAACCGCACTGATGGTGTCATCCTTCGCCATGTAGCTTTCGTTTTTCTGTGGTTTAACCCGACCTGTTTTTGGCATTTGCCTTCGCCTCCCCCGTTAAAGGGTGGCCCGGCGGGGTGCCTTTATTCTTCGTGAGCTCGTAAATACTGAGTGATTCGCTCCGCTAACGGCCTGGTGAAGGCCCAAAACTCCTCGTTCACCTCAAAGCCGATTTGCTGCTCATACACCCAGAGCAGGAAACGTTCGACCGTTTGCCCCTTATTATAGGCCGCTAACAGGCCAGGAACATACATTTGATACTCGTCTAGTTCTAGTCCCTTAGGCATGCCGATGGGGTCCCACTCTCCTAGAAAGGCGTTGAGGTCGGCAAATACAGTAAGCGTCATACGCACCATGGGTTCGGCTGCTAAGCGGTAATAAAAGGGCAGTTGGTAGGCACCTACGTCCGAATCCACTGCCCGGCTCCACTGGCCGACAAGCCTGATTGGCTTAGGTACCGCTGCTCACGCGATCGCTTCGACAAGTTACTTAACGTAATTCAACTTTTCGGACGTCTTCAATTAGTCTTATTACGAGGCCATTTAGGCCACAAGTTTCTTTCTAGGCATGTCGGATACCCATTGTTATGTTAAGCAACGATTCTCAGAAACCCGACAGGCTGGCAGTAGGCCCTTTTCTGCCTTTTGTCTAGTTTAAGCATGCTCGGGAAAAACAAGCCTGTCTTGGTTGTTACCAATGGATGATGACGTGCGCTTCTTGACCCAGCTGATGTGGGGAGCCTTGCAACAGCTACATCCTAATGGCGTGTCAGGTTAAGTGCTTTTTCCCCAGCAGACAAGGGCGTGTTGGGTAAAGGAATTTTTGCAACCTTGAACCGGTGAACACCGCGGGAGTATTGGCTTAGCGCGGCACCGTTGTCTATGTGGCTGCATCCGAAAGGCTTTATTCCCTTGCTTGTAGGCAGCAGTTTGCTGCTGGCCCTGCCCTCGTGCCAGCCAGAAGAAGCCTACGACAGAACGCTGGCCTTGGAAGAGCTGCCTGCAGTACAGGCCAGCGAACTCGTCGTGCTGCTCGAAACGGATGAGTTTGTGGTCCTCACGTCGCTGGAAGCGTTGCGCAACACGTTAGGGCAATGGGTGCAGCGGTACCACTTGGACGAGGACCAACAGTTGTTGAGGGCGGTCCGCGGACTCGCCACCGGCAAGCAGTCTCTCACACGGGCTGATAAGCTGCTGGCGAAGCGGCTGCATGTGGTGGCTGAGTTGCTTGCAACGAGCAAGTGCTTGGTGTACAACAAACGGGCGCAGCAGGTCGAACGGCGCATTACAGTGACGCCGTATCCCTCGTCGTGGTCTTCTGGGGGCAGAACGTTCTCCGTAAGTGGCAAGCTGCTCTTGAGGGTTACGGATTGGGTGGTTTAGCCCTTTATTACAAGTGTGGGCACTCAGCGATTCTGCTTGTGACTAGAATGTGCAATATATGCTAGGTTGAATAGCTTCTACTTAACGTAATTCGACTTCTAGGATATGTTTAGTCCACACCCCCTGAGCTTATCTCCTCTGATCTAGTAAGCTGGTTCTGCCTCTCGCAGCTGCACCCTACTGAATAGTTCGCGTCCGATTGGTTCGGATGCTATCCAAGCGGGTACTCCTAAAATGACCCTGAGGGGATATGGTATAGGCGATCACCACGGAATCCCGATAGTAGGTGGGGCCTTCGTCCTCGCTCTCGTCCACCAGCTCGGTGACCACTAGTCGACCTATCACGTCCCGGTGCAGGGTCGCTTCGGCCTGCCATTGCCCATCCATGCCGCGAGAGGCCACTTGTCGCCAATCCAGGAGTTGCTGCGTGCCGGCTGCAAACGTGAGGTAGTACAGATCCTCGCAGCAATCTTCGCTTTGGTAGAGCACGGTCACTAAGGTAAAGGCCGCACAATGCACCGTATCGAGGGCACTCAGCGCCACATAAGGATGATAGTCCCGGAAGGGGGCCGGTAACTGCGGGTTGGAGCGCACCAGTTGCGCTACGGCCGTACTGGTTAGGCGAGACGCCGGTAACAAGCGTTGGCGAACGTCATCAAGCTGATAAATGGGTAAGACACACGCCACTTCTGACGCGGAACGGGGAGAAGAAGCAGTGACCTCGGGGGAGGGAGGGAGCACATCGCTTGTCCTATCTGGGGAGGCATGAGGGCATCCAGTAATCCCCCAAGCGAGCGTTAGTAGGATCCCCACAACGGAGCGATATCTCATCCGGGCGAAATTAGAGGACAAATTGAAATTTTCTAACGATAAGGAGGCTCACCTTCATTTACTTCTATCTCGGTTTTATCGCTTATCATAACAAGAGTTGTCGGACACTTCCCGAAATAAGTACGGGTTTTGGCTTTCGGCCGGGGCGCGGCCGGCGTGGTACTTTGCCGGGGGACCAGGTACCAGTTTGGGCGTTTACGAAACTCATCCCCTCGGCGCGTTTCGTAAATTTTGAATCGTAGACGGGTTTCTTAAACTCCTCCAGCCCTGCAATGGCCTACTATCACCTGGTGCTGGGCAGTTGTTAGGTGTTCACCGAAAGAAGCCATTTATTCCCCGGTTACTTACTTTGCGGACATGAGACACTTCCTGAACGCACTCGTTCTACTCGGCTGGCTCGCCTTCCCGGCCGTGGCCCAGACGACACCCAACTTGCGGCTCAAACACGAGTTAGATAGCCTTTATGAGGTGGACCAGCGCTACCGAGCCATGCTGTTCAGTCCAAGGCTAAACCGCCGCCCGGATTCGCTGGCCGCCGCGCTCGGCGTTTCGAAGGAAGGACTTAACAGTGCCATCATGGGCCAGATGATACGAACCGATGCGACGAACCTGACGCGCGTACAAGCCATTTTGAAACAGTATGGCTACCCAGGCAAATCGCTCGTCGGTGCACCGACCAATGAGGCCGCATGGAGTGTAATTCAGCACGCACCAGCGCTCATCCCACAGTACTTGCCGATGATGAAGACGGCTGCTGAAACAGGGGAACTGCCCTTCCGGCTGTACGCCACGATGCTGGACCGTCAGCTCATGTTCGAAAATAAAGAACAACTCTACGGTACGCAGGCTCAGAATTATAATAATAAGGAGTGGTTCATCTGGCCTATTCAGAATGCAGCGCAAGTAAATCAACGTCGTAAGCAAGCTGGATTTAAAACTACGGTTGAGGAAAACGCCGCTAGGTTAGGTACTTCTTATAAAGTGTTAACCTTAGAGGATGTAGCTAAAATGCCCAAATAGCAATCTCCCTGCCGCCACCTGAACCAGCCCGCCGTGCTGCGAATGTAAGTTTAGAGAAACGGTGATTTAAATACGCCGTTATGCCCTTTTACAAGTTGCAAACGGTCGTGGCTGTTGCAGAACTCGGCGCCAGCTGCTAGCCAATCAAGCTACAGCACGGAGTAGGAATAGTCAGCTAATAACCAGACCCTAAAAAGGCTTTTACTCTGCCGCTGCAGCCCTGGTTGGAGGGCTAGCGCCAGGCTCACTACCCGCTTCGGCTGGTGCTTGAGTAGCTTCTTTAAATTGTAGGCGATAGCACTGAGCAACATCGCCTTATGGGCAGCTACCCGCCCCTTAGTGCCGACCCGTCGCAGCCCGTAATGGTGGAGCAGGCTGCCAAAAACGGGCTCGACGGTGCGTTGCCGGACCACCCGCATCCGCTGGCCCGCCCGACTGCGCTGGCGGTGCCAAGCGCGGCGATAAGCGGTATCAAAGGCCGAGCGCACGAACTTTTGTTGCGGGGCCGCCGGCGTACAACTCATCTTTAAGGGGCACTGCTGGCAGTCCTGATAGGCCGCCCGATAGTTCTTAACCCAGTTGCCATCTTGACTAGTGGCGAAGTTGCGGAAGGGCAATAATTTGCCGGCTGGGCAGCGAAAAGCATCGGCTTCGGCCTCGTAGGTGAACCCTTCCGCGACTGGCTTATAGGCCCCAAAAACCGGAATCCAGGGGGTAACGCCCTGCTGTTCGAGGAAGGCATAATTGAAGCCGTTGGAGTACCCCGTATCGGCCACGAAGTCCCGCAAGGTCAATTCATTCGCTACTAAGCGCGTTTGCAGTAGCGGCACCAGGCCGGGTAAGTGCGTACTGTCGCGGCGGTCCGCAAAATCAGCTTGGATGTGGCTGATGATGCCGGTGGCCGTATCCACGGCCACGCTACAGAGGTAATTGAGGGCGCGGGCTTTGCCCGGCTTGACGGAAATACGCGCCTCGGGGTCGGTGGGACTGTAGTGCGTTTTGTTGCTCAGCAACTGCGCTTTGGGGTGCCGGGCGCCCAGCCCACCTGGCGCACCTTGCCGCTTGGCCCGTCGGGTCGCCTCGCGGCGCAGCTGGTGGGCGGGCGCGGAGCGCACGGCAGCCGCAGGCGCAGGAGTTACCGGCTCGCCGGCTACCGTTAACGAGGGAGCTAGCGTCGCTTGCTTCTCCCGCAGACTATCGAGCGAAGCCGCCGCTTTAACGGGGGCTGAGTCGACGACCTGCGTATCGCCAGCTACTAGCCCGGCGCGTACGCACTGGCGAAATACCTGGTCAAACAGGTGCTCGAACACGGCGGCGGGATAGAGCTGGCGCGTGCGGCTAATGGTCGAGTGCCAGGGCAAGTCCTCGTCCACTTCGTAGCCCAGAAAGTAGAGAATATCCAGTCGCAGGGCACACTGCTCGATTAGTCGCCGGTCACTGACAATATTTTCCAGGCGCCCCACCAGCACCAACTTGAAAAAGACAACCGGGTCCAGCGAGGGCTGCCCCGTATGGCTGTAGACCGGGCGGGTCTGCTGGCGCAAAAACTCCCAGTCCAACACGTCGCCCAAGCGGCGGTAAAAATTATGCGTCGGCACCCGCTCCGAGAGGCGAAAGTGCGTGCTGACTTTGTCGTGGAAGTCTTTCTTGCCTTGCATTCGCTTTATACGACTAACCTACCTGTCAGGGACTTCTGCAACAGCCACGACCGTTTACCGAAGGACGCATACGATCCTTATCTACCCAACCCGGTTGTTGTTCTGCGGACCAGTGCGTCTGCCTTATTGAATTACTACCTGTTTCGTCACGAGGGCATCGCCGATATATATGCGTAAGACATATACTCCCACCGGCAGGTCCGCCACCGGCACGCTCGTGTGGGTCTGGGCTACTCCTAGCTTGACCTGGGATTCCCGTACCCGTTGGCCTACTAAGGTGTAGAGCTGAACCTCCGCCAGTTGCTTCCCGCTGACGGCCGGTAAGACGACCGTGAACTGTTCCTGCGCCGGGTTAGGGAACACGGTGACAGAGACTGGGGTGACGGCAGACTGGCTAGCTAGAACGGAAAGAGGACCCAAGCGCAGCGTAAAGCGGTCCTTTAGCCATTCCGCCTTGGTAGCGGAGAAACTGTAGCGGGGCTGTTGTCTTAAGTTAATTTGCTGGCCCGTGAGCCCATCCTGCAGATACACCTCGGTTACCCCTAAGTTTAGCACAGACTTCGCCTCCAGCGTGTAGGTTCCCGCTATCGGTACTTCCACGGCCAGCGGGACGACGCTGGTGCCCGTAAAGGCCGGAAGGCCATTCACGGCTAGGCTCCGGCCCGACGCCAAGGAGGCGAGGTTAAGGCCCGTCGTATTCGGCAGCTTCTCGGCATCATAGCGGTCATCCACCCCCGCGCTGGCCCCGTCCTCGAAATAGATAAAGGCTGCATCCACCGCGCCCTGCGCCGAGACTAAATTCAACTCTACCGCCGAACGCGTCTCCACGGGGGCCGGCGCTGGAAAGGTGGTGCTACGCCACGTGTCGAGAAAGCTAAAGGCCGGGACGGGCTGCGAGACGCGGATAAAGAAGCCCTGCATAGGGTCTATTTGCCCACGGGGCAACGTCCCAAAGCCATTTTGATAGACCTGATAGGTACCCGTATACTGATCACGGGAGGTATACACGTACACCGCCGGGATGACACCGGGAGGCAGGTTTAGCCGCACTTTCTTCCAATCTAAGGGAGAGGGATAGGGGTTTCCCAGCAAGTGCCAGCCAGAATTTACTTCCTCTCCCCGGGGTAAGGGGCCGACCGCAATAGTGCCCGTATTCAGGGTTCCAACGAACTCAACCCGATTATTGGCGGCTAGATTCACCCGATAGCCCCGGCCACTTACCAGCTTATCAGTCAAGCTGGCGGGAGAAAAGTAGCCTTGTTCAAAGCGCTGGGAGGCTACGGGGGTGCTGCTTAACCGGTCCTGATCATAGCCGTACACCGTCGGGACGGGAGTGACACCGGCGCCCTGCCGGTTAAAATCGGGATTAATGACGGGCGCGAAGCCCGGGGTAGCCAGATCGGCGACCGTGGTGCTGGCAACGGGAGCGCTGTAGTAGCGATCGCCCAGCCCGGGATTCCAACTGGCATCCAGGGTGCGTTGCACCGTCGTGTTTCCCTGGATAGCCCCCCCGTCGTTGACCACCAGGGCCGTACCGGTCGGCGTAGAAAGTAAGAGCAAGGCGCCATTACTTACCAAGGTCCCGCGCAGGGTGAGCAGGCCCTGCACGGCTATTCTGCCCCCGGCCGTTACGCCGGCCGGTCCTATCACTACGTCACTGAAGACGGAAGTAGCGGAACCCATAAAGGTCTGCGCAGTACTGCCGGTGCAGCGCAGTTGCCCGCCGGTCTGCGTGAAGGTGCCCTCCAGCGTGATTGGGCCGGAAATCTCCAAGGCGCCCCTGGTGAGGGAGAAGGTGGCCCCCGGGGCGACGCGCAGCGCCTGGATGGCCACGGTCTGTTCTTGCTCCAGCACCGGCGGGCGGAGCGTACCCGCTGGAATCAGCACCCGATCCGTTATGGTCGGCACGCGCCCCGCGGACCAGTTTCCGGCCTCATTCCACGCCGTACTAATGGCCCCCGTCCAGGTAATGGCGACGGGGGTAACCTGGACTTGTACCTCATTGGAAGCCGCGGAAGTGCAACTGCCGTTGACTGCGAGGGCCTTCACGGTATACCAGCCACTTTGCGTGGCATCCGAAACCAAGTATTCTGGCTTAGTCGTTAAATTTACTTGTAGCCCATTTCGGTAGAATGCATACAACCTACTACCACTTGGAGCACTGCTGGTCAGCCGGACGGCCCCATCGTCTTGGGTCGTTGCCGTGAGCGTTGGGGTCGCCGGAATGGGGGTCACGTAGACCTGGGAAGGGGTTGACGTGGCCGAGCACCCAGCCGAGCTGGTGATTACTACTTGATACTGGCCACTACTACTTACCGTGGCCGAATAGCGCGCCGCCGTAGCGCCGGGGATAGGATTGCCATTCAGCAGATACTGATAAGAATATCCCGTGCCTTGGGTGGCCTGTAGCGTTAAGATGCCAGACCCGCAAAAGGAATTACCCGTCAGCAAGGTCAGGCTCGGGCTGGGGATGGGGTTCACGGCCACCGTAACCGGGTTGGAATAAATTTCGCGTAGTTCCGGCGTAAGCATCACGGCCCGATACGTAGTGGACGTGGTCTGGTCGACAAACGTATAGGTACTACTCGTATTTACCCCGGGTAAATCCTTGAAGCCGGCCCCGTTATCGGCTTGGTAGCG
This sequence comes from Hymenobacter roseosalivarius DSM 11622, assembly GCF_900176135.1. Lineage (GTDB taxonomy): Bacteria > Bacteroidota > Bacteroidia > Cytophagales > Hymenobacteraceae > Hymenobacter > Hymenobacter roseosalivarius. The sequence goes on along the minus strand of NZ_FWWW01000010.1, from coordinate 5,815 downwards.
CAGGATAGTGCCATAGGGCGCGGTAAGCGTCAGGGTGCCCGTATTGGCGCCGCCGCAAAAGGCGTCGATGGAAGAGCTCAGCGTCGTGGTGGGAGAATTAAGGCGCACGGCGATTGTCCGGCCGGAGGAAGCGCCTGGTGTTCCCGGGGCGACCAGGTCCAGGGTGCCATCGCCGTTCATGTCCGCCAGCGCGCAGCCCAAGGTGGAGTTCGAGGCCGTATAATTCGGTCCCAGCGGCACTTGCTGCGTCCCGCTAAACTGTCCCTGCCCATTGTTCAGGCGGATGGCTACGCCGCGGCCATTGGAAGTGCCATTGCCACTATACGGGTTCGAGGCGAAGTCCAAGTCCCCGTCCCCATCCACGTCGCCCAGCACGACATCGGCCGGGTTTGGAACCGGCACGTTCTGCAGGGGTTGAAAGGTACCGCTATTGTTGCCCGTCGCCACGCTGACATACGCACTGCCGTAGTTAGCCACCAACAGATCTAAACGCCCGTCGCCATTAATATCGCCGAACGCCACACTCATGGGAGAAGCCCCCGTGGGCAGCGCCGGACCCGGGGTAAACGTACGATTCCCGTTGTTGCGTAAAATGGTGACCGTCCCGGCGACGTAACTGGTGATGGCAATATCCAGGTCCCCATCACTATCCACGTCGCCACTGGCTACCCCATGGGGCGTGTTGAGGGGAATATCCACGTTATTATTGCTGCTAAACTGCCCGCTGCCGTTATTGTAGCGGATGGACACGTAGCCACTATAACCCGCCACGACCATATCCAGATCACCATCGCTATCCAAATCCGCCATGGCGACGGCGCGGGCATCCTGCGCTACAGTTACCCGCGCGCTTTGGCTAAACTTCCCCTGCCCGTTATTAAGCAGAATATTCACATCCCCCTCCCGCACTCTCGGGGCCAGGATGTCGAGGTGTCCATCCCCGTTGATGTCGGCGGCCGTGACGGAAATATAGGCGCCGCCCAAAAAGTAGGCGGCAGAAGTGGGCAAGCGCCCGGTTCCGTCTCCCAGGCTGACCGTAATATTGCCTGAGCGCCCCCCGGTGGCGACATCGACGATGCCATCGCCATTAAAATCGGCCGCGGCAACCCCGAGGATTTCTACTTCCAGCACGGGATCGTTGAAAGCGCCAGCGGCAAACGTGCCCAGTGCCGGCGCCACGGCCGTCGTGAACTGATAGACTTGCCCCTGGGCCAGCGCTGCCCCCGCCGCATTCAGTACTTGCGTAGTTACGCTGGCTTGAATTACTTCACCGGGCCGGAAGGGCAAGGTGGGGGTAAAGGTTAGGGTATTCCCCGCCGGACGGTAGGTGCCGGGAAGCAACCCACCCCGTTGGGCACTAAAAAAACGTACTGCTTGGCCAACATTTGTTTCCGTTCCGAGAGGATTCGAAAAAGTAAGGACTGGCGCGGTTTGTAAGGGTACCGTGCCCGTGTGACGCCCCGGCGTCATCTGCGTGAGGGTAAACTGTTGGGCGGCCAACGGGCTGGAACCGAATATGCTCCAGAGCACTGCCAGCCCAACGAGTAGCCCGGGACCAGGAGTCAGTAGAAACCTCTGACTTACCTGCTTAATGAAGGGCGTAAGCGAGCGATTTAGGATACGTAAAGGTTTTTTCATTCAGAATAGAATAAAGCAGGGACGAGACGGCGATTAGCGCTCGTTATAATATAAACTTTCAAATATAGGCACAAAGCCTCACCGGGCAAAGAACATTCTGCAAGTTTAGGGAAGAGTAGGTGTGTGCATGGGAACGGGGCTCAACAAGTCATCACTTCCGGGCTTACGATTTATTCTATCTACGGGGTACCAAACGAGCGGAAATGGAGGGCCAACAACTAGGGCCCGAAAGAAAGGGGCGGGTAGCTTTCTGAACTGGACTTGCTGACCCCTCCTGCTAAGCGCCACGGCTCAGTTCGCGTCTCCCCGGTGCTTAACGCTGCCAGTAGCTGAGCCAGTCACTACCAGTTCAAAAAAGGACCTTTTTCAAAGACACACTTTTGCCGACAAGTCGAATGGGCACGCTCCCTATGCCAAAATAGGTAAGGACTGATAAAGCGGGCGGCGTTATCGGACCTTATCAGGGCGTTGGCCTTTTACAACGGGTCGTTCCTACCCTATCAACCTGGTCCTTGCTTGAGGCGCACCTTGACCACCAGCCTGTTTTTCCGAAAAAGGAGGGTTATTATTGGGGGCTCGTTGCTGGGAACGGCTAGCTGGCCGAATGCTTTCCGGTGTCTTGCTTTCTACTCGCCCGCTCGTTGCCTGCCCCCATGCCTCGTTTCTGCCTTTTCCTATTGCTGCTCGCCTCCCTCGGCCTAAGCGACTGCTCGGCGCCCCCCGCTGCGGCGCCCCCCGCCGCCGAGGGCGTGCTCCTCGCGGCGGGGACGGGCCAGTCCTTCACGCCCGGCCCGGACTCCGCCTACCGGCGCGTGCAGCCCACGGACATCCGTCGCGAGGATACGGTATACGCGGCCACGCTACCCGTGCTGGACGAGCCCGACGGCTTGTTGCACCTACGTGTGGCGCTCAACCCCCAGGCCCACACGGTCGAGCAACTCACCCTGCAGGGAGTGCCCCGGAGGGACAGTGTGAGCTTCCACCAACTAGGGGAGGGCGTTGCCCGCTACCATTCGCTCAGCGGCCACTATTACTTTACCACCTTCTATCAGAAGCGGAAAAAGCTGGCCAATGGCTACCAGAACAACGGCCTTATCCAACAAATCAAGGGTTGGGTTAAGCCAGAATCGGCCGAAGCGGCCATCCGTCACCAAGCCGTCGAGTGAGGCTTGCCACCGCTGCCGGCCTTGCCAGACGAACCCAGTAGGGAGTTAGAAAGTCATCGTGGCTGTTGCAGAACCCGTACCCCGGCCTGGCGTTCCTGGCTATCGCACCGAATGAGCACCAAAAACGGCCCTTTTTGCAACTTCTTTTTTCTGTAATGCCGCAAGGCAGCAGAGATTGTAGATATAACTAGAGGTTCTGCAACAGCCACGCCCGTTTTTCGAGATACATTAATCCGCTAAAAGTCGACACCCCGGTCCTACCGGCATTTCTGTTTCTACTCTTGCGCTACCCCGTGTAGTATTATATTGTCCTCGACGTTTTCGGCCGATCTGACGCTCAGCAAATACTGCCTACCTTGTCCCTGAATGTTGCGCATCAATCATTTTCGTAAGTCCTATTTCGGCCGCCCGGTACTGACAATTGACGACTTTACCATCTCATCTGGTATTTACTGGATTCGCGGGAGCAACGGCTCGGGCAAAAGCACCTTTCTAAAAGCCCTGGCGGGCATCACCTCCTTTGCGGGGGAGATTCAGCTGAACGACAGGCTAACCTTGCACAAGCAGCCGCAGGCTTACCGTAGCGCCGTCAATTTTGCCGAGGCCGAACCCATCTTCCCCGATTTTCTGACCGGTAGCGAGCTTATCGGCTTATTTAAGGTTGCCAAAAAGGCCCCCGCGCAGCAGGAACAGCCCTACGTGGAAAGCATGCACATGACCCACTACCTCAACGAGCCGGTGGGCACCTATTCGAGCGGCATGCTGAAAAAGCTCTCCTTGGTGCTGGCCTTTCTGGGCCGCCCCGCCTGCATTCTGCTCGACGAGCCGCTGACCACGCTGGACGTGGAGTCGCTGCCCATCCTCTATTCCTGGATTGCCGACCAGCATCAGCAACACGGCACCACCTTTTTACTATCGTCGCACCAGCCGTTCGAGGGCACTATGTTGCCCAATGTGCAAGAAATCATCATCGAGCACGCCACCCTACGCCACAACGGATGAGCAGCACCCTGCCCCGCACACTGATTAAACTGGTAGCTAAAAGTTTTTACCGGGAACATACCGGCTTATTATTCTTCCTGCTTATCCTAGTCTTTAGTAATTTCTTCTATACCAACGTCCTTAACCAGACCCACCTCACGCCCGACCAAATCCTTGCAACCGCCCTCAAGTTGGTGCTGGCCACGGTCAGAAATCCGTTGGGAACGGGCATCCTCTTCGTGGTTTTCCTGCTTTACAGCCTAAAAACTTGGCAGTACGCCGCCCGGCGGCTGAAAGAGCCCGACGTGCAGTTTCTCTTCTACAGCACCAACGCGCTTCGCCAGTCGCGCCAAGTCCGCGCGTGGGCGGTGGTGCAGCTGGTCACCTCGCTTCCCATTATTATCATGGGGGCCTACACTATCGTTATCGGGGTGATGTATGGGTACTGGCTCGTCCCGCTGCTCATTCCCGTATACGTAGTGATCCTGATTTTCAGCGGAGCCCTGTACTACGTTCGGCTGATTAATCAAACGACCATAGAGACGGGACAATCTCCCCGCTTCAATTGGCTAAAAAACCGGCCTAAGCCCTTAGGTATCTTATTCTTGTACGAGGTAGTCACTCGTAAAAAAGTACCGCTGGGCATTACCAAATTGGTGTCATTCGCCTGCGTTATTCTGCTCTACCAGGTATTTCCCGCCGCGCATGCCGATATCCGCTTGCTCGGCCTGCTCAGCTTATGTGTAGCCTTGTCGCACGCCGTGTTGGTGTATCAATCCCACGAGTTTGAGGAAGTCTACCTGCGTTTCGCCCGCAATTTTCCTTACTCCTCCGGGCAGGTACTGAGCCAGCAAACCGTGCTGTATTGCTTGCTACTGGTGCCCGAGCTGGTATGGCTTGTGGCAGCTTTTCAGCTACAGCAGGCCATGGTCGGCATCTTGCTGACGCTAAGCGTAACGCTATTATTCCGGGCTATGCTGTATCGGATTGGACAGCAGATCAGTTACTACCTACGGTTCGTATTCGGTTTGTTCATCCTGATGCTATTCGTCGTTTTGTTTGGTTTGACGATTCCGCTTGCCGTTAGTGCCGCCTTAGCTGCATGGGCCTTGGTGTACCGGCATCAGTACGCTGACTGAAGGAGCTGTCTGCCAAGTCTCTTTTGAGGTGGTCTAGGCATAACGGACAGAAGAAGGACTGAGGTGGCCCGATTACGCTGGACAGCTTAGGGGGTTTAAAGTAAATTTGGCTTGGTTAAAAGGTTGGTACAACGGTTAAACGGAGGGGTTGACCGGGGCTGGTTTGCGGTGGGCATGGATGACCACCTGACGATGGCGTAGGTATTTGTAGAGCGTGACTTTGGAGATATGTAGACGCTGGGCAATCTCGTTGACGCCGAGTTGCTGCTCGCGGTAGAGCGTTTCGGCAATGATGGCCGTGCGCTCGGCTTCTTCCGAGAGGCCCCGCTGGCGGCCGCCGACCCGCCCCCGGGCCCGGGCCGCGGCCAGCCCGGCGTGGGTGCGCTCGCGAATCAGCTCGCGCTCAAATTCCGCCAGCGAGGCGAACAGATTAAAGACGAGCCGACCCTGAGCGGAGGTCGTGTTGATGGCGTCGGTGAGGGAAACCAAGCCCACCCCGAGTTGCTGCAAGTCGCCCACCACCTGTAGCAGGTGCTTGAGCGAGCGCCCCAACCGGTCGAGCTTGTAGATGGTGACCGTGTCGCCGGGGCGCAGCCGGCTCAGCAGTCGCTCCAGCTCCGGGCGGCTGGCGCTGGCCCCGGACACTTTTTCCTGGTAAATGGTTTCGCAGCCCGCTTTGGTCAGGGCATCGAGTTGCAGTTCCAGATTCTGGTCGCGGGTGGAGACGCGGGCGTAGCCGATGTTCATGGGGCAAAGTACAGGGTATCCGTGCCGAAGGTAGGCTTTTCTGTACGTTGATTGCTGAACAAGTTTTCTGTACCAAATCGGCGGCTTCTGGTTCGACTTCTTCGTTGGGCCGGCTGGTCGCCGGTTTGTACAGAAATACGTTCG
>NZ_FWWW01000029.1 GCF_900176135.1 Hymenobacter roseosalivarius DSM 11622 | reverse complement strand
GGGCCAGCAGAAACTCAATGACGGGGCGCAAGTGGTCGGTGCGCGGGTCGTGACCAGGACCGTGCTCGGTACCGGCGGGGGCAATGCTTAGTGTGCTCACCCTGGGGTTTTAGTGCGTACCTTGTCCAATAATTTATTGAAAACTAACTAATTAGGCTTATCGTCGCATCTTTTTCCCGGCCTGCATGACATATGATTCTCGTACCCGTCTCGGGGCGGTGCAGGCACTCCAAATACTCGGTTAATCTTTTCATTGGCTGTTCAAACGCTCTGCTCGGGGTCCCCTCAGAAAACGGAAAAGATGGCACGTGAAGCCATTTCACTCGTGCTCCTGGGCTTCCAAGCAGGCGATTACCTCGTCCAGCGTTAAGGTGCCCCGCACGAATTGGTCCAGTAGCATCCGCTCGTATGCCTTGGGCATTAAGTGGCCGCCCTGCGCCATGCGCAGGGCGGCCGTGACCAGGCGCTGCCGGCCGTGCTCGGTGGTCAATGGGTAATCTTTCATGCCCCAAATTTTTCACCGGCATCCCATACTTACAAGCCGAACAAAGGCCTGCCAGGGGATAAATAACACGTATTTGGGGTTGGCCAGCTGTTTTAAGTACTGGGCAGCGGGTGGCCGAAATGCTCGTGCAACAGCTGGGCGACTTTGGCTTTGGACAGCGGCTTGGCGATGGTGCCGGCGACGGGCAAGGTGCGGAGCCGCTCGGCGTCCCGGGGGTTGAGGGAGGTGGTGAGCATGAGCACCACGCTGGCGCCGCGGCGGGCCGGGGGCAGCTGGGCGTAGGCTTCGAGAAACTCAAAACCGTTCATCACGGGCATGTTGATGTCGAGCAGGATGAGGACCGGGCAGGTGGGCGCGCCCGGCTCCGGGCAGTGCTCGGGCAGCAGGTCGAGGGCCTGGCGACCGTTGGGGGCCACCAGGATGCGGGCGGCGACGCCCAGCCGCTCCAGGAGCAGGCGGTTGAGGTAGTTGGTGGTCTCGTCGTCATCGACGAGCAGGACGCAGGGGAGCTGAGGCATCGGGGGCGGGAGTACGCGGGGGCTTACGCAGTTGGGGTGTCGGCGACTGGAAAGTACACGAAGAAGGTAGTGCCGGTACCTTCCTGGCTGTGGACGTCGATGCGCCCCCCGGCGTTTTCGACCATGCGCTTAACCATGAACAGGCCCACGCCGGTGCCCTCCACATGGTCGTGGAAGCGCTGGAACATGCCGAACAAGCGCGGCTGCTGAGCCAGCGGAATGCCCAGGCCGTTGTCGTGCACTTCGAGCACCTGGTAGCCGGGCACGGCGTGGCAGCTGATGGCCACGTGCAGGGTACGGTGCGGCGAGCGGTACTTGAGGGCGTTGCTGAGCAGGTTGAACAGGACCGAGCGCAGGTTTTTTTCGGCGAAGAGCAAGGGCGGGCACTGCGCCACGTCGCGGGTGAGCCGGGCCCCCGACGCGGCCAGCTGCGGGGCCAGGTCGAGGCACACGTCGTCGAGCACGGCCGGCACGCGGACGGCTACGGCGGCCGGGGCGTACTCCTTTTGCAGCCGGGTGATGTCGGTGAGGTGGTCGAGGGTGCGCTGGAAGCGTTCCACCGAGCTGGCCATGCGGGCGAGGATGGGGCCGACCGGCAGGGCGGCAGCCAGGTCAGCGGGCAGCTCCTCGTGCAGGGCATCGAGCAGGCCCTCAATGTTGGCGATGGGCTGCTTGAGGTCGTGCGAGGCGGAGTAGATGAAGTTGTCGAGGTCGGTGTTGGTGTGGGTGAGCTGGCGGTTGGCGGCCTTAAGCTCCGCGTTGGCCTGGGCCAGCTGCTGGCGGGCGCGTACCTGGTCGGTGACTTCGTAGGCAAAAACCAAGGCCCCGTCCACGGCCCCGCGCTCGTCGCGGCGGGCCTGGTAGGTGAACGTAAAATAGATTTCCTCCAGCGGGCCACCCGTGCGGCGGGCCAGCTGCACAGGCAGCTCCTGGACCACGTAGGTGACGCCGGTTTGGTACACCTGGTCCAGGCGGGCAAACACGTCGGTGCCCGCCAGCTCGGGCAGGGCGTCGAGCAGCGGCAAGCCCAGCAACTCCCGGCCGGGGAAAATCTGCTGGTAGGCCGGGTTCACCAGCTGGTACGTCAGAGCGGGGCCGTCGAGAATGACAATCGGGGCGGGGGCCTCCATGAACAAGTTGTGCAGCTGCGCCTGCTGGGCCTCGCGCTGCCGGCGGGCCCGCACCCGCTCGGTGACGTCGGTGGCAAAGATGGAAATCCCCACGATGTGCCCGGCTTCGCGCGTGGCCTGGTAGGTAAAATCGAAGTACGTATCCCGGGGCGGCTGGCCGTCGGTCCGGGTCACGGGCAGGAGCATCTCCAGCCCGAAATACGTCTCGCCGGTCCGAAGCACCCCGTCGAGCAGGGCCAGAAAGCCATGCTCCACGGCTTCGGGCAGGGCCTCGGCTACGGTGCGGCTCACCAGCTGGCGGTCGGGAAACAGCTGCTGGTAGGCGTCGTTCACGTACTCGAAACGGTGGCCCGGCTCGCGCAGCTGGGCAATGCAGGCCGGGGTTTGCTCGAATAGCTGATAAAACGCCTCGCGCTGGGCGGCGGCCTGCTCGGCGGCGGCCAGGGCCTGGGCCTGGGCCGCCTCGGCCTGCCGGCGGGCCCGCACGCGGTCCGTCACGTCGAGGATGAAGCCGAGCACGGCGTGGGGCGGCTGCTGGCCGTGGCGCAGGGGCAGGTAGGCCAGGTCCAGGTACATTTCCTGTTGCTGCCCGGTGCGCGGGTCGCGGGCATAGGCGGGCACCTCCTGCCCCTGGTAGGGCTCGCCGGTGCGCAGCACCCCCCGCAGCGAGGCCAGAAAGCCCTGCTCTGCCGCTTCGGGAAATACCTCTACTGCCGGGCGGCCCGGCACGACCCGGCCCTGTGCTAGGTGCTGATACGCCTCGTTGAAGAAGCCGAAGCGCAGGTCTTCGCCCTCGAACGTCACCACGCTGGCCGGCAGGGAAGAGAGAATGCTGGTCAGCAGCTGATCTTGTTCTTCAATCTGCTGCTGGGCCCGCTTCAACTCGTCGATGTCGAGGGTAGAGCCGAACCACTGGCGGGGCCGGCCGGCGGCTTCGGCATCGGCCAACGGCTCGGGCGTACCCTGGCTGGTAATCCAGCGGTAGTGCCCGTCGGCTCCGCGCAGGCGAAACTCATAACGCCAGGGGCGGCCCTGGGCCAGGGTTTCGCCCAACCCCTGCACCACGGCCGGCCGGTCGTCGGGGTGGACGAACTGGGGCCAGGCGGCGGTGAGGTCCGTACCGGGCTTCATGCCCGTGTAGGCGTACCACTGGGGGCTGAGGTAGAATACCTGCCCGGCCTGGTCGAAGGTGAAGCTCATGCCGGGCTGGCTCTCCGTTACGCGCTGCAGCTGCTGGGCCGTGGCTTCGGCCTCGGCGCGGGCGTGGCGCAGGGCCTGGGTGCGCTCAAACACGCGGGCTTCCAGCTCCTGGTTGAGCTGGGTTAGCTGGCGGGACTGCTCCTCCAGCAGCTGGCGGGCCCGCACCTGCTCGGTGACTTCGATGCCCACCGTTATCAGGCCCGTGACCTTCCCCTGCGCGTCGTGCAGGGGCTGATAGGTGAAATTGTAGTAGCCCAAGGCCGGCAGGCCGGCCTGGGCGCGGTCCAGCACGGTCGGGCGCTCCTGGAAGGCCACGGACTCGCCGGTGCGCAGGGCCGTGGTGAGCAGCTCCTCCAGCCCCTGGCCTCCCAGGTCGGGCAAGGCCTCAAACAGGGGCCGGCCCAGCGCGGGCGCCACCGGCCGGCCCCACAGGGCGCCGAGCGAGGGGTTGGCCAGCTCCACCACGAACTCGGGGCCCCGCAGAATGGCGATGGGCACCGGCGCCTGCTCGAAGGCCCGTGCCAGCGCCGCGCGTTGCTCCTCGGCGTCGGCGCGGGCGGCTCGCTCGGCGGCCTGGGCCCGGCGCAGGGCTTCTTCCACCGGGCCGCGGGGCTGGTCGGCCGTGTCGGTAAAGCTCACCAACAGGCCCTCGCCCGACCGGCGGGCGGCCAGCCGGCAGTAGTTGTCGGAGCCGTCGGCCTGGTAGTTGACGTCGTAGTGGCGGGGCTCCCCGCTCACAAAGGCGTCCACGAGGAACTGGAAGGTGCCGTGGGCAATGCTGTGGGGCCACTGCTCGTGGTGCGTGCGAGTGGGCACTTCCGGCATGCGCATCATGCGCTGGGCCGCCGGGTTGAGGTAGACGAAGGTGAAATCCACAACGTCGCCCGCCGGGTCGTAGAGGGGGGTGTAGTAGATAACGCCGGTGAGCGAGACGGCCAGCAGGTCGCGCAGCAGGTCGTCGGCGGGCAGGGAACGCAGCGGAAAGGATACCGGCGGAACGGAGGGCATAGGGCGCACTTCAAGAACGATGATTCGGGGCCTCAGGCACCCTGTCGACTGAATACGGGAAGGAGCTACGCGGGGGTGCCGTGGTGCGCGCGGCAGGCTTCGGCGCGCACCAGGGCAAACAGCTCCTCCTCGGACACATTGAGCACCCGCGCCAGCTGCTGCAGCTCGCCGATGGTGCTGGGGCCGGGGCGGCGCTTGCGCGAGTCGTAGGGGCGGGCCGACACGCCCCAGGCGTCCACAATGCGCTTGCGGGTGCCGGCTACTTCCGGCAGTTCGGCCAGCGTGCCGGGGTGATGCCCGCGCGGCGGGCTGGTCAGTGGCTTGGTAAAGACGACGGTGGGCGCAGGCACTTTAGGCATTGAAGAAAGGCAAAAAAAGCCCAGAATAAAGCGCGTAAGGTAGCTCTTCTACGCCGTGTGTAGCCCAGCCAGCCAAAACTGAGTTCGCAGGCTTACTTAGCGCCTGCCAGGGCGCAATCAGGGTTATCTTACGGGAGGCTTTCGTCGACGGAGGGTCGGAGAAGTCGTGGTCACCGCGCCCGTTCAGGTAGCGGCAGGCGGCTGGACCCTAGACGGGTTGGTGGAGGTCGAAATGTCCTCCCGCCACTCGGCGGGGCAGCGCCGCCTGCCCGAGCTGCTGGCTAAGGGCGCGGCCGCAGACCCCGTGATTGTCGCCGAGCGCTCGCGGATGGGTCGCTCACTGCACCAGGTGCCGGCCCTGAATTACCCGGCCAAGCTCCTGCGGCCGCTGAGCCCGAATGCCTCCGCGTAAGTAGCCGAGTCGGCGGTTTTCCCCTAGTTGTGTAACAATACCCGTCTTACTGGATATGATTGGGTCTTGTCACCTTTCTTAAACCAACGGGTAGAATGGGTGACCAGCCGATCCCTGGTTATCCTATTCGGTCGCCCGTTGGGCTAAGCGCTGAACTTGTTTGTGGGTAAACTGGCAGCCACGGCGGGTGCGAAAGCCCAGGCTCTCCAATTCCTGCGCAATCTGATTATACCCGTGTCCCTGCGCCCGGCGGGCCAGGATCAAGGCCGTGGCCTGGCGATTGGCCTCGTGCGTGCGTGCATTCTGCTGCCGGACGGCCAAGCCCTGCGCCTGCGCCGCGGGCGTGAGGTTCGCGGGGGTGCCCAGTTGCTTGCCTTGGGCCTTGAGCACCTGCAGGGCCCGGCGGGTACGCTCGCTGATCATGTCGCGCTCCTGCTCGGCCAGGGCCGCGAAGATGGGCACGGTAAACTTGTTGGCTTGGGGCTGATCACAGGCCACGAACTCCACCCCCGACTCCATCAGGGACGCAATGGCCCTGGTTACAAGGGTGGTCCACCAGGTAAACGGGTGGGGTAGCGGGGGCCTGCGACTTGAAGGCAAAGAGGGCCTGGAGGTCAACACGTCGGGAATCTTCCGGGCTTCGTCGGAGGAGTCGAACTCGCCGTGCAGTTCCACGATGACACGATGCCCCACCGGGTCAGTCTACTGGCCACCTCACTCGGCTGCTCCCTGTCGCCCGAAATGGATGTAACGCAGGGAATCGACTTTCTCTTGGTTCAGGGGTTTGTTCAGGAAGCCGGCGATGGGCAGGTTGTTGGTGCGGTCCAGGTCCTGCGTGTGCCCGGACGAGGTGAGAATAACGATGACGGCACTTTGCTGCTGCGTGGCGGGCAGGGCCCGGACGGCTTCGAGGAACTCGAAACCGTCCATGACGGGCATGTTGAGGTCGAGCAGGACCAGCACGGGGTTGGTGGGGCTGAATGGGCCGTTGGGCTGGGCCAGGATTTCCAGGGCCCGGGCGCCGTTGCCGGCCACCAGCACCTGGTCGCACACGTGGAGGCGGAGCAGCAGTCGCTGGTGAAGAAAATTGGTGGTTTCGTCGTCGTCGACCAGCAGGATAGTGGGAATGCGCTGCATAGCAAGGATAAAGGGTGGCGGCCGGCCCAAAGCAACATTAAAGCGCCGGCGTCATGTGGGCAACCGCGGGCGCGGGGAGCGTAATGGTGAAGGTGGTGCCCACGCCGGGCGTGCTCTGCACGGCGATGGTGCCGCCCGCGTTTTCCACGATGCGCTTGACCATGTAGAGGCCGATGCCCGCGCCCTCGACGTGGTCGTGCAGGCGGCGGAACAGGCCAAAGAGCTTGCCTTGCTGGTCATCGGTCAGGCCGAGGCCGTTGTCCTGCACGTCGAGCACCACGGGGCCGTTTTCCTCGCTGCGGCAGCGCAGCCGCACCCGCGGCGCCCGGTCGGGGTCGCGGTACTTCACAGCGTTGCTGAGCAGGTTGTACACGATGCTGCGCAGGTTCTTGGGCGCGAAGGACACCCGCGGGCAGCTGGCCACGTCCACGGTTAGTTGCGCGGTGCTGGCGCTGAGCTGCTGGGTCAGGTCGAGGCGGATGTCGTCGACGAGGGTCGCCAGGTCCACGGTTTCGGCGGGCTGGGCGTCGGCCCGCTGCAGCTTGGTCAGGTCGGTGAGCTGGGCAATGGTGAGCTTAAACCGGTCCACGGCGTGCTGCATGCGGTCGAGCAGCGGGGCCACGTCGGGGGCCTGCCGCAGGGCGGCGGGCAGTTCTTCGCACAGGGCGTGCAGCAGGCCTTCGAGGTTGGTGATGGGCGTTTTGAGGTCGTGCGAGGCCGTGTAGATGAACGTGTCCAGGTCGTTGTTGGAGCGCATGAGTTGGCGGTTGCTTTCGGTGAGCGCCTGGTTGGCGTCCTGTTGCTGCTGCCGGGCCCGCACTTGCGGGGTCACGTGGAAACCGAAGATGGAGATGCCCGCGACCTGGCCGGCTTCGCGAAAGGCCTGGTAGGTGAAGTTGTAGTACTCTAGCCGGGCCGGCTGCCCGTCGGCCGGAGCCACCTGAAAGGGCAGCTCGGCGCCGAAGTAGGTTTCGCCGGTGCGGTACACGCGGTCGAGCAGGTCGATAACGCCTTGCGCCTGGGCTTCGGGCACGGCGACGGCCAGGTCGTGGCCCACGAGTGGCCGGCCCGGAAACAGGGCCTGGTAGGCGGCGTTGACGTAGTCGAACCGGTGGCCGGGCTGTCGCATGAGGGCCACCAGCGCCGGCGTTTGCTCGAACACCTCGTGGAAGGTGTTGCGCTCGTTCAATTGCTGCCGGGCAGCCTCTAGCACCTCGGCCTGGAGCGCCTCGGCGTGCTGCCGGGCCAGTACCTCCTCGGTGACGTTGTAGGCGAAGATGGACACGCCCGCCGTGCGGCCGTGCTCCTCGTACGCATCGAAGGAAAAGGTGAAGTAGCAGCGCGCCGCCGGTCCGTCCCCCACCGTGAGGGTGAGGGCCTGCTCGACCCCAAAAAAGGAGTCGCCAGTCGCGTAAACGCCGTCGAGCGCCGGTACCACCGCCTGCGCGAGGGCGGCGGGGAATACCGCTGCCAGGGGGCTGCCGAGCGGCAGCAGGCGGCCCGAAAAGAGCCGTTCGAACGTGGGGTTGGAATATTCGAACGCGTGCGCCGGGCCGCGCAGTACGCAGATGGCCGCGTGGGTCCGGCCCAGGTAGCGCGCCAAAGTGGCGCGCTGGCGCTCGGCGTCGGCGCGGGCCACGGTTTCGGCGGCCTGGCTTTCGCGCAGGGCGGTTTCCACGGCGGCGCACGGCACGCGGGTAATGTCGGTGAAGCTGGCCGCCAGCTGCGCGCCCTGGCGCCGGGCGGCTACCCGGAAGGAGTGGTCCAGGTCGTCGGCCGTGTACCGGACCTCGAAATGGTCGGGTTCGCCGGTTTCCATCACGCGGCAGCAGAAGGCCAACAGCCCGTTTTCGCGGGCGTTGGGGAAGAGCACCAAGAAGGATTCTTCGGGCCGCTGCGCCTGGCCCAGGAACTGCTGGGCGGCGGGGTTGAGGTACGCGCAGGTAAAGTCCGTGACGTCGGCCCCATTGGGGCTGTAGCGGGGGCGCCATAAAGCCAGCGCGGTGAGGGAAACATCCAGCAGGGCCTGGAGGTCAGCAGGGGACGGGGTCGGCCGGTCGGCTGGAGGGGAGAGCATGCGGAAGCGTAAACGAAAAGGCGGGGGCCGAACAAGTGGGTACCGTTTAAACGGGGGCTAAAGTACTACCGCTCCCGCTTCCACACAAGACCGACGGGCGGGTAAAGGCCTGGGGACCTTGGGCCGGGAGAGCGGCCGTTGGCGTTGGCAGCGGGTGGCGCAGTTTGAAAGCGCCCTTATCAGCCAGCGGGTGCGCGCCGGCATGGTGCGGGCCAAAGCGTCATATAGGGCGTCACGTTGAAGTCAAACGCCAGGGTGCGCGCCGGCATGGTGCGGGCCAAAG
>NZ_FWWW01000067.1 GCF_900176135.1 Hymenobacter roseosalivarius DSM 11622 | reverse complement strand
AAGTTATTCATCTGCTGCGGAGTACGCGCCAGTCCTACGGCAGGCACGGCGGTAGCCGGGTTCGAGATTATCTCCTTTGTGCCGTTAGCATAGCGAATCAGGAACACCTGCGTAGCCACTAGGTGCAGCGTGTCGGTGCTGGGCGGCTCGGTGGTGGGCACGTAGGCCACATCGGTGGGCGTGATGGCCAGCACGCGGGCTTTCACCTCGTCGCCATCGGTGCGCAGAATAGTGTCTTGGGCCTGCACACTCAGCGAGGCGCCCAGTAAGAAAAAACCAAGTAGAAAGGAGCGCATAGTGGTAAGTAGTAAGTAGATGAGGAGAGAGCTGCGCACTTAGCGCCGCCGTGAGTTGAAGCCGATCAGCAGGCTGAACCGGGCTCCGCCATTGCCGGGAACTACCGCGAAGTTCACCGGGAAGTTGATCCCATTGGACCGAAAAGAAGTCCCGACGGCCAGCGCCACGCCCGCACTTATAGGCGTCAGATTGGGGCCTACTCCAAATTCAAGTCCTTTGGGGCCGCGAATACCAATTAGCGCATTCAGGCTCGGAATAAATTTGCCCTGCTCCAGACCTCCTATGAGCGGCACAACTTCCAGCAAACCCGCCGTGCCGTTGGGCAGCCTAAAGATGCGGGTTTCAAACTGCCAGCCAAATTGGGTGATAAAAGGATTTAAATCGTGCAGGCCATCATTTCTCCGCGCTTTGTTCAGGACGCCCGATGAGAGTACCGTGAACCCGACGCGTGGGCCATTCAGATGCACTTCATCATAAGCCGACTCTTCGTCGCCGGGCACTATGGGGCCAGGCGGCGGAGAGGGTACGGCCGCGGCCTGGGGGGCATTTTGGTTGGGTCCAAACACTTCCTTCGTGCCCGAAGCGTAGCGAATCATAAAAACGTCGGTGCGGCGCACACTGATGAGCGGGCCGTCGGGATTATCAGTGCGCTTGTAGCGTACTTCGGTGGGCGTAATCTCCAGGACTTTAACCTGAAGCTCCTCGCCATTTTGCTTGGTGAGCAGGTCCTGGGCCTGCGCTGCAACGACCGCGAAGGCCAACATCAGCAGGGAAAGTAGAAAGCGTTTCATATAAGTAGGCTGTAAGGTGAAATCCTGTCCGAAGGTGCTCACTTCCCCACCAAAAACACGAACCACTTTTTTAGTTTTTCAGACTTTTATGCTTCTTATTTTAGCGATATAAGTTATTGATTTATAGACAAATTAGATATCATATTCTTAGACTTTATAAATTACCCCCAAGTCCCTATATTTAGCTTTATATCTATTCTTATGGATGACCTACGCACGACACTAACCACTTTCTCGCCCGAGGACCGCAAAGAGTTTGGCCGCTTTGTGCAGCGACAGCGCAAAAAAGTGAATGGCCGCATGGATCTGCGCCTCTTTGAGCTGCTCCTACATTCCAAAATCTATTCTACTGAGGAGCTGCTGACCAAACTTTACCCTGATGAGCCGAACGCGGTGGCTTACTATGCCTTGCGCAAGCGCCTTATGCGCCACCTTACCGATTATCTGCTGCTGCGCCAGCGCCAGCTCGATCCTACCACGGCTTCCTCGGTGCGCGGCCAGCTGACGCTGGCCCAATACCTTTTCGATGCGGGCGTGCCTCGCCTGGCCTGGAATATTCTGCGCAAGGCCGAAAAGCTGGCCCATCAAAACGAGCAATATGAGTTGCTAAACACTATTTATAATCTTCAGATTGCCCAGGCTGGCAGTGAGTACGCCGATGAGCTAACCGACATTATTCGCCGCCGCAACCACAATAAAAAGGCCGCCGACGAAGAGGAGCGCGCCGGTATTGCCGACAGCCTCATTCGGGAGCGGCTGCGCCAGGCCCGCGGCCGGGGGCGGGCGGGCGAGGCCTTCGATGGTATTATGCGCGAAGTGCTGCGCGAATATGACTTGCAGGAAGCCTTCGCGCGCAGCCCGTCGGTGCTCTACCGCCTCATGTCGATGGCCCGCAGCGCCATGCTGGTGCGCCGCGATTTTGTGTCGTTTGCGCCGTTCGTGCGCCGCTGCTATACGCTCATGGAGAAGCGCCACGGCTTCCGGCCCGCCCACCGCTACTACCAGCTGGGCCTGCTCTACATGATTGCCCATGCCCTGTACCGCTCGCGCCGCTTCACCGAGTCGGTGGCGTATCTGGAGCAGCTGCGGACTGCACTTTACGCGGGCTCGCGCAGCTACATGGCCGATTTTTATCCCAAATACATCTTCCTGCTGGCCGCTAACTATTCTTTTCTGCGCCGCAACTCGGACAGTATCAGCCTGCTGGAGAACCTCTTGCAGGGCCGCGAGGTAACCTTATCAGCCGCTGATCAACTCACGGCGCGGCTGGGACTGGGCTTTCATTACTTCGCCCAAAATCAGTTTGCCAAAACCAACCAGGTTCTCATCGGCATTGGCCGCTCCGACCATTGGTGCGAGCAGAAAATGGGCGTGGAATGGGTTTTTAATAAGAATATGGGCGAGATGCTGGTGCAGGTGGAACTTGGTAACCCTGACCTGGCCCTGAACCGCCTGCGCGCCATTGAGCGCGGCTTCCGCGAGCGGTTTGGCGAGGGTGGTGCCTATCAGTACGTGCTCTGCTATCTGAACCTAGTGCGCGAAATTCTGGACGACCCCACCGCCGCCAGCCATCCCAGCTTCCTGGAACGAGTCAGCCAGATGGCGGATGCGGTGCCCCTGGATAGCGAGCGGGAAGACCTGCACGCCATGAGCTTCTACGCCTGGCTCAAGGCCCGCGCCTTGGGCCGGCCCTACTACGAGGTGCTCCTGACGCTGGCCGGCGCTGGCCAGGCGGAGGAGAAAGAAATAATATAAGCACCAAAAAGCCCCCCAGACTTATTCTGGGGGGCTTTTCTAGGATACCCTAAGACGCAGAACTAGTTCTGCTTGGCTGGCACCTCTTCTACAAGCTTGTCAGCTTCCTTGTTCCGGACTACGGCGGTGTCGCCGGGCTCACGCTTCATATCGGCGTTCATGTCGGCAGCGGCATTGTCGGTAGCGTTCTCAACGGCGTCACCAGCGTTTTCAACGTTGTTGGCAGCATCGGTAGCAGCGCCTTCGGCGGTAGCTTCGGCATTCTTCTCCGTGCTCTCCGAGCAAGAAGCCAGAGCGAAAGGAGCGAAAGCGGCTAGAACGAGCAAGGATTTGAAAGTGGTTTTCATGGCTTGAAAGTATGGTGGTCGTGAGAGTAGATAATGGCTTCATACCGCTTTCTATAAAAAGTAACCCGCCTTTGCTCTAAAATTTCTAAAAAAGTGAACAGAAGTAGCAGCCAGCTTGCCCAAAAAAGCCAGTGGTAAAGCCAGCGGTAAAGCCACACGATTATTGGCTTAACTTTTAGGCGCTGATGCCAGTATAGCAAGAACGTTCTTTCCTGACTTGCCTCTCTGACCTATGGATTCCACCGCCCAAACTCCCCAAACGCCCCCCGCGCCTACCATTCCGCTGGACGTGACCGATCAGCAGAACGCAGCCCTGCTCGACGATACCCTGAAGCTGCTTAATGGCGGGGTACCCGACCAAAACGATAAGCACGGCTTAGCCGAAATTGACCGTTGGATCGAAGTGCTGCGTGCGTCTGAGCGCACTGGTCTGGCCAAAATACTGCAAGAGCTGAATACGCTCCGCAACCAGCTTGGCGAGGCGGACACAGAGCCCCACGCCATTGCCGAAACGCTGGCTATACTGGGTGCCGAAACCAATAAAGTAGCGGATGAGAGTAATAACCACTTCACCGCTTCTCTCAATCATTTAGGTAAAGTATTAATCAAATTGGGCTCGTCGCTGTCGCGCTAGGCTTAATTCAAGGCATAAAAAAGCCCCCCGGAGTGATTCTGGGGGGCTTTTTGTTTGCGCTGGTTTACGCGGCGGCCTCTGCCTAGAAGGGAAGAGCCGCTGAAGCAGCAAGACAAGAGCCAGCGCCTATTTTTGTAGCATCTATTCTGCTCTTGCCCTATGCCCACCACCACACCGCCTGACCTCACGCTTTACGATCCTTTTGCTCAGATGCAGTTTGGCGATCAACACTGCTTTTTGTGTGGCTCGTCCACCGATCCGGCTATTGATTCGGTGCCAGTGTTTGCGGATTGGCTGCAGGAGCGCTACGGCCTGGCGGAGCGACAGATTTTACTACTCGACCAAAGCATCCATTTCTATAAAGAGCTACTGATCCCGTGCTGCGCGCGGTGTCGTACGCAGTATGTTGAGCCCCTGGAGGCACAAATGGAGGAGACAAATAGGCTAGGGTTAAAGGGCTGGCAGGCGCTGCCCGAAAAAACGCTGTTTTTGTGGCTGGGCAAGATGTTTTACGGCATTCTGACCACCGAGCTGCTCACTGAGCTCGACCCGTTGGTGAAGCCGCGCTATCCGCTCGCCGAAAACGCGCAGATGTTCCGCCGCTTTCAGGCGTTTTTCCAAACGTTTCAGGCCCTGCGCGTGCCCATCGAGTTTGAGGACTTTACGCCGGCCTCCATCTTTATCCTGAAAACTGCCCCGTACGAAGACACCATCGCTTTTGAGTACGACGACGACCTGACCACCATGGTGTTCAGTATTAAGCTCGATAATGTGGTGCTGATGGCTTGCCTGATGGATAATGGCATCATTCAGCAGGCCATGCGCCAAGTGTACGCCGACGCGCAGCGTCCGCTTCATCCTATTCAGGTGGCCGAGTTCAAAGCGCGTGTGTACTACGCGGCCTATCTGTTCGGCGTTATACCCGATTACTTCGTGCGCCCGCAGCGGCCCGGCGACCAGCACCTGACCTACGATACGCTCATCGACGATGTGACGGGGGGCATTTTCGCGCCCTGGCTGAACTCGGCCTACGCCCAGTCGCTGCAGGAAATGTGGAAGCGCTGGCAACTACCCTACACTGCTGTTCTGAGCGACGCAGATGAGCCGTTAAGCTTTCTGTATCAGCCCGATGGGAAGCCCTACGAGATGACAATTTATACGCCTGAGCCGGAATAGAAAAAGGTGGTCTGGGGGGCAAAAAGAGTAGTCGCGGGCAACTTAGCTAGCCTGCCATTGCAGTTCAGGCTTGGCCACGCGGCTGATGCGCACGTTGTCCCATTTGCCGTAAAGCTTTTCGTTTTTGTTCACCAATAAATCAACGGTGCGTCGCAGACGACGGTTCATGGTGTCGTGCAGCACATACACGCCATCGAGAGTAGGCGAAATACCGCTCACTTCTACTAAGTCGCCGTACTTAAACCTGCCGCCATTCTGCTTAAGCATGTCCCGCGAGAGGGCTATCCAGCGGTCTTTGCTCGAATGATTGCGCTTGATACGAGAATTATCGGCCGTGATTAGCGGCTCGGAGTCGGTTTGTCCGGGTTCAGCCCAATACACGGTGGCCGTTACTTTATAACCGGGTAAGCGACGGGGCAACACAGCGGCGACGGGCGTTGGTGAGTCGAATAGTATGTGCCGGGGTGTCAGGTTGGCAACAACAGGAGTAAGCGGAAGCGGAGCGGAGGTACTGGTTTGCGGGGGAAAAAGGAGGGTTAGGATGAATAAGGCGATAGACATGACGGTTGATCTGGTGACTCTTCTACTCGCCCGAAGAGGATGGGCCGACTGCGCGTTAGCGCGGACGAAAAGGTCTAACCCTAAGTTATTGTAAAAGGTTGCTACAGGTTTTGGTTAATAGATGAACAGGCGTTTAGGGGGGATAAAATGGCTATTTTTGGTAGTAAACAAATTAATAATTGTCTTTATTTAATATTTAAGCTAAATATTATGATAAAAGGTTTTATCCAGTGCTTTAAGTATAGAAGTGGATCTAAGCTATCGGTGGATCGGATTTGCTGCCATTAAAAGGCTTGCGGCCTTAAAAATCTGACTAAGGTTAGCCCGTAAAGAAAAAGCCTGCCTGCTGGTGTAAAGCAGGTGGATTTGCTCCTTGTCCAGGCTTCCCACTCTTCCCTGAGTTACCAATTATGGTCATTACCATTTCTGCCAGCCTTTTGCGCTCAGCTGCACCTCTTTGTACTGGTTTGCTATTATTGGGCGCAGCTGTAAGCTGCTCGTCGCCTTCTGGTGAAACTGCTTCCCGTAGCACCGATTCCGACTCTACCACTACCACCCAAACCGCTGCTCTGGCCAACTCCCCACTGCAAGTAGTGGCTGAGTTCCGGGAGCCCCAGATTGTTGGGGTAGCCGTCGCACCCGATGGCCGGGTATTCGGCGTTTTCCCGCGTTGGGACAATAATCCCGTCAATCCCATCGCGGTCGTCGGAACCGATGGCTCCGTGAAGCCCTATCCCGATGCCAGCTGGTGCATGTGGAACGACTCCGTCCGCAATGAGCCCCAAAAGCATTGGATCTGCCCCCAGAGTGTGCACGTCGATCAGGCTGGTATGCTGTGGGTGCTCGATCCTGCCGCGCCCGGCTTGCAAGCCACCGTGCCCGGCGGTCCCAAACTGGTTAAAATCGACCCTAAGACCAATAAAGTTGTACAGAACATCAGCTTCCCAGCGTCGGTGGCACCGCGCAAGTCGTATCTGAATGATGTACGCATTGACACCCAACGCAACTATGCCTACATCACCGAGTCGGGCATGGGCGCTATCGTAGTCGTTGACTTAAAAAACGGGAGTTCGCGTCGTCTTCTGGCCGATCACCCTTCTGTACATCCTGAGCCGGGCCTGGCCCTGAAAGCCGACGGCCACCCTATGGTCGACCCGATGGGCAAGCCAATGGCCCTGCACGCCGACGGCATAGCCTTAAGTCGTACTGGCGAATACTTATACTGGTCACCGCTTACCAGTCACTCGCTCTACCGCATCAAAACGGAAGCGCTACGTAATGCAGCGTTGTCTTCGCCCCAGCTCGGTAGCCAGGTGGAAAAAGTGGGCACCATTCCCGCCACCGACGGAATGGAAATAGATGCTAAGGATAACGTTTACATAACCTCTTTTGAGAACAATGCCATCATGCGTCGGACACCCGCTGGCAAGATGGAAACGATAGCAAAAGAGTCCCGCTTGCAGTGGCCCGACACCTACGCTATCACTGCCAATGGTGATTTGTATTTCACAACTTCCGCCATCCATAAAACACCCACCTGGAACAAAGGCGTAGGCAAGCAGGATCAGCCTTACCGCATTTTTAAGACAGCACTTCCGCAATAAGTCTTGGGTAGTATAGGTTTAAGTTGAGAAAGCCTTTCCTCATACTGAGGGAGGGCTTTCCTTTTATTTTGAATAGATTGGCTACACCGCAAATCGTAACGATTGCAGCCGCGCAAATAATTGTTTGAATCACAGGCGTATTTGTAGAACCGAATATGTGTTTTTGGCTTCACGGGAAGCTGCTTACATTTGCCCTGACTCACTTAGCTCCTCACTCAATGGACGCTTACTCTTATATCGCCAATGCCCACGGCGACTACATAGATCAGCTTTACAAAACGTACCAGCAAGATCCTGAGTCGGTGGACTTCGGCTGGCGCAAGTTTTTTGAAGGCTTTGACTTTTCCCAGCAGTTTACTGATGATGATGGTCAAGCCTCTCAACCTGCTGGCTCGGGGGTGCTAACTACAACTGCTTCTACCAATGAGGCCGAAGCAGTTCGGGCCGTTGATACGGTAGCTGCTGATAAGGAAACGCAGGTTCGAAACCTGATCCACGCTTTTCGTAGCAGGGGGCATTTGCGCGCGCGAACCAACCCCGTAAGGGAACGAAAAGACCGCAAAGCCCGCCTTGATATTGCTGATTTTGGCTTAACTGAAGCTGACCTCAATACATCATTTAAGAATGGTGAATTGCTGGGCTTAGGCACCGACGCTAAACTTCGGGATATCGTGGCCGCGCTGGAAAAGATTTATACCCGCAGCATCGGCTTCGAGTACATGTATATCCGCGACCCTCAAATCCTGGACTGGTTTCGGGATAAGGTGGAAAAGGATTCACTGAGCTTCAACCCCGGCATTGAGTACAAAAAGCGCATCCTGCGAAAGCTGAACGAGGCGGTTGTATTCGAGAATTTTCTGCACACCAAGTTTTTGGGGCAGAAGCGCTTCTCGCTGGAAGGCGGCGAAACGACTATTCCTGCCCTGGATGCTATCATCAACAAGGCGGCCGATCTGGGGGTGCGCGAAGTAATGATTGGAATGGCCCACCGGGGCCGGCTGAACGTGCTGGCCAACATCATGGGCAAGACCTACGAGCAGATCTTCTCGGAGTTTGAAGGCACCGCCGTACCCGACCTGACTATGGGCGACGGCGACGTGAAGTACCATATGGGCTATTCGTCGGAGGTAGATACCGAAGCAGGGCACAAAGTAAACCTGAAATTAGCTCCCAATCCTTCCCACCTGGAGGCGGTTAATCCGGTGGTGGAAGGCTTTGTGCGCGCCAAGATCGAGCACCAGTACAACGACGATTACCACCAGATTCTGCCCATCCTGATTCATGGTGACGCGGCGCTGGCTGGCCAGGGCATTGGCTATGAGCTAACGCAGATGTCGTTGCTGGAGGGCTACAAGACGGGTGGTACTATTCATTTCGTTATCAATAACCAGGTTGGTTTTACCACCGACTTTGAGGACGCCCGCTCCAGCATTTACAGCACTGACCTGGCTAAGATTATCGACGCTCCGGTGCTGCACGTAAACGGCGACGACCCGGAAGCCGTGGTATTTGCCGTGCGCCTAGCCACCGAGTATCGCCAGCAGTTCCATGCTGATATCTTCATTGATATGGTGTGCTACCGCCGCCACGGCCACAACGAGTCGGACGAACCTAAGTTTACCCAGCCTACGCTCTACAATATCATCAGTAAGCACCAGAACCCGCGCGAGGTGTACAACACGATGCTTGTGCAGCGCGGTGATGTAGATGCGGAGCTGGCCAGCCAGATGGACCGCGAGTTTCGGGAGATGCTACAGGCTCGCCTGGACATGGTGAAGCAGAAGGCTTTGCCTTATAAGTATCAAGCCCTCGAAAACGAGTGGCGCACGTTGCGCCGGGCCACAAACGAGGACTTCGAGCAGTCCCCTGAGACGGGTATTAGCGAGGAAGTTATTGCCAAAGTGGGCAAAGCGCTAACCACGCTACCCGAAGGATTCCGGCCCTTGAAGCAGATTGAAAAGCTCACGGAGGAGCGCCGCAAGATGTTCTTCGAGACGCGCATTCTAAACTGGGCCGCCGCCGAGCTGTTAGCCTATGGCTCGCTGCTCCAAGAAAAACACATCGTGCGCGTAAGCGGACAGGACTGCCAGCGCGGTACCTTCTCGCACCGCCACGCCGTACTCCACGACGCGGAGACCTCGGCCCCCTATAACTCGTTAAACCACATAGAAGAAGGGCAAGAGAAGCTACGGATCTATAACTCTCTGCTGAGCGAGTATGCTGTATTGGGCTTTGAGTTTGGCTACGCTATGGCCAACCCCACGGCCCTGGTAGTGTGGGAAGCGCAGTTCGGTGACTTCGCCAACGGCGCTCAGACGATGATCGACCAGTTCATCGTATCGTCGGAGAGCAAGTGGCAACGAATGAACGGCGTGGTGATGCTGTTGCCCCACGGCTATGAAGGTCAGGGTCCGGAGCACTCCAACGCCCGCCCAGAGCGTTTCCTTCAGCTTTCGGCTGAAAACAACATCGTGGTAGCCAACATTACCACACCAGCCAACTTCTTCCATGCCCTGCGGCGGCAGCTGACGTGGAGCTTCCGCAAACCGCTGGTGATTATGTCGCCCAAGTCGATGCTGCGGCATCCGCTGTGCGTGTCGCCGGTAGAGGAGTTTACGGGGGGGCATTTCCGCGAAGTTCTCGGTGACGTGTACGCCGACAATAAAAAGGCGAAGCGCGTACTGCTGTGCTCGGGCAAGGTGTACTTCGACTTGTTGGAGGAGCAGCAAAAGTCTCAGCATAAAGACGTGGCTATCGTACGGCTGGAGCAGTTGCACCCGTTCCCCCAAAAGCAGCTGAGCGCAGAGCTAGCCAAGTACCCAAAGGCCAAAGTATACTGGGTACAGGAAGAGCCCGAAAACATGGGCTACTGGAACTACCTGCTCCGCTTCATGCGCCGCGAGCTGGAGGACGTGATTGCCCGCAAGCCTTCGGCGTCGCCGGCTACTGGCTACAACAAGGTGCATGTGAAGGAGCAGAAGGATATTGTGGCCCGCGCCTTCGGCATCGCACAGGCCGAGGTAGACGCCGAAAATATCAAGGGCACCGTAGAAGTAGCAAAGAAGCAGGACTAACTGAGTGCCGAACCAACCCTTCGCGCACGCAGTAGGTTCGTTGAAAAAGCCCTCTAACACTATATTTTTAACCTAATTGGCTTTTTTGTTTCATCAGTAATTGTGGCAGCGAGTACGTCGGCCGCCTAGACTATCACCCTCCCGAAACTCTTCAACCGTTCCACCTATGGGTCTGGAAATTAAAATCCCCGCCGTCGGCGAATCTATCACCGAAGTGACCATTGCCAAGTGGCTTAAAAACGACGGCGACGCCGTAAAGCGCGACGAGGTAATTGCCGAGCTGGAATCGGATAAGGCCACGTTTGAACTGCCCGCCGAGGCGGATGGTACCCTGCAAATTATGGTGGCCGAAGGCGAGACGATTGGTATTGGTACCGTCATTGCCAACATCGGTGGCGAGGGTGCTAATGCCTCCCCAGCCGCTGGTGGCGCAGCACCCGCCAAGGAAGCGACGCTGGCCCAGCCCCAGGCCGACCCCGTTGCGCCGGGCCAGAAAGAGTCGGGCAATAACGGTAGCCAAGGCTCATCGGCTGAAAAAGCCCCCCAGTCCGCACAAGACCCCATCACTCGGGGCGAGCAGAATCCTCAGGCAAGCGACCAGTCGGGCTATGGCGGCTCTACTGCCGGCTCGGCCGATACACCTACCGCGCCTGCTGCGGGCGATAGTGCCCCAGCCGCAAGCGGCGCTACTGGTGGTGAGGTGAAAGAAATGAAGATTCCGGCCGTGGGTGAGTCCATCACAGAAGTGACGGTATCGAAGTGGCTAAAGGCCGACGGTGCCCAAGTAGAGCGCGACGAGGTAATTGCCGAGCTGGAGTCAGATAAAGCGACTTTCGAGCTGCCCGCTGAGGCGGCTGGTACGTTGCGTCATGCCGCCCAGGAGGGCCAGACTATTGCCATTGGGACGGTAATTGCCCGCATTGAGGGCGGTAGCGGTACAACTCCGGCCGCACCGGCACCAGCCGCGGCCCAGGAGGCAAATGCAGCGCCGGCTCAGCCGGCCGCGGCCGCGTCGGGGAGTGCTACCTACGCAACAGGCACGCCTTCGCCCGCTGCCGGCAAAATACTCGGCGAGAAAGGCATTGCCACCGCCGACGTAGCCGGCACGGGCCGCGACGGACGCATTACCAAAGAGGACGCGCAAAACGCCCAGACTCGTCCGGCCGCGCCGGCCCCGCAAGCGCCAGCAGCGGCTCCTGCCGCGCCAGCCAGTAGCCAGCCAGCAGCCCCAGCCAGCGCGCAACCCGCCGGGGAGCGTAACCAGCGCCGCGAGCGGATGAGCAATCTGCGCAAGACCATTGCCCGCCGCTTGGTGGCCGTGAAGAATGAGACGGCCATGCTCACTACTTTCAACGAGGTGGATATGCAGCCCATCATGGATCTGCGCACCAAATACAAAGAAAAATTCAAGGAGAAGCACCAGGTAGGCCTAGGCTTCATGTCCTTCTTTACGAAGGCGTGCTGCGTAGCCCTGAAGGAGTTTCCCTCCGTGAATGCTCAAATAGACGGTACGGACATCGTCTTCAACGATTTCTGCGACGTGAGCATCGCCGTGTCGGCGCCCAAAGGCTTGGTGGTGCCCGTGATTCGCAACGCGGAGCAGCTGTCGTTTGAAGGAATTGAGCGCGAAGTCGTGCGCCTGGCCGGTAAGGCCCGTGATAACAAGCTCACCATTGAGGAAATGACCGGTGGCACGTTTACCATCACCAACGGCGGCATTTTCGGCTCCATGATGAGTACGCCCATCATAAATGCCCCCCAGTCGGCTATTTTGGGTATGCACAACATCGTGCAGCGCCCCGTGGCCGTGAATGGACAAGTAGTGATTCGCCCGATGATGTACTTGGCCCTGAGCTACGACCACCGCATCATCGACGGCCGCGAATCGGTGTCGTTCCTGGTGCGCGTGAAGGAGCTGCTGGAAGATCCAACCCGCTTGTTATTAGGTGTTTAGAGAACAAAACAATCAACACAAAAAAGCCCTCCAGAAATCTATCTGGGGGGCTTTTTTGTGTTCTTTAAGCTAAGGGAGTCTGGTTGTGGAAAGGGCGGAAAGTTACTCGATGGTGATGGTTATAGTCTGGGCTTTCACCTTGGCTTCTTCGGCCTTAGCACCCGCAAAATTCTCTTCTACGGCCTTATTAAATAAGCCAATCCACTGGCGCTGGTAAGATCCGCGGGCTGGCATAGCTAGTTGTTGAGGAATAGGCTGACCCGTACGGTTAGTACGACCAAACAGCGTGCTGCTCCAGTAGTCGTAGAGCGAAGTAAGATGATTGGGCCAATGCACGGCGGCCATAGCGCCAAAAATAGGTGCCAGCAACGCATCCTGATGCGCCTTCTGACAAAAGCAGTCTACCAAAAGCTTAATGTCGCCTTCATTACGAATATCGGGAAGAACTGTTGACATAGATAGCTGGCTAGGAGTGGGATGGTACATACGTCAAGATTTCAACACCGTTGCCCTGCTACTTTTAGCGCGACGAGTGCCCACAGTAAACATACATAATCTAAGATTATTAATTCAATTTAATGTTAAATGAATTATACTGTTGGGTCCAAAAAGCGTCTATCTTGCCTTAAGGGTGAAGCCAGCCTAGCGCATCTTTTTCGCTTCGAACTCAACTGTATTCTCCTCAATAGCTTTCGGCTGCTTTTTCCGGCCGCCCAGCACCACCAGCATCACCGCTAGTACAATCAGCGCCGCGCCACCGAGCATACTCACATTGAGTGCTTCGCCCGCGAAGGCCCAGCCCAGCAGCACCGCTACCACCGGATTGACAAAGGCATACGTGCCCGCTAAAGCCGGCTCTACTACCCGCAACAGCCAGATGTAGGCCGTGAAGCCCACAATGGAGCCAAAGCTGACCAGATAAGCATACGCCCACCAGGATTTCGTCGTGACCTGAGCCAGCTCAAATCCATTGGCTTCGCCTCGCAGCAGGCCCACTACCAGCATCACCAGGCCCCCGCAAATCATCTGCATGCCGCCAGCGACGAAAGGGGAAGCAGCAGCCTGTTTTTTCTTGGAATACAATGATCCAATGGCCCACACCAGGGCAGCCGTCAGCACCATCGTAATACCGATTCCCTGACGCCCTGGTAAGGCTACGTGCGATGCTCCTGGGTGACTGGCCAGCAGATAAACGCCCCCCAGTCCGAACACCAGCCCCAGCGCCACTAGTGCTGTCGGGCGCTGCGATACGCCGCTCATCCAGCCGAGTATCGCCAGAAACATAGGCACCGTAGCTACCAGCAGCGAGGCCATACCAGTAGGAATATACTGCTCGCCCAGGGTCACGCCGCCGTTGCCGAAGCCCAGCAAACAGACCCCGATTATGAACGCCGTAAGCCAGCCCTGCGCACTCGGGCGCGGGGCTCCGCGCAAGCGCATAAAGCAATAGAGCAGCACGCCCGCCAGTGCGTAGCGCGTGCCCGCCATCAGCAAGGGCGGGATGGAGTCGATGGCGAAGCGGATACCCAGATATGTGGAGCCCCAGATGATATATACCGCCGCAAAAGCGAGCACCAAGGACAGACGGGTAGGGGAGGAAGCAGAAGTTGACATGAAGCAGGACGAGAATGAGGCTGCAAACCTACGCCGGTTTTGGCGCGGTAGCTAGCTGGGCACTACTACGAAGCTCCGGGCTAGCCGCGTTTCGGTTAGGTTGGCGTTCTTTGAGCCGTACTCCAATTCCTTCTGCTGTGCGCTCTACCTTTCTACTTCTCCTCGCGGGCCTGCTGAGCTGCTCGCTCGGGGCCTCGGCTCAACTGCTGCGACCCAAGCCGGCCTTTACCCGCGCCGACTCTCTGCGTGGTACCCTCACGCCCCTGCGCACCTGCTACGACATCACCTATTATCACCTCAATGTAAAGCTGGATGTGGCCAACAAATCCATCAGCGGCTCCAACCTGTTTCACTTCACGGCCACGCAGGACTTCACGCGTTTGCAGTTCGATCTGTTTGCCAATCTGAAGGTGGACAAGGTGGAGTACCAAGGCAAATCGGTGCCGTACACGCGGGAGGCGAATGCCGTGTTCGTCACTTTCCCGGCTCCCATTCAGAAAGGCAGTCGGGCCGAATTCAGAGTGTTCTATTCGGGGCAGCCCGTCGTGGCCAAAAATGCCCCCTGGGATGGTGGCTTCGTGTTCACTCAGGATAGCAAGGGCAAGCCGTGGGTGGCTACTGCCTGTCAGGGGGTGGGCGCCAGCATCTGGTGGCCCACCAAGGACCACCAGGCCGACGAAGTGGACAGCATGCTCATCAGCGTGACGGTGCCCAAGGGCCTCAAGGATATTTCCAACGGACGACTACGCAAGATTACCAGCCTCAAAGGCGGCGCTACCCGCTTCGACTGGTTTGTGAGCAACCCCATCAACAACTACGACGTGGCCCTCAACGTGGCCGACTATGCCCACTTCACGGATGAATACGCCGGCGAAAAAGGCAAGCTGACTCTCGATTACTGGGTGCTGCCCGAGAACCTGGCCAAAGCCAAAACGCAGTTTTCGGCCAACGTGAAGCCCATGCTCAAAGCCATGGAAAACTGGTTTGGGCCCTATCCATTTTACGAGGATGGCTTCAAGCTGATTGAAACGCCCCACCTGGGCATGGAGCACCAGAGCGCCGTGGCGTATGGCAACAAATACCAGAACGGCTACCTCGGCACCGACCGTTCGGCCACGGGCTGGGGCCTGAAGTGGGACTTCATCATTATTCACGAAAGCGGCCACGAGTGGTTCGGCAACAGCATCACCAGCAAGGACATAGCTGATATGTGGATTCACGAAAGCTTCACCACTTACTCCGAAGCCTTGTTCGTGGAAAGCCAGTTTGGCAAGCCCGCGGCCCAGCAGTACATCCACGGGCAGCGCCGCAACATCCGCAACGTTGGCCCCATCATCGGTCCCTACGAGGTAAACCGGGAAGGCTCGTCGGACATGTACGACAAGGGCAGCAACCTGCTCCATATGATACGCACGGCCTACGTACCCGACGACGCGAAATGGCGCGAGCTGCTGCGCGGCCTGTCTACCACCTTCTATCACCAAACCGTGACCACGGACCAAATCATTGCCTATTTCAACAAGCAAACCGGCCAGAACCTCACACCTATTTTCGACCAATACTTACGCCACTCAGCTCTGCCCACGCTGGAAGTTCGCTTCGCGGGGGGCAAAACCGAGGCCCGCTGGATTGCCAACGTGCCGGGCTTTGCGCTACCTATTCGCCTGCGCTTGAAAGGCGGCGAGTATAGAACGTTGCCTCTCACCACTTCCTTTCAACCCATAAACATGCCCGGCCTCACCAAAGACAACCTGGAGGTAGACACGGAGAACTACTACATCGGCGTGCTGGTGGAGTAGGTGGTGAAATGGTGAGTTTGTGAAATGGTGAGTTTGACGTTCTTAAGGCGCATACTGCGTTGATAATGCAGCCAGAACATCAAACTCACCATTTCGCCACTCACCACTCACCATTTCACCACTCACCTTGCGTACCTTCGTGGCCGTTGATTTCCATTGAATTCACCTGCTGAATATGAACCAATACGACGTTACCGTTATCGGCTCGGGGCCGGGCGGTTATGTGGCGGCTATCCGCTGCGCCCAGCTCGGTCTCAAAACCGCTCTTATCGAAAAGTATAACACCCTGGGGGGCACTTGCCTCAATGTGGGGTGCATTCCGAGCAAGGCGCTGCTCGACTCGTCGGAGCACTACCACAACGCCCACACCGCCTTCCAGGAGCACGGCATCGAGTTGGAAAACCTGCGGGTGAATATGAATCAGATGATTGACCGCAAAGCGGGCGTGGTGAAGGCCAACGTCGACGGCATCGCTTATCTGATGAAGAAGAACAAGATCGACGTGCTCACCGGCGTTGGCTCGTTCGTAGATAAAAATCACATCAGCATCGCGCCCACGGCCGGCGGCGAGGCCCAGCAGATCGAAACCAAAAACGTCATCATCGCCACCGGCTCCAAGCCTACGGTCCTGCCCTTCCTTGCTCAGGATAAAGAGCGCATCATCACCAGCACCGAGGCCCTGAATATTCGCGAAATTCCCAAGCACATGATTGTGATTGGCGGCGGCGTAATTGGCCTCGAAATGGCCTCCGTGTATGCGCGTCTCGGCGCGAAAGTGTCGGTGGTGGAGTTCATGGACAGCATTATCCCCACCATGGACCGCGGCCTCGGCAAGGAGCTGCGCCGGGTGCTGGGCAAAATCGGCATCGAGTTTTTCTTCAGCCACAAAGTGACCGGCGCCACCCGCGATGGCGACACCGTGACCGTGACCGCTACTAACCCGAAAGGGGAGGAAGTGAAGTTTGAGGGCGACTACTGCCTCGTGGCCGTGGGCCGCGTACCGTACACCGCCGGCCTCAACCTGGAAGCCGCCGGCATCGAAATGGAAGAGCGCGGCCGCATCAAGGTGGATGAGCACCTGCAAACCAACGTGCCCGGCATCTACGCCATTGGCGACGTGGTGCGGGGGGCAATGTTGGCGCACAAAGCCGAGGAAGAAGGCGTATTTGTAGCTGAAACCATCGTGGGCCAGAAGCCGCACATCAACTACTTGCTCATCCCCGGCGTGGTGTATACCTGGCCCGAAGTGGCCGGCGTGGGCTACACCGAAGAGCAGCTAAAGGAGATGGGCAAAGAGTACAAAGTGGGTTCGTTCCCCTTCAAAGCCAGCGGCCGCGCCCGCGCCAGCGGCGACACCGACGGCTTCGTGAAAGTACTGGCCGACAAAACCACCGACGAAATCCTGGGTGTGCACATGATTGGGCCGCGCATCGCTGACCTGATTGCGGAAGCCGTGACTGCCATGGAGTTCCGCGCCTCCGCCGAGGACGTCGCCCGCATGAGCCATTCGCACCCCACCTACGCTGAAGCTATGAAGGAAGCGTGTTTGGCCGCTACGGAGAACCGGGCTATTCATATGTAATTTCGCACTTGCGGCAGAAACGCAAAAGAGGCTGAAGCTACGGGAGCTTTAGCCTCTTTTTTGTGCATAACTGGATGATAGTGTCGCTTACAGATTGCGAGAACGTCCAATCCACTTTTTGGTTTTCATTATTAGAATTAAGCTCGATTACATTAAGTGGACCTGAACAAAACCCCTGTCCGTAACCCTGATTATAGTTGCTTTCCTCATTGCCGTTATCATCAACGACAATAATGCGGGTAGAAATATTGTCGAATTCAGTTGAGGTGACGAGTATGTTATTAGTGGGCATTTCAATTTTTCGTGTCCACCAGGTATAATCAGGAAAAATAAATCATTACGATCTTTAATTGACAAAAACTGTCAAAACGCAAAGCCCTGCTTGTAACTAAGCGGGGCTTTGCGTTTTAGCTATATTTGAGTTTATAATTACCTACCCTTTTACCGTTGGGAAAAACAGGTGCGGTAGAGGTAACCATTGAGCACCTTCCCATTCTCCGTTACGCGGGCCCGGACAAAATAGGCGTCTACCGTGTCGAGCACTTGGACTTCGGAGTTTACGCTGAGGTTGGTGAGTTGGGTAGACTCTTTGGTCATGCCATCGTAAAGAATGCACTCCACGACCGTATTATGAGCTACCGGTTTTTTGTTAGTGCGCGAAGAGCTGAAGGCATCGTCGCGGATGGCGCTACACGAAGCAAACAAAGCGAGGCCTAATAGGCAAGGGTACAGTCTGTGCATAGGTCATGTTTAGGTTGGGGAAGATATAGAAATTTCAAGTTCGTCAAGGTTTTTCCCTGAAAAAACTTGCTTTTACTCATTTCGCCGCCCCCACCTGTTTGGGAACATTGCCCCTCCCCGCGGCGTTGTATAGCCAGAGTTAAGCACATACTTTGGTGAGCCTATTATAGGCCCTGGAGCGCGCCTGTCTCTTTCATTCAACCCTTCGCCATCTCATATGAACGCACTCACCCGATTATTCACCCGTCCGGCTGCTCTGGTAGCCGTAGGATTAGCCTTGTTGCTGGGCGCTACCAGTTGCTCTACTTCCCGCGTAGGGGTCACCTCCGACTACGACCACTCTGTTAATTTTCGCACCTACAAAACGTGGTCGTGGTATCCACAGCAAACGGCGGATGCGGAGGGCGGCCCAGCCCGTGGCTACAACTCCTTCCTGGACAAGCGTCTGCGCACCGCCGTTGAGCTGGAAATGAAAAAGCGCGGCCTGACCTACGCAGAGCAAAGCCCCGATTTGTTTGTGGCTTACAGCGCGAAGGTAGAAGACAAGCAGCAGGTCTCGCCCTATGCTGGAGGCTACGGCTACCCCTTCTACGGCTATGGTATGTACGGCCGCGGCCCGTATTCGCCCGTGACCCAATACAAGGCCGGAACAGTTATCATCGACCTCGTAGACGCTAAGCGGAAAGAGCTGGCGTGGCGCGGCCAGGGCCAGGCGCAGGTAGATAAGAACACCATTTCGGAGGAAGAGGTGTACCGCATCGTGGGGGGCATTTTGGAGAACTATCCGCCCCAGGATGGCGCTGATGCTAACGCTCGTCGTTAGCCTGCCTTCATGTTCTGAGTACAAAAGCCGCTTCCCCACACGGGGAAGCGGCTTTTTGCTTTTCACGCGGCTGAGAGTATTGTAGCGCTTAAGCATGGAGCGTACGCCGGCCGTTTTTTAAGGTCAGGACCGAAGCGGTTAGGGCCGGCGGTACCATCTACAAGCGGAATTCCGACTGCGAACAGATTTCCCACTATTGGCACTACCAGTAGCCACCACCACCAGCCCGTCAGGTTGGTATCATGTAAGCGTTTGACTGTTTGAATTATAACTAGCGCTGTAGTTATCACCACCATGAGCACCAGCGCCAGCACGGCCTGTTCTTTTTTATCAGCTTGATAATATACCAGGAGGTCAAGGCTGGCATAAGCAACCAGGAGCACGGCATAAAGGCACGTTACTCTACCCCAAAAAGCGCGCCGCCGCAGCCGCCCGCGAAACATAAAGAATTCTTTCACGCGGCAATCCGGGGTTGAGTGGTAAGAAAGTGAGTTTTCAAAACTATTGAATCTAGCTAATCCGCAGAAATACAATAAAGCGAAAGGCCCGACTCCATTTCTGATAGCCAGGCCTTTTGCCCTAGTGATGATGCTCACTCAATCAGATCGGCACGTTCACATGGCGCTCGGCGTGGTAGCTGCTGCGTACCAGCGGCCCCGCCTCTATGTACTTCAGGCCCCGCGCCAAGCCTTCCTCGCGGTAATGCGAGAACAGGTCAGGGTGAATAAATTCGGCCACTTCCAAATGGCGCTTGGTGGGCTGCAGGTACTGGCCCAGGGTCAGAATGTCGAGGCCATTGGCAGCCAGGTCGTCCATGGCCTGGTACATCTCGTCTTTTTTCTCGCCCAGGCCCAGCATAATACCTGACTTGGTGCGCTTACCGGCTGCCTTGGTCCGACGAATCTGCTCCAGGGAGCGGTCGTATTTGGCCTGCGGGCGCACCAGACGGTAAAGACTGCCTACGGTTTCAATGTTGTGCGACACTACCTCCTGGCCGCCGGCAATCATCGTATCTAGCGCCTCCCAGTTGGCTTTCACATCCGGGATAAGGGTTTCAAT
This sequence comes from Hymenobacter roseosalivarius DSM 11622, assembly GCF_900176135.1. GTDB lineage: Bacteria > Bacteroidota > Bacteroidia > Cytophagales > Hymenobacteraceae > Hymenobacter > Hymenobacter roseosalivarius. The sequence continues at coordinate 69,477 of NZ_FWWW01000067.1, read as the reverse complement.
AGTTGTGGTTGGTGATAGTTGCTTCACCCGTACCACCGTTTCGAGCCAGATGCTGGCCCCGCGGTCTTTCAGCTCGTCGCGGTTGACGGAAGTAATGACAGCGTGCTTCACGCCCATCAGCTGAATGGCTTCGGCTACGCGGCGGGGCTCGTCGGTGTCATATTCATTGGGACGGCCGGTGGCCACGGCGCAGAACGAGCAGGAGCGCGTGCACACGTTGCCCAAGATCATAAAGGTAGCCGTACCCGCGCCCCAGCACTCGCCCATGTTGGGGCAGTTGCCGCTCTCACAGATGGTGTGTAGCTTATGCTCATCTACGAGCCGACGAACTTTAGCGTATTCGGGGCCTACAGGCAGTTTTACGCGCAGCCAATCGGGCTTGCGCGGCCGGGCCGGGGCCGCTGGCTCGGGCTGAATGATGGGTAAGGTCAGCAACAGTTCGTCCATGCTACAAAGGTAAGAGTCAGGCAGGAGTTAGCCGCACGTCGGGCCCAGCCCGCATCGCACATTTCTCACAGCTGCCGGTATAACAAACGAGAAGAAAATAAAGATGCCCCGCAACGGTCCAACAGGTTGGGTACCGCTATGGGGCAGTCATGGTGGGGGGCTTTTATGAGCCTCTATTCCTCCGTGTCAAACGTGGAAACAGGTTTAATTACGCGTTCCCAAGTAAATAGTCAGGTAGACCGAGGGGAAGAAGGTTTCGTTGAGTTTTGCGTCCGATATGCCTGTAGCCCGCAGAATAGTAGGGCGGCTTGGAAAATACTCGAATAAAAAACCGGTTTCAATGCCCGCTACGGCGTCGCGGTAGCGGCCATACTCGAAGCTGAGGGCTCCGCGCAAGTGAACACCGGCCGAGGCCTTCACGTCACTGGCACCACTAAACAAAGGGGCCCGATCGACGATAAACTGGGACTGACCGTGTATGGCTGGATCAAATTGCTCCGCCCGAATATCTTCAATTCCAACTGCTCTGCCACCAACGCGCTCGGTATAGTCGTAGTAGATTTGGTAAGGCATCAGCAAAGCCACCGATGGGCCACCACCTAACAGGGCATTTACCTGCACACCCGACTCCGGCGCTTTACGGAAGATAACGCGCTGAGCACCAAATGATGGCCGCAGCACGAACATGTAATTCGACTTGTTCAACACATAGGTGCCACCCGTAAACTGGTTGCCGACGCGCTGCTCCTTCGGGTGCTTTACCTCCACGCCCTCAATACTCCAGAAGCGCGACCATTTCTCGGTCAGCACGCGGGTAGAGCGCACGTTGACGCCCCCAATCAGGCCGCCTCTGGTGTTAAAGTTCACGCCGTACGTAAATTCCTTGCGATACGAAGGCGTCTCGTTGGGGGTAGCATCCTGGGCCTGGGCAGCCGATCCGGCTCCTAACAGCAGCAGGGCAATACCGAAAAAAAACAGAGGTCGTATGGGTAGCAACACAGCTATACAACTGAGAAATTCAAACGAAATTGGCCCCCTGACAGCGGCCCCACCGAAAGTACGTAAATTTGCGCTCAAAGTATTGCACTCTTTCTGACTATCTGACTATGAATACCGCCACCGCCCGATACACCGGCCAACTACGCACTGAAGCCACGCACAGCGCTTCCAGCAACGTCATTTTTACGGATGCTCCGCTTGATAACCACGGCCGGGGCGAGGGGTTTTCGCCAACCGACTTAGTAAGTACGGCGCTGGGCAGCTGCATGATGACCATTATGGGCATCGTAGCCGAGCGCAGCGGCCTCGACCTGACTTCAACTACTTTTTCCATGACCAAACACATGGCCAGCGAGCCCCGTCGCATCGCTCAGATCGACGTTGACTTTCGCATGCCCGCTACGCTCTCGGCTAAAGACCGCGCCGTGCTCGAAAACGCCGCGCGTACGTGTCCCGTGGCGCTCAGTCTGAACCCAGAAATTCGCCAGCAGGTCCACTTCTCTTACGAGTAGAGTATCCCAAAAACAGTCTGATCCGGCTGAAGCGATGCTTTAGCCGGATCAGACTGTTTTATAAGGTTCGCAGGCTTAGGCGCTGAACATACTTTTCACCTCACTGAGACGAATGCCCATGTGAGAGGCATTGTAGCTACACTCACCGTCCTGGATAAGCAAGAGCTGAGGCGATTCGTGGCGCACGCCAAACTTCTCGGCGATGGCCCCGGAGATGGGGCGAAAGCGCAACAAGTCAAGGTAATAGATCTTAACGTCGCTGAGGCCAGCGTCGGCCCACTGGCGCTCTAATTTGCCTTTTGCAGCCGCGCTGATGGAGCAGGTCGTGCTGTGCTTGAAGATGAGAACCGGCTGCTCATGCGACTCGCGGGCAATGTCCGTCAATTGGTCTTCTTGGGTAAGCTGTTGCCAAGGAATCATAGTTCGGGGGAAAGGTTATACTTTTTCTTCTTTCCTAGACGCAGATTCACGCGGGATGGTTCGCTTACTTTCGCGGTACCGGTGTGGTCGAACTGTAGACGCCCCCTGCCATCCTGCGGAAGGGCCCTGGTCTGGCTACGGCGCAAATCATGACGATTCACGGCCAAATGCGAGTCTTTGTACTCAGATTTGTACTTGCGGGATTCCCGCAGGGCTTTGCGATTTTCGGCACGCAAACGAGCCGGGCTGGGATCCACCGTCTGGGCCGATGCCGTGGTGATGGAGCAGCCAAGCGCAAATCCGACGAGTAACAGGATAACAACACGCATGGAAGTAATAAATAGGGCTAATTGTCGAGCCGGGTAAATTTACCCCCCAAGCACTCTGGTGCCGAAGAGTTTTCGATAGTATTCAATTATACGTAGAGTTGCGCTAGTCAGGCAATTCAGGTACGACTTACTGGAATGGCAGTGGCCGGCCAAAGAGCATTCGCTGCCCCACTTTACGCTTAACGCGACGGCGCTCGTACTTTTTCTTTTTCAACAAGCCATTCTTGTCGTAGCTGTTGCGCTGGCCTTTGAGCGCCGTAACCGGGGCTACGCCGCCGTTGTCGCCAGTATTGGTAGTGGCTTTGGGCTGCGGTGGGGCCGTCGGGCTCGGCAAGCGGTAAGGTCGGCAGGCGGTAGCAAAAGACAGAGCGGCCAGCACAAACAGCCAGCGGCAGCTAGGGGTGAACATGACTAAATACGTAAGAATACTCACTATTATCCCGCAATGGCAACCGGCCTCAGCAGGACTTCTAGCTCCCACTCCTCAATTATTAATCCAACGCGGCAGGCGCGTCCGTCTTGCGCCGTGGCGCGGCCGCGCCTCTGAAGTTGGCGGCCGCATTCGCCTGTTTGTTTCCTAGTAGGCCAGTAGCTTCTCTACCCGCTCGCGCAGGCGCTGCTGGGGCAGGAAAGCCTGCTCCAGCGGCGGAGAAAATGGAATAGCGGTATCCAGGGAAGCGACGCGTTGCACGGGGCCATCGAGGTGCTCGAAGCAATGCTCGGCTATCCAGGCCGCAATTTCGCCCCCCAGCCCGCCGGTGAGCGTGTCTTCGTGGAGCAGCAGCACGCGTCCGGTCTTTTCAACTGTCTGGCGCACGGCTTCTTCGTCCCAGGGCAGCAGCGTGCGCAAGTCGAGGATGTCGGCGTCGAGGTCCATTTCTTCGGCCAGGCGAGTAGCCCAATGCACGCCTAAACCATAGGTGATGATGCTGAGCGTGTCGCCTTCGCGTACCAGCTTTGCCTTCCCGATGGGCACTGTGTAGTACTCATCCGGCACGGGGCCGCTCACGGAACGGTAGAGCAGCTTGTGCTCAAAGTACATGATGGGGTTGGGGTCCTCAATGGCGGCATTCAGCAGGCCTTTGGCATCGTAGGGGTTGCTCGGGAAAACTACCTTCAGGCCCGGCGTGTGCACAAACCAGGCTTCGTTGCTCTGGGAGTGAAACGGCCCCGCCGCCGAGCCGGCACCGGTCGGCATACGCACTACTACATCGGCGTTCTGGCCCCAGCGGTAATGGCTTTTGGCCAGGTTATTCACAATCTGGTTGAAGCCGCAGGTCACGAAATCGGCGAACTGCATTTCCACCATGGCCTTTTTCTTCTTGATGGAAAGCCCCAGCCCGGCCCCGAGAATGGCCGACTCGCACAGAGGCGTATTGCGGACGCGCTCTTTACCAAACTGCGCCACAAAGCCATCCGTTATCTTGAACACGCCCCCGTAGTCGGCAATATCCTGGCCCATGAGCACCAGCTCGGGGTAGCGCTCCATGCTCTGGCGCAGGGCGTCGCTGATAGCATCAACGTAGCGTTTATCGGTCTGGGGGGCATTTTCGGCGGGTTCGTGGTCCGGGGCTTCGAATGAGCGGTACATATCGGCAATTTCCTCCGCTACGTTGGCCGTCGGCATGGGCACGGCATCAGCCACGCGCAAGCCTTCCTCTATTTCCCGCTTGATGGTTTCGCGGAAGCGCATCTTGGCTTCCTCATCCAGAATGCCTTCGCGCAGCAGCCACTGCTCGTAGGTAGTCACCGGATCTTTCCTGGTCCACTCCTCAAACAGCTCCTGGGGGACATATTTGGTTCCTGAGGCTTCCTCGTGCCCGCGCATGCGGAAGGTCAGCGCCTCTACCAGCACCGGGCGCGGGTTCTGACGCATATCCTCCGCCAGGCGGCGCACGGTGTCATATACGGCCAGCACATTGTTACCGTCTACCTGCACCGCTTCCATGCCGTAAGCGGGTCCTTTATCCACGAACGAGCCAAAGCGGAATTGCTCCCGGCTGGGCGTGCTGAGGCCGTAGCCGTTGTTTTCGATCATAAAAATGACCGGCAGCTGCCACACCGCCGCCACGTTCAAGGCCTCGTGGAAGTCACCCTCCGAGGCTCCACCGTCGCCGCTGTACACCAGCGTTACTTTGGGGTTTTTTTCGAGCAAATCGGCCAGGGCTATACCATCAGCTACGGCCAATTGAGGGCCTAAATGGCTGATCATGCCTACGATGTGGTGCTCATTAGTACCGAAGTGGAAGCTCCGGTCGCGGCCCTTGGTGAAGCCGGTGGTTTTGCCCTGCCATTGGGCAAAAAGCTGATCCAGCGGCACATTGCGCCCCGTGAACACGCCCAGGTTGCGGTGCAGCGGCAGAATATATTCGTCGGCTTCCAGCGCCAGCGTGCTCCCCACCGAAATGGCCTCCTGCCCAATACCCGAAAACCACTTGCTTACTTTGCCCTGACGCAGCAGAATAAGCATTTTCTCCTCAATGAGGCGCGGCTTCAGCAAGCCTTGATATAAGTGTAGCAGTACATCTTGGGTGTATTCTTTCCGGTCGAACTGAAGGGCGGGGGTAGCTACTGACATGAGAGGAAACAGAGGGAATGATAGCGGGGGGCAAAAGTACGGGTTTGGGCAGAAGAGCACGCTATCCTACTGCCAGTCTCCCCTATCTTTGCTCGTAAGTCCACTCAAATTGAGTTGGAGGCCAAGCATAAGGCCACAAGCTATGCATGGTTTTCCTGCTTCTGCCAGCTAAGCACCCCAGTAACGTCACGCTGATTGCACTTCTGTGTTTGTGTTGGGCTATTTTTTCAATTGCTGGTTTCTCACTCATCTTCCCGTGCAGGCAGTGTAGCTGCCTTAAAGCTATTTTCTCTTTTTGCCGCGCTCTATCTCTGCTCCCCCTTTTGCTCACCAACTGGCTCGGCTGCTGCTGGTGTTGGCCGTGTCCGCGTTGCCCCTGTTCTGGCTACTGGGTAGTTTGCCCGCCCAACAGTGGGATGAGGCCCGCACCGGCCTGAATGCGCTCGAAATGTTACGGAGCAACAACTGGCTGGTCCTTACCCACCGGGGCGAGCCTGACCTCTGGAACAGTAAGCCCCCGCTGGTCCCGTGGCTGATGGCACTTAGCTTTAAGCTCTTAGGCCCCACGGAAGTAGCCTTACGCCTGCCTTCTGCCTTGGCGGCCCTGGCTACGGTGCTGGTGGTATATTTTGCCGGCAGCCGCTGGCTGGGCAGCTGGCGGGCCGGGCTACTGGCAGCTTTGGTACTGCTAACCACGCAAGGCTACGTGACCCTGCACGTATCCCGCACCGGCGACTTCGATGCGCTGCTCACCCTCTGGACCACGCTGGGCACGCTGAGCTGGTTGGCTTACCTGACCACGGGCCGCGCCCGCCACGCCTGGGGCACGGGTGCCGCCTTCGCTTTAGCCGTGCTCACCAAAGGCATAGCTGGGCTGCTTTTCGGACCGGGGATTATTGTGGCGACACTCCTGACGGGACAGGTACGGCGGCTACGCCAGTTTGCCCCCTGGGGGGCTTTTTTTCTAATCCTGGGCGTCGCGGTCAGCTGGTATACGATTCGCGAGTTGGTTGCGCCTGGTTATCTGGCGGGGGTATGGCAGTATGAGGTAGGCGGGCCAGCCGGGGAGGAACTGGAAGGCCACGGCCACCACTTTTTCTGGTATGTAAGTAAGCTAGCCGAAACCAAGTTTGGAGCCTGGCTGGTGGCAGCACTGGGCGGCATAGGGCTAGGCTGGTGGCTACCGCGCCGCAGCCGGGGCTGGTGGCTGAGTCGGGTGCTGAGCACTGTGGCCGGAATGTTTTTGTTGGTTATATCACTGGTAAAAACGCAGCTGGATTGGTACGACGCGCCGGTATATCCGCTGCTGGCCTTGCTGGCGGCAGGCGGCCTGGTGTGGGTGGGCCGCGTCGTGGCGGCTCATTACCACCGTCGCCCGGCGGCGGCGGCGCGCCTGGCGGCGGTGCTGCTGGTAGCCGCGCAGCCCTACGGCGTACAAATCATGCTCACACGGCGCTCCACGGATGTGGCCCGGCGCAACTCATCCTTGCAGTACGGCCGCCATTTGCGGGCGCAGGCGCAGCAACTGCCCCACCTGCGCGAGTACCTGCTGGGCGACGACGGTTTTTTTAATGACAGCCCCGAGTTTTATATGGCTGCTATGACGGCGCAATATGGCCACCGCATCACGCGCGTGGGTCCCTGGCAGGTAGGCTGGGCCACTCCGCCCCGCGTTGTGACAACTTGCGGAGCAAAAGCCTGGAAGCCCTGGCAACAGTACTACCAAACCCGCGTTCTATTCCGCACTGACTCCTGCGTAACGTTTCGGCTGGAAGCCCGCCGCTAACGCTGGCCCGAACCGAACACCCTAGCTTGCGGTTTGCTATTTACCTTCTCATTCGACTTTAGCTCAGGTTTTAATGATACACTTCCAGGAATTTACCCTCGCCAACGGCCTGCGTTGCCTCGTGCACGAAGACCATTCCACACCGATGGCCGTGCTCAACGTGCTCTACAATGTGGGCTCGTGCGACGAAGACCCCAGCCACACGGGCTTTGCCCATTTATTTGAGCATCTGATGTTCTCCGGCTCGGTGAACATCCCGAGCTACGATGAGCCGCTACAGCGCGTGGGGGGCGAAAATAATGCCTTTACCTCCCCCGACATTACCAACTACTACCTTACCCTGCCCGCCGCCAATATCGAAACTGGCTTCTGGCTCGAATCGGACCGCATGCTGGGCCTGGCCTTCTCAGATAATGGCCTGGAAGTACAGCGTAAGGTAGTGATAGAGGAGTTCAAGCAAAACTACCTCAACCAGCCCTACGGCGACGTGTGGCTGCGCCTGCGTCCGCTGGCCTACCAGCATCACCCCTACAACTGGTCAACTATCGGCAAGGAAATCAGCCACATCGAAAATGCGGTGATGGATGATGTGCGTAACTTTTTTGCCAAGCATTATGCCCCTCAGAACGCTATTCTGGTGGTTGCCGGTGCCGTGTCGTTGGCCGAAGCCCAACGCCTGGCCGAAAAGTGGTTCGGCCCTATTCCCGGCGGCCTCAGCTATGAGCGCCAGTTGCCGGCTGAGCCCCGCCAAACAGAAGCTCGCTTTCTCGAAATAAAGGCGGATGTGCCCTTGAGCGCTTTCTATAAAGTGTACCACATGCCCGGCCGCGCCGACGACGCCTACACCGCCGCCGATCTGTTGTCTGATGTGTTGGGGCGGGGCAAATCCTCGCGCCTTTACCAGCGGCTGATAAAGGACCGGCAATTATTCAACGGCATTTCAGCTTCCTGCACGGGCTCACTGGAGCCTGGCTTGTTGGTTATCAGCGGTAAGTTGAACGTCGGCGTGAGTCTGGAAGAAGCCGACGCGGCCGTGGAAGAAGTAGTAGCCGAGCTTCGCGCTACACCCGTAACGGCCGAGGAATTGGAGAAAGTAAAAAATCAGGCCGAAGCCAGCATTGTGTTCAGTGAAATCGAGTTGCTCAACCGCGCCATGAACTTAGCTTACAGTAAGCTCATGGGTGATGCTAACCTGGTAAACGAGGAAAGCGCCCGCATTCAGGCCGTCACGCCCGAGCATGTATTGGAAGCCGCCCGCGAAATTCTGCGGCCCGAAAACAGCAGCACCCTGTATTATCGGGCACAACCTAAAGCCGTTGAGGAATTGGTAGTTGCTGAATAAAAGCTAATGGTTTTTTAATAGACATCACACACAAAAAAGCCCCCAACACCTGTGTTGGGGGCTTTTTTTACGTCAATCCTAGCTCTTACCAGTCACTCCCAGTTGGGGTTTCTTTAGCCGGAGCGGGAGCAGCGGCCGGCGGCGCTGTTTGGTTGCCCATCGTGTTGGTTGCTGGTGCGGGAGCCGGAACGGCTGGGGCATCTACGCGGCGCGCACGCTTAAAGGGCTTATTCAGAGGACGGTTTTGGTAATCGGTCATCACCCGGCGGGAAGGCGCAGCCGTAAAACCGGGCGCTATCTGCTGGCCGCCACTGCGCGATATGGGGTCGCTTTCGGCCTCATCGACGTAAGCCGCCGCCGCAATCCAAGAAGTTGGCGGTGCATCGGCTTTAGGTGCGGGCTGGGTCGCAGGCTGCGCCGCTTGCGTCGCGGGCTGCGCGGATTCGGGTGCGGGTTGTGCGGATTTAGACGCAGCCGGTGCGGGCTGTTGTTGGGCCAGCGCTTTGGTTCCACCCGCACAGGCAGTCAAAATCAGGGCTGAAAAAGCAAGTCGGAGCATAGCAAAGTAGGTTAGCGGTTACAGGTTGTAACGGCCCTAATACGATTTTGCGTACAAAAGTGCCTGAATAGTAGTCGATTATTCGAAAAACTATTCAGGCACCTTCAACTTTTGCTTTGAAAACCAAGGGGTTACTACTGCTTTTTAGTAATAACCGTCGACGTCTTTTTAATGGGTGTCTTATCCGAAGAAAGCGTTGATGAGCTAGAAGCAGCCTTGGCAACGGGCTTCTTCAGCGGGCGGCCCATGTAGTCGGTAGTGGGCGGGCTGGGCATGTTCAGGCGCAGGCCGGGCGCTAGCTTTGTCGTTCCCTCATTGCGCCGTCTAGACCTATCGTAGCGGGAGTAGGCACCGGCGCGGGACTTTGCGCGCACATTGCTGGTGCGGTGGTAGCCGTTCGCAGTTTTTTTGGTAGTTGTGGTGGTGGTTTTCTTTGTTTGAGCCTGGGCAGGCTCGGCTACAAACAAAAACACGAGGGCCACGACAGCAAGTAAACTAATTTTCATGGGGCAAGGGGTAGAAGTGAATATATAAGTAAAGCAAGGGGCAGCGGCCTAGCGCCGTCACCCCGTTACTCTCAAGTTTGCCCCCCGCATCGGGTACATTGTTCATCTTCTGCAGGGAGCATTTTTGTACGGACCGTGTCTTTGAAAAAGCAAACACAAGGCCAGTTAAACCCTTTGTATCATCACAATTAAATTCTTTGCGATGGTACTCTTGCCTTATACGCGCATTTTACTAGCCCGGACAGATGAGATTGAAAACCACCTTTAGCTGAAACAAGTGCTAAGCAGACCGCTGACTACCAAGAAGCTGGCATATCGTCGTCGGCGTTGGCGGGGGCAGAGGCAGGCTGAGCGGCCAGAGATGAGGAGGCTGAGCGGCGGATTTTGCGCTTCAACGGCCGGCCCCAATAATCGGTGCTCACGCCACGGTAAGGCGAGCTGCTCATACCAGGTGCCACCATTACGCCGGAGGAGCGCATCATAGGATCGGTTTCGGCCGCGGCTTCATTTTCTGTATCGGCGGCGGCCACAGTTGCGGCCTTTTTGGCGGCCTTCGCTTGCTTTTTCAGTGGGCGGCCCCAATAATCGGTGGTGGGCTTTTGGTGGGTGCTCAGGCTAATGCCGGGGGCACTCATCCAGCCAGTACGGTAGCCGGTTACTTCCTCGGCAGCGGCAGCCGGAGCGGCCGTAGTAGTTGGAGCGCTGCCCCAAGCGTCATCATCGGTAGAGGCCGGGGCCAACGACCCAAACCATTCATTGGTCGTTGACTGGGTGCTGTTAGTGGTTTGAGCTTGAGCGGAAGTATGGAAGATGGCGACCAGCGCCAAAGCAGATATCAAAAAGGATTTCATAGGAAGGGTGAGTTGGCGATGAATATCGGGCCAGAACCTCTGGCCACCGTCGGAGGACAAACGGGTGGCGCCCCACGTTTAGTCTTTACCCGTTTCTGTCTAGCTTTTTGCAGCAATCGTACCAATTTCCGCGAAGCCCGGATGTCATACATGCCGCAACGGGGCTCACCGGATTTTGAGCCGGACGCGTACCTTTGCCAGTATTATGCAGGAGACCATCACCCAGCTACGGGCGGCCATTGAAGCCCACGACCTTTCCACGCCTGAGCAACTGGAGCAGTTTCGCCTGGCCTTCACCGGCCGCAAGGGCCAACTGGCCGATTTGTTTGAGCAACTCAAAACCGTGCCCCAGGATCAGCGCCGCGCCGTGGGCCAGGAGCTAAACCAGCTTAAGCAGCTGGCCCAGGACCGGTTTGCCCAGCGCCAGCAGGAGCTGGAAGCGGCCCGCGAAAATGCCCCCCAGAACCCCGATTTCGACTATACCTTGCCAGCTGTGCCGCGAGCCCTGGGCACACGCCATCCGCTGAGCTTGGTGCGCGAGGAAATGGTGCGCATCTTCGCCCGCATTGGCTTCAACGTGGCGGAAGGCCCCGAAATTGAAGATGATTGGCACAACTTCACAGCGCTGAATTTTCCCGAAAATCACCCGGCCCGCGATATGCAGGACACGTTTTTCGTGCGCCGCAATCCCGCTGAGCCGAGGGAAGATTTTCTGCTGCGCACCCACACCAGCACCGTGCAAGTGCGCGTGATGGAGTGCCAGGCGCCGCCTATTCGCAGCATTATGCCCGGCCGCGTGTACCGCAACGAGGCTATTTCGGCCCGCGCCCACATGATGTTCCATCAGGTGGAAGGTATTTTTATTGACGAAGGCGTGAGCTTTGCCGACCTGAAGCAGACGGTTTATTACTTCGTGCAGGAGATGTTTGGGGCCGATATCAACATTCGGTTCCGGCCGTCGTTTTTCCCCTTCACCGAGCCCAGCGCCGAAATCGACATCACCTGCCTGATCTGCAAGGGCACGGGCTGCAACATCTGCAAAGGCTCCGGCTGGGTCGAGATTGGCGGCTGCGGCATGGTAGATCCTGCTGTACTCCAGCACTCCGGCATCGACCCCGAAATTTATTCTGGCTACGCCTGGGGCATGGGCATCGAGCGCATTACCATGCTGAAATATCAGATCAAGGATTTGCGTTTGTTCACGGAAAACGATCTGCGGTTTTTGCACCAGTTCGAGGGAATAATCTCTTAACAAATCCCTGACGATCAAAGCACTAAACTGCTGCTTCAGCCCAAATAGCATGCCTGCTTCTACCCTACTTTAGCCTGATTTGCTATGATTCCTTCCCCCGAAAATACCGCCTCCTCCGCGCAGCCGGCGGCTAGCGTATCGGTTCCGCAGCCCATCAAAACAATAGCGGTAGTCGGGGCAGGCACTATGGGGCTGGGTATCGCGCAGCTTTGCGTACAGCATGGCTTTCCGACCATCTTATTTGACCTGAACGCCGATATTCTGGCCAAGGCAGAGGTAGCCATCGCGGCTGGCCTGGGTAAGCTGGTGGAGAAGGGAAAAATGCCCTCCACAGAACGCGAAGCAGCCCTGGCCCGCCTCCGCCCCACCACCGACTTAGCCATCGTGCAGGCCGATTTGATTATCGAGGCCGTGGTTGAGAAGCTGGCTGTAAAGCATGAGCTGTTCCAGAATCTGGCGGCCCAAAATGCCCCCCAGACTATTCTGGCCTCCAACACTTCGTCGCTGCCGATAACGCGGCTAGCGGCAGCAGTTCCTCATCCGGAGCGCGTCGTGGGGATGCACTTCTTTAATCCGGCACCCCTGATGCCGCTGGTAGAGGTCATTAGCGGCGTGGCTACGGCCCCAGCAGTTGCTGATGCGGTGCAGGCTCTGGCTGAAAAGCTCGGTAAGCAGCCCGTGCGTGCCGCCGATGCGCCGGGGTTTATCGTGAACCGCGTGGCCCGGCATTTCTATGTCGAGAGCCTCAAGGTAGTGGAGGAGCAAGTGGCGCCCTTTGACGTAGTGGATGAGCTGCTGGAAGCTACTGGCTTTCGGATGGGCCCATTCCGCCTCATGGATTTAATTGGTGTGGATACCAACTTCTCGGTAACCAGCGCCATGTTCGAGGCATTTCACTTCGACCCCAAGTTTCGGCCCAGCCGTATTCAGCAGCAGAAAGTAGACGCGGGCCACCACGGTCGCAAAACGGGTAAGGGATTCTATGACTATTCTAGCTAAAAAAGCCCCCCAACGCGCCCTGATGAGCCTCGCTCTTGTGCTTGGCTTGAGCGGCTGTGGCGACTCCAGCAGCGCAGAGCCGCTAATCCCGTTTATTAGCTTTAATGAAAGCATCAGCGTACTGGATCAGCGCTACCCGCAGCTGCGCACCGACAACGGCGCGGCAGAGATACCGGGCGGCGTGCGCGGGCTTATCATTGTGCGCCAAAACGCTACTACTTACCTAGCTTTCGAGCGCAACTGCCCCTATCGCCCCTATGATGCCGCGTGCTCCACAGTGAGCATAGATGCCTCCCGCTTATTTCTGGCCGATGCCTGCTGCAGCTCGCAGTTTACGCTGCAAGGTCAAACGCGTGGTGGTCCCGCTCCCCGGCCACTCCGCCAATATGCTACTTCGCTTTCTGGTAATTTACTGACAATCACGAATTAATAAATTCAACTCAAAGAAAAACCAGAAAGCATTTGCGATTTTTAAGGCTTTGTCCTAACATTGCACCCGCAACGACTGATAAAGTCGGCATAACCGCTTCCTTAGCTCAGCCGGTTAGAGCATCTGACTGTTAATCAGAGGGTCCCTGGTTCGAGCCCAGGAGGGAGCGCCACTACTGAAAAAGGCCACTGGTAATCATATGATTACCAGTGGCCTTTTTTTGGTTTGCCCGTGAAGAGTAAATAGTCAATCCTTTTATGTAGTCAGCCACACCCTTCTAAGCCTTACTGGCTCGTTTTATGGTGCCTGATCCACGTCAATGCTGCTGATTCAAAAAGCGTATCGTTTGGAGATCAGGCACATCCTGATAGAGTTTGTCTAACGCCCGGTGGTAGAGGCGAGATGGCCTAGCTAAGCCAGCGAAAGAAGGAAGTGGATTTTGTGGTGGTTGGAGGCGGGGCCACTCCGGTCAACTGGCGTCGAGCGGGGTTGGTCGGGCGAAATCTCGCTCTTGCGCTCGTTATCTGGCCAAGCACTTGAAGGACGCGCTCTGCTTCGGTCTGCTTTCATTTGCACCATCTAGCAGGTGTATGTTACTTGAAATCCTGATAAACAGAGGCATGGCTAGCAGATGCGGGGCAGCTGTTCGCCGGTCAGCATATTGAGCATCCGCCGGCCGCCGATGCTGCTGGTGAGAATGACCTGCCTGGGGTGACTTACCGTAACGGCCCCGATGATGGCGGCATTCTGGCCAGTGCCCGTAGCGCGCAATACGTCCAGCACCTGCCCGGCCACGTCGGCCTGCACCACGGCAATGAAGATGCCCTCATTGGCCACATAGAGCGGGTCCAGCCCGAGCATCTCGCAGGCCCCTTCCACCTGCTCGCTCAGCGGAATGTCGTTTTGCACTAGATCAATGCCTAGGCCACAGTCCTGGGCAAGCTCGTTGAGCACGGTAGCCACCCCGCCGCGGGTGGGGTCGCGCAAGAAGTGGATGTCGGCCCCGAAGGCTTCGAGCAGCTGCTCCACGGCCGGGTAGAGGTTGCAGGTGTCGCTTTCCAGCTCGGTTTCAAATACCAGCCCCTCGCGCACCGACATGATGGCCATGCCGTGCGTAGCCACCTGTCCGCTCACAATGATTTTATCGCCGGCTCGCACGTTATCGGCGGCAATGTGGGCCTTGGGGTGGATTTCGCCAATACCGGTGGTGTTCACGAAAATCCTGTCGCCCTTGCCGCGCTCCACTACTTTGGTGTCGCCGGTTACTACCTGCACATTGGCCTGCTGGCAGGCAAACTTAATACTGACCAGGATGTCCCAAAATTCGGTCATCGGCAGGCCTTCCTCGATGATGAAGCTCAGGGACAGAAACCTCGGCGTGGCCCCGCACATGGCCAGGTCATTGACGGTGCCGTACACGGCCAGCTCGCCGATGTTGCCGCCGGGGAAGAACACCGGCGTGATGACGAAGCTGTCGGTGGTGAAGGCCACGGGGCTGCGCACGGGCAGGAAGGCGCCGTCGTGGTGCTGGTCGAGGTAGTCGTTTTTAAGGATGTCGAAAACGCCGCTGTTGAGCAGGTTGTGGGTGAGCACGCCCCCGCTGCCGTGCCCGAGGGTGATGATATCGAAATCGAGCTGCGGCATAGGGCACTGCAACTGCATAGCGGCTTTGCGGTCGAGTTCGGGCATGGGCAGGGCTTAGGCTTCCACGGGCGCGGTCGCGCTCAGGGCCGAATAGAAATGGTAGTAGGTGGCGCACGAGCCTTCCGACGACACCATGGGCGCGCCCAGCGGGTGCGCTGGGTGGCAGGTGGTACCGAAGTTGGGGCAGTCGAGCGGCTTTTTCAGCCCCTTCATGATGGCCCCGGCAATGCAGGTTTCGTCCTCCTTCGTGTCGGTGAGCGGCACGTCGAATTTGCGCGTAGCATCAAAGGCCACGTACTTGGCTTTTACTTCCAGGCCGCTGTGCGGAATCACGGCTAGGCCCCGCCACATCCGGTCGCTGACTTCAAAAATCTCCTCGATGGCCTGCTGGGCGGGCTGGTTGCCGTGCTCGCGCACCACGCGGGCGTACTGGTTTTCCAGGCGGGCCTCGCCCTTTTCCAGCTGGCGCACCACCATCAGAATGCCTTGCAACAAGTCGATGGGCTCGAAGCCGGTGACGATGATGGGCACCTGGTATTTCTCGACAATCGGGTAATACTCGCCGTTGCCCATGATGGTGCACACATGGCCGGCTGCTAGGAAGGCCTGCACCACGGTTTCAGGGTCGCCGAGCAACGCCTCCATGGCCGGCGGCACCAGCACGTGCGAGGCGATGATGGAGTAGTTGGTCAGCCCCAGCTGGTGGGCTTGGATTACCGACAGCGCATTGGCCGGAGCCGTGGTTTCAAAACCCACGGCGAAGAATACTACCTCGCGGTCGGGGTATTTTTGGGCCAGACTCACGGCTTCCAGCGGGGAGTAGAGGATGCGCACGTCGGCGCCTTCGGCCTTGGCTTGGAGCAGACTTTTTTCGGAGCCGGGCACGCGCAGCATGTCGCCGAACGAGCAGAGGATGACGCCGCACTCCAGGGCCAGGTAAATGGCGCGGTCGATAAGGTGGGTGGGCGTCACGCACACCGGGCAGCCGGGGCCGTGCACCATGGTGATTTCCGGGGGCAGCATTTGCAGCAGACCATACTTCACCAGGCTGTGGGTTTGCCCCCCGCAGATTTCCATGATGGTCCAGGGCCGGGTCACGGTGCGCTTGATTTCGGCCAGGTACTGCCCGGCCAGCACGGGGTCGCGGTATTCGGTGAGGTGCTTCATGACATCATGCGGTTGATGATGGCGTCGGCCTGGCGCGTGGTTTCTTCGGTGGGCTTCGCGCCTTCCTCGGGTGAGTTGTAGAGCTCGTCGAGCTCGTTCATCTGCTGCAAAAATTCCAGAGCGCGGGCGGCTTCCGCCTCATCCACCACGCTGATGGCCACCCCCACGTGCACCAGCACGTAGTCGTTTTCTTGGGCTTCGGGCACCAATTGCAGGTTGATTTCCTTCACGATGCCCCCCATCTCGACCCGGCCCATGCGCATGTGCCCCGTGCGCGGCGCTTCAATGGATTTAATTCTTCCGGGAATGGCTAAGCACATGGTCTTCGGGAATTAAAACGAATAAAAACCGGCGGGCTTTTACCGCAGCCTCGTACTAAACATACGCAATTTTAGGGAGCCGCCGCGGTTGCCGTGCGGGCGAACCATTGCAGCTGCCCAAATGAAATATTCTCATCGTTGGGGGGCAAACTCTGGTTGAAATACAAGCGGTGCCGCTCCCCCAGAATTTTCACTGCCAGGTCAACCAGCAAGCCGTTTTGAAACACCCCGCCGCCACAGCATACCGTATGACACTGGTGAATCGCGGCGGCCTGCCGGATGGCCACTACCAGCCGCACGTGAAACCAGGCGGCTATGGCTGCTTTCTCCGTCCCGGCCGCAATCCGGGTTACAACCGCCGCCATCAGAGATTGGGAAGAAAAAGCTGCCGGGGCCTGCTGCTCCAGCCAGCTTAGGGGAATAGTCGAGCTGTCCTTGAAATAGCTGAGCGCCTGCTCTTCCAGCAGCATGGCGGCCTCGCCCTCGAAGCTGGCTTTATCCAGCAAGCCCAGCAGGGAAGCCACGGCATCGAACAGCCGGCCCACGCTGCTGGTCTGAATACTTTTTTTCCCGCTGATCCGGCCGTAGTTGCGCCACTCGGCAGCGGAGAATTTCGGCCGAAGAAGCGCCGCCGCGTCATCCAGCTGATGGCCCAGTGAAAAGGCGGCGAGCCGGGGCTCAATGGCCATCTTGTCGCCCAGAAAAAGGTCGAAATAGCTGAAGTGCTGCCCCCGTGAGAACTGCCGGTGCTGGTAGACGAAGAATTCCCCGCCCCACATCTGTCCATCGGAACCCAGGCCGGTGCCGTCCCAAACTACCCCCAGAATGGGTTCGGCGGCAGCCAGTAAGTCATGCTCGCCCAGCACCGCCGCGAAATGCGCTTCGTGGTGCTGAATACGGACCAGCTGACTGCCGAACTCCCGCGCCAGCTGCTGGCCCAGGTGAGTGGTGAAGTAGTCGGGGTGCTGGTCGGTCAGCACCACGGCCGGCCGGGCCTGAAACAAGGCCAGCAAATGCCGCAGGGATGCCGCGTACACCTGTTGGGCGTCGTAGTTATCCGTGTTGCCCAGGCTTTGGCTGACGTAGGTGTTTGCGTGGTGCAGCAGCGTGAAGCTGCTCTTGAGTAGGGCGCCGGTGGCCAAAACCGTGGTCTGGGGGGCAAATGCGGGCCGGCTGTCGAGCAAAGGTGCCAGCCCGCGGGCGCGCCGGAGCACTATGCGCTGCCGGGCGTGCACACTGAAACTGACCACGCTGTCGTCCTGGGGCACCAGAATTTCCCGGTTGTGCGTCAGCACGTAGTCGGCCAGGGCACTCAGCTCCCGCCAGGCTGCCGCATCCGCATCCTGGTACACGATGGGCGCGCTACTGGCGTTGGCGCTGGTAGCCACGATGGGCTCGTTGAACGCCTGGAGCAGCAGCTCAAACAATGGCGTGTAGGGCAGCATCACCCCAATTGTTGACAGCCGGGGGGCAATTTCCGGAAGAGCCAAGCGGCTTTGGGCCGGCGCCAGCAAGGCTACCAGCACAATGGAAGCAGCTACGCTTCGCAATTCCCGCAGCTCGGCCTCGCCGACCGTGGCCTCCCTTTGCAGCCGCGCTACGCTGGGAAACAGGAGGGCCAAAGGCTTGCGCGGCCGGTGCTTCCGCCGCCGCAGCTCTTGAATGGCCGCCGGATTGGCCGCGTCACAGGTCAGCAGGTAGCCGCCGATGCCTTTGAGGGCCACTATTTTTCCTGCGGTCCACAGCGCACAAATCCGGGTAATAATGCTTGCCTGGTCGGCCTCAATCAGCTGCTCCCGGTTGTCAAACAACGTCATCCTGACCGGGCACCGCGGGCAGGAGTTGGTTTGGGAGAAATGCCGCCGGTTCAAGGGATCGTGGTACTCGGCCGTGCAGGCCGGACACATGACGAAAGGGGCCATGGTCGTATTCTCCCGGTCGTAGGGCAGCTGCCGGATAATGGAATAGCGCGGCCCGCACTGCGTACAGGTGGTAAACGCGTACCCATACCGACGATTTCTGGGGTCGTGTACTTCCTCAAGGCAGGCCGCGCACACTGCTAGATCGGGCGAAACCAGCAAAACCGGGTTCCCGCCGCTCTCACTGGCTAGGATGCGAAAGTCGTCATATCCTGCGGCCGCCGCCGCCGCCAAACGGTGGGCGGTGATACGTGCCAGGGCCGGGGCACCGGCTACGACGGCTTCGTAGAAACGGGTAGCCGCCGCCGGATCAGCATTGAATTCGACGTGCACCCCATCATCCGTATTATTTACCCAGCCGCATAACCCCGCCCGGCGGGCCAGCTGGTAGACATACGGGCGAAATCCCACGCCCTGCACCAGCCCTTGTATATGGATGTGCCAGGTGGGAAGCTTTTTCAAGACAGCCGAGTTAGTAAAGCCGCAGATTGGAATTGGCCGACAGCATCTTTAGCTCCTGCTGCGCCTCCGGGGTCAGGTAAGGAGCCATCAGCGACCACAGATCCGCCACGAAATCGTCCTCGCTCAGGTGGTCCTGCCCTCTGATTTTGCGGGCGTACACCCAGTTGTCCATCGTCATCCAGAACAGCCACGCCAGCTGCACGTACTGGCCCTGCCGGGAGGGCAGTTGGAACGTGTTGCGGTCCGTGTTAAACTGAAACATCCACTCAATCTGCTCCACCTGCCAGGCGATGTGCTGCTGGTGCTTTTTTTTGATGCACGGATAAGCCCGCAGCACTTCCAGGGTATCGAGGTAAAAAAACAGGTACTGTTGCTGGCAGTGAAAAATAGCGCGCAGCTGCCGGTCGATGTCCTCGAACAGGTGCGCCATCCGAAATTCGTACAGCGACACTTCCTGGGCCTGCCTCAGCTGCTCGTACAGCGCCTCCACCATGCACTTCTTGTCCATGAAATGATAAGCCAGGTGCCCCACGCTCACGCAGCCCGCGTCGGCAATATGTTGCAGGCGCACGTTCACGAAGCCGTTTTTATTGAACAGCTGCAGAGCGTTATCCAGCAGGTGCGCCTTGGTGTGTTTCATCGGCTGGGGGGCTTTTTCGGGGGCTAACGGTGGCGGATAAGCAAGAGGGGAAGGTAACGAAAATCAATACGCGAGTAGGTTCAGGCGGGCGGTTGAATTTGAATAATTGCCACGACACGCATGAGGTTCTTTTTGCACCCGGCTGCCTTCAACGCACCGATGAATCAGCTCTCTTTCAGGGCTATACACCAACCCAAATTAGAAAATGTTTTCTATAATGAAAAGTTGTTCGACAAGGTAATAATTCTAGCTTTATGTAAATAAATCCAGTCGCCATGGCCACTTCCCAACCTGCTGTAGTAGCCGACGCCCTCGACGAGATCCACGTATTCTGGCTGGCCGGCATGAGCTGCGACGGCTGCTCCGTTTCGACCGTGGGAGCTACCGCGCCCTCCGTTGAAGGCCTGCTCACGGGCAACATGCCGGGCCTGCCCAAAATCGTGCTGCACCACCCGGTGCTGTCAGTAGAAGCGGGCGATGAGTTCATGGAGCCTTTCCATCAGGCTATGAATGGGACCCTGGGCAAGCAGTTCGTGGTGGTGTACGAGGGCTCGATTGCCGACGAGCGCAAAAACGACGAAAACGGCGGCTACTGGGTGGCGCTGGGCCGGCACGAGGTGGATGGCGACATGCAGCCCTTCCCCACCGCCGACATCCTGCAGCTGATGGCCCCGCACGCGGCGGCCGTTATCGCCATTGGCACCTGCGCCACCTGGGGCGGCATTCCGGCCGCGGCGGGCAACGTCACTGGCTCCATGGGCCTGATGGATTTTCTGGGCGCGGACTACCGCAGCACGCTGGGCTTGTCGGTGGTGAACATCCCCGGCTGCGCGCCGCAGGGCGACAACTTCACCGAGACGGTGGCGGCCGTGCTGATGTTCTTGCAGGGCATCGGTCCGCTGCCCGAGTTCGATAGCCTGGGCCGCCCGGCCTGGCTCTTCACCGACACCGTGCACCAGACCTGCACGCGGGGGGGCTTTTATGAGGAAGGCATTTTCGCCAAAGAATTCGGCGACAAGCAGTGTTTGGTCGAAATCGGCTGCTGGGGGCCGGTAGTGCAGTGCAACATCAACAAGCGCGGGGCCATCAACCACGTGGGCGGCTGCATGAACGTGGGCGCGCCCTGCATCGGCTGCACCATGCCGGGCTTTCCTGACAACTTCTCGCCCTTCTACACCAAGCCGCCGGGCACCGTGGTGTCGTCGACGACCTCGAAAACTACCGGCTACTTTATCCGCAACCTGCGCCGCTTCTCCATGATGTACGGCAACCGCAGCAACCAATGGAACAAGCAGGGCCACGTCACTTCGGGCTGGGGCCACGTAGCGGAGCCGAGCGCCCTGCAAAAGGTCGCGCACTACTTCTACAGCGCCATGCAGTTCCGTGGCAGCGTGCGGCCCGGCTCCCGGCCCGAAAGCAAACCAGCCTTCATCGGCACCGGCTGGGGTGGGGCCAACGAGCAGGCCGGCGCCCGCCGGCCCAACGACAAGAGTACCCCGCCGGGCTTCCAACCGGATAGCACGGGCCCGCACGCAGATGCCACCAAGGAATTAACGCAGCAATAAGATGAACGACGCCGCCTACTACCGCGAGTTTTACATAGCGCTGGCGTTGGTCGGGGCCGTGGTGCTCATTGCGGCCACGCTGCTTATCCTGATTTGGGTGGCAGCCCGGCGCATTCTCAATCTGGCCACGGCCGCGCTGGGTATCGTGACAACCATCAAGGAAAACACGATGAGCATCTGGGGCCTGCAGGACACCAACCACACCGCCATCGACATTCTGCAGGAAGCCGACAAAATTGAAGAAAACGCCGGCGCGGTGGCGCAGGCCCTAGTCGAAACCGAACCTAAAAATCAACCCGAATGGAAACGGTAAGCACCGAAGCCCTGACCCGCGTCTGGATAATTTCCCTGGTCCTGGGCCTGGTGGTGACCCTTGTAGTAGCCTTCTTGCTCATCATGATTCGCAACACTGCCCGGAAAATTCTCGGTGGCGTGCAGCAAATCTGGACCGAGGGCAAGCTGGTGGCCAACAACACCATCCAGATACCCATCTACCTGACCGTGACCAACCAAGTGGTGGACCAGATTTACGCCACCGCAGTCAAGATTATTGGCGGCACGAAAGCCATTGAGCAGCACGCCGCCGGCTGCCCCGGCTGTCCGGCCTGCGTTTTTGAACACCGTAAATTCGCCTGATTATGTACACCTTGCTGATGGTTCTGACTGTGTTGCTGGTGCTGCTCTTCGTGGGCGCGCTGCTATATTTTGTGGCTGGTATTCACCGGCTGCTGGTGGACATCGGCGGCACGGGCGTGAGCTTTCTGGGCAAGCTGCGTATGGGCTTGCGGGCCATCGAAACCGAAACCGGCCACCTGCCGGTGCAGGTAACCAGGCTGAACACGACCCTGACCAATATCGGGGCCGGGCTGAAGGTGGTGAACACCAACCTGGAAGGGACTATTCAAAATGCGCTGCAACAAAAAAACGTATAGCCATGCCTTCTGTTGTTTACGTTCTCTGGATAGTGGTGCTGGCCGTGGCCGTGCTGCTGCTGCCTTTCATCATTCGCCTGCTGCACAAAACGCTGCTGGCCGCCATGAGCATCGAGCGCTACCTGCGTGAGATGAAAGAGGCCGGGCTGGGCATCGCTGGCAACACCGGCCACATCACGGCCCTGGACAGCACCATCAGCGTTGCCACCGACATCCTGGGCAGCGCCGGCAGCATCAATGCCAACGCCGAAACCATTAAAGTCACGCTAGCCGGCCGGGCCACTAAATTCAACTGACATGGGCGACTATCTTTTCCTCGCAACCCTCGTGGTGGTGGCCCTCGTGGTGCTGGTGCTGGTGGTGTACCTGGTCGGCGTCATCATCTATCTGTTCCGGGGCGCGGCGCACCTCCAGGCGCTGGCCGGCGGCCTGCAGCAGGTAGCCAACGATACCGCCCCGCTGGCGGGCAAGCTCACGACCATCAACGGCACGCTGGGCCAGCTGCACGGCGGGCTGTCTTCGGTCAATTCTCACCTGGTAGCCATTGCCGGCGTCCTGAAACTATAATCCTACCCCCGTATGTGTTTTAAAAACCTGCCGATAGAGTTCGACGCCGAGGGCAACGCCACGCTCAAGGAAGGGGTGAGCAACCCCTACTCCTACAACGTGGTAGACCTGGGCAAGAACGAGGACAAGCTCAAGGATCTGCTGGGCAAGAACGGCTTCCTGAAAAACGTCGATTACGACCCCGTGACCCGCATTGCCGGGGCGCTGGCGTTTCACAGCGTGGTCGATTTGAAGGAGAAGAAGGTTATTTCCAGCAACTCCATGGCGACGCTCTTTCGGGGGTACGAAATCATTTTGAAGGGCCGCAGCCCGCTCGATGCGGCCTACATCAGCAGCCGGGCCTGCGGGGTGTGCGGCGGGGTACACTCCACGGTGTCGGCCCTGGCCATCGAAATGGCACTCGACATCAAGCCGCCGCCCCTGGCCATTGTGATGCGCAACATTCTGCTGGCCGTGGAATACCTCTACGACCACCCGCTGCACCTGTTTCTGCTCTCCGGGCCCGACTATTCGGAGCAGCTGGTGAGCGAAACCAATCCCGAGATTGTGGAGCGCGCCAAAACCACGCCCGCTAATAACAGCGCGGCCCACGGTTACAAGCTCATGATTGACATCATGCGCGACCTCAACCCGCTCACCGGCAAGCTCTACATCGAGGCGCTGGAAATGACCCGCGTGGCCCGCGAAGCGTACGTGCTGATTGGCGGCAAGTACCCGCACCCGCAGTCGGTGGTGCCGGGCGGACTCTCGGTCACGGTCAACATCACGGTGCTGAACGAAGTCTACCAGCGCCTCATTAAGTTCTTTGACTACGGTCAGAAGGTGGTAGGGCTCTGGGACGACGTGTTCGACTTCTTCCTCGAATGCAACCCCGACTACGCCAAAGTAGGCGCCCGCCCCGCCACCATGATAGAAACCGGCGTGTGGGACCACCCCGACTACTACGACGCTTCCTACAAAAACTGCGACACCTGGGGCAACGCCCGCTGGTCGACACCGGGCGTGCTCATTGACGGCGAATTAGTCACCACCAGCCTCAAGCAAATCAACGTGGGCCTGGAGGAATTTGTGGAGCACTCCTACTACGAAAAGTGGGACGGCCACCGCTTCAAGGAAGACCTGGAGGGCCGCCCCTTGAGCCCCAACCACCCTTGGAACAAGGAAACCATCGCCAAGCCCGGCAAGCAAAGCTGGCGCGACCGCTACACCTGGGACACCTGCCCCACCTGGGACCGGAACTCGGTGGAAGCCGGGGCTTACGCCCGCCTCTACATCACGGCCAAAGCCAACAAGGTGGTATCGCGCCGCTTCGTGAACCCCACCGGCCACAGCATGATTCTAAACGTGCCCAAGCACAATATGCCCGCCGCGACGCTGGAATGGCACATCCCAAAGGTGTGGAACGCCTTCGAGCGCAACCGCGCCCGGGCCTTCTGCATCCCGTACTCGGCCCTGGTGGCGCTCGATAACTGGTACATGGCCATGGACTACCTGCGCCAGGGCGAAACCCGCATGAGCACCCCGTTCACCATACCCACCAAAGGCACGCACATCGGCGTGGGCTTCTGGGGGGCCGGCCGCGGCTTCCTCACCCACCACCTCATCATCGACGACGGCGCCATCTCCAACTACCAGATTCTCACCCCTTCCACCCTTAATGCCTCGCCGCACACGCCCTGGGGCACGCCGGGACCCTACGAGGAAGCGGTGCTCAACACGCCCATTCTGGAAAACGTAGAGCTGGACAACCCGGACAAGAAATTCAAGGGCATCGACATTCTACGGGCCATCCGCAGCTTTGACCCCTGTATGCCATGCACCACACACATTCAGGTAGCCGATAGCGACTACATGGTGACGCGGGAAGTGACGACTTGTGCCTGCGGGCTGGAGTAGAAGAAAGAAAGGAAAGAAATAAAAAGAACGTCATACTGAGCGAAGTCGAAGCATCTCTACCACGCCGTTAGATTGGCATTGCAACGAAGCGGTAGAGATGCTTCGGCTCCGCTCAGCATGACGTTCTTTCATGGAATTGACCTTTTACCCAAATAAACCCCCGCAACTAGTGCAATGAAACAGGTTATCATCGGCACCGTGGGCTACCACAACCTGTGCAATCATTCCATCGGCTCCGTGCTGCGCCCCGAGCTGCAAAAAATCGACTGGGCACCCGGTGTAGAAATAGATGAGCTGAACTGGGGCCCGATTGCCATCGTGCAGAAGTTTCAGGCCCGCACGGCGCCGTACCAGCGCGTGATTCTGCTCGCGGCCCTGGAGCGGCCGGGCCGGGCGGTGGGCGACATTTCGGTGTTTCGCTGGGGGGGCAGTTTGCCCGACGAGGAGCTGATTCAGCGCTGCGTGGGCGATGCGGTGACGGGCGTCACTTCGGTCGAGAACCTGCTTATCATCGGGGAGTATTTTAAGATATGGCCCAGCGAAACCATTTTGGTAGATGTGGAGCCCGGCCCGGAGCAGGCGGGCGAGCATTTCACCCCGGAAATGCAGGCCGCCATTCCCGACTTAATCCGCACGTTGCAGTACCTTACTGCAGCGGACAACGGCCAGCTGCTGACCTACGAGCCGCTGTATGGTGACACCCTAATCCAGGAAGCCTGATGCCGGACGCCCCCGACCCCACCAATCAGCTGGACGCCTTGTTCTGGCGCGAGGAAATCCTGCAGGTCCTCTACTGGATGGAGGGCGAAGGGCTGGCCGACGCCGTGCCCTTCGGCCGGCTGCTCTCCCTGCTCGATACCAAGCCCGACAAGCTGCTGCTGCACCTGCGCTTCAACATCGAGGCCGGCTACTTGCAAACCAAGGGCGACGAGCTGAGCGACTCCAGCGCCGTACGCCTCACGCCCATGGGCAAAAAGGAAGCGGGCAACATCTTCCGCAACGCCTTTGATGGCATGCAGAAGGGCGGACACGGCGAGTGCGGCCCCGACTGCGAGTTCTGCTACCACGAGGGCGAGAAGCTCGAAGACTGCGTGCACAACTGCGCCGACAGCCGCCACCAGCACCCCGCCTAACTCCCTAACTCATGGACCACATTTTCGTGTCGGACGCCGAGTACGAGCCCATGGTGGCGCGCCTGGAGGAAATGATGGGCGACCTGGAACGCCTGCCTTATCCCAAGGTCAAGGACGATATGCACGAGCTATTGCAGCACTTCGACCTGCTGCACCGCGAGGCGCTGACCCGGTTGTTCAAGGAAATCATTATCAACTACCCCGGCCTACGCCTGACCATGGCCGGCGACAAGGCCGTGAGCCTGCTTTTCAGCCTCTACGATTTGTTTCAGACCGATATTCAGAACGGCGTGGCCGTGCAGTCGGAGATCGGTGGGGGCAGCCGCAGCAGCCAGTACCCGCGCTGGATTCCGGTGGGCAACGCCCACACCCTCAAGGACGATACCACCTACAAGTACGCCGAGGACGACGAGAACATCCTCATCTGCAAGACCGACGGCCAGGTGTACGCCGTGAAAAACTGCTGCGGCCACACCGCCCTGCCGCTCGACGGCGCGGTGCTGAAGCACGGCGTGCTCATTTGCCCCTGGCACGGCTGTCCCTACCGCCTCGCCGACGGCGTGATGGAAACCAACGCCCTGCAACGGCTCAAAACTTACCCGGTGACCATCGGCGACGAAGGACAAATCCGTATTGGCCTTCATATGTAATGGGTATGCTGAATAAATACAGTGCTTCCGCCCTGCTTTTCACCTTGGTCGTTCTGGCTGGATGTCATGAACGAAGCACCGAAAAAAGCCCCCCAGCCGCTGCCGCGCTGCCTGTGGTCATGGACGACTCGTCCCGCGTCATCCTCGACCGGGCCATTGCCTACGCCGGCGGCTACGAGGCCTGGCAGCAGAAAAAAACCTTGTCTTTCGACAAAAAAGCCACCAGCTACGACTCCACTGGCAAAGTTGCCAGAGTGGTAAATCAGCACTTCGACTACCAGCTCAGGCCCGAGTTTCGGGCCAAAGTGACCTACACGCTCAACGACACGGCCATCACCCTGCTCCACGATGGTCAGCAGGCCCGCAAGCTCTTCAACGGCAAGGTTTCCACGAAGCAAAAGGACATCGACGGGGCCTGGAACTCCAGCTACGGATCAGAATACGTGATGTGTATGCCCTTCAAGCTAAAGGGCCCCGGAATCAAGGCCGAATACGTGGGGCAGGTGACACTGTCGGACGGCGACCCGGCCCAGGTGAAGGCCTCCTATAGCAAGGGGGCCGGCAGCAACCCCGACCATGTATGGTATTACTATTTCGAGCCTGGCACGGGCAAGCTGCTGGCCAATTCCCTGAACGGCAAAAACAACTACTGGGATTACACTCGCTACGAAAAGCTGGAAAAAGCCAACGGCCTGCTGCTCCCTGCCATGCGCAAAGGCTACGAGGCCGATACGCTGAACAAGCCGGGTAGGCTCATCTCGCAAAGTGAGCACGCCAACATGGCATTCGACCAGGAATTCGCGGCCGACCATTTCCGGATTCCTGATGCCCAATAATCCGCCGATTATCCTCATCGCCGGCGTCGGCAACGAGCTGCGTCAGGACGACGCCTTCGGGGTGCTGCTGGCGCAGGAGCTGCAGGAAGAGGGCGGGCTGCCCGCGTCCGTCAGAATAATGGAAATCGGTTCGGCGGGCCTGCACTTGGTGCAGCAGCTGTTCGACGGCTACGAGGTACTGATTCTGCTCGACATCGTGAAGTGGGGCGGCCCGGCGGGCACCATCCACTTTCGGGAGGTGGAAGTGAAGGACGTGGCCCAGCTGCCGGAGGATGAGAAGAACGACTTTCTAGCCGATATGCATTATATTAATCCCTTGAAAGCCTTGATGATGGCCAAAGCCCTGAAGGTTTTGCCGAAGCAGGTGCTCTTTCTGGGCTGCGAGTCGGTGGAGCACGAGGAAATTGGCATTGGGGTGAGTCCGGCAGTGGCGGCGGCCATGCCTGCCGCCTTGGCCCGCGTCCGGGAATGGGTGCTGGGCTCGTTGAAAAGCGCACCTATCATTGAAGAATAACTTTCACCCAATTGCCTGCCTGAAAAGCAATTGGCTACGTAAGCCAAAAAACGGCCAGCAAAATTTTGCCTCCACCTTTTAATCACTTCCGCTATGAAAGAGCCCTCCAAAACCCCTTATTCTCCGGGTGAGCGAAATCCGAAGCTACTCTGGGAGGCCGATCTGGCGGTCAAAGACCTGGTGCAGCCCCTCACGCTGCGGCGCATTCGCCTGTTTCAAACGGCGGGCGTTATCGTTCTGCTATTAGCTGCGGGCGTGGCGGGCTGGTGGCTGTTTCTGCGGCCCGAATCGGGCGAAAAGATGGTGAAGGATATGATTGCGGCCGCTGGGGGCATGGAGGCCTGGCAAAACGTTAAGGACGGTAGCTTCGTGCGTACCCACCGCCTCTACGACGAGAACGGCCGCGTTATCAAGCAGTCAAGCGAAGCTTTTTCCTTCCGCAACACCTCAGACGGCCACCAGGTGCTGATCAAGACCCGTACGCCCGAAGGCGGCCAGGTGCTGCTGGGCCGGGACAAAGGCGGTTACTGGGCCTCGCTGGATGAAAAAGAAGTGGACCCCAAAAAGATTGCTGAGGACATGGAGCTGATGTGCGACGACGAGGGCTGCTCGCCGCTGTGCGCCGTCGAAATGGCGCTCTACCGCATGTCATTTCCCTTCAAGCTGGCCGATGGTGGCGTGATTCCCCGCAACGGCGGCACAGCAGTGCTCAACGGCGAGAAAGTGCAGCTGCTGGACGTGACCTTCGACCCCAAAGTGGGCCACGACCGCTGGGTATTCTACACCGACCCCGCCACTAAGTTCATCCGCAAAATCGAGCACTACCCCTCGATGAAAGACAACGTGCAGCCGGAGGAAATCTTTCTGTCGGACTTTAAAAAAGAGGGCGGCATCGTGCTCAGCCACTCCAACAAATACTACCGCAGCAACGGCAAGTTGCTGGAAGAGTATCAGGTGTCCGACGTGAAATTTAACGCTTCGCTAGCCCCCGATATCTTTGACAAGCCCGCAGCGCTGGCGTCGAACTAATTGTCGGGCTTTGTAACTCGTAGCATGTCATGCTGAATCTGGCGTCCGCCGGCCGAAGCATGACATTCTTTTTTCGGCGGTGGTATAAAGCGAGGTGATTGACGGATTGCTATCAGAATCAATGTCTAGTTTAGGGGTGCATTAAGGAGCTTTCACAAACCTGACTGATTAAGCCTATCACCTCGCTTTATACCACCGCCAGATAATGTACACCCCAATAAAACGATACCAAAGAGAAAAGTGAAGCATCTTAGAAAAAGAATAATATAAGGGAGTAAAGGATGTATAAATATAGTATTGTACTTGAATATATAATTTTGCACTTCCTAATAGTTAATAATCCTCCACCCTTACTAATAGTAATGAAAGCCCGGATTGGCCTGCGGGATTAGCTGCTTGTCGATGACGATGCTTTTAACATCGAAGTACAGGGCCGTTTCGGAGTTGATATAGTGGCCGGGCTCGGTGGTCAGCTCCCACTCCGTAATCAGCACCCGATACGGCTTGACGCCCAGAATGGGCTTTACCACTACATGCTCAACACCTTGCGACCAAGCCGCCCGCAATTGCGCTTCGCGGGCTAGCAGCTGCTGGTCGTAGGCTGGCGCGCTGAGCAGTAGCTCCTGCCAGGCCCGGCGTGGTATGCCTAGTAGGCTAAATACGCCCACGTAAACCACTGGTCCCCAGCGCCAGAGCCAGGCCGGCAGCTGCCAGGCAACAGCAGCCGGACGCTGCGCCAGCGCCGCCCAGATAACCAGTAGGGCAGTTGGAAACAGAAACAGCAGTAAGCCATTGATGGCCCGATCGGGGGGCATTTGCCTCATCACCCCAAGGAACAGAAGCATACTGAGCGCGTAGCTGGCCAGCATAAAAAAAGCCCCCCAGGCCCACGGTAGCCGAATACTGGTGCCCAGCCATCCCCGGCGCTGCCAGTGTAAAATCGTGGGCAGCCAGAGCAGTGTAGGCAGTACAAGCTTGAGGGCCAGGCCGCGCCGCACCAGCAGCCGAGCCATAGCACCGGGCACGCCCGGCACAGCCGTAAGCACTTGGCGCACCAGGTTAGCCCTGCCCTGCTCTTTGGCGTACCCTTCAAACTGCATGCGGACGTAGTTGCCGGGCGCCACAACCGTAACTACGGCCACCACCAGCGTCAGCAGCAGCAGAGTGCTCCACCAACGCATCTGCGGCCATTGGCGGCGGTAGCCCTTCACTCCCAGCACCAGCGCCAACCCCAGCAGCAGATGCAGGAGCGTCATCTCATTGGCCGCTGCTGCCATGACGGCGCAGATGGCCGCTCCTGCCTGCCACCTGCGGCGCTGCCAGGTTTGCGTGGCCCACCGCGCCCGCTCCGAGGCAATAAACACGAGCAGTAAAGCCAGGCCGGCCACATGATAGACAATTGAGCCTGTAAACCAATAAATAGCCGAGTACGGCTCAGGAATCATGTGCAGGTAAAACAGCAGAAAAATAGCTGCCGCCAGGGCCGCCTGCGCGCGCGGCAGTCGTTGTTGACTAAGGGTGCGCAGACCCAGATACAGCGTGCCCAGCGTGGCCAACAGGGTAAGAGCCGGAGTCCAGCGAAATCCCTCGTACCAGCCGTAGATAATAGGGTTGGCGGCCGTAACGAGCAAAGAGGAAGAAAAGCGGCCGGTCCAACGCAGATATAGTTCGATCTGCTGAGCCCAAAGGCCGGTCGTGCGCACGTTGGCGGCATTGTAATAATCATCCATAAACGGATGATTGTAGTAGCTCAGCAGCAGGAAAGGAGCTACTGCCGCCCCGGTCAGCAGCACAAGGGCCAGGTAAGGCAGACGTGAAGACATCCGGGAGGTAAGGGCCATAAAGAGGCTCAGGTAGTGCAAAAAAAGGCTGTGCAGGCAACAGCACGGTACTAACCAGCTGCCTGCGAAGTGGGCAAGATACAACAAGCGAACCGTCGTACTTTTGCCCCCCAGCCAGTCATTAGCTCATGCCCGCAGTTCCTCAACCCCTCCAGCCCGGCGACTTCTATTACACTCCCGAAGGCTATCTGGTCTTCACGGAGCAGTACCACCGGCGGCGCGGCTACTGCTGCAAAAATAGCTGTCGGCACTGCCCCTGGAGTTTTGGGAAAGAGAAAAAAAGCCCCCCAGCGGCTCTATAAGCAGCTAACCAGCTATTTTTCAGCGAGCCAGTTTGTCGGTGTCGGACTTTTACCGATATTTGCGTCCCTTTTTCCAGTATTGAAACCTCTAAGTTCCTGATATTATGGCCCGAGTTTGTGATCTAACCGGCAAGCGTACCCGCGTAGGCAACAACGTGTCGCACGCCAACAACAAGACGAAGCGCAAGTTTTACCCCAACCTGCAGAAGAAGCGCTTCTATATTCCCGAGGAAGATTCCTGGGTTACGCTGAAAGTAGCGACCAGCACTATCCGCACCATCAACAAGAATGGCATCATGGCCACCTTGAAGAAGGCCAAGGAAAAAGGCTTCATCGTTTACTAAAGTTTTTTCGGCAGTTTTAGGAGCCGAAAGACGCGCCGGGCGAACCGCCCGGCCCAAGCGCAACGTTTGGGCGCTATCTGCGGTCTTTCCTACGTTATGCTCCTTCTATTGCTGAAAAATGCCCCCCGGCTGGTCCGTGTCGCTTGCGTAGCGACGCTGCTGGCGAGTTTTGCTCCAGAGGTGAGCGCCCAGCGCGCCACTGGCCCCGACCGCCCAGCCGATTTTATGGACCCCGCCTTTCACCGGCAACGGAGAGAGCTGCTGCGACAAAAGCTGCCAGCTCGCTCCGTTGCCGTTTTGTTTGCGGCCCCCGTCCGCAACCGGGCCAACGACGTGGACTTTCAGTACCACCAGAACCCCGACCTCTTCTACCTCACTGGCTACGACGAGCCCGACGCGGTGCTCCTCTTGTTCAAGGAGCCGCAGACCGTTGGGGGGCAAAGTGGCGTGACGGAAGCCCTCTACGTGCAGCCCCGCGACTCCAAAGCCGAACAGTGGACGGGCCGCCGCCTCGGTACCGAGGGTACCAAGCAGCAGCTCAAGCTGCAATACGTAGCCGACAATAAGGAATTTGCCGCCGCCAAGCTGCCTTGGAGCAGCTTCGAGCAAGTCCTGTTCCTAGATCAGCCTCAGGACGCCCGCGACGATGCTGCCAACCCCGGCGACGTGTACAGCTTAATCCAAACCTTTCGTCAGGGGGCAAATTTCCCGGCTGACTACAATCCTAGCCGCAACGAGGCCTACGCGCTAATCCGCAAGTATGTCGGCACGCCGGCCGCCGCTAATCTGACGCCTTACCTGACCAACCTCACCCAGGAGCAGCCCCAGCTCGCTTCCGACCGTTACCTGCAAGCCTATCTGAAAGCCACCACCGACGACGCCCGCAAGCAGGCGGTGTCTGCCCTGCCCACCTCGCGCTTCGACGGCTCGGCTTTATCGGCTTTGCTGGATGAAATGCGGGAAGTGAAAACGTCGGAGGAGATGAAGCACCTGCGCCGGGCCATTCAGATTTCGGCTGTGGGTCAGCAGGAGGTCATGAAGGCTATGAAGCCCAATATGACCGAGATGGAGGTGCAGGGCCTGCACGAGTTTGTGTATAAAAAGTACGGGGCTGAGTTTGAGGGCTACCCCAGCATCGTCGGGGCCGGCAACAACGCCTGCGTGCTCCACTACACCGTGAACGACAAGCCCCGCCTCGGCAACGAGCTGACACTGATGGATTGCGGTGCCGAGTACCACGGCTACACCGCCGACGTGACCCGCACCATTCCCGCCAACGGCAAGTTCACCACCGAGCAGCGACAGATATATGAGCTGGTGCTGGCCGCCCAACAGGCTGGCTTCGAGCAATGCAAGCCCGGCAACGCCTTTGCCGCCCCCGGCGAAGCCGCCCAGAAAGTCATTGCCGACGGTTTGCTCAAGCTCGGCATTATCAAGGACGCGAAGGAAACCCGCCGCTATTTCCCCCACGGTACTTCTCACTACCTGGGCCTCGACGTGCACGATCGAGGTACCTACGGCCCGCTACGCGCCGGTAATGTCATCACCGTCGAGCCCGGCATTTATATTCCCGCCGACAGCCCCTGCGACAAAAAGTGGTGGAATATCGGCGTCCGCATCGAAGATGACGTATTGATAACGGACAAAGGGTGGGAGAATCTTTCCAAAGATGCCCCCCGTACCGTAGCCGACATTGAAGCCCTGATGGCCAAGCCCAGCGCGCTGGATAAGTTTGAGCTGCCTGTTCTAAAATAAAACCAGCGCTGGTAACAAACACAAAACCCCACGCAAACCATTGCCGAGCTTGCGTGGGGTTTATCTTTAACTTATATTTAATTGCATTAATTAATACTTAGGCTTCCTGAGCTGAGTGCTGGCTATACAAACAGCAAGACTCCCGACGCCGGAGTCCCGACCTACCGCGCACAGGCCGGGCGTACCTATACAAATCAGCAAGAGCAGGGCTGGTTTGGAGTCTGGCTGCTCCCACCGAATACACTGGTGTTACTTTATTTTCCGGTACTAGCATGATTAAAAATCGCTTTAATAGGCTGCGCCATCTGGTGCGGCCCTGGCTGGCTGTGTGCGTTTTAGGCAGCTTGACTCTTACCGCCTGCGACAACGACGACAGTATTCAGAACATTCTCCGGCCTGTCACCACGTATGGCAATACCGTATCAATCGGCAATGGGGCGGCCCGGAGCTTTGTGACGGTAGATGCCTTTGGCAAGCCCACGGAGATTGGGATGCGCTTGAGCGAAGCAGCCCTGACCGGCTTACCGCCCGAGGATACCAACCCGCCTGCCTGGTATGTACTAAACCTGCCGGCCACGACTGCCCGACTACCCTTCAATCATCTTTCCTTCGATTGGAACTCCCACGGTCACGAGCCCGCCCTGATCTATGATACCCCTCACTTCGATATACATTTCTATATGATATCGTTGGCTGAGCGTCAGCAGATTATGCTAAATGACCCTAAAGGAGAAATAAACCCCGACAGTAGATACCTGCCCGCCAATTATATCGGTCCTCCCGGCGTAGTGCCGATGATGGGCAAGCATTGGGTTGATCCTACCAGCCGGGAGTTTAATGGGCAGGCCTTTACCCAGACGCTTATTTATGGCTCCTATAATGGCAATGTTATCTTTCAGGAGCCTATGATTACGCTGGCGTATCTGCAAGGCAAAACAACCCAGACATTTGCTCTGCCCCAGCCCCAGGCGTTTGCCCGGACCGGCTTATACTACCCCACTAAGTATACTATTGGCTATAATGCCATGTCACGAGAATATACCGTTATGCTGCATGATATGGTGCTGCGCTGAGGCGTAGGCTACCTAACGAGTTTCGTAAAAGCCTGTAGCTTAACCGGGAAGAATATCTTTCTAGCTAGACCACAGGCTTTTCTTATGTGGGGCCAACCAATACTTACGGCGCGTTCTGACTCTATGTCTGGTTCGAAAGAAGAATCTTGCTGACTGTTTGGTAATTCCGCAAAGGCTCGTACCTTTGCAGTCCTTAATCCAAAAACCCCAGTCGAGATGGCTAAGAAAGGAAACCGGGTGCAGGTAATCCTGGAGTGTACTGAGCACAAAAACTCGGGCCAGCCAGGCACCTCGCGCTACATCACTACGAAGAATCGTAAGAACACCCCTGAGCGCATTGAATTGAAGAAATTCAATTCCGTACTTCGGAAGATGACCGTTCACAAGGAAATTAAGTAAGCTGAGCAATGGCTAAGAAAGTAGTAGCAACCCTAAAAGTAGCGGGCGGAAAAGACTGGGCTAAAGTCATTCGCGCCGTCAAGTCGCCCAAGACGGGTGCTTACACCTTCCGCGAGGAAATGGTGCTCGTAGACAAAGTGCAGGAGTATCTGGCCTCCGGGGTCAAATAACTCTGCGCCGCGTGGCGTACCCGAAGTAAGTGAAGAAGTCCCGCCGGCAGTGGGACTTTTTTGCGTTGTATGTAGGGGCGCGTCGCACGCGCCCGTCGTTGAACCACCCGTTGAACGATTTTGAAACGGTAGCCATGCGGTAATTATCGTTCAACGCCGGGCGCGTGCGACGCGCCCCTACTTCCTCACTCATGGGACTTTTTGATTTTTTCAAAAAAGATAAGGAAAGCACGGAGCAGCAGGAGTCGCTGGACAAAGGGCTGGAAAAGTCCAAGGCCAGCTTCTTCGATCAGCTCAGCAAGGCCGTCGTCGGCAAAAGCAAGGTAGATGAGGAAGTGCTCGACGATCTGGAAGGCGTGCTGGTTCACGCCGACGTGGGCATCGACACGACCGTGAAGGTGATCAAGCGCATCGAGGAGCGCGTGGCCCGCGACAAGTTCGTGAGCACCGGCGAGCTGGACCGCATCCTACGCGAGGAAATTGCCGAGCTGCTCGCCGAAAACAACACCGGCAGTGCCATTCTCGACCGCCCCGATACGGGCGCCTACGCCGGGCCATTCGTGGTGATGGTGGTGGGCGTGAACGGCGTGGGCAAAACCACGACCATCGGCAAGCTGGCCCACCGCTTCCACGCGGCCGGCAAAAAAGTGGTGCTCGGAGCCGCCGATACCTTCCGCGCCGCCGCCGTCGATCAGCTCATCGTGTGGGGGCAGCGCGTGGGCGTACCCGTCATCTCGCACGGCATGAACACCGACCCGGCCTCCGTGGCCTACGACGCGGTCAAGAAGGGCCTTGAGATGCAAGCTGACGTGGTAATTATCGACACGGCCGGCCGCCTGCACAACAAGATCAACCTGATGAACGAGCTAACCAAGATCAAGCGCGTGATGCAGAAGGTAATCCCTGATGCCCCTCACGAAGTGTTGCTGGTGTTGGATGGCAGCACGGGCCAGAACGCTTTTCTGCAGGCCAAAGAGTTTACCCGCGCCACCGAGGTATCGGCCCTGGCCATCACCAAGCTCGACGGCACGGCCAAGGGTGGCGTGGTTATCGGCATCTCCGACCAGTTTAATATTCCGGTGCGCTACATCGGCGTGGGCGAGAAGATGACCGATTTACAGCTGTTCGACCGGCATACCTTCGTCAAGTCGCTATTTTCCAAGAAGTAAGGCATGGTGTAGCGCGCACTCTTAGTTCGCGTTTTGTCCGCGCCGCCTGAACTATCCCACCTACGCGCACCGTTCAACGATACGCAAACTAAAAGTTCGCGCTACAGCATCTACATGAAAGTCAGAAGTCAGGGGGCCAATAAAGTAAACGTTATCACGCTGGGCTGCTCCAAGAACGTGGTCGACTCGGAGGTACTCATGGGGCAGCTCCGGGCCAATCAGTTCGACGTAACCCACGAGGCGACGACCAACGACGCCAACATCGTGATTATCAATACCTGCGGCTTTATTGATAACGCCAAGCAGGAAAGCATCGACACCATTCTGCGCTACGCCGACGAGAAGGAGGCTGGCCGCCTGGAGAAGCTCTACGTGACCGGCTGCCTGTCGCAGCGCTACAAGGCCGATTTGGAAGTAGAGATTCCGCAGGTCGATGCCTATTTCGGCACCCTGGAGCTGCCCCAGCTGCTCAAGACGCTGGAGGCCGACTACAAGCACGAGCTGGTGGGCGAGCGCCTGATCACGACGCCTTCGCACTACGCTTACTTCAAGATTGCCGAGGGCTGCAACCGGCCCTGCTCGTTCTGCGCCATTCCGCTCATGCGTGGTAAGCACGTAGACCGGCCCCTGGAAGACCTGGTACGCGAGGCGAAGCGCCTGGCTTCCATGGGCACCAAGGAGCTGATTCTCATTGCCCAGGACCTGACCTACTACGGTCTGCAAGCCTACGGCGAGCGGAAATTGGCTGATCTGCTCCGCAACCTGTCCGACGTAAACGGCATCGAATGGATTCGGCTACAGTACGCGTATCCGTCGCAATTTCCGCTGGATGCGCTGGATGTAATGGCCGAGCGCTCGAATATTTGCAAGTACCTGGATATGCCCTTGCAGCATATTTCGGATAACATGCTGAAAACGATGCGGCGGGGTATTAGTAAGCGCCGCACAATAGAACTGGTAGATACGATGCGTCAGCGCGTGCCGGATATCGCCCTGCGCACTACACTTATTGCCGGCCACCCCGGCGAAACCGAGCAGGATTTTGACGAGCTGTACGACTTCGTGGAGCGTACGCGCTTCGACCGCCTGGGCATTTTCACCTATTCGCACGAGGAAAATACCCACTCTCACTCCCTGGCCGACGACGTGCCCGCCGAGCTGAAGCAGGAGCGCGCCGACCAGATCATGGAGTTGCAGCAGGGCATTTCGATGGAGCTGAACGAACAGAAAGTTGGCCAGACCTACAAGGTGCTGTTTGACCGCAAGGAAAGCGGCTACTTCGTGGGCCGCACCGAGTTTGATTCGCCCGAAGTAGACAACGAAGTACTGGTAGCCGCCACCCCCGATACGCACGTACGCCTAGGCGACTTCGCGCCGGTGCTCATTCACGACGCTTCGGACTTTGATTTATATGGCACGCTGGTGCGTTAAACTGGCCCGCTAAACCGCGAATAAAAAGCCCCCCGGCATCAGTAAAAGCTCTTAGCTACTTTTCGCCTGCCACCGAAGCTGGTGCCAGGATAGGCTTGGCGGCTGATGGGATGGGCGTGGCGGTGCGCGACCGGCCTTTCAGGCGCAGGAAAGGCGTTTCGAAGTAATGGTAGCTTACCCAGGCCATGGCGGCGCTGATCAGCAGCGCGAGCAAAGAGTAAACCAGTACGAAGCCCAGATCCTCGGGGCCGGGCCAGAAGCGGCGCACCGCTATCAGCGCTATTTGCAGGCCAATAGGGTGGAGGCAATAGAAGCCATACGTATAGGTGCCCCAATACGTGAGGAAACGGTTGCGGCTCATCTTATAGAAAGATTCCGTGGCATAGTTCTGCTCCAGAACTACAAACACGAAGAATAAGCCCAACACTACCCGGCGCCCGGTCAGCAGCACAGGCCCGGTCAGTACGTGCTCCTGGGCCAGAATGAGAGCTATTCCTACCAGGTAGCCCACCACGATAGCCAGCCGGGACCAGCTGCTCACCCAGGCCCGAAAACCCGGCCGGTGGAAAGCCAGCCAGGCCGCGCCTCCACCCATAACCAGGTCGGAGAGAACGGAAAAGGTGTGCTGGTAAAGCACGTCGCCGTCCAGGCGGTACAGGTAGCGGAAGGCCAGGGATGAGGCGATAAGCAGGAAAAATAGCGCCGGCCGGGCGCGGCGAAATAGCAGCAGGAGTAGGGGCCAGAACAGGTAAAACTGTTCCTCAATGGCCACCGACCACAGCACACTCAGATTGAAGGCCGTAGCATCGCCGCCATCGTGAAACAGCGCCATATTAGCCAGAAAGGTGAGGTAGTAAAGCGGGCTGGCAACCTCGTTCCAGTCCTGCCCACTCCTGATTTTTATCCAGGGCATCACCAGAAAGCCAAAGGCTACACAGGCGTAATACAAAGGCCAGATGCGCACAATGCGGCGACGATAAAATGCCGGGATATTGTAGCGGCCCCAGTTGTTTTCCTCATCCAGAAGCAGATAGGTGATGAGAAAGCCGGACAGCACGAAGAAGAAATTGACCCCCACATGGCCCGTACTCAGCGCATTCAGACCGTAGCGGTAGGCTGCCGTCGACTGCACCTCCGGGCTGGGCAGGTTGATGAAGCTGTGCAGAAGGAAAACGGCCAGGCACGCCACCGTCCGTAAGCCGTCGAGGTTGGGAAAGTAAGGACGTGGAGCCATGCAGCGAGACAAAATGGGCTAAAGACGAGGCTAATTTACTGAAGGTCGAATACAGCGTTGATATACTTGTACGAATAAATGGCTGACGTTTCGAGGCGCTGGTAACCGAATTCGGGTGGTTGGCCCGGGCAACTCCGGAAATAGCCCGTTACTTTGTCGGGCTTCGCTGGTTAAACCAGCTTATCAGGACTTCAACCATGCATGTGACCACCCTTCCTTACGTCGCCACCGGTGCTTTTTCCGCGTTAGTTACCGATTATTTGGCCCAGCACGCGGCGCTACAGCCTTTTTACCACCGATTTCCCTCTTTAGAGGCTTTTGGGGGGCAAATGGAGGAAAAGCAAGCCAGCTACTCCGCTGACAGCCGCGCCCGGCTGGTGGCCAGCGTACGGGAGCAGTACCGGGGGGCAGATTTGCCCCCCACCGTGGCCACCAGCCTTGATTTGCTGGCCCAGCCTACTACGTTCACCGTCACCACGGGCCATCAGCTCAACTTATTCACCGGGCCGCTGTATTTTATTTACAAGATCATAACCACCATCAAGCTCAGCCGGCAGCTAAAGCAAGCGTACCCGCAGCACGACTTTGTGCCCTTGTACTGGATGGCTACTGAAGACCACGACTTCGCCGAAATAAACCACTTCACCCTGTTTGGCAAGCGCTACGCCTGGGAGAGCGACAAC
The DNA here is from genome assembly GCF_900176135.1 of Hymenobacter roseosalivarius DSM 11622. Taxonomy (GTDB): domain Bacteria; phylum Bacteroidota; class Bacteroidia; order Cytophagales; family Hymenobacteraceae; genus Hymenobacter; species Hymenobacter roseosalivarius. The sequence goes on along the minus strand of NZ_FWWW01000067.1, from coordinate 30,792 downwards.
GTAGGCGGCCCCGTCGGCCGGATGCCACTCGACGGCCTGAAGGATCAGGTGCTTAGCCAGCTGTCGGCCGACGTGCCGGCCGCTTTTGCCGGAGCGTACCAGACGGCTCCCACGCTGGCCGCCGCCACCCGCCAGCTCGTGACGGAGCTATTTGGCGACACGGGCCTGCTGTGTCTGGATGCCGACGCGCCCGCGCTCAAGCAGGCCCTGGTACCCGTGTTGGAGCAGGAAATCAGAGCGCAGGCGTCGTTTAGGGCAGTGCAGGCCACCAACGAGCAGCTCACGGCCGCCGGCTACAAGCCCCAGGTGTACGCTCGCCCACTCAACCTGTTTTTTCTGACCGACGAAGGCCGGCGGGAGCGCATCGAGCCCGACGGCGACGAGCTGGTAGTGCGCAATACCGACCGGCGCTACCATCCCGACGAGCTGCTGGCCCTAGCCCGTGAGCAGCCCGAGTGCTTCAGCCCTAATGTGGTGCTACGGCCGCTGTATCAGGAGCTGCTGCTGCCCAACCTGTGCTACATCAGCGGCGGCGCGGAAGTGGCTTATTGGTTTCAACTCCGGCAGGTGTTTGCCGATAATAAGGTGCCGTTCCCAGTGCTTTTGCTGCGCAATTCGGGCCTGTACGTGAGCAAGCCCAACGCCGGCAAGCTGCGCAAGCTGGGGCTGACGGCCGCCGACTTATTCCAGCCCTTGCCGGAGCTGAAAAAGCAGGTGGGGGGCAAATTGGGCCAGGAAGAAGTGAGTCTGACAGTGCAGCAGGAGGCGCTGGGGGGCATTTTTAAGGAAATAACCGACCTCGCGCAGCGCCTCGACCCTACGCTGGTAAAGACCGTGGCCGCCGAAGCGCAAAAGGCTGCCGCCGGCCTCGGCAACCTGGAAAAGCGCCTGAGCAAAGCCGCCGAAAACAAGCACGAGACGGTGTATAATCAGCTTACCGCTCTCAAAGACAAGCTTTTCCCTAACGGCGACCTGCAGGAGCGCGCAGACAACGTGCTGAGCATTCTCATCAACAACCCCGCGTTTATCCAGCAGCTTCTCGACGCCTTCGATCCGCTGGCGCTGGAGTTTACGGTGCTGGAGGAAAAGTAAGCCTCGAATCAGGAAACCAGTTGTGTTTGAATGGGCCTGGGTAGCTTTTTGCTTGTTTATTTATGCTAAAAGCCGAGATTCGACGCACATTCTTAGCTCGCCGCCGGGCGCTGTCTGCGGCAGAAGTAGAGCGGCGGAGCACCTTGCTCAGTCAGCAGTTTTTCAGCGGTTTTCCCGTGGCGGGGTGGCGTTGGCTGCACGTATTTCTGCCCATCGCGCAGCAGCACGAGCCCGATACCTGGCTTATCATTCAACGAATCTGGGCTGAGTTTCCGCTAGTGCAGCTGGCCGTGCCCGTGGTGCAGAATGATGGCAAAACCCTGCGCCACTACCACCTTACACCCCAGACGCCGCTGGTTGCCAATCACTGGGGAATACCGGAGCCGGTAGATGCTGCAGAAATGCCCCCCACAGCCTTCGATGCGGTGCTTGTCCCGCTGTTGGCCTGCGACCTGGCCGGCAACCGGGTAGGGTACGGCAAAGGCTTCTACGACCGTTTTCTACAGCAGTGTCGCCCGGATGCGCAGCGTATTGGGCTGTCGCTTGAGCCACCCATTGCTCAGATTACGGATATAGACCCCAACGACCAGGCGCTGACGGCTTGTGTCACCCCGGAACGAATATGGCAGTTTAATTAGCGACGCGGTGTAGCCAAGCTGTCTGAAACAATTGTTTTTACCCCTGTAATGCGGGCCTGACCCCAGGGAGCAATACTAATATTGACAAGCAGGGGCTTGCGAGCCCCGCGGCGCTCCAGCTCCCGGCCGGTGCCTTCGGGCACGTAATAGCGCTCCAGGTTGTAGCGAATGCGCAGCGTGCGCCGCCACCCGTCGGCTACCCAGCCGCGCAGCACTACCTGGTCGGCGGGCACGTCGGGTTTTTTAGCGTACACCCGCACCGCTTCGTACGCCTCGCCGGCCGGCCGAAGTACGACGTACACGGGGTCGCCACGACGCGGGCGCGGGCCGGGCTCCCGCCATAAAGAGGCAGGTAGCTGACTGATGGTATAATTTAGAATGACATAATCGCCGTAGAGCAGGTCGCGCGGATCGATGGGCGTGGTGCGCAGCCTAATGGTGCGCCCGTAGGCCGTGGTAGCGTAGCCCGCCGCCGCTACGGCCACGATAAACAGCACCTGCGCCAGGATCGTCAGCATCAACAAGCGCCGCCGCCGGGCTAGGGGTACCTGATCAGATAAAAGCGAGAACATAGCCGGGAGTTGGTAAAGTGAATTATCGGCTGCTGGCGCGGGCATTGCGCCGCCGTAGGTACCAGCTCAATCCTAGCAAAAGCACGCCGCCGCAGAGGAAGAAGAGCGACTTATCCATGAATTCCCAGGTCAGCTTGAAGTAGGCAACCATCGTGGTCAGGATAAATAAAATGGTCCCCAGCGTCACGCGGTCGGGGTTCTGCTCGGCTTGCGCCCGCCACAATACGGCCCCGGAGTACGCGTACAGCACCACCAGCGAAGCCACGGCCAGCGGCAGGCCGCCCGGCAGATAGAAGCCAGGCAGCAGCAGCAGCCAATCGGTAGCGCTGCCCATTCGGTCCCGGGTCCGCTTGCCGGTCAGGGAGAGAGCCAATACCAGCAGCAGCGCCACCAGATACGCCAGCAGCGGCGGCCGCAACATGCCCGCGTAGCTGCCTACCTCCCCATAAAGGGCCAGCCCCAGCATAAACAGAAAGGCGGTAATCAGGGGCGGACCTTGCAGGGCGCGGCCGGCTGGCCGGTCGGTTTGCCAGTCGCCGGCGGCGTAAATGAGCATGGCCGGCACAAAAAACCAGGTGATTTTGGCGTGCAGATGCCCGATAAGCAAGCCCGTCTGCCAGAGCAGCCCGCTGGCCAGCACGCCGCCCAGCACCACATCGGGTCGTCGCCACCAATAGTAGCCCAACCCGCCGGCCGTGAGCACCGCCGCCGCGTAGCTGAACGCGCCCAGTTGGCCGGTGGTGTAGCCCTGCACCACGCCGCCAATCACCACGGTCAGCACAAACAAGAAGCGGCTGCGGTACAGATACGTGAGCAGCGTGCCCGCTACGGCCCAGGCCACCAGCCCGGTTACATCGTAGCCAATGAGCTGGTACATCTGCCCGGTCAGGATAATGGCCGCGCCGAACAAGATCAGGCCAAGCCCCACCAAGCCCATGCCCACGGAGCTGTTGCCGCGCCGCAGAAAAAACTCGCCGCTGGCATAAGCGCCCAAAAAGCCCCCCAGCAGCAGCCCAATCCGCAGCCACTCCGGTAACCCCTGCCAGTTGGCCGCTACCAGACTCAGCGCGCTCAGGCCCACCAGCAAACTGCCCAGCAGTGGCAGCAAACCAATGGCCTGCGCATCATCGGGGTATAGCTCCAGTAGCTGCCGATGCTGCTCGGAGCTGATGATTCCCCGCTTTACCCAGTCCGGCCCATCGGTTTCAAGGAGTTTGCGACTCATAGGGGCAATGGGTGAAGGTTATGAGATAGGGGTAATACCTAAAAACTATATTTAATTTGATCAAATTCTGTCTCTGTCAGACAATCTTTATAAAGCTCGTTCACTTGCCAAAGACCGCTTACTCTTATTTTTTCTTTTGTTGAATGTCTCCCCAACCATTCTTGAGATGCTTCTATATCTTTAGCCTTCGCTAAAGTTGAAATCATTCTGCTTTCCCAAAAAAGCCTTTCATCCTTGTTATTTATTTGAAGTACGCAAAACGAAAAATTATTTTGGATATAATGACTTATTCTTTCTTCTAACTGTTTTTCAAATATATTATCTATAAAATTCTCATTCACTTTTCTACTTAATCTCGAAGTAGTGTCAATTTCCCAATATTTTAAATAAGGGTTTTGTTCCTTATTTAAAAAACACCTACCAATATTTTTTCTAAAAATGCTTCCGTTTTTCTTCGGTATTAAGAAATGTTGATTGAGACGGGTCGATAGCCGATTTGGGCCATTATGAGTTCCTACTCTAACCACTCTATCAAATTCTTTGTATGTTTCTCCTTTTTCGAAAAGAAAATATATTCCATTATTCGGTATTCTGTCTATATTTTTTTTAAACGGAAAATAAAATCTTTCGCGTTCACTAAGTAGTTGATGCATCTCTAAGACGACGTTTCTCATATTAAACAGTTTTTCAGGTGTTTTAACCTTTGTCCAGGCTTGAGGCCCTCTAGAGGATTTTTGAAATTTTCAATACTATTTTTAAGTGGTTTAATGTATTCTTGGCCAGCTAAAAATATGAATTCGTCATTGCTTAAGTTCGTATGCTCAGATAACTGCTTCAGAACATGTATTCCCCATTCTGTCTTCTGATCTGAATTTAGGACAATAAGACCATCTTTCCTTTTATTTTCTGGGATTTTACTTAGTGTTGTATTGTAGTGCTCAATAACATTATCTAGTTTAAGTAGATGATATTTAGCAGAGAGAATAAAAATTTTATCAGGATTCAAACTTTTAGCATACGCAAGGCTAGCCCTAAAAATTTGACTTATGTACAAGTCCTGAGCTTCTGCTTTGTGCTTCAGCTTCTGAGAGGCGCAGGAAATTAATACAATGGTCTTTTTCATGATTCTATGATTTGATTTATACGTTCAAGTACGCTAATAATCTCTACCATTCACTCATTGCCCTTCCTGGCCCGCGTCATCTCACGCTTGCCGGGCGGCCCCGGAATTTTCTCTACCGCCCAGCCCGCCGCTTTCAGGCTGCGCCGGAAGCTGCCTTTGGCGCAATAGCTCACCAAAATGCCCCCCGGAGCCGTAGCAGCGGATAGCTGGCTAAAAACCGCGTCGGTCCACATATCGGGCTGCTTTTCGGGGGCGAAGGCGTCGAAGTAGATAACGTGATAGTGCGTGGCCGGCAGCTGAAAGTCCTGCAAGGCCGCGTGAATCTTGCGTAAGGTGAAACGGGGCGTGATGCGCACGGCTTCAGTCCAGGGCGCGGCGTGCAGCTGGTAATGAAACTCCTGCAGCTCAGGATTCAGGATGTAGCGCTCCACGCCTAAATCAGTAATAACGCTTGGCGGAAGGGGGTGTTTTTCCAGCGTATCATAGTGCATATGCTGGGGGGCAATCAGGCTGCGCTGCAACGTCAGGAGGGCGTTCAGGCCAGTGCCGAAACCGATTTCCAGCACCCGAATTTGCCCCCCGGAAGCCGCCAGCGCCAGCTCTAGGCCCGCCGCCAGATATACATGCCGCGCCTCCCGCACGGCCCCGTGGGTGGAGTGGTAGTGCTCATCCAGTGCCGGCACGTACAGCGTGCTGGAGCCGTCCTGCGTTATCCGAACTTCTAAATCAGACATAAGTACAGAGAGGTGAGATTAGGGTTGAAAAGTAGATGACAAAACGAATCTTGTTAAGATTGCTGGTCGCGCATAGTCTCATGTCTCATCTCTCTGTACTCACTTCTACCCAAAAATGGCCCGCGTAAAAGTAGCCCTACCCGACGCATTCCCACTTACTATCCAGATTCCGGTACGTATCACCGACCTCAACTACGGCGCTCACCTCGGCAACGACGCCCTACTCAGCATTCTGCACGAGGCCCGCGTGCAGTTCCTGCACCATTGCCAGCTGCCCGAATTCGACCTGGCTACCAAAACCGGCCTCATCATGGCCGATGTAGCGATGGAGTACAAGGGCGAAGGCTTCCACGGCGACGTGCTGCACATTCAGCTCGCCGCCACCGATCTGCACCGCTACGGCTTCGATGTAGTGTATTGGGTTAAAAACCAGGATGGTAAGGAAATAGCCCGCGCCAAAACCGGGATGCTGTGCTTCGACTATAACACGCGAAAACTTCGCGCGTTAACTCCTGAACTAGGCGCACAGCTTACCCCAACTCCCGCTCACAATAGCTAGTTTTAATATCAACATTTATCCTAATTCCTATGTGTTACCATTCACGGGCGTTTAGCCGGCTACTCTTAATGGTGGGTTTACTGCTAGCAACAGTAGGGGCGGCAGTAGCTCAGCCTTCTGCGTCATCAAAGCCCATTCAAGAAAGCTGGTCCAACGAGTGTACAAAAGCATACACTTATGTGGAAAATATGCCTGTTTATCCAAGAGGCAACTTGAAAGTCCTGACCGCAGACTTATCTCGTGAATTTCAAGCAGCTAGCACGAAAGCTGGCTGCTCGGCTCCTTTCCCGGTCTTTGTCAGGTTTGCTGTTGACTCCAGTGGTGCCATCTACAACGTTGCAAGTGTCAATAATTCTGAAAATATCCCACACCCAAAGCTATCTGCGGCGTGCGAAGCTGCTCTGGTAGCAGCAGCCCAGAAGCTACCTCACTTTAAACCAGGCATGCAAAATGGGCGCCGCGTAGCTGTTAGCTACACATTGAAGCTCGTCACAGCTCAATACTAGGCACAGAAGTCTATATTCTGGAACCCAAGCGCCTGTCAGGTTGTATCTTTGCCCTATGATATCCTTGCCCGTACTCACCAAGCGCGACATCCGTAAACTCACCCCCGACGAGCTCAAAGCCTTTATGGTGGAGCACGGCGAGAAGCCCTTTCGGGCCAAGCAGGTGCTGGAGTGGCTCTGGAAAAATACGGCCTCCTCGTTTGAGGAGATGAACAATATCTCGTTGGCCACCCGCGAGCTGCTGGCCCAGCACTTCGTTATCAACGGCGTGACGGTGCAAAATCAGCAGCTTTCCAACGATGGCACTATCAAATCGGCGTTTCGCCTGCACGACGGCAATATTGTAGAAGGCGTGCTTATTCCGCACGATACGCGCATGACGGCCTGCATCTCTTCGCAGGTGGGCTGCTCGCTTACCTGTAAGTTTTGCGCCACGGGCTACATGGAGCGCAAGCGCAACCTCGACGCGGCCGAAATCTATGACCAGGTAGTGCGCATCCGGGAGCAGTGCGAAAGCCAGTACGGCACCCCGCTCACCAACATCGTGTACATGGGTATGGGCGAACCGCTGCTGAACTACGCCAACGTGGTAAAAAGCGTGGAGCGCATCACCGCCCCCGACGGCCTGAACATGGCCCCGCGCCGCATCACCATCAGCACGGCCGGCATTGCCAAGATGATCAAGAAGCTGGCCGACGACGACGTAAAAGCCAATCTGGCCCTGAGTCTGCACGCGCCCAACGACACCAAGCGCAACGAAATCATGCCCATCAACGAAGCTAACTCGCTGGCTTCGCTGAAGGAGGCATTGCAGTACTACCATCAGCACACAGGCCGCAAGGTCACCTACGAGTACATCGTATTCGAGAACTTTAATGACACGCTACAGGACGCCGAAGAGCTGTTTCAGATTACGAAGTGGCTGCCCTGCAAGGTGAACCTGATTGAGTACAACCCCATCGAAAACGCCGACTACCGCAACACCGGCGACGAGAAGCTGATGGCCTTCCTCAAGTACCTGGCCGACCGTGGCGTGCAAACCAACCTGCGCCGCTCGCGCGGCAAAGACATTGATGCGGCTTGCGGACAATTGGCGGTGAAGGAAAAGCCAGTAGCTGCTTAACTTTATGAAGGCAGCCAATAAAAAGCCCCAACAACTCTGGGGGGCTTTTTATTGGCTGTTTGCTTCTCTACTACAGCTTGTTAGTTGGAAGGCCTTAACAGTATAAGAGTGTTAGGACACTGATGCGCCATAGATTCAGTGAGTCTGACGCCCATTATTTCTACAATTTGTGGGCTATTACTAACTGGTCCGTATAGCTGTATTGTTTGCGGGCCGTGAGCGGAGAGCGACGCGGTAAATCCCCCATGAAAAAGCTCAGTGCGCTTTGCCGATGATGTCTTTCCTTGAAAGTGGCCTTGCGCATTCAACGTGGTCAGCTTCTGGCACAGCTCATTTCCCCAGGAGTCAAGAAATGACCTTTTCGCTTCAGAAAGGGTCATTTCTTTGCTTGCATAAGCTATAAAATTTCTCTTGCCCATATCGTAAGCCAGTTCTGATCCTTCTTCAAAAGGTACATATTGGCAATACTTAAATTATACCATAAGAAAGCGCTTTTTATATAAATTGAAGCCTTCTACTTGACCTTCCCAAATCGATAAGTGACTTCTAAATAAGCGGGCACAACTGTTCCGTCTTCGCCATTGGTGCCATATAAGATGCCAAGGCTGCCGCTCAGCCGGGCCGCGGCAATCCGAATGCCCGCCAGACCACCGAAGCCGCCAGCAACAATATAGGACTCATTCAGAAGTGATACTCGCCGCGATACACGCGTAGCACCACCGATTACCACTACCGGACTGCTTTCTACTTCGCCGTCGGCGAACAGATAGCCCAGCCCGAGCGTGAAATGGTCATCAGCCGTGCCATAGGTGCCTAGGCCGTAGCCAATACCGCCCGTATCGCCAAATACACTGGCAAATAAGACGCCCGCGCCTACGCTAAACTTCTCCGTCACGGCAAAGCCAACTTTGGGCGTCACGGCCAGAATATTCAGTCCCGCGTTTGGAATCAACCCCACCAGTCCGCCGATAGATATGTTGTTGGTAATGCCGTAGTTGGCCCCCACAAAGAAGATATTTATGTCCTGTAAGTAGCCCTCGCCCTGGCGAAGGGTGCGGGCGGTAGGTGCGAAAAAGAGGCGAGTACCATTACCCACAGGCTCCCAGCCCCTTCCGGCCTGATCGGCAGTCAGCGGCTGCATGCTTTTTATGTTTGCCTGCTGCACCGTGATGCGTCCTACGTCCGTGGTCTGAAACTCAAACTCCCCGGCCCGCTTGGCTATAAGTCTGCCTATAAAAGAAGTGCCCGTGCGAAGCTCAACGGAGTACATCTGGCCCAATGAATCAAGTGTTCCAATTCCTCCCGTGGTAAAGCCAGGGGTAGCGGCTAGTACCTTCTGTCGCTCTTCGATGCTGGCGCGCACGGCCCGGAAGTCGCTGATAGTAAAAGGGCGCTGCTTGATGCTACCGTCGAGCATAGTAGCCTGAAGAGTAATCGTGCTATCAGGCGTAAGTCGTTGAATGAAACGCGCCTCGCGGAAGTCATCGAACGAGTAGAACGGGAACAGCCCGTAGGTGATCTTTTCCTGCTTGTCAATTGTCTCCCCCACTATCGGGCTTACCGTTAGCACCCGCAGGGTTTGGGGCGTAGTGGGCTGCTGAGCCATGGTGGTGTGCGGCGCAAAAAAGCCCCCCAGACTGAGCAGGGATAGTAGAAGATTATAAAGTAGGTTTCATGCAAGCGAGTACATTAGGGCAGTGCCGTAAACGTACTGGTTTGCGCGAATATTTAACTACTTCTACCTCTTGATAAGAGGCTTAAATTTAACTTCGCCAGCGGCCCTGCGCACGCGGCCGGCCAGTAGCTATTTCCTCCTTCGATTCGCCGATTGGCACTTCGCGTACTTCCGTGCGCACGGCGTGCGCTTTTGGCTGTACCTTCTGGCCAAAAGCATCGGCGAACTCCTGGGTAAACTCAGCCCCGAAGAAGATAATGAGCGACGAGTAATTGATCCACAGCAACAAAATAATAACTGAGCCGGCCGCCCCGTAGGCCGAAGCCGGTTCGGCCTTCGCGATGTAAAAAGCAATCAGGAATTTGCCCAACACAAACAGCGCGGCTGTAATGAAAGCACCAATCCACACATCACGCCACCGGATAATGGCATCGGGCAGGAAGCGATAAATGAGGGCAAACAACGTAGTGGTAATAGCCAGCGATAGGGTCAGATCGAGCAGACGAATAAAAAATACTGCGACGCCGGGCAGCAGTTGCTGTAGATAATCGGTGAAGGCCGTGAGCACGGCACTCACGACGAAGGATATGAGCAGGAGCAGGGCCACACTCAGGATCAAACCGAAGGAGAGGAGCCGGTCGCGGACAAACTGCCAGATGCCGTTGCGGGGCTTCACCTTCAGGTTCCAGATATCATTGATGCTCTCCTGCAGGGTAACGAAGAACGTGGTAGCGGCGAAAATCAACGTGGCAATGCCGATCAGCGACGATAAGCCGCCCTGCTGCTGCTGGTTGAACTTGTTGATAGAATTCTGAATGAACTTGGCTTCTTCGGTTCCTACCACCCCCCGGATCTGCTGAAAAAGCTGTCCCGTAATTGCCTCAGGGCCAAGCACGGCGCTGGCCGAAGTGATGACAATAAGCAGCAGCGGCGGCAACGAAAAAATGGTGTAGTAAGACAGGGCCGCCGCGTGCCGAAGCGAGTTGTTCTGCATAAATTCGCCAGCCGTGGATTTGAAAATGGCGACGATGTCAGAAAAGCGATAAGGCGTCATAAGAATGGGAAATCGAAGTATAAGTCTAAGGTGTAAGCTAGTAGTACGGGCGACTACTACTGTACGTTCGGTAGAGGTTCGTATGACCGCCTGTCCATGCTTCGCGTATAGAAGCGCCCGCACCTCAACCATAAGGCTTGGCGCAGCGCTAAGTCGGCAATGTTCTCCTCCTCTTTCTTTCTACTAATGAAAGCCTTTACTCCCTTGCTCCGCACGGTCTGCTGCTGCCTCGCGGTTGTTTTTTCGCTTTATGCAATGAGCTGCCAGCGCATTCGGGAAGTAGCCACCATCAGCGCTACACCCGCTTATCCGGCGGGCCAGGGTTTCGACCTGGCAGGCTCTGATGCTCGCGCCATTGCCATTGCCGATACTGTAATGGCCCGCATGGGCGGCTTCCAGAACTGGCAGAATACCCGCTACTTAGCCTGGAGTTTTTTTCGGGGCCAATACCAGATCTGGGACAAATACACCGGTGATTTTCACTGGGAACAAGACAGCTTAGTGGCTAACTACAACCTGCTCACCCGCACTGGCAAGGCGTACAAAGGCGGCAGGGAAATAACGGATACGCCTGGTGGACAGGAGCTGCTGGAAAAAATGTATCCGCTTTGGGTAAATAATTCGTGGTGGCTGATTATGCCCTTCAAACTCAAAGACTCAGGCATAACCCTCAACTATCGCGGCCTGGGCACCACCTTTGAGAATGAGCCCGCTGATATATTGCAGATGACGTTCAAAGACGTGGGCGTGACGCCGGAAAACCGTTACGAGATTCGCGTTCTACGCAACAGCGGCCTCGTGCAGGAGTGGTCGTACTTCGCCAAAGCCGCTGACCCGCAGCCGGCCTTCCGCCGCCGCTGGAGCGACTATGCCCAGCACGGTAACATCTTGCTCGCCTCCGACCGTAGCGACCCTACCAAGCCAGCCCGTATCGCCGATATTGCGGTTCGCCAAACGGTGCCAGCTGGCCTCATGGATAGTCCCGTGCCGGTGCAGAAGCTGCAGAGCCAGCCTTGATTTAAGGGTGAAATAGTGAAAGGGTAAGCCCATACTGTTCGCAAATTCACCTTTCACCATTTCACTTCTTCGCCAGCTCCCACCGGAGCGTCTCAATTGGGGCTTCGCGCAGGTGCGCGGCCAGCTCCGCGTCATCCTTGAACTGAAGCTGAGCCAGCAGGCTGGCTTCCACGCTCAGCGTGAAGCTCGAGGCAAAGGGCCAGGGGGTGATGATAACCGGGCCATCGGGCGCGGAGCGGGCCACATCGTAGCGCTTTCCGTCGGGCCCTTGGCTGATTTCGAGGGTGCGGCCCATTTCGGGTAGCTCCTGGCGGCAGAGAATCAGGGAGAGGCGGTCGCACCACTGCATGAGAGCATAGGCTTGCTGGGCGTCGGCTTTGCTAACTTTCAGCCCTTTGCGCCACCGCTGCTGATTGGCTTGCTGCTCATCCAGAAAAGCGTCGATTCCCTTTTTTTGCCCCCGGAGCGACTCGTACAAAAAGCTTAGGTGCATGCTAGTGAGCAGGCTACGCCATTGGCCCTGAAACCGGGCGGTTTTGAGTACGCCCGTGGCCTGCTCCATGGAAAACTCCTGCATGGTGAAGTCGGCCGGGGCACCGGTGGCCGTCAGGCTGTAATCAACATCCCAAGAGCGTTGCTCGTCGTCGTGCTGGGCAATGGCGGCCAGCAGGCCCACCCAGCGGTCGGTGGGGCCGAAAGGCGGCCACTGCCAGGCCAGCTGCGCCGCCAGCAGGGCATGAGATTGTTGGTAAATAATCTGCCAGCCGGCAGTGGTGTAGTTGACAATCATTTGCTAACGTCAGGTTCCCACAGAGGTACGCGGAGGTCGCGCAGAGGTTGACTATCGTCTTCCTTCCAGTCGCGGCGGACATGGACTACGGCAGTCAGAACACTGCGAACCTCCGCAAAAACCTGACATTAAAGCAAAAAAAGCCCCCCAGAAAATCTCTGGGGGGCTTTTTCTAAAGAAGCACTTTTAACGGCTTACGGCCACTTGTGGCTCGGCCTCGTGCAAATGCAGAAGCATATCGGCCGTCATTTTATCTAAGTCAAACTCGGGCTGCCAGCCCCAATCCTGGCGGGCGCGGGAGTCGTCGATGCTGGCGGGCCAGGAATCGGCAATCTGCTGGCGCGAATCGGGCTTGTACGTTACTTCAAAATCCGGCTCGTGGCGCTGGATCGAAGCTGTGATTTCGGCAGGCGAAAAGCTCATCGCGCCCAGGTTATACGAGGAGCGAACCTTGATTTGCTCGGCCGGAGCGTGCATCAAATCCAGCGTGGCTTTGAGCGCGTCGGGCATGTACATCATTGGTAAGTACGTGTTTTCCTGCAGGAAACACTCATATGACTGGCCCGCCACGGCTTTGTGATAGATGTCTACGGCGTAGTCGGTGGTGCCGCCGCCGGGCAGGGTTTTGTAGCTGATCAGGCCGGGGTAGCGCAGGGAGCGAACGTCGAGGCCGTGGTTTTTGTGGTACCACTCGCACCACTGCTCCCCGGCCAGCTTGCTGATGCCGTATACCGTGCTGGGATTCATAATGGTGAGCTGGGGGGTGTTTTGGCGGGGCGTATCGGGCCCGAACACGGCAATGGAGCTGGGCCAGTACACCTGCGCTACTTTATACTTCACCGCCAGGTCCAGCACGTTCAGCAAGCCATCCATGTTCAGTCGCCAGCCAAACTCCGGGTTCTTCTCCGCCGTGGCCGAAAGCAGCGCCGCCAGGTGATAGATCTGTTTGGGGCGATACTGCTCAATAAGGGCTTCGAGGCGGGGCCGGTCGAGCACGTCGAGCAGCTCGAAGGGGCCGGCTTCCTGCAACTCTGGCTGCTGGGGCGGGCGCACGTCGGCGGCAATCACACGGTGGGCGGCGTAGCGCTGGCGCAGGGCGTGGGTCAGCTCAAAGCCGAGCTGCCCGCAAGCACCAATAACGAGAATGGTATCGCTGGGGGTGGTTTCCATGCTGAGAAAAGGGAATGTGGGTGGGGTGGGGCTACAAAGATACCGGGTCGGGCGGTTATGCCAGTATACTTGCCCGGAAGCAAGCTCGGCCGCACCCGCTCCGCAACTCCCGTGCCCAGCCGCCAGACGCTACGCCTAATAGATAATCAGGAAGGAAGAATGAGTAATTTCGACCTGTTGTTTTGCTACCTATGACTTGCTTTTCCCTTCTCATCAAATGCGGCGTCCTGCTATTGGCCATGTGTTGCAGTATAGCCTGCCTGGCTCAGGGACAAACAACGGTACCTGTTACCTACCGCAACCTAGTGATGGAGGGCGGCGGGATTCGTGGTATTGCGTACGGGGGCGCTTTGGCGGAGCTGGAAAAGCAGGGAATTTTGGCGGGTATTCAGCGAGTGGGCGGCACCTCGGCGGGGGCTATTCAGGCGGCTTTGCTAGCCGTGGGCTACTCGCCCCAGGAAATTATTGAGGTGGTGAACAATACGCCCGTGCAGCGGCTCAATGATGGCCGGCTAATATTCTTCGGGGGTAGCACCCGCCTGATTAAGCAGTACGGCTGGTACCGCGGCGACCAGTTCACGAAGTATCTCAGCGACTTGGTGGCCCGCAAAACGCAAAATCCTGACCTGACTCTCGGTCAGCTCCACGCGCTGGCCCAGCAAGGCAAGGGCCGCGACCTGTACGTGACGGGCACTAACCTCACTACCCAGCGCACCGACGTATTTAGCTACGAAACCCACCCCCACCTGCGCGTGGCCGACGCCGTGCGCATCAGTATGAGCATTCCGCTCTACTTCCGGGCCGTGTTGCTTGATGAGCAGGGTCAAGTCGTGCACAAACCTACCAAAGGCCAAAAGGTGAATGTATTAGTAGACGGCGGCCTGTTAGCCAACTACCCGCTCAACTTATTCGACCACGCCCGGTATTTGCCCCCCAATACCACGGCTCCGGACGCTGGGGGGCTTTTTGTCAATCCTGAAACCCTGGGCCTGCGCCTCGACCGCGCCGAGCAGATTGCCTATGACACCCTGCCCGACGGCCGCCGCCAGCTCGCACCCTACGCCATTCACGACTTTGGCAGCTATATGGGTGCCTTCTACACCCTGGCCATCGAAAACCTGAACGCCACCGCCGCCACCGACTGGCCACGCACCGTAAGCATCAATACCTTGGGGTTTAATCCCAAAATCAAACAGGTATCGGCGGCGCAAAAGCAGTCGTTAATGGATAGCGGCCGGCAGGGCGTACAGAAATTTTTCGCTCGATTACCCCACCCCAACCTCTCACCTCCGGGAGAGGGGCGCTAGCTTTAGTTTCCAAATTCTAGAACTAGAGCCCCTGTCCCAGAGGGCTCTGCACATCCAGCGGCGTAGGGCGGGGCTGGGTACCTATCTTTGCTATTAATCAACCATTTCCATCCTATGTACACCACCCTCCAACCCGACCTCGAAAACCAGCTGGCCGAGATAAAAGCCAATGGCCTGTTCAAAAAAGAGCGTATTATCACCTCGCCTCAGGGGGCAAAAATCGAAACCGACGAGGCCGGAGAAGTGCTGAACTTCTGCGCCAATAACTATCTGGGCTTATCGTCGCACCCCGAGGTAATTGAGGCGGCCAAGGCGGCCATCGATAGTCACGGCTACGGCCTGTCGTCGGTGCGCTTTATCTGCGGCACTCAGGATATTCACAAGGAGCTGGAGCGCAAGCTGGCCGAGTTTCTGGGCACCGAGGATACGATTTTGTACGCGGCGGCTTTTGATGCCAACGGCGGCGTATTCGAGCCTTTATTCAACGAGCAGGACGCCATTATCTCCGATGCGCTAAATCACGCCTCCATCATCGACGGGGTGCGCCTGTGCAAAGCTCAGCGCTACCGCTACGCCCACAACGACATGCAGGACCTGGAAAAGCAGCTCCAGGACGCCCAGCAAAAAGGCAGCCGTCACCGTATCATCGTCACCGACGGTTCCTTCAGTATGGACGGCACTATCGCCCGCCTCGACCAGATCTGCGACCTCGCTGATAAGTATCAGGCTCTGGTAATGGTGGATGAGTGCCACTCCACGGGTTTTCTGGGCAAAACTGGCCGTGGTACGCATGAGCTGCGCGGCGTGATGGGCCGCGTGGATATCATCACCGGCACGCTAGGCAAAGCATTGGGGGGCGCGATGGGCGGCTTCACTACGGGCCGCAAAGAAATCATTGAGATGCTGCGCCAGCGCAGTCGGCCGTATCTGTTTTCTAACACTCTGGCCCCGGCTATCGTGGGCGCTTCGCTGCGGGTGCTGGAGCTCCTGAATGAAAGCACCGAGCTACGCGACCGGCTGGAGGAAAATACGAAGTACTTCCGCGAGAAAATGACTGCCGCTGGCTTCGATATCAAGCCCGGCGAGCACCCCATCGTGCCGGTAATGCTGTATGACGCTAAGCTGGCCCAGGAATTCGCGGCCAAAATGCTGGCCAAAGGCATTTACGTCATCGGCTTTTACTACCCCGTGGTGCCCCAGGGCCAGGCACGTATTCGGGTGCAGCTGTCCGCTGCTCATTCGCGCGAGCATCTGGACAAGGCTATTCAGGCCTTTATCGAAGTAGGTCGGGAGCTCGGCACGCTGAAAGATCGGAGCGCCGCGCGGCCCGAGGCCGGCCAAGTAGTAACGAACACACCGTAAGTAGCATTTCCATAAAAAGCCCCCCTGAGATTATCTGGGGGGCTTTTTATGTTTATAAGAATAGGTGCCGACATTCGCGGCGGGGTAGGTTGCTAAAGCAAAAGCCGCCCTCATCGCCACCGACCGAATCTGCTGAAGCCAACCTCTTGTTGGTGCTTCTACGTAGGCTGTCCCTAAGCTTTACGTGCAGTTTCCCCTTTCTATGTCGGTATATAACATTGTCCTCGTGTTGGTCGGAGTGGCCATTCTGGGTGTAGCGTGGCTGCCTTCCTTGCTGGAAAAATATCCGCTTTCCTACCCTATACTATTTATTGGGTTGGGGATGGCAGCCTATACGCTACCGCTTGGCTTGCCGCCCGCCGACCCGTTTGAGCACCCGAAGCTGGTGACGCATTTGTCTGAGCTGTGCGTGATCATCGCCTTAACGGGCACAGGGTTGAAGATAGACCGTCCATTCTCTCTTGCCATCTGGCGAACGCCTCTTAAACTGGTGCTGGTGCTGATGCTGCTGACCATCGCGGGCATCACGCTGGCCGGCTGGACATTGGCTGGGCTACCTCTGTCCTCGGCTGTACTGCTGGCCGCCTGCTTAGCACCCACCGACCCCGTACTGGCGAGCGATGTGCAGGTAGGCGACCCTGGCGAGGGCCGCGAAGACAATGTGCGGTTTGCCCTCACCGGTGAGGCTGGCCTCAACGACGGCCTGGCGTTTCCTTTTGTGTATCTGGCCTTGGCGCTGCTGCCGGCTGCCTTACCCTTGGCTGACCGAATGATTCACTGGCTATGGCTGGATTTGCTGTACCGCGTGGCGGCGGGCGTGGTGCTGGGCTGGCTATCGGGCCTGTTGCTATCCTACCTTATTTTTAATCTTCCCAAAAAACTCAGCCTAAAGCCGAGTGCCTATGGGTTTGTGGCCTTGGCCGTCACGCTGACCAGCTACGGCGTAACCGAACTGCTGCATGGCTACGGGTTCCTGGCCGTGTTCGTGGCGGCTGTCACGCTACGCGGGCGGGAGCGAAAGCACGAGTATCATAAGCAGATGCACGCCTTTACCGACCAGATGGAGCGCCTGCTGATCGTGATTATTCTTATTATGCTTGGCGGAGCTATTGTAGACAGCTTGTTGGCGCCACTCACTTGGTCGGGCGCGATGGTAGGCTTGCTGCTGTTGCTAGTGCTGCGGCCACTGGGGGGCTTGTTGACGCTACTAGGAGCCAAACGGGTGAATCTGGCGGAACGTGGTGTAATCTCCTTTTTCGGTATCAGGGGTATCGGCTCCATTTTTTACCTGGCTTACGCGCTGGATAAGGCCGAATTTCCGCAAGCGCGGCTGCTGTGGGCTATCCTTGGCTTCACCGTGCTGGTTTCAGTTGTGCTGCATGGTGTATTGGCAACGCCGGTTATGAATTGGCTGGACCGCCGTCACGGCCGAAAAATAGCCGCCGAACTTAGTGAAAACGAGCCGGTAAAGGTCGCGGCTGAGTAAATAAACCTCGTCGTTCAGGCCGCTACTTCCGTCTCGGCTGAGGCTGCTGACGCGGGAGTTTTAGCGGCCACGTCAAATAGCATATCGTTTAGCTTGGCGCGTAAATCCGACGAAGAGAGGTTGCGAAACACCTCCCCGGCGCGCACCAGTGAAATCTGGCCGGTTTCTTCGCTTACGACCAACACCACGCTATCCGTTACCTCCGTGAGGCCAATGGCGGCGCGGTGACGCAAACCCAGCGAAGCTGGCACATCGGGGTTTTCGCTGACGGGCAAAATGCAGCGTGCCGCTTTGATGCGGTTGTTGGCAATAATAACGGCGCCGTCGTGCAGTGGGCTGGTTTTGTTGAATATGCTCATCAGCAATCGTTTGCTGACCGCGGCATCAATCAGGTCGCCAGACTCGGCGTAGAACTTCAGCTCCGAAGTCATAGTAAAGGCAATGAGGGCACCGGTATTTTTGCCCGCCAGGCTTTTGGCCGCTTCAACAAACGGCGTAATGCTCATGCGCTCCGCGGCTTGGTCGCGGCGCCAGGGGAACACGCGGACTCTATCGAAAGCGGTAGCCTTGCCAATGGTGAGCAGAAAGCGCCTGATTTCCTGCTGAAACAGGATAATGCCGGCCAGCACGCCCACGCTCATGAATTGACCCAGAATGTTGGTCAGCAGCTCCATGCCAGCGGCTTTCACCACCAGATACAGCAGGTAGATAGACATGAAGCCCAGAAAAACCTTCAGCGCCACGCTCCCCGTCAGCAGCTTATACAGCTGATAAAACAATACCGTGACCAGCAAGACGTCAATCACGTCTATCCAGCCGATACGCAGGAAGCCGACGGAGAACGAGCCAATCACGGGGAGGATGGAATGAAGGTTTGCTGCACGAGCCGTACCGTGTGCACGGCTTCTGCTACATCATGTACGCGCAATAATTGGGCACCGTTGAGCAAAGCGACAGTATTAGCGGCAATAGTACCGGTAAGTGCGGTATCAGGCGAGAGACCTAGCGGCTTATAAACCATCGACTTGCGCGAAAGGCCTGCCAGCACCGGCAAGCCCAGCAGCGCTAGCTCGGGCAGGCGGCGCAGTATCTCGTGGCTTTGAGCCGGCGTTTTGGCAAAGCCAAAACCAGGATCGAGGATTACATCCGTTACGCCAACGGCATATAAGGCCGCCAGCTTGTCGCGGAAGTAGCGCACCAGCTCCGTTACGATATCGCCTTCATAGTGCATTTGCTGGGCCATATTCTGGGGCGTGCCGCGCATGTGCATGAGCACGTAGGGCACCCCGAGCCGCCCAGCCGTGGCAAACATGCCGGCATCAAGCGTGCCGCCGCTCACGTCGTTGATGATGTCGGTACCGATGGCGATGGCCTCAGCTGCCACATCGGCCCGGAAGGTATCGACGGATAAAAATGCTTCAGGAAAAGCCCCCCGCACGGCTTCCAGCGCGGGCAGCACGCGGGTTTTTTCTTCTTCAGCCGAAATATCCTCAGCGCCCGGCCTCGTAGAATAGCCCCCCAGATCGAGAATGGCCGCGCCCGCTTGCAGCATGGCTTCAGCCCGGCGCAGCAGCTCATCAGTAGTGGCGATGCGATTGCCGGCGTAGAACGAATCGGGGGTCAGATTGAGAATGCCAATGACCTGGGGCCGGCGCAGATCCAACACGCGGCCACCATGGCAACGCAGGGTTTGCCTCGGGGAAAAACACGTATCTTTCGCGGCGGTCTGGAGCATACTTATCTAGGGTCTGAGCGCTTAGGGACTTGGTTTTAGGCAAAAAGCTGCATGGTTTCGGGCTTCTTTCAGCGGAAGTCAAAGCGAAACAAGCTCGCGCCTCAATTGGCCCTAGTTCTCACCGCCAGCCTATCTTCCAGGCGCCCACGTTTCCACGATCCGAAGTTCCTTAAATCTAGAGTGAAAATCTTGCAAACCCAAACCCAGCAGGAATACGACCAGATTATTGAGCAGTGCCGGGCGCTCTTTCTGGCCAAAACCCACGACTACGGCACGGCTTGGCGCATCCTGCGTCTGCCCTCCGTTACGGATCAGCTGTACATCAAAGCCCAGCGCATTCGCTCCATCCAGGAAAAAGGCACGCAGCTGGTGGCCGATGGCGTGAATGAGGAATTCGTGGCCATTATCAATTATTGCGTCATCGCGCTGATGCAGCTGCACTTGCCTGCCGACTCGCATCCGGATTTGCCCCCCACGGAAGTCGCCGCCGCCTACGACCGCGAAATACAAGCCAACCGGGATTTGTTGTTTGCCAAAAACCACGATTACGGCGAGGCCTGGCGGCAAATGCGCGTGCCGAGCATCACCGATATTATCCTGATGAAATTACACCGTACCAAGCAAATTGAGGATTTGGGGGGCAAAACCTATGTGTCGGAAGGGGTGGAAGCTAACTACCGCGACATGCTGAACTACGCTGTATTTGCTTTGATCAAGCTGGAAGGGCAGAACGAATAGTAGCGCGGAACGGATTTCCGCGCTAGGCTGCTACTTCCCCCAACCTTTTGTTTGCGTATGGTTTTTTAACCCCCAACTTAGTAGCCGAACCTTAGCACCTTAGCGCCTTGAAGCCTGCCAGACCCAACCAATTCATGAAACTTATCACGCATATCTGCTGGGTGCTGCTCGGCGCGGTTTTTATTTTTTCGGGATTGATAAAGCTCAACGACCCGGTGGGTATGGGCTTGAAGCTGGAAGAGTATTTCGAGGTGTTTGCCGAAGATTTTGGCTCTTTCTTCCTGGTTTTCAAAGGCTTTGCCCGCACGATGGCCATTTTGCTCAGCTCGTTGGAAGTGGTGCTGGGCGTGGCCTTGCTGCTGCGCTGGCACCTGCGCAAAACGCTGCTGACGCTGCTGGGCCTGCTCGTGTTTTTCGGCTTTCTGACGTTCTATTCCGCCGCCTTCAACAAAGTAACCGACTGCGGCTGCTTCGGCGATTTTATTAAGCTCACGCCTTGGCAGTCGTTCTCCAAAGACCTGTTCCTATTGGGCTTATGGGCTGTGGTTTTCTTTAATCAGCGCTACCTGCGGCGCGTATTTGCCAAGGGTACTTTGGGCGTGATGTACATTACGGTGGCCTCGGCCGTGGCAATTGGTATTGGCGTGCGAGCCCTCGGGCACTTGCCTTACTTCGATTTTTTGCCTTATAAAGTGGGTAATGATATCGGTGCCTTGATGAAGCCTAAGGAACAGGCGCGCTATAAGTACGTGCTGGAGCGCAACGGGCAAACCCAGGAATTTGACCAATACCCAACTGATACTACCTGGAAGTACAAAAGCATGGAGGTGCAGAACCCCGAAGCTTCCCGCCCCATCATCACCGACTTTGCCATCTTCGACGGCGACGGCAAGGACCACACGCAGGAGATATTAAAGGGCAACAAGCTGCTGCTCATCGTGCAGAACACGAATAAGTCGGACCGCGACCGCTACAACCTGCTTAATGCGCTGATTAACAGCACGGGTAAGTCGCCTAACAAGATCACGCCGCTTGTCATTACCAGTAGCAGTCCCGCCGATTTCGACGCCTTCCGCCATGATGTCAACCTGGCCGCGCCCGTCTACTACGCCGATGCTACCGTGCTCAAGTCCATAATCCGCTCCGATCCGGGCATTATAGTTCTACAGAATGGAGTAGTAAAAGGCAAGTATCATTACCACGATATTCCTGACCAGGAAACAGTAGATCATCTTTTGTAAGCCGATAATTATCTTGTCGTGCACAACGCAGTGCAGCATCTGGCGTGCTGATGTGTGATTAGTAACCCAGCTAAACACGCGAGATACTTCGTTCCTCAGCATGATCGCCTTTTTGCCCCCCAACCTATGTTTTCCTTTGTACTGCGCCGCTTAGGACAAGGTATATTGATACTGGCCGGCGTAGCGCTCACCGTATTTTTCCTGTTCGCGGTGTTGCCCGGCGACCCGGTCGCCTTGCTCGCTGGTCAGCGCTCCGACGTGGCCACCCGCGCCGCAATTGCCGCCGATCTGGGCCTCGATCAGCCGCTGCCTACGCAGCTTATCGGTTACCTCAACGACGTATCGCCCCTGGGCCTGCACCCGCGCGACTCAGCGGGCGTGGCTAAGTACGGCGGCACGGCTTTGCTGCCGCTGGGGGGCAAAAATGCGCTGGTGCTCAAAACGCCTTACCTGCGCCGCTCTTTTCAAAGCAACAAAGACGTGCTAAGCATCCTGCTCGACCACTTCACGGGTACGCTCTGGCTGGCGCTGGCTGCTATGCTGATTGCCGCTGTGCTGGGTATTCTGTTCGGCGTAATCGCCGCCGTGCGCGCCCATTCCTGGCTTGACCGCACGTTGATCACTACGTCCGTGCTGGGTATTTCGGTGCCCTCGTTTGTAGCCGGTATTCTCATTGCTATGACGTTTGGCTTCTACTGGAGTCACTGGACGGGCCTTAACCTGACCGGCCAGCTCTACGAAACCGATCCGTTTACGGGGCGACACCTGGTGCTGCGCAACTTGCTGCTGCCAGCCTTTGCGCTCGGCATCCGCCCCCTAGCCGTTATTACCCAGCTCACCCGTTCCTCTATGCTCGACGTATTGAGCCAGGATTACATCCGTACGGCGCGCGCCAAGGGACTTTCCAACTACCAGACTGTTGTGGGTCACGCGCTCAAAAACGCGCTGAATCCGGTTATTACAGCGGTGTCGGGTTGGCTGGCTTCGCTGATGGCGGGGGCCTTTTTTATCGAATATATCTTCAACTGGAAAGGCCTAGGCACCGTAACGCTGCGCGCCGTCGAGAACCTGGATTTTCCGGTCGTGATGGGTGCCACCATCTTTATTGCCTTTCTCTTCGTCGTCATCAACATTGTCGTCGATGTGCTGTATGCCGTACTTGATCCTCGCGTGAAAATCAGCTAATCATTTATCACGCGGTTGTAGGCAGTCCCTTATCCGGCAACTTTTTGCCATACTAACGCTGAGCTTAATGCCGTGACGGGACAGATAACGCCTATACATATTTCCGTAACTGACCGTTAAATGATAAATGGTACCTGCTAAATGGTAAATGAAACCCGTGTTTACCTGATCGGAATGCCGGGCGCGGGCAAAACAACGCTGGGCCGAGCCCTGGCTACGTGCCTCGAAATGCCTTTCCGTGATCTGGATGAAGAGATTGTAGCCCAGGAAAAACGGAGTATTCCCGACATCTTCGCGGCCGAAGGCCAGGACTACTTTCGGGAAGTGGAAGCGGCAGTACTGCGCATAGTGGCAGCTAACCAGCCCCGAATGGTGCTGGCCACGGGCGGCGGCACGCCGTGCTTTCATCAGAATATGGACTTCTTGCTCGCCACGGGCACTCCGCTGTATCTGGCCGTGTCAGTGCCCGAACTGGTCCAACGGCTGCGCCTATCTCTCAGCCGCCGCCCTCTCCTGACGGATATTCCCGATGAAAAGGCCTTAACGGCCCACATAAGTGAAACCTTAGCTCTGCGCCAGCAGTTTTACGACCGTGCGCCCTTGCGCTGCGAAGGAACATGTACGGTGGAGGCAATGTGGCGTTTGCTGCATATGTATTACACCACTTGCTAGTCAGTTGACCCTTTGCCAGCCCATAGTGCTTTGTTTTGCGCTGTGGTTTGTACTTTTGCTCTGAATAAGAAGCTTATTTGTATATGAATACCGCCCCCGCTCCAACACCTGATCTACAGCCAACTCCGGTAAAAACACCCGGTGCTCTAAAGCCCAAGCATAAAGGCTCGGCTCGGCTGTTTGAAAACCCGGTACTGGAAAGACTCACCCATACGCATATTGCCTTGCCCGTATCAATTTTCATGATTACGGCGTTGGGAAGCCTTTATTATGGGCTTATACGGGGCTTTATCGCGGGTTTTTCGGCCTTCGGGCTGTTCCTGCTGGGCTGGTTTATGTTCACCTTCGCGGAGTATGCTATGCACCGCTACCTCTACCACTTGCCAGCTACTACCCCTAAGCGCGCCAAGTTTCAGTACACCATGCACGGGGTACACCACGAGTTCCCGAAAGACAAGTCCCGCCTGGCTATGCCGCCCATTGTATCAGTGTTCGTAGCCTCATTGCTTTTCTTCGTGTTTCGATTTGTGTTTGGCAGTGCCGCCTTCGGCATTCTGTCGGGCTTTATTTTTGGCTATGCGCTCTATCTGTTTGTGCATTATGCCATTCACGCCTACGCCCCGCCGAAGAACTTTTTAAAAGTATGGTGGCATCACCACGCCCAGCACCACTATCGGCAAGATGAAATTGCCTTTGGCGTAAGCACTACTATCTGGGATCATATCATCGGCACTATGCCTGACCAGAAAACCAACAAGTAGTACTATTAGCAAAAAGCCCAGCAAGAAAAAGCCCCCCAGACGTTGGTCTGGGAGGCTTTTTCTTGCTGCCGCGCAGCCTAGCGCCGCATCTTGCGCACCAGAAATGCGATGAGCACTACTACGATAAAGATGCCGATCAAGGCGGTCCAGGCACCGGCTTGGAAAATGTCACCTATCACATCGCAACTGCTCAGCGAGAAAGTGAGCACCGCGAGAAAGGCAAAGAGGAAAGGACGAATGTTTTTCATGGGAGATTAGGCAGAAGAGGGAGAAAAGCCAGCCCGAGGCCAGACTATCTGATGATACTATTATGGCGCGCAAAAGGTTGAGAAGCGCCTCCTGAAAATAAAGGCTCTGGCGAGATGGTCTAGCTAAGCCGGCGAAAGGTTAAGAGTGGGGCAACTCCGCTCAACTGGCATCGTGCGTTGTTTGTCGGGCGAAACCTCGCTCTTGCGCTCGTTGTCTGGCCAAGCAGATGAAGGACGCGCTCTGCTTCGGTCTGCCTTCATTTGCCACAGGGCTGTTATGTGCAACATGGCTACGACATTAAGCATGGTGCTGTTCCTGCCCCCTGCCTACCTTAGGCTACTTTTTTCTTTCCGTGTAAAAGGTGCTTTCAATAGTGTGAAAAGCCCCTGAACTGGATGACCAGCACGGGCAAGATGAGGGCGGCCAGCAGCAGTGGATAAGGCAGCTTGCGGCTTTCAATGACTTGGTAGGAAACCCCGTGCACGACCACCAGCACGTAAAACAGGTAATTCCAGCGCTGCCAGTACTTCCAGCGTGGGGCCTTGAGCTTACGCAGAGAGAGGTCGTTGGAAAGGGCCAGCAGCAGGACCAGGATAATCCCGCCGGCCAGCCCCGTGTAGTTGGCAAACCCAAACAGGTCGGCCCGCAATGACAGCTCCTTGGTGAGCTTGTCCTCTTCAAAGAAATAAAGCAGCATGTTGCCCATGTGCACCTGCCAGCCAATGGCCACATGGGCCAGGCCAACGATGCCGCTCCAGATGCCGATGTCGCGGCGCAGGTCGGTTGACACCGGGTTGCGTTGTCGACGCAGAATATTAAGCGGACCAGTCAACAACGTCGCCCCCAAAAGTAGCAGCGAAACGTAGGCTGTACTCATGCTCCACTTATACTTGACATCGGGTGATTCTACCGCGAAGTAAAGGCCCCCCAGTAGCAGTATATTGAACAGCACTAATACACCATGGTGAAAGAAGCGGTTACTTATTCGGGAATCGGGGGTGAACTTCATCATTGGCAAAGCAGGTTTTGAAAGGTAGGGAGGATAGGGCTGCGAATAGGCAAGGCAATAATACCGGTTTAGGGCTGCCCAGATGACCTATGCTATACCTATCAAGCAAAGTGCCACGGCACGTGCGCAAAATAGATTCGTATCTTGGTTGCAGCCTTTTATTGCTGCACCTTCTTCGTCTTTCCTTTCAACATATTCAGACAAGCCCTATGAAAATTGCAGTATGCGGCAAAGGCGGCGTGGGCAAAACCACCATCAGCGGGCTGCTGTGCCGGACGCTGGGCCGGCGAGGTATCTCCGTGCTGGCCATCGACGGCGACCCCAACCCCAACCTGGCGCTCACCCTCGGAATTGCCCCCCAGGCCGCTATGCCCAAGGCCCTCACCTCGAAATTGCTGGAAGTATACGAGAAGGAAGACGGGAAAAAGTATGCCAAGCTGAAAGTGTCGCTGGCCGAGGTGATGGACACCTACGGCATCCAGACCAACGACAACGTGACACTGCTGGCCGTGGGCCAGCCCGAGCACGCGGCCACCGGCTGCATGTGCGGCACTCATACCACCGTGCGGGAAATCATCCATACGGCCCTGGAAGAAAGCGAGCAAGTCACGCTGCTTGACCTGGAGGCGTCCCTGGAGCAGATGAAGCGCGGCACCTCCAAGTACGTCGATGTGCTTCTATGCGTGGTGGAACCCTATTATCGTTCCATGGAGGCGGTGGCCCGCTTCCAGCGGCTGGGCCAGGAGTTGGGGATAACGAACATCGTGGCCGTGGCCAACAAGGTCAAGAATGCCGCGGATGAGGAAGCCATCCGGCAGTTCTGCGCCCAGACCGCGCTACCCGTACTAGGCATCATCCCCCTGGACGCCACCATTTCCGAAGCTGATAAGAACGGCTCGCTGCAAATAGACGACATCAGCCGCTCGCCCGCGCTCCAAGCCATCAGCCAGCTGGCCACCGATTTGCTGGCCTTGCCCAAGGCATAAAATAAGAATTCCCTGTGAGGCAAAATGGGCGGTGGTATAAAGCGAGGTGATAGGCTTAATCAGTCAGGTTTGTGAAAGCTCCTTAATGCACCCCTAAACTAGACATTGATTCTGATAGCAATCCGTCAATCACCTCGCTTTATACTACCGCCCATTTTTTGTCTTGTTTCTTCGGGAGCAATGGCTCAGAAGTTAACTACTGCTTCACTAGCTAACAATGCTCCTACCGATCAACCAATAAGTCTGGTCGGTACAGAAGCTGGCAATGAGCTTAGAGCATTTGATTCCCTACTTGCACCGGCCGTAAAACAAGCTCGTAAAACACTACCACAAGCCAAAAAGCGCTTCCTGCTTGGTCTTCCTTCTGGTGAGTCATTCTTTCTTACAACCCATATTTTTGATACGGACGGCAAATTCGAGCAAGTGTTTGTGCGCGTTACGAGTTGGGAGAGTAATAAAGTAGTGGGCACTATTGCCAATGACCTTGTAACAGTCAAACAATACCAAGTGAATCAATCTATTGAGTTCCCCGAGAAAGCAGCCTTAGACTGGACCATTGCTAAACCTGACGGTAGTGAAGAGGGCAACTATGTAGGCAAATTCATCGATGCTCTCCAGAAATAACTATTTTACTTCGGGATATTCTTCAACTCCTTGAGGGTGCCCGTGCTGCTGAAGTTCAGGTCCAGGTCTTTCGGGTTCTGTTTGCCGGCGGCAATAACCGCTTTGCCTTCCAGCTTGTACTCGGTTTGCTTGGCTCTGAATAAGGTTTTGAACACAACTTTGGGCAGCTTTTTGGGCTGAAACTTCACCCGAATGGGCACAATCTCGGTGCCTTTCTTTCGGAAGGAAATGTTTTTTTCCTCTACCCCGCGCACGTCCAGATCGTCGCCGCCCACGCGGAAGCGGTAGCTCACTCGCTTGATGGTAATCGGGGCAGGATTGTAGTTCGTGATTCGCAGGCGCACCACGGCTTCCCCATTCCTCAGGCCCATATCGGTAATGTCAACGTCGGCGACTTCTATCTTGGGCAGCTTGGGCACGTACACTTTCTTGCTGACCGTGACGGGGATACGCTCAGCCCCTACGACAGGCAGGTGGGTGTAGAGAATCATGGTCATCTGCACGTCTACGCAGTCCTGCTCTACCTCTTTTATCTTCTTGGCCACCTTGCTCAGGTCCACGTTTACGGGCACTTCTACTCGGCTCATGCCCTTAGATTTCACGACCGTGGGCTCATTCTTATCGCCACGGGCTAGCAGCTCGCCATCGAGGCGGGTGATGTAGCTGAAGCTGTCCACGCGCATCGTCACGGGCACGTTGTTGCGCAGCTCTACGGCCATCGTAGCCTTCAGCGAGTCGGGCGTGATGTTACCAATCTGCATGGAGGCGTTGGACAAGGTAGGCAGCAGCTTTTTGCCTCCATCGGTGGCTACGTAGGTGATGCCCAGCCCAAGCCCGAGCAATAATAACAGGCCGAGCAGCACGGAAAGCACCGGATGGCGGCGAAAGAAGGATTGGGTAGCCATTAACACGTAGGATGAGCAGTCGTAGAATAGTGCCGAGCATAGGGCTAAGCAATAGCAGCCTGATCGGGGGCCTGCTTGTAGCAGTACGGGTGGTTGCCTGCCAGTTGTTATGGACGAGCTTTGCCAAGAAGCCCCCCAGTACCCTTCCCGGCGTTTTTGCGTAATTTTAAGCCTGGAAATTATTTCCGCCCTTTACCTCAACTCTGCCCTTCTTATGGAAACCACGCCCGCTACCGCCCACCGCAGCCAGGAGTTTATGACCCTCGAAGACCGCTACGGCGCCCACAACTACCACCCATTGCCAGTAGTACTGAGCCGGGGCGAAGGCGTGCACCTCTGGGACGTGGAGGGCAAGCAGTACCTCGATTTTCTGTCGGCGTACTCCGCCGTAAACCAGGGCCACTGTCACCCGCGCATTATCGGGGCGATGGTGGAGCAGGCTAAGCGCCTTACGCTTACCTCGCGCGCCTTCTTCAACGACCAGCTTGGGCCGGCCGAGAAGCAGCTGTGCGAGCTGTTCAACTACGACAAAGCCCTACTGATGAACTCCGGGGCCGAGGCCGTGGAAACGGCCCTCAAGCTGGCTCGCAAGTGGGGCTACCAGGAGAAAGGCATCGCGCCCAATCAGGCCCGTATCATCGTGGCCGAGCACAACTTCCACGGCCGCACCACCGGCATCATCTCCTTCAGCACCGACTCCGATAGCACCGGCGGCTTCGGTCCCTATAACCCTGGCTATCAGGTAGTACCCTACGACGACCTGGAGGCACTGGAAGAAGCCGTGCAGGATACGCACGTCTGCGCTTTCATGGTGGAGCCCATTCAGGGCGAGGCCGGCGTGGTGGTACCGTCCGAGGGGTATCTGGCCAAGGCGCAGGCATTGTGTCGGGCGCACAATGTGCTCTTTATTGCTGATGAAATTCAGACCGGCCTGGGCCGCACCGGCGAGTGGCTGGCTAGCTACTACGAGGGTGTGCACGCCGACATTCTGATCTTGGGTAAAGCCTTGTCGGGGGGAGCTATGCCGGTGTCGGCGGTGCTGGCCCAGGACGCAGTAATGCTCACCATTCAGCCGGGACAGCACGGCTCCACGTTTGGCGGCAACCCGCTGGCCTGCGCCGTAATGCGGGCTTCGCTGGATGTAATTCAGGACGAAAATCTGGTTGGAAATGCCCGCGTTCTGGGCGAAGTATTCCGTGAGCGGATGCGCCAAGTGCAGCAACAGCGCCCCGACGTAGTGGAGCTGGTGCGCGGCAAGGGCCTGCTCAACGCCGTCATCATCAAGCCCACCGACGACGGCCGCACGGCCTGGGACGTATGCGTGACACTAATGGAGCGCGGCCTGCTGGCCAAGCCCACCCACGGCGACATCATCCGTTTTGCCCCCCCGCTGGTTATCACTGAAGAGCAGCTGCATGAGGCCTGCGATATTATTGAAGCGGTGCTGCTAGCGTTTTAAAATCAGTTTTCCTACTCTCTGCAAGCGGACTTCTCAGGGCTGGGAAGTCCGCTTGTTTTTAATTTTCGACTTATGAGTTTGAAATATTGGTGGTGCTGGGGGGCATTTTTGTTGCTGCCATTTATCAGTTGCCGAAGCGAGAAGCCCGCCTTCATTTTTCGGCCGACCCCGACAGAAGCGAAGCCTGCTGCTTCCGCTAGTGTGGCGCAATACCGGATGCCTGCTGTTGCCGTAGCAGCGCACGCAGCCCGGACGGCTGAGTTGCCGGGCGCTCCGTCGTTTTCGACTAGCTCCGGCCGCAAGCCCACTGGTACAAAGCCAGCTATTCTCAAGAGGATAAGTCAAGCCCCCATTGCTGCTTTCAGGCTTAAAAACAGGTCATCAGTGGCTATGAGACAGCAGGCCGCGGACAGCAGGGGCAAGTTTCATCTCGTGTTGGGCGCAGGACTGATTATAGTCGGAGTCGTGGCGGGCTTGCTGATTGGGGGCTGGCTGGGCTTCGGCGTGGGCGCGCTGATTGTATTGCTGGGAGACTATTTCCTGATCTTGGGCATAGGAGGTCCGCACGCGTGGACAGAAATCTTTCAGGAGTTTTTTAACCTCTAAGTCTCGGGCACAAGCGGAGCATTTACCTGTAGCGGCCTGACTGCTGGTTTTACTTTCTCCTTTAGCAGCTGGGGGGCAAATTCACTTTAACATACCGGCAACCTTACCTTTGTGGCAGTTGTTCTGTCCCGTCTTAATCCTTGAAAACAACCTATGGCGCTTATTCCCACGCACCGCCCCCGGCGCAACCGCAAGTCTGAAGTTATTCGCGAGTTGGTGCAGGAAACCAACCTCGCCACCCACGATTTCATTTATCCGCTTTTTCTCACCGAAGGCCAGAATCAGCTGGTAGAGGTGAAGTCCATGCCGGGCATTTTCCGCTATTCCGCCGACCGCATCATCGATGAGATTGGTGTCTGTGTAGAGTTGGGAATCAAAGCCTTTGCCCCGTTCCCACAAATTAAGGAGGAACTGAAAGACCATTTGGCCCGCGAAAGCGCCAACCCCGATGGCCTGTACCTGCGCACGGTGGCCGACATCAAGCGCCACTTCCCCGAGGTGGTGCTGATGACCGACGTGGCCATGGACCCGTACAGCTCCGACGGCCATGACGGCATTGTGGATGCCGAAAGCGGTGAAATTCTGAACGATGCCTCGCTGGAAATACTCGGCCAAATGGCCCTGGCCCAGGCCCGCGCCGGCGCCGACATTATCGGTCCTTCCGACATGATGGATGGCCGCGTGGCCTTCATTCGCGACGTGCTCGACCGCAATGCGTTTCAGCAGGTGAGCATCATGAGTTATACGGCCAAATATGCCTCAGCCTTCTACGGTCCCTTCCGCGATGCCTTGGGCTCGGCCCCCAAAAAAGGCGACAAGAAAACCTACCAGATGAATCCCGCCAACCGCCGCGAAGCCTTGCGCGAGCTGGCCCTCGACGAGCAGGAAGGCGCTGATATGGTGATGATTAAGCCCGCCCTAAGCTACCTCGATATTATCCGGGAAGTACGTAATGCTACCACCTTGCCCGTAACGGCTTATAACGTATCGGGCGAATACGCCATGATAAAAGCCGCCGCGCAAAATGGTTGGGTAGACGGCGAGCGGACGATGATGGAGGTGCTGCTCAGCATCAAGCGCGCCGGCGCCGACGCTATCCTGACCTACTTTGCCAAAGAAGCGGCGCAGGTGCTGCGTCGCGGCTAGAACCAAGATATTTCCATTACAAAAAAGCCCACACTACTACGGT
>NZ_FWWW01000054.1 GCF_900176135.1 Hymenobacter roseosalivarius DSM 11622 | reverse complement strand
CTTCCTAAACTTTACCCACATTGAGAAGCATTCTGAAAAGAAGCAAGAAAGCGTGACCTGAGAGCTGCACTGAGTTACAATTTCTGCAATTCGGGGTGGCGCGCCTGCTGCTCCTGAATCTGGGTTGACTCTGTGTCCCAGCCCAACGATTCCAGGGCGGGCAGGTAGCCTTCGTGGGCACTGCGCTCATCGGCTACGCGGCTCAGCATAACGCCATAAATGACTTTGGAGGTAATATCGGCCACGGTATACAGCACCTGGCGCAGCACCATGCCCCACTCGGTGGGCATAAACCACGGCACGAGGTAGGCAATCGGATACAGCGTCCAGGAGAAAATCAGCAGCCAGAAAATGTTGCGCATCAGGCCGCCGGTAGTGCCGGGCAGGGTATGCGCGGTGCGGAAAATGGTAGTGCCCACCAGGTAGCAGATGTACACCATAAATACCGAGCTGATGCCGCCCCAGATAAGCAAATTCGGAATGCTGGTAGTCTCATAATACTGCCCCACGTAGCCCGTATAAATCATTGCCAAGCCGCCCAGGGTAAAGCCCAGCCATATTTTCTTGAATTTGGCCCCCGTGATGCCCAGCACAATCAGCAGCTGCGTCAGCAGCATGGGCACGTCAATTGACCAGTTGACGTAGCGGTAACCATTGGAAAACGTACTGTCGCTGCGCTGCCACATCTGGCCATCCCAGGTGAAAGCGCTGGTCCAATTGATTTGCTGATTCAGCAGAATGAGCGCCGCCGATACCATCACTACCGCCGACAGCACCGAGGAAAGCTGGTAGCGCGGCGCTGAGTTTTTGCGAGTCAACACGAAATAAATCAGGCCGGCAATCTGCGCGCCTACCCCCAGCGTCAGGACATGCGTGATGATGTCGAACTGGGCCGAAGTATAGGCGAAGTGGTTTTCCATGTTTTCCATAAGCAGCTCATTAACAGGTGTTGGTAAAATAAAGGAATAGCGGGCGGGGATAGGAGGAGAGAAGCCTTAGCGACTTTAGTTATAGCCTAGATTACCTTTCTCTTATAAGAAATGTTTATTAAAAATCTTTAATGGTTGTCCCCATTACGTCCGCCCTGCGCTGTGCGAAATAGCCTTTTCAGACTTCCGCTGGCTCTGTACACTGCTTCGTTTTAGTCTGTTTGTGGAAGCTTCTTGCCCGCTTCATTGCTATGTTGTTTGCTTCGCATTGCAGGCGAGCCGCGCTTGGTCGCCGCCTCATAGTATGTCTACAGACGAGCGACTGAAGCTTATAAACTTATACACACCGCTTTCCACCTACCTCTGCCCGCTCTATGCCGTAAACCGCAATTCCGTTTTAGTCTGATCTATCTAACCCCAACACAACCGTATCACCATGAATAAGCGTCAATTAGGTAACTCTTCCCTTTCCATAGCACCCCTCGTACTGGGCGGCAACGTGTTCGGCTGGACCGCCGACGAAGCCACTTCTTTTGCCGTGCTCGACGCCTTCGTGGCCGGGGGCGGCAACGCCATCGACACCGCCGACGGCTACTCCGTGTGGGTGCCGGGCCACCAGGGCGGCGAATCCGAAACCATTATCGGCAAGTGGCTGAAGCAGCGCGGCCGCCGCGACGACGTGGTGATTGCTACCAAAGTAGGCTGGGAAGTGAATACCGAGAATAGGGGCTTAGCCAAAAACTATATCCTGCGGGCCGTGGAAGGCTCGCTCAAGCGCCTCCAGACTGATTATATCGACCTCTACCAGTCGCACAAAGACGACCCGAAGGTGCCGGTGGAAGAAACCCTGGAAGCCTACGCCCAGCTGGTGAAGGAAGGCAAAGTGCGCGTTATCGGAGCGTCCAACTTCTCGGCCGAGCGCCTGCGCGAGTCCTTGCAGGCCAGCGAGCAACACGGCTTCCCGCGCTACGAGTCGCTCCAGCCGCTCTACAATCTCTGCGACCGCGCCGAATTTGAGCAGGAGCTTCTGCCCTTATGCCAGGAGCACAACGTAGGCGTCATTCCCTACTACGGCCTGGCCGCCGGCTTCCTGACCGGCAAATACCGCTCAGAAGCCGACCTGAAGAAAAGCGCCCGCGGTGGCGGAGTCGGTCGTAAATATCTGAACGATAAAGGATTGGCTATTCTGGCCGCCCTCGACGCCGTGAGTGAGCGCCTCCACGCCACGCCCGCCCAGGTAGCGCTGGCCTGGATTATGGCTCAGCCTGGCCTTACCGCTCCTATTGCCAGCGCCACCAGCGCCGAACAGGTAGAGGAGCTACTGAAAGCCACTGACCTACAGCTGGATACCGAGGCGCTGGAGCAGCTCGAAGGCGCCAGCGTAGCCACCTAACTACTACAGCACGAGTTGAATCCTGTTTCCCTTCTAACGCAGTCATAAAAAAGCCCCCACGCACGACGCCTGCACACAGGTGTAATGCTGGGGGGCTTTTTTTGTCGAAGGCTTTACGCTACCTCTTCCGCTATTTAGGAGACTGATTAGGCTTCTTGTTCTGGGCCGCCAGCGCTACTATTTGCTCCACTCGTTTCTGCTGCATTTCGGGGCGTTTAGCGCTAAACAGGTATTGTAAAATCTGCCGCTTGGCGGAAGGGGCAAATGCATCGAAGTATTGCTGCGCTATGGGGTTAGCGGCCAGGGCAACAGTCAGGCTGGGGGGCATTTCCAGGGCGTCGCTGGCGTTGAGGGTATCCCAGCTGCCGTCTTGGCGGGCGGCTTCTATCTTGGTCAGGCCAACGGGCGTCATACGGCCGTCGGCCAGCAGCTTTTCTATGCGCTGCTTATTGAGCTTCGACCATACACTCCGCGGCTTACGGGGCGTAAACAACAGGTGGAAGCAGACCTCATCCTTCAGCCGCGGCAGACTATCAATCCACCCAAAGCACAGCGCTTCCTCCACGGCCTCGGCATAGGTCATGCGTCCCTGGCGTCCGCTGGCCTTTTTGTACAGCACCAGCCACGCACCCGGCGAGGCGGCGTGCTGGGCCGCCAGCCAGGCCCGCCAACTGGCCGGGTCGGGAGCATCTACAATTTCATAGCTGTCAATGACGCGAGCCATAGGTACAATGGGAAGGTGCTGGGGGGCTTTTTAGGTAAAGTCAGCGCTTAGTTTGCCGAGTAATTATACGGCACGTAGTTCTCCCATTGCCAGGGCGTAAAGGTGTCGCCGAGCAGCTTTTCCAACAGCTCCTTGAACAGCTTATCAGCATTGGAGCTGTTGCTCATCAGGATCAAGCCTTTCTTCTGGTCGCCAAACACCACGCTGTGGTTTTCCCAGCCATCGTCGTGCCCCTCCTTGAAATACGCGTGGCCATACGGCGACTCAAACGTCCCCCAGCCCAGCCCATACGACAGCTTGATGGCCTTGTTATCGTCAGTCGGTACGGTGGCCAGCGGGCCAAACTGGGCCTTGAAGGGAATAGCCACCTGGGCGCGTACCATTTCCTGCTTGGCCTTGGCCGTAAGCCCTTTGCCTTGCATCACGGCGGCCACAAACGTGGCATAATCGGCAATGGTGGTTTCCATAGAGCCCGCGGCGCCGGCTTTTTTGCGCTTTTTCTTGGGCAGCACCGTACCATCTTCCAGGTATCCTACGGCATGGTTTTCCTCAAAAACGGGCTGCCACACGTAGCTGGTGCGCGCCATGCCCAGGGGCTTGAATACGCGCTCCTCGCTTAGCTGAACCAGCCCCTTCTGGGTGATATGCTCAAGTACTACTTGCAGCAGCTGCAACCCTTCGCCCGAGTACCAGTACTGGGCGCCAGGCGCAAATTTGAACCGCAGCTTTTCGTCAGGTTCCAGCCAGCGCCAGTTGGGCAAGCCGGTAGTATGAGTGAGCGCCATGCGGGCCGTGAGCTGCTTCCACCGATCATCGGCCGCCAGATCTTCGTAGCCCGCCACTTCCGGCAGGGGCTTCGCTAAATATTCATGCAAGGGCTTATCTAAGTCAAGCAGGCCATCTTGCATCAGCTGCATTACCAGATAAGCGAATACAGCTTTGCTAAAAGAAGCCGCATACATGGCCGTCTGAGGTTCCAGGGGGCTTTTTTGCTCCACGCTGCGGTACCCAAAGGCTTTCACGTAGCGCACCTTATTATTGTCGAGAATAGCCAGCGCCAAGCCCGGCACCTTGGCCGAATCCATGAGCGCGGGCACCAGCCGCTCTATTTCCTGCACCGAAATGCGGCTGCCTTCGAGGCGCTGGATTACTGCTTTCTGGGCCTGGCTGGTCAGGGGCAGCAGCAAAAAAAGTCCGAAAGCCAACAATGGCTTCAATGCCTGAGTAGTGATTCGCATACCGACTAAAAGTAATGTGATTCATCTATAATTTGCTTTGCTAACATAGCACATCTATTGGCTATCAGCTATTTAGTGGCCTTAGCTAGCACATCAAACGCCAAGGTGAACTCGTTGCGGATGGCGTAGCTGCCCAGGTTCTGGAAGAAGCTGCTTGAGTTGTAGTTCACCCCAAACTGCGTGCGGTCGATGGTGGCAGTACCTTGTATTCGCAGGCCTTCGGGCTGAGTCGTGATGGTGAGGGGAAAGCGCACCGATTTGGTAATGCCTTTCAAGGTAAGCTCGCCGGCAGCCTGCCCATCTACCACCTCGCGCAGCACAAATACGGCCACTGGAAAGCGCTCCACATCGAAGAAATCAGCCCCGCGCAGGTGCTTCTGCAATTGGGCGTTGGTGTGGGTAATGGTCTTCATTTCAAACTCAAAGCGGCCCTGGCGCAGGGTGTTGCCTTCGTACACGAAGGTGCCGCGCCGGAGCTGAAGCGTGCCGCTGGGCACCCAGTCGCCTACTTCGGCGTAGCCCGTCCAGGTGAGCTGGCTGGCGGCGGGCAAAGCTTGAAAGGTAGCAGTAGAGGCGGGCCGGAAGGATAGGAGCAGGCCGGCGAGCAGCATAAACAAGAGCGTTTTCATGATAAAGTTGATAAGTGAAGGTGAGTGAGGCTAAAAAAGCCCCCCAGACCGTCTTACAGGTTGCTGGGCGACTAGCGTACGGTAGCTTCCGTCTCGATCAGGCCCATGCCTTTGTAGAGCTTGCCGTTCTTATCTTTGGCCAAAATGTACCAAAGCGCGTCGCCGCCGTAGAGCTGCTGGGCGCTGGCGGCGTAGCGGTAGTTTTTGGCGAAGGTGTAGGTAGCGCCCTGGCGCAGCTGGCCTTGGGGGCAATTGAATAGCTCCGCAAACTCGGCGGGCGTTTCGCGCATGTTGGCCTTCCAGCCCTCGGCGCTGTACCAGATAAAGCTGCCGCACTCCACTATCTCCAGATCGGCTGCTTCGGCGCGCAGC
This sequence comes from Hymenobacter roseosalivarius DSM 11622, assembly GCF_900176135.1. Taxonomy (GTDB): domain Bacteria; phylum Bacteroidota; class Bacteroidia; order Cytophagales; family Hymenobacteraceae; genus Hymenobacter; species Hymenobacter roseosalivarius. The sequence goes on along the minus strand of NZ_FWWW01000054.1, from coordinate 21,538 downwards.
ATCGTGCTATGTTTCCACACGTATTGGCCCGGTTTGCTGGGGTCGGCTTCGGGGTAGTTGGGGTTGGGTGTATGCCAGAGCGTGAGGCCCACGGGCACCTGGCGCAGCTTGTCGGGCAGGGCACGGGAGTGGTCCGTCCAGGCGGTTTGGGCGAGTAGCGGGGAGGTGCTGAGCAGTAGCGTTAGCGCCAGAAGAGAGTTTTTCATGACCGTAGTCCAGGTTAGTGAATACGGTCCAAAAGTGGGCACTCAGACTCCATCAAGCGCCCCAGATGCAGATGTGGGGCGTACCAGATCGTGATGTGGGGCTTAGTGGGTGTCTAGGGTCTTGGTTGAAATCAGGAAGCAGAGCAGCAGCATCTAAACCCCCAAGACCCTGCTACCCACTAAACTCGCTGGGAGCGACGCCGGTGAACTGCTTAAAGATGCGGTTGAACGTGGTCTTGGAATTAAAGCCGCATTCGAAGGCAATGCCCAGCAGCGTGAGGCGGGCCACGTCGGCTGGATTGGCCAACCGGCGCTTCACGGCTTCTACCCGATAGCCATTCACTACATCGTTGAAAGATTGGCCAAACCCATTATTGACGGTAAAGGAAATAAGCCGTGGTGCCAAACCGGTATGCGCCGATAATTCGGCCAGCGTGAGCGTGGGGTTTAAATACAGCTTTTCTTCCTCCAGCGCCCGCCGAAGACGCGCCAGCACCGCCGCGTCTACTGCTGCCGCCGGCCGTGCGGCCGGCACTACCGAAACAGCAGTTTTCGTATCAATTGAACTCGAAAAAAGCCCCCCAACGGGCTCTAATTCAGCTGGAGCTGCCGCGCCCACCAGCTGGGGGGCTTTCTCGGGGGCCTCAATGGGCGCAAAATGCACGGCTCGCATATCGGCCTGGCGCAGCCCCACAATCCCGAGCAGCAGCACAACCCCACCCAGCAGCCAGGTCGAGTAATCGTAGGTGTAGTACAGATCGAAAAATTCGCGCAGCACTACTTCCAGCAGCCACTGCACGCTTACCAGCCCCAGCACCAGTAACAGCACCCGCAGCCATTGGAGGCGCAGCTGCGACAGGTCGGAAAAATTATCGGGCAGCCAGCGCCGGTAGCGCCGTAGCAGCCGCAGGCTCAGGCCCAGATAAACAATCAGTGACACCCAGGTGCCGACAAACTCTATGCGGTACGTGTAGGGCTGGTGCACCTGCTCCCAAAACCACAGCCGCACCGAATACGGCTCGAACCGCAGCCACCAGTACAGCGTCGCCTGCGCCAGCACGGGCACGAAATGCCACCAGTGCCGCGCGCGCAACCGAAACGGCTGACTTACTAGGCTCTGCACATAAAAATAGAGCAGCGGCCCGAAAGCCAGGGAGTAGTAAATCGGGGTGAAGTACCACTCGGCATTTTGCCCGTACAGCCCCGAGGCACGCTACAATCCGTCGAGCACCCAGAGAGCAATAGCCAGCAGCAGCAAGGCCAGAAAGCGGTTCGGCAGCTGGTTGTGGGGAGCAAACCAGAGCAGCCCCGCCGCGAATACCGCCTGCGCCAATACGGCAAAAAGAACAACAATCTCCGGGGTAATGAGTAGCTGCATGGGGAAAGTTAAGCATCTTTGGCTGTCTTAAAAATGCCCCCCATGCGCTCCACACTCTCCTACCTGCTCGTCCTGCTCACCTTTTTGGGCTGCGCCAAAACGCCTTCCCAAACCGCACCGCAGACCACCCAGACGGCCAATACGCGCTACTTCCCCGCCGCCGGCGACGCCTGGCAGCGCAAAGATGCCGCGCAGGTGGGCCTGGATGCGGCCCTGCTGGAACAGGCCGTAGCCTTTGCCAGGCAACAGGAAACCACCCAGATGAAGCCCGACTTCTCCACCCAGAAGGAGATTTTTGGCGAGCCGCTTGGCCCCCTGCCCACTACCCGCGCCGCCACCAACGGCCTCATTCTGCGCCACGGCTACATCGTGGCCGAGTGGGGCGACACCCAGGCCGCCGACCCAACGTACAGCGTAGCCAAAAGCGTGCTGTCAACTATCGTCGGCCTGTCGGTAGACAAAGGCATCATCAAAGACGTGCGCGACCCGGTGGCTGACTACATCAAGGATGGCAGCTATGCCTCGGCCCAGAACCGGCCCATCACCTGGGAGCACCACCTGCGCCAGACCAGCGAGTGGGCCGGCGCGCTGTGGGGCAAAAACGTCAACTTCGTGGGTCCGGAAGCCTTCGGCAAAGGGGAGCGGAAGCCGCGCGCGCTCCAGGCCCCGGGCACCTACTACGAATACAACGATGTGCGCATCAACCGCTTGGCGCTGTCCCTGTTGGAGCTCTGGCGTAAGCCCTTGCCGGAAGTATTCCGCGACGAGATTATGAACCCCATCGGGGCCTCCTCGACGTGGCAGTGGGTGCCCTACCGCAATTCTATGGTCGAAATCGACGGAAAGGTGATGCCCTCGGTGAGCGGCGGCACCCGCTGGGGCGGCGGCCTCTGGATCAGCGCCCGCGACGAGGCCCGCTTCGGCTACCTGATGCTGCGCCAGGGCCGCTGGGGGGCAAAACAGCTCGTGCCCGCCGCCTGGATAAAGCAAGCCACCACCCGCGGCCCCGTCGGGCTGGACTACGGCTATCTGTGGTGGCTCAACACCGAGCAAAAAGCCTGGCCCAGCGCCCCCGCCACCAGCTATGCCGCCCTCGGGGCCGGCTCCAACACAATCTGGATTGATCCCGAGCACGATATCGTCATCGTGTGGCGCTGGCACGATGGCAAGCCCGACGAGCTGATAAAGCGCGTGCTGGCGGCGGTGCGCGAGTAGCCTTGCCAGCTTCGCAGGCCCAGGAGCCGGCCCCGCGGCCTAGCTCAACAACGGTGGCCACGCAAGTCGCGTTAGGGTAGCAACCCTCACCTGCCTCTATGCTCCTCCTTGCCGCCCCTATCGAGCCTTTCGACTGGCACCGTATTTTCCTGTCCGAGGACATGCCGCCGCTGTTTCTGTTGGAAATAGCCTTTCGCTGCGTCCTTACTTACTTATTTATCATTGCGGCCCTGCGCGTGACGGGCCGGCGCGGCGTACGGCAGCTTTCGCTCTTCGAGCTGAGCATTATCCTGGCGCTGGGTTCGGCCGCCGGCGATGCCATGTTCTACGACGACGTGCCGATCCTGCACGTGCTCGTGGTATTCGTGGTGGTATCGGGCCTGTATCTGCTCTTCAATCGCCTTACCGAATGGTTTCCTAGCTTCAGCGACTGGCTGGAAGGGGTCCCGGTGCTGCTGGTGGAAAACGGCCAGATTCACCTGGAGAATATCGCCAAGCAGAACCTCACCCAGAAAGAACTGTTCGGCGAAATGCGCCAATTGCAGGTAGAGCATCTGGGCCAGGTGCGCCGCGCATACATCGAAGCCACCGGCGACGTGAGCCTTTTCTTTTGTGAAGATAAAGACGTGCGGCCCGGCCTGCCCATCTGGCCCGAGCGGGTGGCCAACACCCACCGCCGCGCCCAGGAAGCCGGCGGCCACGCCTGCGCCCGCTGCGGCCATGTACAGGAGCTGGCCCGCGGCGAGGCCGCTACGTGTAGCGTGTGCCAGCACGATGCCTGGGTGCCCGCCTGCGCCACACTGCGGATAGCGTAAGAGAAAAACAGTAAGGAAGCTGCCGGCGCACGTCTGCGACGCGCGCTGGCTCATGCATAGCGAGAAGCATTTCTCCCCGATATTGCATCCATGCCCCGTACAACCGCGCCTCTCCCCTACCTCATCATCGACTTCGACAGCACCTTCACCCAGGTCGAAGGCCTCGATGAGCTGGCTGATATTGCTTTAATCAACCACCCGGAACGAGAAAAGATCGTGGGTGAGATCCGCGCTCTTACCGACCGGGGTATGAGCGGAGAGCTGAACTTTTCGGAGTCGCTGAAGCAGCGGCTGGCTTTGTTGCAGGCCCGGCGCGAGCATCTGCCGCTGCTCGTAGACCAACTCAAAACCAAGGTGTCGGACAGTATCGTGCGCAACCGCGGCTTCTTCGAGCAGTTTCGGGGGCGGGTGTACATCGTGAGCAGCGGCTTTCGGGAGTTTATTGAGCCTGTAGTGGCCGACTTTGGCATCGCGCCCGAATTTGTATTAGCCAACACCTTCACCTACGACGCCGGGGGGCAAATTACCGGCTTCGACCCAGCCAACGTGCTCAGCCGCGACGGGGGCAAAATCGAGCAGCTGCGCCTCCTCGACCTCACCGGCGACGTGTACGTGATGGGCGACGGCTACACTGATTATCAAATGCGCGAAGCCGGCCTGGCCAACCGCTTCTACGCCTTCACCGAAAACGTGGCCCGCGCCGCCGTCGTGGCCCAGGCCGACGAAGTCATTCCGTCCTTCGACGAGTTTCTCTACCAAAACAAGCTTCCCATGACGCTCAGCTACCCCAAAAACCGCATTAGCGTACTCCTGCTCGAAAACCCCGACGCTCGCGCCGCCGAGCTGTTCCGCCAGGAAGGCTACCAGGTAGACAGCGTGCCCGGCGGCCTCGACGAAGACGAATTGGTGGAGCGCATCGCCGGCGTGAGCATCCTGGGCATCAGGTCCAAAACGCAGGTAACACCCCGCGTGCTCGAAGCGGCCAACCGCCTGATTGCCGTGGGGGCCTTTTGCATCGGCACCAACCAGATTGACCTGACGGGCTGCATGAAAAAGGGCGTAGCCGTGTTCAACGCGCCTTTCTCCAATACCCGCTCGGTGGTAGAATTGGCCTTGGGTGAAATCATCGTGCTGGCCCGCCGCATCCCCGACAAAAACCCCAAAATGCACCGCGGCGAGTGGGACAAATCGGCCAAAGGCAGCTTCGAGATTCGGGGTAAAAAGCTCGGCATCGTGGGCTACGGCAACATCGGCAGCCAGCTCTCGGTCGTCGCTGAGGCCGTGGGTATGCAGGTGCTGTACTACGACGTAGCCGAAAAACTCCAGCTCGGCAACGCCGTGAAGTGCCGCACCTTACCGGAGCTACTCCAGCAAGCCGATATCGTGACTTTGCACGTCGATGGCCGGGCCGAGAACAAGAACCTCATCGGGGCCGAGGAGTTTGCCCAGATGAAGCCGGGGGCCATTTTTCTCAACCTCAGCCGCGGTCATATCGTGGATATTCCGGCTCTGGCCGACGCCATCCGCAGCGGCCACCTCGGCGGGGCCAGCATCGACGTGTTTCCCTATGAGCCCAAAACCAACCACGAAAGCTTTGAAAGCGAGCTGCGGGGCCTGCCCAACGTGCTGCTCACACCCCACATCGGTGGCAGCACGGCCGAGGCCCAGCGCAACATCGCCGAATTCGTGCCCGAGCGCATCATGGCCTACGTGAACACCGGCAACACTCAGCAAAGCGTGAACCTGCCCAATATTCAGCTGCCCGTGCAGCCCGGACACCGCCTTATTCACCTCCACGCCAACGTGCCCGGCGTCCTAGCCAGCATCAACAACTTGCTCGCTGCTCACCACGTCAATATTCTCGGTCAATATCTTAAAACAAACGAGCACATCGGCTACGTGATTACCGATATTGACAAGGAATATGCGCCGGAAGTAATTGGGGAACTACGCAAGATAGAGCACACGATTAAGTTTCGGGTGCTATACTAAACACCTACCGAATCTTTTCTGTAGAAGAATGTACACTTGGAAACACCTGCCAACTTGACCAACCTGCAACAGTAGCTGCTGAAGGTATTCGTCCAGCAGGTCAGCGAAAACGATTTGCAGAATATTCGCACCCTGATCGGTCAGTACTTCGCTCAGCGCCTGACCACCCTTGCCAACCAAGCCTGGGAACAGCACGGGGGGAGTGAACAAACTATGTGCGATTGGCCATGCATGATACAAGTCTAAAACTTCTTTTCGCTTTTTACTTCGCAACAGGTTTAGAAAAGCGTTTTCGCGTCATGCTAAGCGGAGTCGAAGCATCTCTCCCGCTTCGTCGAGATTAGCATTGAGGTAGAGACGCTTCGACTTCGCTCGTCATAATGCTCTGGGAGTCTTCAAAGCAATGCCTAAACAACTTCTCTTTTTAAAAGGGGCGCATCCAATCAGGATGTGCCCCTTTTTTGGTTGAGATGCTAAATCAATCAGTATCGAATTTTTACTTAACCAGTGTTATCCAACAAGGATGAGTGTCAGTCGCGTTGGTTATGCTTGCTCCCGCTGCCCCCAATTGCGTACTTTGTTCCCTATGCCGCCGCTATTTAACCGTCGCCCCGAACCAAATTTGCCCCCCAGTCGTCCGCCGCTGGCTTTGCCCCTGGCCGAGCTGCTGCTGCGCGTAAAGCAAACGCTCACCGACCGCTTTGCTGACTCTTACTGGGTACTCGCCGAAATCGCGGAGCTAACCGCGCCCCGCCACGACGGCGCTCACTGCTACCTTACCCTCACCGACCAGCACCGCACCGGCCGCGGCGCGGAGCTGAAGGCCCAGGCCCGCGCTACCATCTGGAGTCAGCGCTATCAGGCATTGGCCCCGGCTTTTTATGAGGCTACTGGCCAGGAGCTGCAGCCGGGCCTGAAGGTGATGCTGCGGGTGCAGATCAAGTTTCATGAGCAATACGGCCTGAGCCTCGATGTGCTGGCTCTCGACCCGACCTACACCGTCGGCGACCTGGCCCGCCAGCGCCTCGACACCGTGCGCAAGCTCACCGCGAAGGGCCTGCTCGAAAGGCAGAAGCGGCTGCCGCTCGCTATTGGTCCCCAGCGCCTGGCCGTTATTTCTTCGCCCACGGCGGCGGGCTTTCAGGACTTTATGCAGCAGCTCAGCGAATCGGTGTATGATTTCTCGGTAACGCTGGTGCCCGCCCTCATGCAGGGCACGGAGGCACCAGCCAGTATCCGGGCGGCGCTGGACCATATCAGGCCCCAGCGGCGCTACTTCGATGCGGTCGTCATTATCCGGGGCGGTGGCGGCAAAACCGATTTGCTGGCTTTCGATGATTATGGCTTGGCCGCTGCTGTTGGGGCTTTCCCGTTGCCCGTTATCACCGGCATCGGCCACGAGCGCGACGAAGCGGTAGTCGATCTGACCGCTCACACGGCGCTGAAAACACCTACTGCCGTTGCTATCTTCTTCCTGGACCGCCTGGCCCGACTTGATGCAGCTTTTGACGGCTACGCGGAGCGCATTCAGGAACTAGCCTTTGGGCAAGTACAAAATGCGGCCGACCAGTTGCGCCGGCTCGCCCGACACACCCAACAGGCAGCTCAAACCCAGTTTGCGGAGCAGCGCACTCTCCTGCATCAGCGCATTCGGCAGGCGGCCACGGTGCCACGGGCGCAGTTGCGGCAGCAGCACCGCATACTGGACCGCACCCGTCACTCAGCGCAGCGGGCGGCCCAACAGGCACTGGCTGGTCAGCAACGGCAGCTGCGCACGTTTGGCCGGGCGTTAGCCCAACGGTTTCGGCGCCACCAGCAGCGGCGGCAGCTCCAACTGTTGCGGCGGCGCTACCAGTTGCAGCTGGCCGCCGAGCGCCTGTTGCATCGGGCCGAGCTACGACTGGCGCAGCTATGGCCCGCGGCGCAGCCGGAAGCGCTGGGGGGCTTTTTGGCAGGATTAACCCCCGCACTTCCACCATCGGACGCTTCTTTCAGCTAGGTTTGCAGCCGCAGGCCAACGCGTATAACGTTATGCGCAGGAAAGCTAGCAGAGCAGACAGCCAGTTTGCTTTTACCAGTCAAAAAAGCCCCCCAGCTCTACGTACACATCTCTATTACTGCGGTCAGCTTGGATTGCCAAACGCCGCCTGCTACCCTTCTCCATGACCAACGACCTGACCTACCGCCAAGCTATTGAAGAGCTGGAAACCATTCTGCGCACCCTCGAAACGGACACCGTAGACGTGGACGACCTCACGACCCGCGTGCAACGCTCGGCCGAGCTGATCCGGCTCTGCAAGCACAAGCTCCGCGCCGCGGAGTCGGCCATCGACCGTGTGTTTGAGAACTTGGACGAGGAAGATGACGCAGAGGACGATTTGTCCGCCGACGAGGACGACCAGGAGCCCCCCACGGCCATGCGCCGCGCGCCGCGCGCGCGCCCGCTCGCACCCGAGTCGCCAGGTGAGCTACCGTTTTAGCGGCTGTCGAGCCTGGCTCATCCTGTCCGAATCTGCCTCTGGCACCGCGCCAGCGCCGCCCTCCGCCCCATGTGGAGCCCGCCCGGAAACTATCTGCTTTTATTTTTATGATTGCAGCCCGGATGCCTGCCAATCCAGCGCGGACTGCCTATATTTGAATTCCGCTCTATTACGATTGAGGCTTGCCTCAGTCTCTTTCCTGCTCTTACCACACTTATTTCTTTTGCTCCTGTATGGAAGCTACCGAGCCTCCCTTCGACCCGCGCGCCGGACGGCGCATGAAGCCCCGCGACGCCGCCCGCTGGACCCGTCGCTACCGCGACACGCCCCGCCTGCCCGGCGATAAGCCTACCCTCGCCCACTATTTCGGCAAGGAGTTTCTGCAAGGGTTGCTGGCCGAGCCCAACTGCGCCGGCCTGCGTATCTACCAGGCTATTGATGATAGTGGAGCACGCCGCGTGGTACTGATCGGCGTCGATGACCAGGGCAAAGACTTGCTGCCGCCAGTCAAGGAAGATGGCACCCTGCCCGACAACGGTGACGGGGTGGGCGAAACACCTATGACTTGCCCCTCAATCTGCGACCCGAACAGCCCACTGATGCAGTAGGGGCTGGGTTATTTATCACTTTTTTAGACTCTTATGGACCCTTGGGCGCGGCTTCACCTCATTAACCGGGTGCTGGAGTCCGCGCCTTTGCTGCCTTTTGCCACGGCCTGGCTTCGGCGACGGCATATTCCCCGTGCATTCCGGCCCGTGTACTACTACGTGGCAGCCGAGGCGTTCTTGTATTTTCTGGATAGGCTAAGCCGGATTACTATTCACAATAACATCTATATCCATCACCTGGCCACGGTTTTGCTGGTGTTATTTCTGACGCAGGCTTATTACCGCCTGTTGCCCCAGAGCCGCGTTCAGAAGGCTATACGGCCGAGCCTGTACTTGTTTTTAGTAGTAGCTTTTGTAGACGCTGCTTTTCTGAATGGACTGTTCAGCGATATCAACACTTATTCTCATTCCTTTGGCTGCGCTATTCTGCTGACGCTGGCCATGATTCACATCGCGCGTCTCACGCTCGAATCGCCACTTACGCCTTTGGAAAAGCAGCCCGGCTTTTTTCTAAGCGTAGCTACTCTGGTATACTGCTCCTGCTCCATCATCACGTACGTCGCCAGAAACGTGGTTTACGGCTTAGACTACGATCTTGCCACCGAAATCCGGCTGGATATTATTGTCAGTGTGCCTGACACTTTCCTGTTTGCTGTAGCGATGGCCCTGCTGGCTTGGATGTTCTCCTTCTTCCCGCTCAGCACCAACCCACGCCGCGCGCTGCCTAAGTGGCTGCATTATAGCCGCTGGCAGCAGCGCCCGTTGCGCTTCTTATCCCAACCCTTTGCGAAACAGCCAATTGAAAGCGAATTACGTCACCCTGAACATTCTATTTCCGTTAATGAAAAGAACCAGTAGTGTTGGGGGGCTTTTCCAAGGTTTAGTCTTGTCCTTGTCAACGTAACTACTTAATTACCATTAAGTACTGAGATTAAGCCGGGCGTCTGCATCCTGGTTTTCCCTGCCACGTATGACCAAAACACTACTCCCCTTTCTTCTTATTACCCCTATTCTGCTGCTGCTGGCCGGCGGTATCATCGTCTTCGTGATTCGGGACCAGCGGCGGCGCCTGCGGCAGCAACTGCAGATGCAGCAGCTTCGCGAGGATGCCCAGCAGCAGGCCCTGGAAGCGGCCCTGCTGGCCCAGGAAGAAGAGCGCCAGCGCATCGCCGCCGATCTGCATGACGGCGTAGGCACCACCCTGGCCATTGCCAAAATGCACCTGCACGCCCTCGGCGACCCCGCCCGCACGAAGGAAGCCACCGACCTGCTCGATCAGGTAATTACGGAGGTGCGGCGTATTTCGCGCAATCTGTTGCCGGCTGCGCTGCAGAAGTTTGGGCTACCCTTCGCCCTTGATGCGCTGGCTCGTACCGTGCCGCCCGATGGTCATACCAAGGTAATTATTGAGCAGGACGGCACTCCCCGCCGCCTCGATCCTGGTCTGGAGTTGATTGTGTACCGCATCGCGCAGGAGTTGCTGGGCAATGGCCTTAAGCATGCTCAGGCCAGCCTGTTGCGCATCGCCGTCGATTTTCAACCGCAGCAGCTTAGTTTGCACTACAGTGATAATGGAGTAGGATTTAACCCTATCGCCAATGATGTGCTACCTGCCCTTGGCACTCGTACCGGATTGGGACTTACCAACTTACGCAGCCGCGTCGCGGTACTGCGTGGCACCCTTCACCACGAATCAGCTCCGGGCGATGGCACTCGGGTTTGGATTACACTTCCACTTCCGTATCTTGTTACCGATGAGGCTACTATCAATACATCTATCCATGAATAGTGATATTATTCGCGTCGCCGTTGTTGATGACCACCTGTTATTTCGCAAAGGACTACGGGCTTTGGTGAGCGGATTTACCAACATGGAAGTGCTCTTCGAAGCTGGCGACGGACAGGAGCTTCTGAAGCGCCTGGACTTTGGAGTGGTGCCCGACGTGATTCTGATGGACTTACAGATGCCCGTACTCGACGGCCTGCAAACGGTTCGCCTGCTTCGGGTTCAGTACCCGTACGTACGCGTCATTATCATTTCTATGCATGATGAGCCGGAGCTGATCGACAATCTGCGGGCGGAGGGTGCCCACGGCTATCTGCTTAAAAACGCTAATCCTGAAGAAGTGCGTAAGGCTATTGAAATAGTTAGCCGGCAAAAAATCGCGCGTCCGGGCTCGTTGATAAAGAATTAATTTGAGGCATATTGCTCCCTCAACAAAAAGCCCCCCAGAGACATCTGGGGGCTTTTTGTTGATCGGCTGCCCTGCAGCTACCTTATGAGCTGGCGCTGGGAACTAAAGCAGCTCCCGCGCCGGGTCCCAGAATACATTCTTAAAGTCCTGCACCTGGTCATCTATTACCTGCACGCCTTCGGTCTCCAGCGCTTCCTGCATGGCAGTGGGCGTAGAAAAGTGGTGGCGCCCCGTGAGCAACCCATTTCGATTGACGACGCGCTGGGCCGGTACCTGCGCCAGCCCACGGGCGGGCACGGCGGCAATAAGCGCATACCCGACCATGCGCGCCCCGTGGCGGGCACCTAGATAGTGCGCAATAGCGCCGTACGTACTCACCCGGCCGGGCGGAATCAGGCGAACGACCTCGTGCACATCCTGAAAAAAATTGCGCTGGGTTTCGGTCGGCTCTTGGGGGGTATTCATGGGGCAAAGTAAACGGAAAACAAAGCAGAACAGGTAACGGAAACAAGCTCGACAGTAAGAAGAAACAAGTTTTTTTACCTAACCCGAGTCAGGTTGTCGTCGTAACCAATAAGCGCAAGGCCACTGATGGCCGCACAGTATTTCCTAACCCATCTAACCTAACTACAAGGCTATGTTTGACAAAATGAAAACCCTCGACGATCTGTTTGGGATGCAGCTCAAGGACCTGTACAGTGCCGAAAACCAACTGGTGAAGGCGCTGCCCAAAATGGCCGCGGAAGCCAAAGACAACCGCCTGCGTGAGGGCATCGAACGGCACGCAGGCGAGACCCAAAACCATATCGCCCGGCTGGAACAGATTGGCAAGGCCATGGACCTGAAGCTGAGCGGCCACACCTGCAAGGCTATGGAAGGCCTGATTGCCGAGGGCAAAGAAACCATGTCGGAAAACGCGACCGATGAGGTAATGGACGCCGCCCTGATTGCCGCCTCCCAGCGCATCGAGCACTACGAGATTTCCGGCTACGGCACGGCCGCTCATTACGCCGAACGCTTGGGGCATACGGAGGCGGCGGGCCTACTGCGCCAGACCCTACAGGAAGAGCAGCTGACGGATACCAAGCTCAACGACCTGGCCAAGAACTACATCAACCAGAAGGCGATGTAAGCGCCGCAAACTTTTTATTAAAAAAGCCTGCAACCTGCAGGCTTTTTTTGTGTCTTGACTGGCTAAGCGTGCCCATCAGGACAGTCAGAATAAGCTCTGGGGGGCAAATTAAGCAGCAAGCCCCTGGGCTGATGACAATTATCCGTCACTTGCCGGGGCTGCTGCTAAACTTACGGCAGGGCGAGGGCGTTGATATAAGCTTGCCACTCTGCCAGCGCTTTATTTTACTGATACTGAGTTGGGAATAGCTCCCTTACCACATGCAAACCAAGGAGAAAGAAGTGCTTGTGCCCGAAATAGAAGAGTCGCGCCCCGGGCGCAGAATACTCTGGATTGTACTGACCGTAGCCGCCATCGCGGCGGCAGTTTTTATTAAGATGCGCTACTTCCCCTCGCCTACTGCGGGGGGCAAAGGAGGACCGGGGGGCAAAAGTGCGCCGGGCGGCGGTGGTCGTGGGGGCGCTGGGGGCGGCGCGGGTGCCAAAGCTCCGGTGCAGGTATATGTAGTGCAGGCCACTAATTTATCCGACCAGGTGGCGGCCACGGGCTCGGTACTCGCCGATGAGTCGGTGGTTATTAAAAGTGAGCTGTCGGGCAAAATCACCAGCCTCAATATCAAGGAAGGTCAACCCGTAAAGAAAGGCCAGCTGCTCTTCAGCATTAATGCCGATGAAGCGCAGGCCGCCATCCGTAAGCAGGAATACAACATCAAACTTTTCCGCGACCAAGAGAAGCGTCAGCGCACGCTGCTGGATAAAGAATACATCAGTGCCCAGGAATACGAGCAGGCTAACAACCAGTTTCTTACGGCCCAATCGGACTTGCAGGCGCTGCGTGCCACCCTGGACCGCGCTTTCGTGCGGGCTCCCTTCGATGGCGTGCTGGGCCTGACGACGGCCACGGTGGGTACTTACGTGAGCCCCGGCTCGGAAATCACAACTCTCTCCCGTGTGCGTCCCGTCAAGATTGACTTTGCCGTGCCCGGCCGTTTTGCGAATCAGGTACGCGTAGGCGACGTGGTAAGCGTAACAGATGAGGGCACCAACAAGGAATACGAAGCCAAAGTATACGCTATCGATCCGCAAATTGACCCCGTGAGTCGTACCCAGCCAGTGCGCGCCCGCTACGCCAACACCAACAACGAGCTACGTCCTGGTGCTTACGTGAAAGTGAACCTGCAGCTCGGCGAATCGACGGATGCCCTGCAAATACCCACCGAAGCCGTTATTCCGGAAGCCAGCGGCTACAGCGTGTACACCGTAAAAAACGGAAAAATGGCCCCCAGGAAGGTGAAGATCGGTATTCGCTCGGATAAGGTGATTCAGATTACTGACGGCCTGTCCATTGGCGACACCGTGATTCAGACCGGCATTCTGCAAGTAAAGCCCGGCGACGCTGTTAGAATAATTAAGCAATAGAACAATAAGCTCTTCTCCTCAGCTGGGGTGGTTGACTTCATTGCTTGGTTGATTAGTGTGATTGTCTGGCCTTTTTCTTCGATTAGCTGTCTTGTTCAGGGTTAAACACTTAAACAACATCAGCAACGCCCCCAACCACCCCCGTTGAGCCTGCGGCTCAACATCCTCTCTTCAACTGAGGAGGGGAGTTTTTTGTTCTGAAAGCCCAAGTATATGAGTCTTTCCTCAACCAGCATCAATCGCCCCGTTCTCGCCATCGTGATGAGCCTCGTCATCGTGATATTTGGTGTGATTGGGTTTCGATATTTAAGCATTCGGGAATACCCAAGTGTAGACCCACCTATTATCAGTGTTTCGGCTTCCTACACCGGTGCCTCTGCCGACGTAATGCAGGGTCAGGTGACGGAGCCCCTGGAAGAGGCACTGAATGGTATTGCGGGTATCAAAAACCTGACCTCCAGCTCGCGCGATGGCCGCACTCAGATCACGGTAGAGTTTGACCTCGATGCTGACCTGGAAACTGCCGCCAACGACGTGCGCGACAAGGTATCCGGTGCCCAAGGCCGCCTTCCGCGCGACATCGACCCACCCGTTGTGAGCAAGGCTAACGCCGACTCCCAGCCTATCGTGCTTACTTACGTCAGCTCCAACCGGCGCAACCTGCTGGAACTGACAGATTATGCTAACAACACGCTGAAAGAGCGACTTCAGACTATTCCGGGCGTTTCCGAGATCCGCGTTTACGGCGAGCGAAAGTACTCTATGCGGCTTTGGCTGAACCCCGTGAAGCTATCGGCGCTGGGTGTGTCGCCGGTGGACGTGCAGGCTGCCCTTACCCGCGAAAACGTGGAGCTGCCCAGCGGCGCCGTGACGGGCCAGAATACCCAGCTTACCTTGCGTACCATGGGCCGCCTTACCACGGTCGAAGAATTCAACAATTTGATTATCCGAAAAGACGCCTCCTCATTGGTGCGGCTCTCAGATATCGGCTACGCTGAGCTGTACCCAGAAAACGATCAGACGATCTTCCGGATAAACGGTATGCCAGGCGTGGCCCTGGCCGTAGTACCCCAGCCCGGCTCCAACCAGATTGACATTGCCGACGAGTTCAACAAGCGCATCGAGCTTTACGGCAAAGACCTGCCCAAGGACTTAAAGCTCCAAACGGCCATCGACTACTCGGTTTTCATTCGTCAGTCTATCGCCGAGGTAGAGCATACCATCATCGAGGCCTTCGTGCTGGTGGTAGTTATCATCTTCCTGTTTCTGCGCGACTGGCGCTCTACCCTTATTCCGGTAGTGGCCATTCCGGTGTCTTTGGTGGGTATTTTCTTCGTGATGTACCTGCTCGACTTCTCCATCAATGTGCTCACGCTGCTTGCTATCGTGCTGGCCATTGGCCTGGTGGTGGACGACGCCATTGTAGTACTGGAAAATATCTACTCCCGGATTGAGGGCGGAGAAGACCCCAAAACAGCCTCTATCAAGGGCTCAGAGGAAATTCTGCTGGCTGTGGTCAGCACGACGGTGGTACTGGCGGCAGTGTTCCTGCCGGTGGTATTCCTGACGGGTATCACGGGGCGTCTCTTCCGCGAGTTCGGTATCGTGGTGGCCGGCTCGGTCCTGATTTCCGCGTTTGTCTCGCTTACGCTCACACCCATGATGTGCTCGGTGCTGCTCAAGCGCGAGGAAAAGCACAACTGGTTTTACCGCAAGACCGAGCCGTTTTTTGAGCGGATGATTGAGGGCTACGAAAACAGCCTGAGAACCTTCCTGCGCAACCGCTGGCTGGCTTGGCTGATTGTGGTCGGCACGGGCGCAGGTATCTGGGGCTTCATGCAAGTTATTCCCTCCGAGCTGGCACCAGTGGAAGACCGCAGCCGCGTCAACCTGAATGCTACTGGCCCGGAAGGAGCCTCTTTCGAGTATATGGATGCGTATATGGCCAACGTTACCAGGCTGGTCACAGACTCGGTCAGCAAGGACAACCTGAGCAGCTTATTTACCGTGACCTCGCCCGGTTTTGGGGGTGGCAGCAATGCGGGCATCGCTCGTGTGCTTCTGCTCGATGCTGATAAGCGTCCTCTTACGCAAGACCAAATCGCAACTACCTTATCGGATGGGGTAAAGCGCCTTTCGGCGGCTCGGACCTCCGTGTCGCAGGACCAGAGTATTGGCAATGGCGGGGGCGGATTACCGGTACAGTTCGTTATTCAGACCCAGGACTTCGACAGGCTGCGCAGCGCGGTGCCTAAGTTTCTGGAGGAGGCTCGCCAGAACCCTGCCTTCCAGTTTGTAGATGTCAACCTGAAGTTCAACAAGCCGGAGCTGCGCATTACCATTGACCGGGAAAAGGCCCAGAGCCTGGGGGTATCGGTGCAGAGCATCAGCCAGACCCTTCAGTCGGGCCTGAGTGGGCAGCGCTACGGCTACTTTATCCGGGGCAGCAAGCAGTACCAGATTATTGGGCAGGTAGCCCGCGAAGACCGAAATCAGCCCCTGGACGTGCGTCTGCTCTCCGTAAAAAGCGCCGATGGCCAGTTGGTGCAGCTGGATAATGTGATTCGCCTGACTGAGAGCAGCACACCGCCCCAGCTTTACCGGACCAACCGCTACAACTCGGCTACTTTCTCCGCTTCGTTGGCGCCCGGACAAAACCTGGGTGATGGCATTGCGGCCATGCAAGCCATTGCTGATAAACAGCTTGACGAAACCTTTACTACCGAACTTTCGGGTGCTTCCCGCGACTTCCAGGAAAGCTCTTCCTCCCTCCTCTTTGCCTTTGGTCTGGCGCTGGTGCTGATTTATCTGGTGCTGGCCGCGCAGTTCGAAAGCTTCCGCGACCCGGTTATTATCATGGTGACGGTGCCGCTGGCGTTGTCGGGTGCACTGCTCAGCTTATGGTATTTCAACCAGACGCTAAACTTGTTTTCGCAAATCGGTATCATCATGCTCATTGGCTTGGTGACCAAGAACGGTATTCTGATTGTTGAGTTCGCTAACCAGCGTGTAGAGCAAGGTGCCGACTACATGACAGGCCTTGTGGAAGGCGCCACGGCCCGTTTGCGCCCTATTCTGATGACTAGTTTGTGTGCCATTCTCGGTATTCTGCCTATTGCCATCGCTACTGGGGCGGGCGCGCTTAGCCGCCGAGCTATGGGTATTGGGGTAGTGGGGGGCTTATTTTTTGCTACCGGCCTCACGCTGTACGTGGTGCCGGTGATGTACTCGTATTTTGCTACGGCTAAGAAACACGGCAAAAAGCAGGAAGAGGCCGAGAAAGCCTTGGCTGCCTGATAAAAGCCCCCCATGTAGCTTCGCCTCTTGGTTAGCCTCGATGGCCTGTATTTTTTAGTAGTCTGCCTTTTTGTGGTAAGAATGTCCTTGTTTTCCCGTTCGCTGTTTTTCTCTTTTCTGCTGTTCAGTATTTCGCCGCTGGCGTGGGGGCAACAAGATCAAACTGCCAAGCCCCAGACCGTAGCGCCGGCCCCGTCTCTCACCTTGCAGGAGGCCATTAAGATTGGGCTGGAAAACAACTATGGTATTCGGCTGGCCCGCACCGACGAGCAGATTGTCAGCAACAACGTGACCCGCGGCAATGCTGGTCAGCTGCCCGGCGTTAATGGCAACTTCACCCGCAACTTCACCCGCAACAATGTTCGGCAACAGCTCGGCGACCAGGACCCGCGCATTGCCAACGGAGCGGAATCGAATCAGCTTAATGCCAACGTAGCCCTCAACTGGACCGTTTTCGACGGGCTGGGCATGTTCATCGCCTACGACCGCCTGAAGGCGCTGGAGCAGCAGCAGCAGCAAATCACCCGCGCCACCATTGAGGAAAGCATCGCCAACATTACCGATGCTTACTACAACGTAGTGCGGGAGTCAGGCAAAATTCGCTCCCTCGAAGAGGCTCTTAACATCGGTCAGCAGCGCATCGACCTTACTCAGGGCCGCGTAGACGTGGGCGTGAGCGCCAAGGTGGAAGTGCTGACGGCGCGCGTTGATTACAATGCGGACCGCTCGCTGCTTTTGCAGCAGCAGGAATTGCTGTCAGCCGCTAAAATCAACCTAAACAATCTACTTGGTCGCACCACAGTTATTGATTTTCAGCCTATTGATTCTATCGTAGTCACGACCGGATTGCGGGCCGAGGAGATTGTGCAGGGTATATTAGATAAGAACCCGCGGTTGCAGCAAGCCCGTTTGGGAGTCGATGTGGCCCGCTACGAGCGCCGCCTCGTCCGGGCTGACCGCTGGCCCCAGGTAAGCCTGACGAGTGGCTATGGCCTGACGCGCAACATCAACGGCGCGGCTTTTTTTGGTACGCAGCTCGCCACCAACGTTAGCCGCAACCAGGGCCTGAATTATGGCGTTGTGGCTACCATTCCTATTTTCAACGGCTTCAACCAGCGACGACTAGAGCAGAATGCCCGCGTGATTGAGGAGCAGAGCCGCCTGATACTGGACCAGACCCGCCTCAGCCTCGACGCCGAAACCGAGCAGGCGCTGGCCCGCTATCAGAACCGCCTGCAACTATTGGAACTGGAAGAGGAGAACATTCTGCTGGCCCGCGAAAACGTAAATATTGCCCTGGCGCGCTACCGTCTGGGCCTGCTCACGCCCCTGGATTTGCGCGTAGCCCAGCGCAGCCAGCTCGACGCTGAGGTGCGTTTGCTGGATATTCGCTTCCAGGCTAAGCAAGCCGAGACTACCCTGCGTCGCCTTAGCGGGTATCTGGTGCAGGAAAACCTGCCACGGCCCTAGTATTCCAGTTTACTTAAACAACAGAAAAGCCCCCCGATCCAAGTACGCTGGGCCGGGGGGCTTTTCTGGCTGTATACTATTTATTATTAGACGATTGCAGCCCAACCGTGACGGCCAGGTAATAGAGCCCGCCCACGCTCGGCCCGCCCAGGTATGATGTATAATATTGGTTGAGCACATTACTGGCCCCAAGCTTAAAACGCAGCTTGGGGCTCGTGGCCGCATAAATTAGTTGGGCATCGAGGGTGTGGTAAGCTGGCACGGTGCCGCTCACCAGAAACGTTTGGGAATAATAAGAAGCCTGCCAGCGGTAATTCAGGCCGAAGCCAAAGTGGCGATATACGTTCTCATTACCCAAGCTGAAGTTGTAGCTCCAGCGGGGCGTGTTGCAACCGTCTTCCAGTCCGTCGCCCGATTCGGTATGGTCGGGGCGGGTGTAGGTGGTGTTGGCACCGGCTAAGTAGCCCCCGGCCAGCTCGTAGCGCAGGCCCAGCGAGCCGCCGTAGTTGTATATCCGGCTTTGCGCGTTGGTCTAGAGGCGGTAGCGGTTTTGGGTAGCGCGGGTGCTCAGGTAAATAGCGGCCGAGTCTGGATTACTGGTTTTGGGCACGTAGGCTTCTACCTGGGCAATAAAGTCACGGTAGGAGTTGTAGTAAAAATCCACATCCAGCAACAGCTTCCCGCCTGGCAGGAGCGCGGCTTTGTAGCCTAGCTCCAGCGACCTGATATACTCAGACTTCAGATAGGTGTACGGCGTTTTTACCAATAAATCCTGATTGTCGCTGATAGCTGTTTGCCGTTTCTGAGCCGCCGGTACCATGCTCGTATTGGCGTTGATGGCGGCTGTTACGGCAGCGTTGAAGGCGTCGATGCTGCTACGCAGGTAGCTGTTTTCAAACACCCCGTTTGACATCACCCGTAAGCCGCCAATGCGCTTTACCTGGCCGCTGTTTACGTTAGAAAACCCTTCAAATAAGCTCGGAAAGCGGTAGCCGCTCTGGTAGCTCACCCGAAAATTGTGGCGCTGGGTTGGTGAGTAGACGGTAGTAAAGCGCGGATTGAAGCGCACTCGGAAGTAGTCGTTCTTATCGGCCCGGAGCGTGGCCGTTAGTCGCAGCTTATCGTCCAGCAGCCGGACTCCGGTCTGCACGAAGCCCCCGGTTTTGCCGTAGGTGAGGTTGCTGTCAGGGTCTTTATTTTTCTCGGGGTTGATAAAATAGTTGCCGTCGGGCTGAATGATGTAGGTGCGGTGGTCGGCACCCACCAGCAGGCTGAGGCGAGCGGGCCAGGAGCTGTTGTGGTGGCGCAACGCTTCAGCCACATCTACCTGTCCTTCGGCGTGCGCCAAGTCAGCCTTCACCCGCAGGGCGGCTCCCTGGTCCCAGTTGTTGATATCCTGCAACTCGGCGAGTCGCTGCCGAAACTCCGGCGTACCAGGCCGTAGCCGTCTCACATCGGCGGCGGTGCGGGCGGTAGCGTGGGCCTGGGCTACGGTCTGGCCAGCGGCCGCGGCCGCATTCCAGGCGGTGGTGTAGTCCCGGTTCCAGGTGGCATCAGGCTTAAAGCTGCGGTCCAGGTTTTCGGCGGCCGAGCGCAGGTTGTAGCTTTTGCCCGTGTTTTCGGTGGTCAGGTAGGCCCGCGCCTGCACTACCGGACTTAGGAGTTGGAGCGCATGCTGCTGCAAGCGGTAATCTTGGAGCCGAAAGCGGTTGGAGCGTTGGTACACGTTGTCGAGCACGGTACCCCGGTAGGTGTAAACCAGCTCGGTGGCGGCACCCGGCTTATAGTGCAGCGCCGCGTCGTATTTGATGGTTTGCAGGTGGTAGTCCACTACGTCGCGCTCATCGTAGCCGGTGCGGGCCACCACGTAATTTTTGCCCCCCAGCGCCAGGGTAGCCCTGTCCGAGGACTCGTTGCCGTAGCTGTTTACCGGGTCGCGGGCGGGATTATCACTGCCGAAAAGGCCGGTGGTGACGTTGCCGTTGGGGTTCAGCTCCGCTTGGTCGTTGGCCACCCAGTCGTAGCCGCGCAGGTAGGTACCGTTTACTTTGAAGGCCAGCTTCGGCGTCAGCGCTTTCGCGTAGCGCAAACTGGTTTCGGAGAAAAGCCGGGCCCCGCTGCTGGGGTCGCGGAGGTGGTTGAGGCTGGTTTTCTGTCGCACGCTCAGTCCCTCGCTCCGAAAGGGGCTTCTGGTGCTGAAATTAGCCAGCCCGTTGATGGCATTCAGACCGTACAAGGCGGCGGCCGTGCCCGGCACGATTTCTACCGCCTGAATATCCAAATCGCTTGGCCCCAATACATTGCCAATTGGCCCGCCGATGTGCGGAGCCTGGTTATCAATGCCGTCCACGAGCTGGGCAAAACGCACGTTGGTAGTATTGGTGAAGCCGCGGGCGTTAATGACTTTAAAGCTCAGGCTGGGCGTAATCACCTGTATGCCCTTCAAGTGCTCAATGGCGTCGAAAAACGAAGGGGCCGGAGTCAGGCGCAGCGCCCGTGCGCTCAGCTTTTCTACCGTCACCGGCGACTGCAAAAAGCTCTCTTCTACTTTGGAAGCCGCCACGACTACCTCCTTCAGCGCTATGCTCTTGCAGGATGTATCAGCTGAAATGGGCGCTTGGACAGGGCGCTGAGCTAGCGCGAACCGCGGCAGCCACATAGCCAGCAGAAGCATAGAGGCTAATCGAGTAAAAGCTTTCATGCAAGGCGTTATATTTTATATAACATAACGCAATTTAAGAAAGCGGGTGCACTACGCAACGGCGCTGGCAGCACTTAAAGCAGCTTGTCAGAATAGCTGCTTGCCGCCCGCTTCTATACGCGCCGAATTGGTCGTGCTAACCTAAGCCAAGACGCTGCTCCTCAGCGCGCATAAACGACTGAAAGCGCTCCTGCAAAGCCCCAAACTCCCTGTATCATCTGCTGGCCCGCTACCGTCACTTCGGTGCCGCCGCCGTGTTTGCCACCGGTCTGGGTGAGCACCAGGGGAGTGCGGGCCTGAGCATTCATGGAGCTTACCAGATCCCAGGCGCGCTTGTACGACATATTCATTGCCTGCGCGGCCTTCGAGATAGAGCCTACTTTCTGAATGTGCGCCAGCAGTTCCAGCCGACCAATGCCCATAAATCGCTCATCGGTTTCCAGCCACAACCGGCCGTTGAGGCGAAATTTTAGCTCGTCGTGCAGTAACTCTTTCATAAAGGCTATAATAAAAAAGCAGCCCGGATCATGCTGCTTTTTCGGTCTGATTAGCCGAGAAGCAAGGCTATGCTGCTCTGGGGGGCAACTCTGCGCTCTTGTCGCGTCCTGGCCAAGCCCAGCAGGTTAGGCTT
>NZ_FWWW01000052.1 GCF_900176135.1 Hymenobacter roseosalivarius DSM 11622 | reverse complement strand
AAGCGCAATGGATAAGTTATTTGCGGAAGTAAAATATATTTCTGAGGTTACGCGACTTAAATAACAGAACAGCAAGCTGCCAACAAGAAAAATGGGGTTCGGATTTAATTTATTTTTCGCTTTTATACTTCTACCTTCAACAGTTGTACTTATAATTATTTGGCTCTTAACAAGGAGAAAACTTTTTATAAAATCAGTAGGGTTTATTTGGGCTGCAATATTTACACTTATTGTCATTACTAGCTTTCTCAAAATTTTATTATCTAAAGTAACACTTGAGAAAGAAGATTTTTATGGCCAATATATTATTGATAGAAGTCATTTTCCAGGAAAACAAGCAGATTGGCAATATGATAATTTTCGGTTTGAAATCAAGGATAATGACTCGATATACTTTTACGTGACACAGAAAGACGATGTAGTTAAAGTATTCAAGGGAATAATCAGTACACTAAAGCCATATAGCTCAGAAAGACTTGTGATAGATATGCAACAACCAACACATCATATCTTAACAACTAACCCCACTATTTACCGCGACACTTGGAGCTTTCACTTGGTATTTAATTCACCTAAATTCAACAATGTATTCTTTACTAAGGGAGATTGGGAACCTGTAGAGTAATAAACTACATACTCTTACTTCTACTGGCGCGAGCTTGTAGCTCGTGCCTAGCCATAACGATGAGGTTGCACCTCATCTGTCGCGTTAGCGGCAAGGCGGCTTCAAAATCGTTGCAATGCTAGAATGTTCTGGCGGGGGAGGCGCAGCCTCCCGGCATAGTTGGTCACGAGCTACAAGCTCGCGCCAGTGGTGCCATTGATTGAAGCTAGTAGAGATTCATTGCCGCGCGTCGAGTGAGTTAGCCCAAATCAAGAAGCTGGGGGGCATTTCTAGTTGCTTCTGCCCAGCTTCCGTACACAGGATACAGGCGGGCCAGCCCCGCCCGTGGCCAACGCTGGCCACCCCACGTATTCCTGATCATGCAAAAATTCACCGTAGAGCGCCTTTCCTTCGATACCCTGACGGAGCTGCCGAACTCCTGGCAAGCCCAGGACTACAAAGCCCTCCTGCTCAAAACCGGCTACGACAACCCCGACGAAATAGCCCCCGACGAGCTAAAAACCATGTGCCACATGGCCCTCACCGATTTGGAGCCCACGGAAGCGGCGCAACTGGTATTGGAGTACCTTTTTGAAGACCAGCTCACGGCCGGCCAGATAGAGAATCTGGCCCACCAGATGCTCACGGAGAAACTGTGGGAAGAAAACCCGGAGCTAGACCAGCACGAAGGCTTCTTTAAAACGACCCAACTGCTATATGCGGCCTATAACGGCAAGTTTCCGCGGGCCGAGGCCGTGCAGTTTCAGATAAAGATTACCGCTGACGCCGAAGCCCTGGCCCTGTTCGACACCCAGCCCGAAGCTCCGCTCCTGCGCCTGCTGGCCCAGGGTATGCCCGACAGCACCCTGCTTAAGCGCCTGTTTCACGAGCAGCTCGGCGGCACCAGCTTCCCCGAAGCCCCAGCTATCATCTGGCAGCTACAACCCCTGAAGCGCGAGGAGAACTCACTCGTGCTCGACGTGGTCAGCTCCGCTTATTGGCTCGATGATTTTAAGTACGCCGACACCTACGAGGCTACTACCCAAGCCGATAGCTTGGTAGAGGAAGAAGATTAAAAACGAAACGCAGTAGGCCCCAACACTGGGCTACTTGGGGGGCTTTTTTGCCTTCAAGTAGCCCAGTGTTGGGGCCTACTATATTTTTATGTATTGGCTTAATGCTGGCCCTTTACGCTTTTTTGAAATAGCTGAAGTACTGAAAACGTAGCGCTGGAAAGGAGTCTCGGTACCGGTCTCTAGTGCGTGGAAATAACAGAAAATAGCCCGCGTCAATAGTCCAGCCTCTATTCGCTTTTTTTGATTTTAAATCAATACCTAACGATAATACGCCGGCGCCTTCGTCGCCGGCAGTATAGTAGATGGCGCCTTGTCGGAAGAATAATTTTCGACGGTTGGTGCTGGCTTGCACCTTTCCAAAATACAGGCGGTGCTCCGCACTTACCGTAGGCCACACGCCGCCCAAGGTAGGCCCCACCCCAACAGTAAAACCCAGCTGGTTGATTGTAGTTAAATCGAACCCAACGCCAGCGTGCAGCAACTCAGGAGCTGATACGCCAATCACGAATTTCGTTTTGGTTAAGCCCATATCCTGAGCAGAAACCCCTAGCCTCATTACCTGAAATGCAAGTAGTAAACCGAGCTTTTTCATTCGATTCAGCTAGAATAGGTAGACGATAGGTGCTTTATGGAGTTTGAAGCTAGTTTGACCGTCATGCAGAACGCAGCGCAGCATCTCGCTCGCTGATGTCTGGTTACTAATCCAGCGAAACACGCGAGATGCTGCGCTGCGCGCTGCATGACATCCTTATTATTGACTATCTATTCATCCGACCTAGTTAGTCATCGTGCTTGGAAGTCATAATTCGTGGGCTGTTATCTGAAGGTATTAATATACAAATGTATATATACTTTAAAAAAGCTTAAATCTATTAACCAAAACAATCAAGCAATTCACTGATTAACCATCCCGGCGAAATAGAAAACACACGATTCGAGGGGTTGTGGCACGGTCGTCATCATCAAACAACTCTTGTAGGCTCACGCAGCTGAATCCGTTGCAGCGGGCCGTTTCGGTGAAGTCGGAGATGTGGTGGACGTAGCATTCCAGCTCAAAAATACCCCCCGCGGCCGTATCAAAGCGCGCTTTGCTGCCTTGGTATTGCTTGAACGGGTGCAACTCACCGATATAGAAAAGGCCGTGTGGTTGCAGAGCCTTGCTGGCCTGGGCAAAGACGTGGTTCAGATCCTGAATATGCTCTAGGATAAGGCTACAGGTAATCAGGTTTGTGGGGGTACGAACGAACTGCCACTCCTGGGTGATATCGGCTTGGTGGAAGGTAATGTGGGGCTGCTGAAGCTTCTGCTGGGCCTTGAGCAGCATTTCCGCAGAGAAATCGACGGCGGTGAGCTGAGTGGCGCGGGTGGCCAGCCATTCGGTGTTTTTGCCAGTGCCGCAGCCCAGCTCGATTATTTCGGCAAAATGCCCCCCAGGCACCACGGCGCGAATCGCGCGGGCTTCCAGGTCGCGGGTTTTGTTCTGAACCGAGGCGTAGCTGTCGGCCCAGGTGTTGTAAGCTTCTTGAATGTTCATGATTGAAGATAGCAACTACTACTGCTTTCTGGGGGGCATTTTTAAATAAATAATAGCTACTGCAACACGCATTTATTTCATAAATTATAACTGTTACTGGAGCTGCAATCATTTGCGTTTAATGCTGATTTTCTTTCCCTTACATCTCCATTACCCCTACTCCCACCTTACACTCTAAAGCCCATGCGCACTACTACTTCTATCCTTTCCGCGGCGTTGTTGGCACTATTTCTAACGAGCTGCCAGAAGCAAGCCGACGACCAGCAAATCCCACAGCCCAAAGCCGACCCTACGGAGGCGCTAAGTACCCAACAGCTCGACTCGCAGATTATGAGCTGCTTGCGCGAAACGGGTCGGTTTGACTGGAACCAGGCGTCGGAGCACTTTGTCTGGAGTGCCCTCACCCGCTCCGACTACGTACTTTCGGTGGGATATAAGCCAGCAGGCTTCGCGGGCGAGCTACCCACCGACGCTGCCTCGTCGGCTGACTGGCAGGCGGCCCGTATGCAGGTGCTGGAGTTGATTTTGGCTGAGGAGCGCAAAGCCAATCCCGACTTAACCCAGACGCAGGTAGTTGCCTTCAAGGAAAATGTGCTACCTGTGCTCGACGTGACGGTGCGGGAGCTGAGCACCATTCAGAAATTGCGTGCCTCGGGCTTGGTGCGCTATGCCGAGCCAATGGGCTACGAGCCCAACCGCCGCCAAGCTATTACGGCCAACAGCAACGCGGCCATTCTGAGCAGCAGCAGCTGCGACAACAATACGCCGAACCCCGATTTGGTAGCTGGCACCGACTACACGATATTAGCCAACGGCAGCAAATCATCCTTGAATCAGGCCGACCAGTTTCATGGCATCCGGTCTAGCTGGAGCCAGAGTACGGGCCAGGGCATCAAAATCGTCATTATCGACTCGGGCTCATCGGATGCACAGGAAAATCTGGGCTCCGCCTTCAATCAGGGCTTGAGCACGGGTCGCACTATTGAGCGACTGGTCACCTTGCCGCGTGCTGCCACCTTCGGCATTCCTACAGGCCCGGTAGAAACGCCCAACGACGGCTGCGGACACGGTACCAGTATGGCCGGCGTTTCTGCCGCCCCGCGTGGCACCGATGGTGCGGCCGTGGGCGTGGCTTACGCCGTGGGCGTGGCTTACGCCGTGGGCGTGGCTTACAATGCTAACCTGATTACGATTCGCGCCGCCCAAGACGTATTTCTTGATGCCAGCCGCGAAGTAAAAGGGGTGTCCGATGCCTACATTCTGGCCAGTAACCGCCCCGATGTACGCATTATCAGCATGAGTATGGGCCGCCTGACTAGCTCGTCGCAAATGACCGATGCCATCCGCTACGCTTACAACCGCGGCAAGCTCATCTTCTGCGCCGCCGGCACTTCCTTCGACTGGTCGTCGGGGTTTGTTGGGGTTACGTATCCGGCTACACTACCCGAAGTCGTGGCCGTAACTGGTTTAACAGACAATCTTACTTCCCGCTGCGACGACTGCCATGTGGGGGCTAAGGTTGAGTTTGCGGTGGTAATGCAAAAACCCAGCAACGACCTGACGGTCTTGTCGCTGGCCATGAGCGGCGACGCGCCGAGCACCGTGGGCGGCTCGTCGGTAGCTTCGGCTACTATGGCCGGCATGACGGCCTTGGTTTGGGCCCGATACCCCGACGAAAACCGCACCGATATTATGAGTCGCCTAGTTGTTGCTAGCTCCAATCGAACAGCGCGCAGCAGCAACTTTGGCTGGGGACGCGTGAATGCCGCCGCCGCCGTTGGAGCGTTACCATTATAGATGGCATCGATTACCTGTATAGTGTAGAGACGCGTATTCGCGTCTATCGTTGAACAATAATCCCGGCTGTCATCCTGAAGCACGAAGGACCTTCTCAGGTTGAAATTAACTGTTATTCGGTGAAAAGGTCCTTCGTGCCTCAGGATGACAGTCGAGGGAATGACAGACGTCTCGAAACCAAGCAGAGAAGAAGCGAACCAAAGGTCAGCAAAGCCAAGGTTGCGTCCCTGCACCGTTCAGCTTTTGTGGTTATTCAAAATAGCCCCCTAGCTGAACAGTAGCCTACTTCCTGCTGCTCCCGTAGTAGTTGGCATGGAAACATACGTCCTTGGTGATATTCACGGCGCCTTCCGCGCGCTGGAACAAGTACTGGAACGTAGCCCCTTCCGGCCCGGTATTGACCGTCTGATTCACTTAGGCGATATTTCCGACGGTTGGCCTGACACACCGGAGTGTGTGGAAAGGCTGCACAGCATTCCGAACAGCATCTGGCTACAGGGTAACCATGACTGGTGGACGGCTGAGTGGATGACCACCGAGCTGCCGCGTGCCGAGGTGAATATGCTTTGGTATCAGCAAGGTGGCAAAGCCACCTATGACGCGTACGAGCGCGGCCCTAAGGAGCAGATTGGTCGGCATTTTCGAACGTTCTTCGCTGAGCAACGCCCATACTTTGAGGACGAAGCAGGCAACCTATACGTGCACGGCGGCTACCATCCTAGGCGGCCCATAGCGGAGCAGGAGCCATACGACCTGGTTTGGAACCGTATGTTGTGGAATAATGGTATGCAGGCACACGCCTACACAGAATGCTTTATCGGTCATACGCCCACATGGCCTGCTAGCGCAGTACCATGCCAGCGGGCCAACGTTTGGAACATAGACCAAGGCGCGGCTTATGGCGGGCTGCTGAGCCTGCTGAATGTTCGCACCAAAGAGTTTGTGCAGAGCGACACTGTACAGAGCCTTTACCCCGGCGTGAAAGGCCGCTGAGGTTTCGCCCGCTTTACTTAGCTGTGGGTGGATTGCGGTTACCGCCCGTTGGTGCCCCTCCAGCCAGCTGAGCCACCCTATCATCAAGGTATGCCTTTGCTGTAGCCGATGCGGTTGGCGTATCCCATGCATAGGCCGTATTCGCGCGGGTCTATCTGACCGTCCCGTCCTGCAACATCATTTGTACGAGCGTTTGCAGCTCTAAGGTGCGTTGCATGCCTTCGGAAGCCACCACGAAGCTGAGCACATCCAGATTTTCGGCAATAGACTGTACGTCCTCAGATGTCAAATCAAGTTTATTTCCGATTTGCAGCAAGCAGTCTCCTTCGCTTTTGTCCAGTATGCCATCGGCCGCGGCCACCAGCACCAGGTGTGCTAAGCGAGGACCAGCATACTTTCTCAGCTACATTCTAAAGCGGGATGAGCAGCTGCAGTTGCAAGCTGATTTTGACTTGACTACCCCCCTGAGCCAGTAGACTATATTGCGGTGGTACGTTATGCCCTTGCTGATGCGAGGTGCTGTGGTAACAGCAAAAATCAGAATAGCTTGCTCACGAAAAAGTCCGGCCATGGGCCGGACTTTTTCGTGAGCAAGCTATGTGTTGCTTAGCCTTCAGAGCTGGCCTTATTCGCCCGAGCCTGAGGCTTGCGTTATCATCTCAACTACTTCGGCCGAAATACCCGTGGTGCTGAAGCCGCCGTCGTGCATCAGGTTCTGCATGGTTACGTAGCGGGTCAGATCCGAAAAGAGGCTTACGCAGTAGTCGGCGCAGGCTTCGGCCGGAGCGTTGCCCAGGGGCGACATCTTATCGGCAAACTCGAAGAAAGCGTCGAAGCCCCCGATGCCATTACCGGCCGTAGTACGGGTCGGCGACTGCGAAATAGTGTTCACCCGAACCTTCTTGAGCTTGCCCAAACGCTGGCCATAGCTGCGGGCAATGCTTTCGAGCATAGCTTTGGCCTGGGTCATGTCCGTATAATCCAGAAAGGCGCGTTGGGCGGCAATGTAGGACAAAGCCACCACGCTGCCCCACTCGTTCAGTGCGTCCTGGCGCTCGGCTACGGCCAGCATTTTATGAAACGACAGGGCCGATACATCCAGCGTCTGCTGAAAAAATTTGTAGTCCAGCTCGCCGTAATGCTTCTTTTTGCGGATGTTGGGGCTCATGCCAATACTGTGCAGCACGAAGTCTAATTTGCCCCCCAGATGCTCCGTGGCCTGCGAAAACAGATTTTCCAGCTCTTCCACCGAGGTAGCATCGGCGGGCACGATGAGGGCCCCGCACTCCTCGGCAAGTTGCTTGATTTCGCCCATGCGCATGGCCAGCGGGGCATTGGTCAGCACGAAGCGGGCACCTTCGGCGTGGGCTTTCTGGGCTACTTTCCAGGCTATGGATTTATGATCGAGGGCGCCGGAGATGATGCCGACTTTGCCAGCGAGTAGGTTGTTAGGCATTGGTTTTTGGTTAATTGTTTTTGGTTTCTGGTCCGTGCTGCTGCCCCGAGCGAACTTATCCGTACGCTACGCTCAGGCTCGCTTTAGGCTTCAAGTTTACAAATAACCAATAACCAACAACCAAAAACTAAAAACCGGCCTTACCCCACCAATTCTTCGCCCCGCATCGCCAGCAGCTCCCGCGCGCTTTCAAACGCATTTTCACTGGGCTTGGCACCGGCAATCATGTGGGCAATTTCGCGGATGCGCTCCTCGGTGCTTAGCTGCCGGATGCGGCTGATGGTGCGGTCGGCGCGGTCTTCTTTGTACACGAAGTAGTGCGCGTCGCCGGCGGCGGCCATCTGGGGCAGGTGCGAAATGGCGATGAGCTGGTGCTTCTTGGCCATTTGCTGCATCATCCGGCCCACTTTCACCGCAATTTCACCGGAAATACCGGTGTCTATTTCATCGAAGACTATCGTGGGCAGGGCGGTTTTGTCGGCCAGCATATACTTGATGCAAAGCATGAGGCGGGAAAATTCGCCCCCCGACGCGGCTTTGCTGAGCGTTTGGGGCTGGGCACCTTTGTTGGCGGTGAACAGAATGCTCACCACATCGGTGCCGCTGGCCGTGGGCTGGCCGCTGGTGTGCTGCACTACGATGCGCGAATGGGGCATACCCAGTTCAGAAAGCAAAGCCGCCAGCTCCTTTTCAAACTTCGGAAACGCTTTGCGGCGGCTCTCGGAGAGGCGGGCAGCCTGCCGGGTCACGGTGGCCAGGGCCCCATCGGTATCTTTGCGTAGGCGCGCGATTTCCTTGTCCAGGTTCAGCACTGAGCCTACCTGCTGGCGCAGCTGGTCGCGCACTTCAATGAGGGCCGCAAGGTCGCGGACCTGGTGCTTGCGCTGGAGGTTGTACAGCACGTTCAGGCGGCCTTGCAGCTCGTCGATGCGGGCCGGGTCGCCCTCGGTGCGGCGCTCGGCGGCTTCTACTTCGTCGGCGATGTCGTGCAGCTCGATCAGGCAGCTGTCGAGGCGGGCTTTCAGAGTTTGAAAAGCATCGGAATACGTTGAGATCTGGCCTAGCATGGTGGCCGCGTCCTTCATACTGCCGGCAGCGCAATACTCGCTTTCCGACAAGCTCTGGTAAGCCTGGCTGAGTTTATACTTAATCTCTTCAGCGTGTTCGAGCTGCTTTATTTCCTGCTCCAGCTCCTCCTGATTTTCCTGGTCCAAGCGAGCTTCTTCCAGCTCACTGAGCAGAAAGCTATGGTAATCCAGTTCCTTGTTGGCCTGCGCCACCTGATTTTCCAAGGCTTTCAGGTCCGCCTCCAGCTTGCGGTACTGGCGGTAGGCGTAGGAATACTGCGCCCGCGTGGGCACCAGGCCCGCATACAGGTCCAGCAAATTGAGCTGAAAAACGGCATCGCCCAGCAGCAGCGTGTCGTGCTGGGAGTGGATGTCCATCAGGTTGGCCCCAATCTTCCGCAGCGTTTCCAGCGTTACGGGCGTATTATTCACGAAGGCCCGCGACTTGCCCATAGGGCTGATTTCGCGGCGAAGAATGCACTGGGCATCATAGTCGAGGTCTTCGGAGTCGAAGATATCCTGCAACTGATAATTGGAAATATTAAACTGCCCCTCTATCACGCACTTGCTGCTTGTATTAAACAGCATCCGCGAGTCGGCCCGATTGCCGAGCAACAAGCCGATAGCGCCCAGCATAATGGACTTGCCGGCCCCCGTTTCGCCGGTGATGATATTGAGCAGGGCCGAGGGCCGCAACTCCAGCGCCTCAATCAGCGCGTAATTTTGAATGCGAAGATCAACCAGCATACAAGTTTAAAAAATAAGGATAGCAGCGGCCCGGCCTGAAACTTCACACGAAACACTTGCACTGGGGGGCTTTTTTTAAGAAGTCACCATGATAGAAAAGGCAAAAGATAACCTTTCGCTTCCTTTCAAAGCAGCATCACCTGATACAACTAATAAAATTAGTTGATTCCTGTGGTTCAACAAAAATAAGCCAAATTATTTAGCAGCCACCTGCTTAGCAATATTCCTACTATTGGCGCATTAGCGCTGCATAATCGCCTGATACTTGGCGGTATTGGTAGGGTCGACTTCCGTAAGCAGCGCTACCACTTGTGCTTTTTGCTGGGGGTCGGAGGCGGTGCGGAAGATATTGGCGATTTCGTCGGCTTTGGTGTCGAAGAAAGCGCGTGCCAGCAGCGTGCCTGGGCGGCGAACAGTGGCGCTTTGCACCCCTTGGAGTGCCTTAAACACACTGGCGCGAGCCTCTTCGGGCTTCTCCACGAAAATATCCAGTCCCTGCCGGTAGTAGGCGTACACACCGCTGCGGAAGGCTGCCAGCTGGGGGTCTTGCAGATTATTAAGCAGCCAATACCGGTTGCGCGGCTCCGTATCGCGCCAGCCGCGGTCGCCCTCCTGCGTTTGGGAAGCAGCCGTGGTCATGATGTTGCGGGCCCGGTCGTAGTACGGCGAGCCGCCCAGGGGCGTAAAGCTGTCCTGGTCCATCCCGATAACGATATAAGCGTAAAAGCTCAGCAGCGACGATAGATTCGACACAAATACGTTGTCGGAATAGTCGAGCGGATTTTGGGGCGAATAGTTGAACGACCAGCCTCTATCGGCAAACGACAGCAGATTGGTTTGATAGCCCGTGCCATACACCGGCCGCTCCGTGATGATGCGGGCAGTGGCCTGGTAGGAGCCGGTTTGCGGAATGCCCGTGATGCCCACAAACAACCGAAACCGGATACGTTCCTCGGGCCGGTAGGTGATGGTAGTCCAAGTGCGCGTGTTCAGAAATGACTGAATATCCGTCCGCATCTGCTGCACGAGTTGCTGGTCGGCGATGGTCACGTTTTCAGTAGTCACGCTTACTTCAGCCAATAATTCCTGAGCCTGAGCAGTACGCGTCAGCAGCAAAAACAGGCAGCAAAAGAAAAACAGCAGGTTACGCATGGGGAGTAGGAATGGCAGAGAGCGAGGCCAGAACGGTTTGCACAATGTCGCGGGCCACCTCGGCTTTGGGCTTCAAATCAAAGATAGTCATTTGCCCCCCGGCGGTCAGCAGCGTCACTTTGTTGGTATCGTGGCCAAAACCAGCGCCGGCGTCGCGCAGGGAGTTAAGCACGATGAGGTCGAAATTCTTGCGCTGAAGCTTGGCGCGAGCGTGGGTTTCCTCATCATTTGTCTCCAACGCAAAACCTACCGAAAATTGTTCGGGCCGCTTCAAGTGGCCCAGCGTGGCGGCAATGTCCACGTTCTTTACCAGCTCCAGTGTCAGCGTATCGCCTTCCTTTTTGATTTTGTTGACGGCCATTGACTTCGGCTTGTAGTCGGCCACGGCCGCCGCAAATACCCAAACGTCAGCTTGGGGGGCAATTCTAGTGGCGGCGGCGTACATCTCATCGGCCGTCTGCACCGCTATCACCTCAATTAGCGGATGCTGGAGCTGGAGCTGGGTCGGGCCGCTCACCAGCATCACATCAGCCCCCCGCGCCGCAAAGGCTTCGGCCAGTGCGTAGCCCATCTTCCCCGTTGAGCGGTTGCCGATAAAGCGCACCGGATCAATGGGTTCATACGTAGGTCCAGCCGTGATAAGGACGCGCATCATAGGTTATTAGAAGTGCTTTATGCTCGACAGACCGTCATGCTGCATCTGGCGTCCGCTGATCTACCTAGTTACCAAAAAACGCTTCCAGCTCCCGCATAATATCCTCCGGCTCCAGCATCCGACCGGGTCCCGAAAGCCCACTGGCCAGCTCGCCGGGGGGTGAATCGAAGACATAGTTGCCAAAACGACGGAGGCGAGCCAAGTTTTCGGCGACGGCTGGGTGCGCGTACATGTCCAAGTCCATAGCGGGGGATAAGAACACGGGACAGCGGGCCGAGAGGTACACGGCAGCCAGCAAATTGGGGCAATGACCATTTGCCAGCTGAGCTAGGGTATTGGCGCTGACTGGGGCAATAACCAATGCATCAGCCCAGAGGCCCAGTTCCACATGGTTATGCCACTCGCCGGCTGTTTCATTCTTCAAAAAACCCATCAGAACCGGCTTTTTGGACAGTGTGCCAAGCGTAAGGGGCGTGGCAAAGGCCGAG
Organism: Hymenobacter roseosalivarius DSM 11622; assembly: GCF_900176135.1. GTDB lineage: Bacteria > Bacteroidota > Bacteroidia > Cytophagales > Hymenobacteraceae > Hymenobacter > Hymenobacter roseosalivarius. Next base: position 149,091 of record NZ_FWWW01000052.1, on the reverse strand, counting down.
GCCGAGGACGTCAGAATGACTTGCACCTCAGCCCCGGCCTTTACCAGGAGCCGCACCAACAGGGCGGACTTATACGCGGCAATGCTCCCGCACACGCCCAGCAAAATTTTGCGGCCTTGCAGCGCCATCGTGCGGTAGTTAAGCAGTGATACTTACTCGGCGGCGCGGGCGGGCGTCTCGCCTTCGGCGGGCGTCGAAAAGTGCACTTTACCTTCCAAAAACTCTTCTACCGCCAGGTTAGTAGGCTTGGGCAGACGCTCGTAGTACTTGGAAATCTCGATTTGCTCGCGGTTTTCAAACACCTCTTCCAGGTTGTCAACCGTGGTGGCAAACTCGGCCAGCTTGCTGTTCAGCTCTTCCTTCAGCGTAACCGAAATCTGGTTGGCCCGCTTAGCAATGATGGCCAGCGACTCATACACATTACCCGTCTGGTCAGCAAATTCCGACAGGTTGCGGGTCACGATAGAGGCGGGGACGTTATTCAGAGTTTTCATCTTAAATCAAATGGTTATTAACTGGTTGGATGGCTAAAGACTGAACTGTTAAACAGCGGTGTGACTACTGGTTGGCTTCCCGGCTTTTCACAATCAATTATTTCACAGCCCATTTATTTAAACCATTAAAATCTAGTTCGCGGCGGCCTCCTGAACGGGTTTCAGCTTGGCTACCTCAGCGCGGGCGTCGTCGTAGAGCGACTCGGCCGCTTTTAAGTTTTTGCTCTGCGGATACGTATCTACGAAGCTCTGGTAGAAGGCAATAGCCTCCAGATAACGTTCCCGTTGCTTTTGCTCCACGCTTTCCTTGGCATAATAATACTGGGCAGCTACCTTCAGATAAGCGGCTTCCTCATTGTAAGCCGAGGCCGGAAACTGCTGTTGGAAAGCCGTAAAAGCAACCACCGCTGATTGATAATAGCGTAGCTGATAGTAGAGCCGGGCACTCTCAAACGCCTTTACATCCAGCTTTTTCTGCAACTCCAAGGACATGCTCTCCGTCTCGGGGCGGAACTGGCTGGCGGGGTAGCGGTTTAGAAACTCCTGAATGGACTCCAGGGCCGTGTAGGTATTGGTTTGGTCCAGCTCAAACTCCGGCGAGTCGCGAAACAGCGACTTAGCGTGCATAAACATGGCCTCCTCCGCGTAAGTCGAATTGGGATAGGTATCGAAAAACGACTTGAAATAATACGAGGCCAACGTATAGTTGCGCTGGCGGAAATTGGTGTTAGCGAAGTAGAACTGGGCCTTTTCAGCCTCCGGGCGGCCCCGTAGCAGTGGAATCAACTCTTCCAGCAGGGTACCGGCTTTAAAGAAGTCGCCTTCTTCGTAGTACTTAATGGCAGCGGTGTATTTTTTATTCACGTCGTCGCTCTTGAGTAGCTTTTGATAGCCACTGCACGAGCCGAGCAACAAAGCGCTCAGCAACAACAGAAAGAAGGTAGGACGAAACAAGGGCATAAGGACGCAAAGGTAACGGAATACAAAGCCGAATCAAACGGCAGCATACGCAGGTGACGCCAGCAATAGCGTAGCGCTTTTTTTAATCGGTGGCCGCGCGAGCAGGTGCCGGGCGGCTGGGGGGCGTTTTGGCGCTGGGAGCAACTTTTGGTTTAGCCTTTGGGGGGCTTTTTTTGGTATTGGTCTTTCTTGGTTTTGCCTTGAATGGCGAATTAAAATGCTTTCCTAACGTAGCACGGCGAGTTGGTCGTTCCTTGATGCGCCACTGCATGCCTTTCAGGCTCTTGTCTTCCTCTTTTAGCTCGTGAGGCGGAATAAAGCTGGCGTCGGGGTTGGTTTGAAAAGTGATGGTTTGAAGCTTGTTGGCGGCAAAGCGCAGCGCCATGGTCGCACTCACTGCTTTGTTCATGCCTGTCGTGGTCGTGTCACCCTCAAGAGCAAAGTAGAGGCTCTCCGCGTTGCCAACCACATCAACTTTTTTTATTTTATTATCGCCAAAGTACGCCACCATGTTGCGCCCCTTCACCTGATTGAAGTTGAGCAGCGTATCCTGACCCACGATAAAAGCGTTGGCATACAGGCGCATCTGGTCAATTTTACCGCGCCGCTGCTGTATTTCCATACTATCCGAGGTGAGCTGGTTTTTGTCGCTCCACAAAATCGGATTGCGGTTTAAGTAGATAATCGAATCCTGCCGGTCGTAGGTCAAAGAGTCGCAACGGCCCTGCAAGTCAGTGCGGAAGATGCGCACTTTGGGAAAGGCGTAAATAATGCCCCCCGACGTTTGCCCTGGTTGCCCTTCCACACTCATCAGCGTATCGGCGGCCAAATACAGAGTGTCGCGGTCCGAAATGTTGCGCATTACGGGCGTCCCGTACACTTTGGCCTTGCCCAGCGCCCGCCAATAGCGACCCACGTCGCCCCGAATCACGATGTTGTCCCTCTTAGAAGTCATCGACACGTTGCCGGTGGCCACGCCGTACTGCCGGGCTTCGTCGTACACCAGCTTGTCACCGCCGAGCAGATAATCAGGGGTTTCGATCTTGGCGTTGCGCTGAAAGTTAGAGACCCGCGTGATGGTGTTGTAGTAGCCGTTCTCGGCGTACAGGGTGCGTCCTTCCTGGCCCGTGATGCGCGTGGGACCAAAGAAGTATGCCACCTTCGACACCGTGTTGTACTGCAAAGAGTCGGTAGTAATAAGGTTGTCCTTGGTCGTCAGGCGCACATCGCGGCGAAAGCTGAACACTTTCGATACCGTGTTGTAGTAGCCTCGCTGGCTGGTGAGCGTGTTCTCTGGGTCGGTTAGGCGGCCGCCGGTGCTGTAATATGCCTGCTTGCGATTGAGGTCGTAGTCGAGGGCTTGGGTAATCAGGGTCATGCGCGGGTCGCGCATGACCACGTTGCCCGTCATGCGCGCCTTGCGGGTATCACCGTCGTAAAAGGCCTGGTCGCCAGTAATAGTCAGTGTGTCGTTTTCCACGATGCGCACATTGCTGAACGCCTCCAGCGCATTACGACCGATATACTGATAAGCCGAGTCGCAGTAGATAAAGGTATTTTGCTGCTTAAAGCTCACGTTACCAATCAGCTTACGAATTTCTACGCCATTAAAATCTCCGCCCACCAGCTCGCCCGCTGTCAGCAGCTCGATACGTTGACCTTTGGGCGGAGTGCCGCCTCTGGGGCCAGGACGTTGCTGAGCCAGCACAGCCAGGGGCAGCAGCAACAAAAAAAAGAGGAGTCGTAGAAAACGCATTTCGCCGCAAAGGTACAGAAGGCCCGCTGGTAACGTCCATCTTTGCGGCGTAGTGCCTTCGTAATAGATTTTGCCCCCCAATAAGTGGCCTCATCCCCTAACTCCTTCTCCTCGGGGAGAAGGGGTTAGGGGATGAGGCCCCAACAGAACAAAGTATTATGCTCGACCGCGTCCGCCAGTTCATTGAAGAAAAAAATCTCTTTTCCCCCACCACCGACCAACTGTTGGTTGCTGTCAGCGGTGGCATCGATTCCGTAGCCTTAGCCGATGTGCTGCACCGCCTGGAAGTACCGTTTGCCATTGCCCATTGCCACTTTGGCCTGCGAGGCGAAGAGGCCGACGCCGATGAGCAATTTGTGCGCAAGCTGGCCAAGAAATATGACGTGCCTTACTTCGCCGAGTTTTTCCAGACCAAGGAATTTGCCGCCCAAGAAGGCATTTCCACCCAAATGGCCGCCCGCGCCCTGCGCTACGAGTGGTTCGAGCGCATCCGCCAAACCCAGCAGCTGAGCTACATTGCCACCGCCCACCACCAGCGCGACGCCGCCGAAACCATGCTCCTCAACCTGACTCACGGCACCGGGCTGGCGGGCTTACACGGTATTCAAGCCAAAAACGGCTACGTGGTGCGTCCTTTTCTAGGCATTGGCAAGGAAGAGCTGTTTGAGTACGTAATGGAAAATCGTCTGGTGTGGCGCGAGGATGCCTCCAACGACAGCACCACCTACCAGCGCAACCGCCTGCGCCACGACGTGCTGCCCGTGTTGCGCGACATCAATCCTAACCTCGACCAGACCCTGGAGCATACCGCCGAGCGTGTAGGTGGAGCCGAGGAAATTGTACGCCGCTACGTGGCCGATACCGCGGCTCAGGCTCAGAAGGAAGAGGATGAAGTAATCTACTTCAACATTGCCACCCTGCAAGCAACGGCAGCTATTACGCTGGTTTTGCATGAGCTGCTGCGGCCGTTTAACTTCTCTTTTCCCGTTACCAAAGAAATTGTGGCCGCCTTCAAAGCCACCGCTGGCCGCCGCTTCGAGTCGCCGACACATACGCTGGTGAAGGACCGCAACCAGCTTGTTATTACCCGCCGGAACCTCACGCGCTTTGGTACCTACCAACTACAGGCGGGCCAAACCAAGCTTCTCGCCGATGGCCTGCATCTGACCGCCGACTTGCAGGAAGCGGAAGGATTTAGCGTGCTCCGAAAGAAAAACGAAGCGGCGCTTGATGCCGACCGCCTGCAATTTCCGCTCACCGTGCGCCGCTGGCAGGAAGGCGACTGGTTTATGCCCATCGGTATGAAAGGCAAAAAGAAGATCAGCGACTTTCTGATTGACCAAAAAGTGCCGCTTAATCTTAAAGATGACGTGCGCGTGCTCGTCACGGCTGACCAGCGCATTGCCTGGGTTATCGGCTTCCGGCCTGATGAGCGATATAAAGTGACGGAGGAGACGCGGCGGGTACTGGTGCTGCGGCGACTGTAGGGGCGGCTTGTAACTGCCCGTCGTGGCTGATGTTGTTTGGGTCGTTTAACTAAACAACGACAGGCGGCTGCAAGCCGCCCCTACTTTCCTAAACAACCTGCTACTTACCCAACCCGTTTTCGCTTACTTTTACCCCGCGAATCCAATATTTCACTCCCAATTCCTCACCCGATGAAAGTTACCGTAGTTGGGGCTGGCAACGTGGGCGCAACCTGCGCCGATGTACTCGCCACCCGCGAAATCGCCAACGAAATTGTTCTCGTTGATATTAAGGAAGGCTTCGCCGAAGGCAAAGCGCTGGACATCTGGCAGAAGTCGCCTGTTATCGGCTATGACTCCCGTACCGTCGGCGTCACCGGCGACTATAGTCGTACCGCTGACTCAGAGGTAGTAGTGATTACCTCGGGCCTGCCCCGCAAGCCCGGCATGAGCCGCGACGACCTGATTTCGACCAACGCTGGCATCGTAAAAATGGTGACGGAGCAGGTGGTGAAGTACTCGCCCAACGCTATTATCATTGTCGTTTCCAATCCCCTCGACGTGATGACCTACCAGGCCCACCTCACCTCCGGCTTGCCCCGCGAGAAGGTGTTCGGCATGGCGGGCATTCTGGATACGGCCCGCTACCGGGCTTTCCTGGCCGAAGCGCTGAACGTGAGTCCCAAAGACATTCAGGCCGTGCTCATGGGCGGCCACGGCGACACCATGGTGCCACTACCCCGCTACACCACTGTAGGCGGTATTCCGGTGACGGAGCTTATCGGCAAAGCCGAGCTTGACGCCATCGTGCAACGCACGGCTGTTGGTGGAGGTGAGTTGGTAAAGCTCATGGGCACCTCGGCGTGGTATGCTCCTGGTGCCGCTGCCGCACAAATGGTAGAGGCCATCGTGCGCGACCAGCGCCGCGTGTTCCCCGTGTGCATCAAACTGGAAGGCGAATATGGCATCGATGGCGTATACCTCGGTGCTCCGGTTATTCTGGGCAAAAACGGTATCGAGCGCGTAATTGAGTTACAGCTCAATGACGATGAGAAGCAGTTGCTCGAAACTTCGCGTGGCCATGTGAAGGAAGTAATGGAAGCGCTGGACAAAATGACTCAGACGGCGTAGTCTTCAGTAAACAGATATAAAAAGCCCCCCAGACTTGATCTGGGGGGCTTTTTTATTGCGTGCCATGCAGAGCGGCGCGAAGCATGACAGATACTTTGGCTAAGAAGGCACGCGAGGTTATTTCTGGCTGGCCCGAAATAGTTTTTGCTTTTCATCCTTCGACAAGCTCTCGTAGCCGGAGCGGGAAATTTTGTCTAGAATCACGTCAATCTCGTCTTGTTCGGGCTTGACAACGCCGCCTTTGCGGGCAGTGGTGGCGGGCTCGGTGGGGCGGCTACGGTGCGTGACGCGTAGGCGCGGGCGGCCACTAAAAAGCCCCCCAAACCAGTCGCCGGTGGCCTGCACGGGGCGGCCCAGATCGGTTCCGCGCTGGAGCAGCTTAATAAAGCTAAAGCCAAAGATTGCTCCGCCAATGTGCGCGATTTCGCCCCCCGCATTGCCACCATCAATGCCGGCCAGAGAAATAATCACGATGACGATGGCGATGTATTTAATCTTGACCGGGCCAATCAGGATCAGATTGAAAGTATAATCCGGCAGCAGGGTGGCAGCGGCTACGATAATAGCCGTAACCGCCCCGGACGCGCCCAGCACTTCGGCCAACGGCCCATTGCGGTAAGCAGGTACCAGATTATACGCCAGCAGAAAAAGCGCCGCCCCAGCCAGCGCCCCCAGAATATAGAGGCTCACCAGCTTCCGGTCGCCGAGGTACTCGCGCACCAAAGAGCCAAACCAATACAGGTTTAGCAGATTAAAAATGATATGCAGAAAACCTTGGTGCAGAAAGGCATACGTCAGCACCGACCAGGGCCGGCGCGCCAATGCGCCCAGGTCGGCGGGTAGACTGAACAGGCGCACGATGCTTTCATAAATGCCGGAGCCGCCAGCCAAAAACGTCACTGCCTTGATTAGAATCAGCACGACGAACACCAGGATATTAATCAGCAGAAGCTGGTTCAAGGCGTTGTCGCGGCGGCTGAAGGCGGTGCGGATATCGTTTACAATACTCATGAAAAACGCAGCAGGTGTTAGCCATTACTAGTACATCCGAGTGCGGTTTCGCTCCCAGAGTTTCAACAAAATGAACCCAATCAATATTCCGCCCAAGTGGGCGAAGTGCGCCACATTGTCGCCTGGCACCCGCTTGAAGCCTGAATAAAGCTCATAGAGGCCATACAGCGCGACGAAATATTTTGCCTTGATTGGAAAAGGAAAGAATAGGAGCATCAGCTCCGTATTCGGGAACAGATACGCGAAGGCGAACAGAATGCCGAACAGCGCGCCCGAGGCACCCACCATCGGCGAGTTGAAGCTGCGCCCGTAGATGGCATTGATGGTTTCATTGGCGGAGGCAATCAGGCCCGCATCGTTAGGGTTGCGCTGAAGAGCGGAGGCTACCACTTCAAAGCCCCGCGCCTCGGGAGCATTGTCGCGGAAGAAGTCGGCGAAGGCCACGCCGGAAGGTGCCTGCTGAAACGCCAGCCGCGCTTCACTCATTTTATTCAACTCATAAAACCGCACCCCCGAATAGAGAATACCGGCCCCAATACCGCAAACCAACCAGAATGTTAGGAAACGCTGTGCGCCCCAACGCTGCTCCAGCAGCGGGCCGAAAGAAATCAGGCCGAACATATTGCCAAAAATATGACCCAGGCCGCCGTGCATGAACATATAAGTAAGAAACTGCCAGGGCTGAAAGCTTTGCGAGCCAACTGGATACAAAGCCAGAAACCCCAGCCCCAGTTGCGTGGCAAGCAGAAAAACGCCAATATTTATAAACAGCAGAATACGAACTGTAGGAGTCAGATTGAACATGAAGCGAGGGAAGGCAGATGAAATAAGTTACGCTGCTAATAACAGCTAACTGCGGCTAGAGTCAGGCAGATTATTACGGCTTAAACGGCATTATCGTCAGAAACGATAACCAGCCTGAAAGCGGCGTAATTTACTTGCTTAGCGAGTAAAGAAGCCCTGCAATTGGTCAAGCTCCAAAAGCACCAGGGTTTTGCGGCCGTCGGGGGTGTAGCCCGGCACGGCGCAGGCAAAAAGCCGATCGACGAGGGCGTTCATTTCTACTTCCGATAAGCGGGCGCTGGCGGCGCTGGCGGCTACGCGCCGAGCCAAAGCGCGGGCCACTTGCTCGCGCCTATTCAGCTTCACGGGGCCAGCGTGGGTCCGAAACTGCTCAATCAGGCCTTCAAATAGCTCCTTCTCGTCGCGGGCGGGCACGTCGGCCGGGATGCCTTCCACGGCAATGGTGTGGGGGCCAAATTCCGTGAACCGAAAGCCTAATGCGTGCAACGCATCGGTAACTTCGCGCAGCACAGCAAAATCAGCGGGCGAAAACGTGACGGTGCGCGGGAAAAGCAAGGTTTGCGACGCGCCGCTTTCCCGCTCCAGCGCCTGGGCGTACTGCTCATACAGAATTCGCTCGCGGGCGGCCAGCTGGTCAATGAGCATCACTCCCGATTTTACCGGTACCAGCACGTACTGCTGATGCACCTGAATAACCTTGCTCCCTGGTCCTGCCTGGTTTTCGCGCAACGGCAACTCGGGGCTGGCAGTCTCTACCAATGCTAGCTCATCATCTGAGGGCGGCAGCATGTCGGTAGCTTCAGCTTCTATATCAGGCCGAGCCGACTGGCCGAGCGAGCGGTAAAAGTCTTCCAAATCCCGCTTGGCCTGATCGGTAGGCCTGGGGGGCAAATTCCGATCCTGGGGGGCAAATCGGTCGGGTTGCCGTTCGCGCGGGGAAGGTGAGGCTGCCTGAGCAGCGGCCGCAGACAGCGCATCGGGGCGGTATTCGTCGGAAAAGGAATTGTGGCTGGCGCCGGAAGTGCGCAGCGGCCGTATGGGAGCAAAGTTAACATCGCCCTCAAAGTCCAGCGACGGCGCCATGTTATGAATCCCCAGTGACTGCTTCACGGCGGCCCGCACGATGGCGTACACCGTTTTCTCGTCCTCAAACTTGATTTCGGTCTTGGTCGGGTGCACGTTGATGTCGATGGTCTTGGGATCAAGCTCCAGAAACAAGACGTAAAACGGATGAGTGTCACGGGGCAACAGGCCCTCGTAGGCCGCCAACACGGCGTGGTTGAGGTAAGCCGAGCGGATGAATCGGTTGTTCACGAAAAAGAACTGGTCGCCCCGGCTTTTCTTCGCCGATTCGGGCTTACCAATAAACCCCTTGACGGTTATAAACGGCGTCACCTCCTCACAGGCCGCCAGCTGCTCCTTATAGCCGTTGCCCAGCAAGGCCACGATGCGCTGGCTTAGCTTACCGGCCGGCAGATTGAACACCTCCAGCTCATTCTGATAAAGCGAAAATGTTGTCTGCGGATTTGCTAACGCCACATGCTGGAACTCGTCCAGAATATGGCGCATCTCTACAGCGTTGCTTTTCAGAAAGTTACGCCGGGCCGGCACGTTATAAAAAAGATTCTTGACCGCGATGCTGGTGCCATCGGGACAGGCCACGGGCTGCTGGCTCATTACCTGCGAGCCTTCTACTAATAACAGCGTACCCGTATCGTACTCGCGCTGTTTGGTGCGCAATTCCAGCTGAGCTACGGCCGCGATAGAAGCCAGCGCCTCGCCCCGGAAGCCGAGGGTGCGAATTCGAAACAAATCCTCAGTGGAACGAATCTTGCTCGTAGCATGACGTTCTAGGCTCATGCGGGCATCGGTCGGCGACATCCCAGCGCCGTTGTCTACCACTTGTACGAGCTGCTTACCGGCATCCTTGATAATCAGCTGCACCTGCGAAGCGCCCGCGTCCACGGCGTTTTCCAGCAATTCTTTTACCACGGAAGCAGGGCGCTGCACCACCTCGCCGGCCGCGATTTGGTTAGCGAGGTATTCGGGAAGCAATTGAATCACGTCCGCCATCGACCGGGAACTGAGGGGGTTAAGAAAGAAGTTAACAGAAGTAAAAAGGGCCTGAATACCGCCGAAACCGATCAAGGCCGGGAAATTATCCGTAAGTTCGCGGTCAAATTTGGTTTGTGCAGCCCTGGCCTCGGCTGCCGAACCAGCTACCTAAGCAGTGCGAAAACCGGGTGCCCTGGGTCAGCCAAAACGACTACAGCCCCCCTCGCTATTGCTTTCTGAAGGGGACAAAAGTAGGGCTAATTCCGCTCGTTTTCAACGTTACGACCACACCAGCAGAGCCGATGCTCAAGGATTATTCGATTAGACTTTTGCTGCTATTGCTGGCCATAACGGGACTGATCATTTCGTCTTCGTCTCCGATTGACAAAGACGTACGCCCCATGTCGCCGGCCGAGCAGAGCTGGGTGGACAGCGTGTATAGCTCGCTCACTCCCGATCAGCGCCTGGGCCAGCTCTTTATGGTAGCAGCCTACTCCAATAAGGACCGCAAACACGTACTCCAGATTGAGGAGTTGGTACGTACCTATCATATTGGGGGGCTAATGTTTTTGCAGGGTGGCCCGCGCCGCCAAGCTGCCCTTACCAATCGTTATCAACGGCTGGCGAAGCTACCCTTGCTCATCGCGATGGATGCTGAGTGGGGCCTCGATATGCGCCTCGACAGCTCCATGCATTTCGCCAAGGCCATGACCCTGGGCGCCATGGACGACGACCAGTACGTGTACCAGATGGGCCGTGAAATTGCGCTCAACATGAAGGCGCTGGGCGTCCACGTAAGCTTCTCGCCGGTTATCGACGTCAATTCTAACCCTGACAATCCGGTCATTGGTAACCGCTCTTTTGGGGAAGATAAAGAGCAGGTTGCCAAGCGCGGCGTGGCGTATATCCGGGGCTTGCAGGACCACGGCATCATTGCCGTAGCCAAGCACTTCCCCGGCCACGGTGATACGGATACGGATTCGCATGTGGCGCTACCGGTGGTGAATACCGATATGGCCCGGCTTACCAACGTTGACTTATATCCCTTTCAGCAGTCCTTCGACGCGGGAGTGATGGGCGTGATGGTGGCCCACTTATACATGCCGCTCTTCGATACGCTGCGCACTCAGACCACGACTCTGTCGTACAATCTTGTAACAGGCTTGCTCAAGGAGAAAATGGCTTATAGAGGGCTGGTTTTCACCGATGCACTGAATATGAAGAGCGTCTCGAACCTGTATAAGCCGGGGGAAGTAGATGCCCTGGCCTTGGCCGCTGGCAATGATGTTCTACTCTTCTCCGAAGATGTGCCCGTAGCGCTGCAAAGAATTCGCGAAGCCATCGCGGGGGGCAAAATTCAGCCCGCTGACCTGGAGTACCGCGTGCGTAAGATTCTGCGGGCTAAGTATTGGGCGGGGCTTAATCGCTACCAACCCATCGACCTTACTAATCTGATGACCAGCCTGAACCGGCCTTTAAGCCGCATGGTGCAGCAACAGCTGTACGAGCACGCCGTGACGGTGGTCAAGAACCAGGACAATCTGTTGCCTTTTCATCGTTTGGATACCCTGCGTATCGCTTCCGTCACTATCGGGGCACCCACAGGCACTACCTACGCTACCCTGATAAATAAGTATCAGGGAGGAACGGTTTACTCAGTGCCCAACCGCTACGCCCCCGACTCCACGTATGCCCGTATCCTGTCGCGGCTAGGGCCCTACAATACGGTGGTTGTCAGCCTACACGGCATGAATAGTACGCCCGTACATAAGTACGGCCTGGGCGACGGAGCGCTGAAGTTTATTCAGCAGCTTCAGGCCAACCCCCGTGTGAAAACGGTAGTAGTAGCAATGGGTAACGCCTACGCGCTGAAGTACTTAGAATCAGCCCGAACCTTGGTCTGCGGCTACGAGGACAATTACCCTTCCCAGCTCGTGGTACCTCAGGTACTCTTTGGGGCACTTTCAGCGAAGGGGCGGCTGCCAGTTACCGTGTCGCCTACGCTCAAAGCAAGCACTGGCCTGCCAACGCCCAACTTTAACCGCCTGCGCTACGCTACGCCGGAAAGCGAAGGCCTGGACTCCCGTGTTTTGGCCCAGATAGATAATATCGCCCTTGAAACGGTGGCTTACGCCGCTGCTCCGGGCTGCCAGGTGCTGGTAGCGAAGAATGGTGCCGTAATTTTCGATAAAAGCTACGGCTTCAATACCTACGAGCGAACCCAGCCAGTAAATAGCAGCACGCTTTATGACTTGGCCTCGGTGACAAAAGTAGCAGGCACCTTGCAGGCGGCCATGTACCTGAAAGACCAAGGCAAACTTAACCTCGATGAGAAAGTATCGGCGTATTTGCCTGAGCTGCGTACTACCAACAAAAAAGACATCATTGTGCGCGACCTGCTGCTGCACCAGGCGGGCCTCAAGGCAGGTATTCCGATGTGGGAGCGCACGGTCACCAAAACCGGCCTCAAGCCTACGTTCTACGCCAGCACCCGCTCGGCTGATTTCCCCAATGAAGTGGTGCCCGGCACGTACAGCCTGAAGACCGCCGACGATTCCGTTTGGGTCTGGACGATGCGCTCTGGTTTGCTGCCTAAGGTAAAGGGTAAATACCCCCTGGAGTACAGCGACCTGACCTTCGTGATAGTGAAGCGCCTGTGTGAGAAGCTGTTGAACCAGCCCATTGAGCAGTTTCTGGCAAAGAATTTTTATCAGCCGCTGGGGCTGAATACCATGACTTATAATCCGTTGCAGCGGTTTCCCAGCTCCTGCATCGCGCCCACCGAAAAGGACACCTACTACCGTCGTTCCGAGCTCCGCGGCTCGGTGCATGACCAGGGCGCGGCCATCGTGGGTGGCGTGGGCGGGCACGCGGGCTTATTTGCTAATTCCAATGATCTGGCCGTTCTGATGCAGATGAACCTGCAAAATGGCCGTTACGGTGGGTCGCGCTATTTTCAGTCGCCCGTCGTGACGGAGTTTTCGCGGCCGCAGATAGCTGGCAACCGTCGTGGGCTGGGCTGGGACCACGGCACTCCTGAGAAAGGACCAGGTCAGGGCCCAACATCGAGCATGGCGCCGCCGGCTACTTTTGGCCACACTGGCTTCACGGGTACCTGCGTATGGCTCGATCCTGAAAACAAAATCGTCTACATCTTTCTTTCCAATCGGGTGTACCCTGACGCGGGCAACAACAAATTGATTCAAAATAACGTCCGCACACGCATCCACGACGTTATTTATAAGTCCTTCAACAAAAGCATTTCCAAGACATGACCCGTTGTCCGTTCTTTTCGCGCAACTTCTGACCCGTATTTGGCGGTAAGACATCCGAAAGATGGCTTACCGCTTTTTTTTGTGCAACCTCAAGCCTGGCTTGGAGCACCGTTATTCTGTAGCGCGAACCGGAGGACGGCAAGGCCAAGCTTCCGGTTCGCGCTACCTTCCCTGGCCGCAACGAAACGCGAGCTGAAAGCTCGCGCTACATCCCCCTACCATGAACATCGGCATTGTTTGTTATCCCACTTTCGGAGGTTCCGGCGTAGTTGCTACGGAGCTAGGTAAAGCCCTGGCTCTCAAAGGACACCGCATCCACTTTATTACGTACAGCCAGCCCGTACGCCTCGATTTTTTCAACGAGAACCTCTTCTACCATGAGGTGTATGTGCCGCCGTATCCGCTGTTCCAGTTCCCACCCTATGAGCTGGCCTTAGCCAGCAAAATGGTCGACATCGTGCAGCACGAAAAACTGGATGTGCTCCATGTGCATTATGCCATTCCGCACGCATCGGCAGCTTATATGGCCAAGCAGATTTTGCGCACCAAAGGCATTCAGATCCCGATCATCACGACTCTGCACGGCACTGATATTACTCTGGTGGGCAAAGATGCCAGCTACGAGCCGGTCGTTACCTTCAGCATCAATCAATCGGATGGCGTGACAGCCGTATCCGCTGATTTGCGGGCTGAGACATACCAGTACTTTGCCATTGAGAAAGACATTGAAGTGATTCCCAACTTTATCAATCTGGAGCGCTTCAAGAAGCAGAACAAGTCTCATTTCAAGGCGGCTATTGCGCCTGAAGGCGAAAAGCTACTCATTCACACTTCGAACTTTCGCTCCGTAAAGCGGGTCGAAGATGTGGTGCGCATCTTCGCGGGCGTGCGCAAACAGATTCCGGCCAAACTCCTGCTCGTCGGCGACGGCCCCGACCGGCCCCGCATCGAAAAGCTCTGCCGCGAAACGGGCTACCTCAGCGACATTCGTTTTTTGGGCAAGCTGGAGGCTGTGGAGGAAGTGCTCAGTATCAGCGATTTATTCCTGATGCCTTCCGAGAAAGAAAGCTTTGGTCTGGCTGCTCTAGAAGCCATGGCCTGCGAAGTACCCGTCGTCAGTACCAACGCGGGGGGCATTCCTGAACTCAACGTAGACGGCGTGACCGGCACTACCAGCGCCGTCGGCGACGTGGCCGACATGGTAGAGAAAGCGCTCTTTATTCTGGCCGATGAAAACCTGCCTACCTTTAAAGCCAACGCGCGGGCGCGGGCCGAAGAGTTTGCGGTGGAGAAGATTGTCCCGCTGTACGAGGCGTGTTATCAGCGAGCCATTGATTCGCAGCTAGCCGCAGTATAGCTGGTTCGTTATTCATAAAAAAGCCCACCAAAGAATATCGTGGGGGCTTTTTTATGAATAACGAACCAGCTTAAAATAAACTTGCCGCCTCGCGCTTCACTACGTTCAGCGCCCGCTCCGTCGGGTCTACTTCCTGCGCAATCAGGGTTTCCAGCACACGCTTGGCGAGTTCGGTGCCGCGGGCCTGTTGGGGCGATGGTAAGGCGTGGTAGGCTTTGTTGATCATCGTCAGCACGTTTTCGCGGGCCTGCTTTACGTGGTCCCAAGCGTCGGGGCTCATATATAGCTGCTGGGACAGGTTGTGCTCGAACTCGGCTCGAATCTCCTGGAGCAGGAGGCGGTGAAACTCGGGGGCCGTTTGGCCGGCGCTGCTAAGGCGCACCAAAATGTTGTTAGGGGTAATTCGCTCCAGCAACAGCGTTACCCGCTCGTAGGCCTGCAAACGGATAGGTAGGGTTTCTTTGCTGCTCTGCAAGCGCAGCTCAATCAGACGGCGCTGCTGTTCCTTCTCGAAGTATTGCTTGATAAGCAGATACACCGAACCAGCCACGATAACAGCAGGCAGAATAATTTTGAGCAGCTCGAAAATATAGGCGGTAGTATCCATATGGGCTTGCGAAGCGAAGGCTTGGCGAAATGATAAAGGATGGATGATGGAGTGGCCACCGCCACCAAGCGACTGGCGCGGTCTTTGGGCAAAGATAACCAGTGAACCGGACCAGCCAACCGGCTGTTCTATCCCTATACGAATGCTACGGTCTTCGTATCTTTGCTTCAGTCTTCTCTTAACCACGAACTCATTATGGCAACGGCCGTTTCAACCAAAACTGCTCCCATCAGCCTCACCTCGCGGGCTTTGGTAGAAGTTAGAAATATCATTGAAGAAAAGAAGGTGCCTACCGAATACGGCTTGCGCATCGGGGTGCAGGGCGGCGGCTGCTCCGGCATGAGCTACCTGCTCGGCTTCGACAAAGCCAAAGACAATGATGAGGTATACGACCTTGACGGTTTGCGCCTGATCATGGACAAGAAGCACGCGATGTACGTGCTGGGCATGGAGGTTGACTTCCAAGACGGCCTGAACGCTCGGGGCTTCGTCTTCAACAACCCCCAAGCTAAAAGTACTTGCGGCTGCGGCTCGTCGTTCTCAGCTTAATAAACAAACTGCCTCGCTTTTACAGTAAAGCCTTGCTTACATTCCGTAAGCAAGGCTTTTTATTTCCCCTGTGGTTAGTCAAAACTCCTTAGTCACTAAGACTACCTCTTCAAGATGATATCTCGGTGGCCTTTCCAGCCTGTTGCTGTTCGCTGCAACTCAACTATGCCGGCACCACCCACCGACACCGACAGTATTGATGCTATATACTTCGGTGTTACCAACGGGTCGTCTTTGAACACAAAGTCGGTGATATAATACGGTGGACGACGCCCCCCTGGCTCCTGAATAACAGCGTGTATATGAGCGGGGTCCGTGCGGCTAGGGTATGACGCCGGCCGAACGGAGTTAATTGTGTAGCGGCCCTGCTTGTCCGACTTTGCCCAGCCGTGCAAGTGCCCATGCCACTTCTGAACACCTGTTTCACCGCCTTTTTTGGTGTAATGCCCCGTGTGGTCAGTTTGATAAGCGTAGAGGATTACACCCGCATATGGACTTTTGCCATCAGCCTGCAGCAAAATGCCGGTTATAAGTAGTGGGTCACCCGGCTCATTGGGGCCGCCCATCTTTAGCGTAGAAGTTAATGAAGCTGGCATATTCACAAAGCAGCACGCAATAGCGGTATCTGGCCCGTCGCAGGTATCTGCTGTAGCAATAGGACGGTTAGTACCTCCTAAAGCCTGCAAGCTAATTTCGGACTTGGTTTCGCTACAGGCGCTAGTCAGCAAGCCGAAGCCACAGAGCAGCACACTAAGCATGTATTCGCAAACTTTCATAATTCCGACCAGCTATTGAATTGCCCCTGAGTTACTTAAGTTACAACTTTGCCGACATACTTTTAACAGCAATTAAAAATTAATACGTCTTGGTCATATCAGCTGGCACCACCAGCACGAAGTCGGCCTTGCGCAGATGCTCCTTTTCCAGCTTCCCCAGTTGCTCCTGCGAGATGGTAGAGATGGTGCGAATGCGCAGCTTAGGTTCGGCCTGACGCAGATACCAGTAGATGCCATCGTAGTTGTCGGAGTGGTAGCTGCCGTTGAGGTGGAGCAGCAGCTGGCCGGGCTGCCGGCTTTTCAGAATAAAATGCGCCATGGTAGCGTCTTTCAGCGCTTGGGCCTGAATAATATTCTGAGCACCCGCGCCATCGTGGGCATCGCCTCCAAACATCTTCGCCATATTCGCATAGCCGGGCAGCGTATAATCGATGGCTATAGGCAGCGGCACCAGCCATTCCCGCTCACTGGGGGGCAAATTATCGAGAGCGGTCAGGCTGCCTTTCGCTACCTGAGAAGCATAGCGGCGCGGTACGTTGGTACCTGCTACACGCAGCTTGTTCTGGCGCGCCAGCTGGAGTAAGGGCTTATAATCGGTAGCGTAGTTGGGCCAGGGCCGGCTTTGCTCTTCAAACGCTTTATCGTCCAGCTCGCCGGTATTGTATTGCTCCACGAGCGGCTGCACGTCGCGCTCAAACATCTCCAACCCTAATACCAACTGGCCAGCTTTGCGCTGAGCCAGGTCGCGGGCTACTTGCAACTGTAGCCAGTGCGCGATGGGGTCGTTGTGCTGCTCGCCGAAAAGCACGACATCGGCTTCGGCGAGTTCCTTCAGCATCCTATCGTAGCTGGCAGCTTTGCCGGCGGCGGTGTAGAGGCGGTAAGCAGGACGGTCGTCGGTGCGGAAGCTGAGTAGGCTAAGCAAGATCGGCAGAAGGAATAAGCGGCGCATAAGCAAAGTGGGTGGCGTAGAATAGGAAGTCGGTTAGCGAGGATCTTGTTCCCAGTGAAGCGCGAAAAGCCCCGTCAGGCTTGCCGCTAGGCAAACGACGGGGCTCCGTAGGAACGCGCTACGGCGCGTTCAATCGTTGCGAAACGCTGCTTTCATTATAGTTGGAGCTATGCGTGGGCGTCGAACGCGCCGTGGCGTGCTCCTACCCCTTATAAAACATCCAGCGCGACAATTCTTTGTACGTTACCTTCTTGCCATACAGCAAAATACCCACGCGGTAAATTCGGGCGGCTATCCAGATTGTGCCAATGAAGCCTACAATCAGCAGCGCCATCGACAGCAGCAATTGCCCCGCCGTGACGCCGCCGAATGGAATGCGAATGACCATGGCAATAGGCGACGTGAACGGTATCATCGACATCCAGAAAGCTATCGGCCCGTTCGGGTCCCGAATCATCACGCTTTGGGCCACGATGAAAGTCAGGATCAGGGGCATGGTGATGGGCAGCATGAACTGCTGGGTATCCGTTTCGTTGTCCACGGCCGCTCCGATGGCCCCAAACAAGGCACCATACAGCAAATAGCCCCCCAGGAAGTAAAACAGGAAGCTGCCGATAATCAGGGGCAAATTGAGGTTGGCAAAGCCCTCTGATACTGACTGCAGGAGTACAGCTGTTTTTTTCTCCGTTTCCGCGGGCGTGGCTCCCGCCGACTGGGCAGCAGTCTGTATTTGCTCGGTGCGCGAGGTGGTAACCGTATCCAGCCCCATTGCGGCCGAAACGCCGGTAATAACGATGCTCGACAGTGCTACCCACAGCAATAGTTGGGTAAGGCCCACGGCGGCAATCCCGAGTACCTTGCCCATCATCAGCTGAAACGGCTTCACCGACGACATAATCACCTCCACGATGCGGCTGGTTTTCTCTTCAATCACGCCACGCATAATCTGTACGCCATAAAGGAAGATGAACAGGTAAATCAGGAAAGCCATAAAATACGCCACCCCTGACGTCACCATGGAGTTGCTCGATTTTTCGCCTTCGGCACTCAGGTTCACCGTGGCTACATCAATGTCGGCTTTCAAGTTGTCGAGCACTTGCTGATCGATGCCCGACTTGCGCAGGCGGGCGGCTTCCACCTGGCGGTTCACCATGCGCTCAATGCCCAGCTGGAGCGTCAGACTAAGATTTTCGCGGCCAAAAAGCTTGATGCCCGTGGGGTTGGCCAGGTCAAAGGGCGGAATATAGAGCAAGGCCGAATTCTTGCTTTTTTTAAACTCCGCTTTCGCCGTCTCCAAATCGGGGGGCGCGTGTACGTAACGAATGTCGCTCTTTTCATTCTCCGGGAGCTGGCCGGCAAAAAGCCCCCCAGCATCGGCTACGGTCACTATTTTCTTTTCATCCGACCCCATCTGCGTGAGCAGGGCCGGCACCACGAAAAGCGCCGACATCAGCAGCGGCCCCACGAAGGTCATAATGAGAAAGCTCTTTTTGCGCACCCGCGTGATGTACTCACGCTGCACGATAAGCCATATTTTATCCATTGGGAGCTGTTGGTTTTGCTTCTTTTACTTAAACGACATCCTTAAACCAGTTGTCATCCTGAGGAACGAAGGACCTTATAGCAGTTGAGCGCCTTGTCCTGATGTCATAAGGTCCTTCGTTCCTCAGGATGACAATGGAGGAGGGATGACAGGTATAGATCACACGTTCTCCTCCACCAACGACTCCGGCATCGTCTCGCGCACGCGGCGGATGAAGATTTCATTGATGCTCGGAATCTGCTCGCGGAAGGCATGTACCTCCACCTGGCCGATGAGGTAGCGCAGCAAGTCGTTGGGCGTCACGCCTTCGTGCAGGCGGATACGGTCGTAGAAAAAGCCGTTTTCGCGCTCCTTGTGCTCCAGCACCTCAAAGTCGGGATGAATGACCATCAGGCGGCCTTTGCCCTCCACTTCGTAGGTATTAGTTTTGAACGTATCCTTAATCTTGCCTACCGGGCCATCGAGCACTTTGCGCGAGCGGTTAATTAAGGCAATAGAGTCGCACATTTCCTCCACCGATTCCATGCGGTGCGTGGAGAAAATAATGGTGGCGCCTTTCTCGCGCAGCTCCAGAATCTCGTCTTTAATCAGGTTCGCGTTTATCGGGTCGAAGCCCGAGAACGGCTCGTCGAGGATGATCAGGCTGGGCTCGTGCAGCACCGTGGCAATAAACTGCACCTTCTGCTGCATCCCCTTCGACAAATCCTCCACGTTTTTGCCTACCCACGGCCGCAGGTCGAAGCGGTCGATCCAGGCTTTGATGCGCTGGGTAGCATCGGCCTTGGAAAGGCCTTTCAGCTGCGCCAGATACAGGAGCTGCTCCCCTATCTTCATCTTCTTATACAGCCCGCGCTCTTCCGGCAAATACCCGATCTGGGCAATGTGGCGCGGGTTCAGCCGCTCGCCCCGAAACCGAATTTCGCCCGAGTCAGCGCCCGTAATCTGGGTAATGATACGGATCAGCGAGGTTTTGCCCGCTCCATTCGGGCCCAGCAAACCAAAAATACTCCGCTCGGGAATGTCGAGGCTGACGCCGTTCAGGGCGACGTGCGACTCATAGGCTTTGTGCACGTCAATTGCTTGTAGAATGTTGCTCACAGCTGGAATAAGGGTTTGTCGACGTTAAATGTATTCATTTATATGAATGTTCCCGTTCTTTAGCTGAGCTGGGGGGCAAATTCTTAATCGGCCTGTAGCTCATGCAGGTATCCTTCGAGACGGTCGAGGTGCTGACCGTAGAGCTTCTGCAGGTACCACTTAGTGAACTTGACCATCAGCCAATATAGGACTGCGCCCGTTAAAAACATGATTATCATCATCAACCCGATACTCCAGAACAGCTTTCCACCGTTGTATTTCAGAGTAAGCCTAAAGGCTTGATAAGAGGTGGTGGCTATAAGGGCGGCAATGGTAACCCAGAGCGTGAGGCGCAAATAAATGGCAAGCAGGCCGCGCAAACCCAGAATCAGCGTCTGCAAATGCCCACGCACGTCCTTATCTACATGATCCATTCGGCGCAGCAGTTTGAACTTGCGGTAGTAGTAGTAGAGAAAAGCCACCGACAGCAGCTCAAAGGCCAGCAGATAGCCCTTCATGAACTGGTTGTTAAAGTAGTCGATACCGAACGGCAAGGCTATAATCACATAGACGATAGACCCGACTTCCCACCAAGCGTTGCGGCGCAGCCTCGTCACTACATTATCTGACTTGCGTGCCACCATGCGCGCCACGCTCTGCGCGCTGAGCGGAATTAGCTCATCCGCGGCCTGGCGGTTCCACATTTGTCGGAGTTCATTTAATTCCATTGTGCTGAGCGGCTGAAAATCCTGCGTAGTTTTTCTTGAATGCGGTGCATTTTGACCCGAACGTTGTTCTGCGTAATCCCTAGAATGTCAGCCATTTCCTCGTAAGTGTGCTCTTCCAGATAGAGCAGCACAAAGGCCTTTTCTACTTCCGACAGCCATTCAATAGCCCGGTAGAGCGCCGCTGTTTCCGTTGTGTCAGTTCCGAGGTCAGAGGCTTGGGCTACTTCTATTATCTGCGGGTTGAGGCGGTCGGGAGTGGGCTTGCGGGTGCGGTGGCGCAAATCCGACACGGCCACGTTCAGCCCGATGCGGTACATCCAGGTACTTATTTTTGCCCCCCGCGGCTCGTAGCGCGGGAAAGCCCGCCACAGTTGCAGCACGATTTCTTGAAACAAGTCCTGCTGGTCATCGGCATCGGGGCAATACAGCCGACAAATTCGCCGGAGCATGGCCTGATGCGCATTGATGAGCATCAGAAATTCAGCGGTATTAGGGTCAGGAGCCAAGAGCAAGGAAATATCCAGGATACACTTCATACATCGCCGCCAGCGGTGTAGCATTACAAGGCGCCGAAAAAATTATTTGTCGCAAAATAATTCGGCCGTTGCCTGTAATGTTCTAGGGCTAAGCGCGATATACAAGCTAACTCAACTTACACTCGTATACTATGAAAAAGCTGAATGTAATAGCGGCCGTTATTTTCGGTATGCTAGCGCTCCTTAACCTCTGGCTGGGCGACTGGGTCCAGACCAGTATCTGTTTGCTGCTCAGCATCGGTTTTCTGCTTTCCGACCTCCAATATGCTCCAACTGGTCAGGATGTGGCAACACCGAGCAGTTTATCGCCTGGGCGCAAATATCTATCAATTACTATTATCGTCGCAGCTCTTGCGTTGATGGGGTACCAGATTGGGCGCGATAGTAAAGCCAAGCAACAACGTGAGGCCCAAACCGAAGCACGTTGAACCAGCCTCTCATCAGGGGTAAGCCGCTGTTTTAAGCTAACGTTATCTATCACAAAAAAGCCGCCCAGAATAGTTCTGGGGGGCTTTTTTGTGATAGAGTTCAGGAAATCTAATAAACCCGCTCCGGCTTATTGGAAGTACTCCTTCACTTTCTCAAAGAATCCTTTCTCGTTCTTGCCCGGATTGGGCGTAAAATTCTGCGAATCCCGCAGCTTCTCCAGCAACTCGCGCTCCTGACTATTCACCACTTTCGGCGTCCAAACGTTGATATGAATCAGCTGGTCGCCGCGACCGTAGCCGTTCAGGTCCTTGATGCCTTTGCCGCGCAGACGCAGAATCTTGCCGGGCTGGGTGCCGGGGTCCACCTTGATTTTAACCTTGCCTTCGATAGTGGGTACTTCGATGCTCGCACCCAAAGCCGCATCCACAAACGTGATGTACTGGTCGAACATGATGTTGTTGCCGTCGCGCTTGAGGAATTCGTGCGGCTCCTCCTCTATCTGAATGAGCAGGTCGCCGGGTACGCCGCCGCGCTCAGGGTAGTTGCCTTTGCCGTTCATGCTCAGCTGCATACCCTCCGCTACGCCAGCCGGAATATTGATTGGAATGATTTCTTCCTGGAGCTGGCGGCCGTCGCCGTGGCAGACGTCGCACTTGCTGGTCACTACCTTGCCTTCGCCGTTGCAGGTGGGGCAGGTCGAGCTGCTCACCATCTGGCCCAGCATGGTGTTCACCACGCGCTTCACCTGGCCCTGACCGTGGCAGGTACCGCAGTCTTTTACGTCGGTGCCGTTTTTAGCCCCCGTACCCGAGCAGGTGTTGCAAGCCACGTAACGCTTCACCTTAATTTTTTTCTCGATGCCGTTGGCTACTTCCTCCAAATCAAGCTTGAGCTTGATGCGCAGGTTGGAGCCTTTTCGTACGCGCCGGCCGCCCCGATTTTGCCCCCCGAAGAAGCCCTCAAAGCCGCCCCCGCCGAAGATGTCGCCGAACTGGGAGAAGATATCTTCCATATTCGGGCCGCCACCGTTGCTACCGCCGGCCTGGTGGCCAAAACGGTCGTAGCGGGCGCGCTTCTGCTCATCCGACAGCACTTCGTAGGCCTCGGCGGCTTCCTTGAACTTGTCTTCAGCCGTGGGGTCGTCAGGGTTTTTGTCGGGGTGAAACTTGATGGCTACCTTGCGGTACGCCTTCTTGATCTCCTCGGGCAACGCGGTTTTGGCTACGTCCAACACCTCGTAATAATCTCGCTTCTGCGCCATTGTCATTATATACTTTGTCCGTCATGGAGGGCAGCGCGAAGCATCTCGCGGGCTGCCGACTGATTACTAATCCAACGAAGCGAGAGAGATGCTTCGCGCTGCCCTGCATGACAACGATTCTCTTTGTTACTGGCCCAGCACCACTTTGGCATGGCGGATTACCTTGTCGCCCAGATAATAGCCCTTCTCCACTTCATCTACCACCTTGCCCTTCAGCTCTTCGCTCGGAGCCGGAATCTGGATAATAGCCTCGTGCAAATCGGAGTCGAAGCCACCGCCTTTGGTTTCCATC
Organism: Hymenobacter roseosalivarius DSM 11622; assembly: GCF_900176135.1. GTDB lineage: Bacteria > Bacteroidota > Bacteroidia > Cytophagales > Hymenobacteraceae > Hymenobacter > Hymenobacter roseosalivarius. The sequence goes on along the minus strand of NZ_FWWW01000052.1, from coordinate 126,032 downwards.
GGCGTCAGGCCTTTCTGCTGGAGGGTCTTGACGAGCTTGTTGTAGATGATATCCACGCTCTCGCGCACCACCTGCACGTCTTCTGATTGCTGGGTGTGCGTACGGGCGCGCTCGAAGTCGTCAAGTACGGGCAGCAGCACACTCATCAGCTCCTGATTGGCACTTTTGAACAGCTCAGAGCGCTCTTTGGCGGTCCGGCGCTTGTAGTTGTCAAATTCAGCCGCCAGGCGCAGGTATTTATCCTTTAGCTCAGTAAGCTCAGTCTCTGTCTTACTTACCTCGGGCTGGGGGACATTTTCAGTTTCCGTAGTTATTGCAGCCTCAACATCAGCCATTTCACCAGCTACCTGGTCGGGGTCAACGGTCAAGTTGTCGTCCTGCGGTACATTATGTTCGTCAGCCATTTTATCGAATATTCGTCGAAACGGGTTTTTCACTTCATTTTAGCCGATTGGCAGGAAGCGAAGACAAGGAGTTTGCCAAAGGCAGAAGGGCTGCCATAGTGGCACTGCAACTTTCAAGTAGCTGCGTTTAGTTCAGAAGATGTATGTGGGCGGTACTACGAATGCCCACTGGGCTTCATAATACCACTATTGTTGAACAGTCTGGTGATGCAGGCATCAGCAACAATAATGGTACTACGACTTTGGAGTCGTAGTACCACACCACCCTACTTTGCGTGCAGTTCCTGCCAAATCATATCCTTCAGCCGCTGAATATTCTTATTCGCTAGGCTGGAGATGAACACACTTGGCAATTCAGTAGGTAGAGTAGCTCGGATTTCGTCCTCCAACTCGTCGTCAATCAAGTCGGCTTTGGTAATAGCCAGTACACGCCGCTTTTCCAGCAGTTCCGGGTTGAATTGAGTCAACTCATTCAGCAGCACCTGATACTCAGCGGCAATGTCGTTGCTGTCTACCGAAATCATGAACAGCAGCATAGAGTTGCGCTCAATATGCTTCAGAAAGCGCGTACCCAAGCCGCGTCCCTCTGCTGCTCCTTCGATAATGCCTGGAATATCGGCCATTACGAAGGACTGGTAGTCGCGATAAGCTACCACGCCTAGGTTAGGTACCAGCGTGGTGAAAGCGTAGTCAGCAATCTTGGGCTGCGCGGCTGACACTACGGAGAGCAGCGTGCTCTTGCCCGCGTTCGGGAAGCCGACCAAGCCAACGTCGGCAAGAAGCTTCAGCTCCAGTACTACCCATTCTTCAATACCGGGCTCGCCGGGCTGGGCGTACGTAGGCGCCTGGTTGGTAGCCGATTTGAAATGGTCGTTGCCAAGGCCGCCGCGCCCGCCGGGCGTGAGAATGATACGCTGGCCATGCTCCGTGATTTCCACTTTCTTCTCGCCGGTGTCCGCGTCGCGGGCAATGGTACCAAGCGGCACTTGCAGAATCACGTCTTCGCCCTGTGCGCCGCTGCGCAGGCTTTCAGCCCCGCCCTGGCCGTGGCCGGCAATTACGTGCTTCTGGTATTGCAAATGTAATAGCGTCCATAGCTGGGAGTTGCCTTCCAGGATAACATGCCCCCCGCGGCCACCGTCGCCGCCATCGGGGCCGCCATTAGGCAAACCTTTGGCCCGAAAGAAGTGAGAAGAGCCCGCTCCGCCCTTGCCCGAGCGGCAGCAGACTTTTACGTAATCAATGAAATTATTGGAAGCCACTGGTAATGAAGTAAGAGTGCTGCGGATAGCCCAAAAAACGTCTGTCATCCTGACGAAGGAAGGACCTTATCACTTCAGAACGAGTCGTTTTTACGCGCATCGTTCTGAAGTGATAAGGTCCTTCCTTTGTCAGGATGACAGACAGATGAAGGCGGTTTGGCCTACAAAGTTACGCTTTTACTTCGTCAGCGGCCTGCTGACCATCAGACAGCGAGGGAGCAACCTGCTTCTGGTCGATAATATCGCAGATTTGGGTAAATATTTCTTCGATAGCCCCAATGCCATTTAGAGCGTGAAACTTCTGCTGCTCAGCGTAATAGCCCGCCACCTGGGCCGTCTCGGTGTTGTATACGTTTACGCGGCGGCGAATTTTGGCTTCGTCCTGGTCATCGGGGCGGCCGCTGGTTTTGCCTCGCTCCAGCAGGCGCTTCACCAGCTCTTCTTCCGCTACTTCCAAGGCAATCATGCACGAAACGCCGGTATCATAGCGCACCATCAGCTCATCCAGACTTTGAGCCTGAGGTACGGTGCGGGGAAAGCCATCGAAGATAAAGCCCGCGGCTTCCGTATTGTTGGCCAGCTGGCTCTCAATCATGCCAATCACTACTTCATCGGGCACCAGTAGGCCTTCATCCATGAGTTTTTTGGCGCGCAGCCCTAGTTCGGTGCCTTGCGTGATTTGGGAGCGAAGCAGGTCGCCGGTCGAGAGGTGTACCAGATTATAACGGGCAATTAACTTCTGACTTTGCGTTCCTTTGCCGGCACCGGGCGGGCCGAAGAGCACGATATTAAGCATAGAGCGAGGATTTTCGCAGGAGAAAGAAAAGACGGTATTTGGGAAAGATAGCGAATCGGTACTAAAGTGCTCCATACGATGGGGGGCAAAAGTAGGCTGAACCGCTCAGATTACAACGCCTTGTACAGATCGGGGTAGTTTCGGCCTAAGCCGTCATAATCAAGGCCGTAGCCTACCACAAAATCATTGGGAATACGAAGCGCCGGGTAGCGAATGGCTAACTCATGCTGGAGGCATTCAGGCTTGATCAGCAGACAGGCGACTTCCAGAGAAGCCGGATTTTTGCCCCCCAGCGAGTCGAGCAAGGCGCGGATGGTGTGGCCAGTATCCACGATATCCTCCAACACAACCAGGTGCCGGCCCTGCACTTCTTCGCGAAGCCCAAGCAATTCCTTGACCTTGCCCGTGCTGCTGGTGCCTTCGTAAGAGGCCATTTTAACGAAAGATATTTCGCAGTTAATGGTCAGCTCTTTCAGCAAATCAGACGCGAACATGAACGAGCCATTGAGCACCGCCACGAACAGCGGCGTCTTATCGGCGTAGTCCGCATTCAGGCGGGAGGCCAACTCTCGCACGGCGGTTGCCAGTTGCTCAGAGGTGAGGTAAGGGGCAAACTGCTTGTCGTGCAGGGAGATACTAGCGTGGGGCATACCGAACGAGGTTGGAAACCGGGCGAAGGGAAGGCCAAAGGTAGGACATAAAAAGCAGCCCCTTCTGTGCGAAGAGGCTGCTTTTTATGTGTTGCTCCTTGACATCAGAACGTCGCGAACTCCCGCCAATTTCGAAAACCGACTGTTCGCCACCCTTCTTATGATAGGTAATAGGCGGGCTACAAGCCTGTTAACGGGTGTGCTGCCACAACGCATAAACGGCTTTGGCGGCCCCCGGAGCTAAATCGGCGCAGCTTACTTTGGGCTCTATAATACGCTCCACGGGCTTAGCTCCGACCGGCGCGACGCCTTCCCGCATGGTACCATCGGTAACAGCGATGTGGGGGGCAATTACCAGCGACACAATGCTCATCAGCTTGATGAGAATGTTCATGGATGGCCCGGAAGTGTCCTTGAATGGGTCGCCTACGGTATCGCCGGTCACGGAGGCTTTGTGCGCGTCGGAGCCTTTGTAATGCATCGTGCCATCAATCATCACGCCCTTCTCGAACGACTTTTTAGCGTTATCCCAGGCACCGCCGGCGTTGCTTTGAAAGATGGCCATCAGCACGCCCGAAACGGTAACGCCCGCCAATAAGCCCCCCAGGACTTCCGGGCCGAAGCTAAAGCCAACAAGTATGGGAACAAGAAGCGCGATAGCACCCGGCAACATCATTTCGCGGATAGCAGCCTGGGTAGAAATGGCCACGCACTTTTCGTACTCGGGCCGGCCAGTGCCTTCCATGATACCGGGAATTTCGCGGAACTGTCGGCGTACTTCCTGCACCATTGCCATTGCTGCCCGGCCCACGGCCGAAATAGCCAGCCCGGAGAAGATAAACGGAATCATGCCGCCCACGAATAGGCCCGCCAGCACATCGGCGTGGCTGATATCGATGACGCTGATGTTGGCCGTGCCCATGAAGGCAGCAAACAAAGCCAGCGAAGTCAGTGCTGCTGAGGCAATGGCAAAGCCCTTGCCGGTAGCAGCCGTGGTATTGCCTACGGCATCCAGAATGTCGGTACGCTCCCGCACTTCCTTCGGCATCTCGCTCATTTCGGCGATACCTCCGGCGTTGTCGGCAATAGGCCCGAAGGCATCAATGGCCAGCTGCATTGCGGTAGTGGCCATCATGCCAGCGGCGGCAATAGCGACGCCATAAAGACCGGCACACCGGAACGACAACACGATACCAGCAGCCAGCACCAGGATCGGCAACACCGTAGACTCCATACCAATGGAGAGGCCACCAATAACCGTGGTGGCATGACCAGTACTACTCTGCTTTACGATGCTCAGCACCGGCCGTTTGCCCATTGCCGTATAGTATTCCGTGATAATGCTCATCAGCGTACCAACCGCTAGGCCCACGATAATGGCATAAAACACGTCCATCGAATCAAAGGCAACAGCACCCGCCCGATTGATTACCATCTCGCCGGCTGGCAGCATCCAGCGCACCAGAAAGTAGGAGGAAACCGCCGTCAGCACTACCGACACATAGTTGCCAAAGTTCAGCGCGCCCTGCACGTCGCCGCCTTCTTTTACCCGTACGGTCAGAATACCCAGCAGCGAGGAGATGATGCCAATACCGGCAATAACCATCGGCAACAGGATAGGCGACAGGCCATTGAACTGATCATTGGTAGCGGCTACCTCGCGGCCCAGCACCATCGTAGCCAGAATAGTAGCCACGTAGGAGCCAAACAGGTCGGCCCCCATGCCAGCCACGTCGCCCACATTGTCACCCACGTTGTCGGCAATGGTAGCAGGGTTGCGCGGGTCATCTTCGGGAATACCCGCTTCTACTTTCCCTACTAAGTCGGCTCCCACGTCGGCAGCTTTGGTGTAGATACCGCCACCCACGCGGGCGAAAAGCGCGATGCTCTCAGCCCCCAGTGAAAACCCGGTCAGCACTTCCAGCGCCGTTTCCATCTCAATTCCATTGGCACCGGCACCTTCACTCACCACGAACATATTGTAGAACACAATGAACAGTGAGCCCAGGCCTAATACGGCCAAACCCGCCACGCCCATGCCCATTACTGAGCCACCGGAGAAAGACACGTTCAGGGCTTTGGCCAAACTAGTGCGGGCCGCCTGCGCCGTACGCACGTTGGCTTTCGTGGCAATCTTCATCCCGATAAAGCCCGCGAGTGCCGAAAACACGGCCCCAATCAGGAAAGCAATAACAATAACAGGGCTCGACTTTTCGCCGGTAGTGCCCAGGTAGCCCAAAAAGGCGCAGGCAATGAGCGCGAACAAAGCCAGCACTTTATATTCAGCTTTCAGAAAGGCAATGGCGCCATCGGCGATATAGCCAGCAATGGTGCGCATGCGTTCGTCGCCGGCATCTTGTCGGGCGACCCAGCCCGAGCGCAACCATGTGTACAATAGGGCCAGCACGCCTAGTGCGGGGGCTACGTAAAGAATTTCCATCATAGAAGCGGTGGTGAGGGGTAAGCGTTTAGGGTTAGGATTAGTGAATGAAAGAATGTTTTGGGCTCGTAAAATAGAGCTTATTAGCTAATCCTCAAGTTCTCAGCCCGCAAAAGTGAGAGGAGGAACTCCCCTGCACTTTACAATCAACCGTTAAGTATAGCTTGGTACATCTCTTCGGGTCGAAGCCTCATCTAAAAAAAGCCCCCCAGACTAGTCTGGGGGGCTTTTTGCGTTCAAAGTCTACTTGCGCTTCTATAGCTCCCGCATGAGTACCTGATACAGCGCCAGCATACTGGCAATGTCGCGCTTGTCCACGAGCTCGTCGGGTGAGTGCACATGATCCTCGGGCGCGCCCACAAAGCACCAATCCCAAGGTTGAGTGCTATGCTGCAACTCCTTTGCATCGGAGCCGCCACCACCTTCTACTTCCAGCTGATGCGGAATACCGGCAGCTTTTGCGATTTGGCGAATACGCTCCACATAAGAGCGGCGCGGAATTAAAGAGTCTCGCAGCGAAATAGCTACTCCCTGGCCCGCGTGTACTCCTTCCGTCACCCAGGTGATGTCTGAAATCAAAGCCTGACGAACTCCGTATGTTTCATAGATGTGCTTGGCCAAATAAGCTACGGAGCCCCCGCCGTGCTCTTCCCAGCAGCTGAACACCAGAATACCATGCTCCAGCGTTTCGGCCAGACGCAGCGCATTCCACACGCCCAGCCGGTTATCGAGGTAGCACGACTGCACCGTATCGGCCGTTTCGCGGAAGTCGCAGGCAAAGGTCAATTCCGTGCCCCGCTCAATGTCGCGAGTGAACTCATAGCTCAGTTCACCGGTTTCGTCGTCTACGGCGAGTGTGCAGGCAACGTCGCCTTGCGCGTCATGGCCCACCAGACGATAACCACTTTCTACTTGTGGGCCACCAATACGCACCAATTGGCGGCCGTAGCGCACCGTAAACCCAATGCTGTCAAGATGAGCGAATACCGCTGTTCGAGGCGTTCCAAATACCAGCATTATGCAATCTTGCCACTCTTCTCCCTGTATTATCGCTGGTCGTACACGCCAGCTCGTCTGATTCTCGTTAATGTATCGTAACAAGAATTCTGTCAGAGGAGCTTCGTTGCCGGCCGGTGCCGAAATCTCACACAAGGTTTTTAGCAGATGCATACGCAGTATGTTGTTCACCCAAAACTAGGATAAAAGCCATACTTTAGCCCTCTTGCCAGCCGCACAAGCCCCAAAACCTAGCGTAGCCGACGATTGCACTAGCATATCCCATGATCCGAGAACTTCGATTTATTCTGTTATTACTTTTTATGGCGACTGGCGCTCAGGCCCAAAAAAAGGACAGCACCCGTATCCCCCCTCCTATCCGCACGATTGAAGTAGAAAACGTCGATGTTTTGCCAACCGCCGATACCAAAGGTTGGCTGCTGCTGGACAAAGACATTCAAACTGAGCTCGATGGCGCGGTGCAAAATCTCTACAACTTCAAGTATGATAAGGCCGAGAAGCAGTTCCGGTCGTTGCGGCGGCGCTACCCCGAGCATCCGATGCCGTATTTTCTGCTGGGCCTGAGTACTTGGTGGAAAATCGTTCCAACCAACGTGCAGACCAAGCAGTATGACAAGCTGTTTTTCGCCTACATGGATACGGCTATCACCTATGGCGAAAAACTATATAAAGCCGACAAGAAGAACTACGAGGCCTGCTTTTTCCTCTCTGCTGCCTACGGCTTTGATGCCCGACTGAACGCGGAGCGGGCCAACTGGCGCAAAGCTACCGTGAGTAGCCGACGCGCCCTTGAGTATCTGGAAAAAAGCAAGGAAGCTAACGGCCTGAGCCCGGAATTCCTGTTTGGCCAAGCCTTATTTAACTATTACGCCGTCTGGATTTCAGAAGAATATCCGCTTTTGCGCCCTGTCCTTTTGTTTTTTCCCAAAGGAAACAGAGAGCTAGGTTTACAGCAGCTTAAGAATGTAGCTGACAATGGATTTTACACCGGCACAGAAGCTAAATTCTTTCTGATGCGCATCCTCAATAATGAGGAAAATAAACCCGCCGCATCCATGCCCGTTGCGCGCTTTTTAGCCAGCAACTACCCTGACAATGGGTATTTCCAACGCTTCTACTCCTTACTGTGCTTCAACGAAGGAGATTTTCGGGAGTGTGAGCGCATAAGCCGCGACATCCTGGATAAACTCAACCGTGGCATGCCTGGTTATGAAGGTATTAGCGGCCGTTATGCCACCTATTTTTTAGGATGGCTGATGCAAAATAAATATAAGGACCTAGAGAAGGCACAGGACTACTACCAGCGTTGCATCGTATTTGCGGAAAGCACCGACGAAACCAGTGGTGGCTTCTACGTGTACGCCAACTTCAACCTGGCCCGCATTGCCGCCAAGACTCCCGATATAGCTGCTGCCCGTCGCTATTACGAGGTAGTGCGCGACAAGGCTAGCCATAAGTCGGAGCAGTACCAAGAGGCGAAGTCCTACTTGAAGAAAAATAAAATTTAGCCCCCCGGCACCCACGTATGGAGCTGAAAGATCTTCTTCTGACCCCGATTTACCTGGGTGTCTTCTATGCCATTGCCTTCGGTGTGCGCAAGCGGTTTACGAATGTGCTGACGAAGAAGTATTTTATTCCGGCGCTATCGGTTAAGTTTTTGGGTGCAATAGCGTTAGGACTTATCTATCAGTTTTATTATAAAGGCGGAGATACTTTCAATTATTTTAATCATACTAAAATAGTATATCAAGCCTTTTGGGACTCTCCCAGTAGTGGAATTAAACTACTCTTCTCGCATGGCGAATACGACCCCAATACAGCTTCCTATGCTGCAAGAATGGAATGGTATGACGCGCCAAAAGAATTCACCGTTATTAAGATTGCAGTATGGTGTGCCCTTTTATGCTTTAATACATATACGATTATTGCACTTATGTTTGCCACTATCAGCTTCAGCGGTATGTGGGCAATGTTTGTAACCCTTATTAAGGTTAGGCCAAGTATTTACAAATCATTAGCAATATCCGTTTTCTTCATTCCATCCGTATTTTTTTGGGGATCTGGTCTTATGAAGGACTCTATCTGCCTTGGCGCCTTAGGGTGGGTATTCTTCGCATTTTATCGCGGCGCGATTGAAAAGAAACACGTCACAGCCTCTGCTATAATAGGATTTATAGCTGCCTACACTATTTTCACAATTAAGGTATATATATTACTCTGCTTCCTTCCTCCTGCCTTACTCTGGGTTTTTAATGAAAATAGTCAGAAAATTCGTAATCCACTCGTGCGTACATTAGCGAAGCCTTTGTTTTTGATTGCCGGAGTTTTGATTGCAGGTTTTGCCGCAACCACTCTGACAGCTGGGGATGATCAGTATGATGTTACTAAAATCGGCGAAAGGAGCAAGATTACGGCTGATTATCTATATTCGGTGAGTGTAAAGGAGGGGGGCTCAGCCTATCATATAGGAGAGTTGGATGGCACACTAAGTGGAATGATCAAACTTGCTCCCCAAGCTATTATAGTCTCTTTGTTTCGCCCTTTTTTATGGGAAGCACGTAACCCTGTCATGATTTTATCGGCTATTGAAGCGTTATATTTCCTTATTTTCACCATTAGAATATTTTACAAATCAGGTGTCATCAAAACACTTACTACCATCTCACGTAGCCCTGTACTGGTATTATGTTTTGTGTTTTCACTTGTATTTGCCATAGCGATAGGTACTTCCACATCAAATTTCGGCACCCTTGTACGGTATAAAATCCCCCTTATTCCTTTTTACGTGGCAGGGTTGTATATCTTACAGGACATAAGTACTGCTGCTACCCGATCAAAACGTAAAATCATCCGCGCAACTTCCATACGCACACAAGTTGCCACTCCGCGTTAGCTAGCGGATGCCGCTGCGGCTATAAGCGCCCAAATACTCTAAGAGCGTCGGGTGCGACCACAACCGCGACCCACCTTCTGGCGCCGGCCGCAGCTTTACTTCACCCTTCAGAACATCGCGAATGGCCTGCATAAGCAGAGGCAGGCCTGCTGCCAGCTGTAGCAGTGGATACGTGACAAAGTTGTCCTCAGGCGTTGGGTGGATTAAAGCCTGCGCGATAATGCCTCCCGTATCAATGCCTGAGTCAACTAAATGCACTGACACACCGCAATGGGTTTGGTCGTTATTGGCCAAGGCCCAGTAGCCACCGTGTACACCACGGTATAGAGGCGTAATGCCAGCATGGGTATTAATAAACCGGCAGGGCACGCTCATTAATGCCTTTTTGGCAATGATACGAGTGCCATTTACTACTACTACGTCGGGTTGCAGGCGCTGCAGCTCTTCAATGCAGCCGGCTGAATTCACTGAGGCTACGCGACTGATTCGGTCTTCAGGAATTGGTCGGTCATCAAGATGCTCTTTGGTTCGGATAGCGTGTAGACGCCCTTGCGAGAAGGCTTCTAGGGGTTTAGCAATCAATAGTTTGAATAAGATTTGTCCGACCACGACGCTCCATCCCAGCTTTTCACCCCGACGCTTGAGCAGTTGCTTTTGGCTAACAGGCGTTTCGACGATAATTCGCTGTACGCCAAATTCTCGATCTAAGGCGTGAAACAGAATGTCAGTCGATTTGCCTGGACCAGCTAATACTACTATTCTTTGGCTCGATATAGCAACTTGGCTCATGCTTGCTGTTCTTGATCGTTTTGCAAACTTCCAACACTGTCTTTACTCTTCTGCTGACGCTTTTGTAAATACTCTGCAATATTCCCCATAGACAGGCTTTCCATACCATAGCGCGTCTGTAACCAACGAAAATGCTCAGCGATTTGACGCAGAACAGCAATATTTTCAATCAGATTCACCCCAAAATTGTGAGGGTGCCACCACAGGTGAAACACCTGTCCGTGCTGGGCAGCATATTCCATACCACGCAAAATACGCTGCATTCTCAGGCCCTCTAATAACCGGAAACGCCTTGACCATGGCCGCAGAAAACGGCTGGCCGGAATGTTATAAGGGAAAGATTTGGCAATTTCGTCAAGCGAATAGCAGTTCACTCCCGACATGTTCAGGTAAGCATCTATTAAGCGGGCACCACGCTTATAAAGAGCTTGCTGCTTCTCGTTGCGCTCCTTGTAGATCCAGGATGATTCGTTTCCCCGGTAGCTCGTGATACCTACCTCCTCACATATACCCATGTAAGCTGGATTGTATTGATTGCGAGGGAAAACCAGGCTGCGCAGCTCTAAATCATGTTCCTGAGCGACATCAATGGCTGCCTGCAAGTCGTGGCGAAATGATTCGCTTGTCTGACCCTGCTCCAGACAGTAGTAATGACAAAAGGTGTGCGTAGCCAACTCTTGCCCTGGTGTGTGACGCACCTGTTCCAACAGTGAATAGCCAAAGTGGTAAGGGTCGGTTGCCTCGTCATCACCAATACTGTCCAGCGCTAAATAAGGCGAAAGGTTGGGATCAATATAGTTGGGGCGCACTACAGGCAAGTGTGCCAGAAGATCAGGCTTAGTTTTACAGAACAAGAAACCAACAGTAGCCCAGGTTACGCGCAAACCGTATTCCGTAAATACGTCCAGCATAGCCGGAATAGCTTGCCTGACTCCCAGAATATTGGTCCCATACTGCTCTAATGTTTGCTGGTCGCGCACCCCCCAGTTGAGTTCAAAATCAAGAGAGATGACAAATTTCCCCGATTCACGCGGCATAACTTCAATCGTAGTAGTCATATAATCAATAACTCAGCAAAAAAGAGCCAGAAAATTGTCTTTGTTTGATTTTACTGAGTAACGCTCCACAATAGTGCAACGGGCTGCTTTACCCAGTTGGGTGCGTAATTGCTGATTATCCAGCAGCTTGCGCAGACCAGCACACCACTCCTCTTCAGTATCGCATATATAGCCATTGTGTCCCTCCTGCACCACCTCAGTGTTCATACCTACCGGCGACACCAGTGCCGGGATACCAAGGGCCATATATTGTAGGGCTTTAAAGGCACACTTTCCTCGCGCCCACGGGTCGTCTACTAGCGGCATCAACCCTACGTGAAGCTGCAATAAGTCTTCTATTTCGGTTTCTTTGCGCCAGGACACGAACTTTAGATTATTTAGGTGCTGCTGCTCAGGCCGCTGGTTGCATATGACCTGAAATTCAAAGTCGTACCCCTCATTCTGCAGCCTCCTCAGCACGGGCCATATTGAATCCAGATGACGTAGGGTCGTGTGTGTGCCCGTCCAGCCTATTATCGGACGCTCAGAGTGGTGTTGATCACGCATTTGATTGTGGAGATGCTCAGTGTCAAGCGTCGTGGGATTGATAATAACATGGGGGTTGAACTGCCGGGCATAATCACGTAAATAAGCGTTGCCGCAGCTCACCTTATACGCCCAACAGCATATTTGTCCCACTTTCTGCTGCCATTTCAGCTTGCTGATAAACGTTTGTTCACCCGCCGGATCCTTCAACCAGATGGCATCATCGAAATCATAGATAATCCTCTTAGCGAACAGTTTAGCTATTAGCCATTCAATCACCGGTGGCCCGACAGGAGCTGCTTCACGGTGAATGAATACGAAATCAGCCTTAGGCACTTGGGTTAACAACACGCCTGTGCGCCGCAAAAAACCGTGCAGGATTCCCAGTACTTTAGATACTGTGTGTCCTGGTTTATAGATAATATCCCAAGTATTAGCAGATAAGAACGGCTCCATACACCATGTATGCCCAGCGCCGGACAGGAAACCCAAATACTGCTCGAAACGGAATCGTTGCGAAGGAGCTTTACCAAACGGATAAGGTATCAGAAATAAAATATGCATATGAAAAAATCGTGCGGCCGTAGCTACTTCCCCTTCTACAAAGGTACTGCAAGATCGAGACTACGCTGTTCGGGTCCGCTTAGGGTGTGTTGTAGCGATTTTATGAACGGTGTACGCACATTTATTCATGCAACTTTTTGTTAGTCATTCAAGTGAAGCTAACAATGCGTACACCAGACGCGAAATCGCTATATCTCCCTTTTATGCAACAGCAGGTGTTTTTCTGATTGGTTCCGCCGTAATCCCAGCAAACCTCAAACGAGCCCTCTGCCTATGGCAGAAGCCTGTGCTCACTTTGACTGGGCTTGTATGATACTTCCTTTAAGAACAATATTAACAAGACCTATACGCTTGACGAAAACCACTGATAGTCAAACGGTTATTACGAAGATAAAAACTACTGACAAACTTAAAAAAGCCCCCCGGTGCTGCAAAAGCGGTTTTGCAAATGCAACTGCACTGCATAAGTATTAGCTCAGTAGAAATTGATACATTTCAGCATAGCGCCCAATAGCAGCGTCCAGATCGTAATACTCCCGGGCTTTTTCGCGTAGGTGCGCGCCGTTCTTAGTTAACAGCTCCGGAATACGCCGCGCTGTTTTTTCATATTGTTGCTCATTGAGTTCGGATAATGCTAAGCCACCATTAGTATGATCAATTATTTCAGCTACGTCCCCTACCCCTGCATTACAAAGAACCGGCAGACCCATAGCCAGAATCTCCCCAAGCTTAGTAGGAGAGCTAGCCTTTTTGGAATAACTCTGTTTAATAAAGAATAAGTTAAGATCTGAGGCAGCAACAAACTCGGCTACTTGCCTGCGTGTAGCCGACATTACTAGGAAGTCATCATCCTGAACGCCTGATACCTTGTGGGCCGCGTCCAGCACTAAAGTCTTATGTTCCTGGGTTACAAACAGCATCTTAGCCGTTGTATACTGGCGCTTGATAGCAGCAAATTGCTGTAGCATCTCATCCAGCAGATACCAGGTACCAATAGCCCCCAAGTAACTAACTACTAGATCTTGTTGTGATAATCCCAGCTTCTGCCGGGCTGACTGTCGCGCGGCGGGCGTCACGAGCGGAAAGACTGAAAAATCAGCGCTGCATGGAATGACTGTAATAGGTGCTCCGTGGTACGAACTCCAAGTCTGAATTTCACGCTTCCCATTTTCTGTCAGGCTGATAATACCATCAGCAGCAGCAATGAAGGCTGCTTCTTTGCGCTTATACACACGGTAAGCTTGGCGAAACACTGGATTCTTCAGGTCCCACATACCACCTTCTACACGCTCATCAACCCAAAATCCGCGCATATCGAACAAAAACTTGGCTCCGTACTTTCGCTTCAGCACCACACCTACCTCCGCACTTACGTAGCTACGACAGTGAATCAAGTCGAATTGATGCTTGTGATACAGCTTCACTGCCCTTTTCCTTAACTGGTAGCGGTCGTAGAATTTGGCCAAAACCGGCGGCTTTTTTGTAAAGAAGATGTATTCCCAATGAATGCCAGCTTGTTGACAGATATCATAAATAATGGCTTTATATTGCTCAAAACGATCTTTTTTCTCTGTTGACAGCAAAGTAATCTGATAGCCTTGCTTAACAAGGCCCACTAGGTAGGGTAGTACCTGAGATTGGCCTAAAGGGTCGGTCATACCATCATATGAGATGAATAGGACCCGCGGGGCCTTGGCGGAATCGCTCATGTAGCTCGAAAGGTGCGGGATTATTGATTACTGAGCCTATGTGTAGCAGCCCACTGGTGTAGCACAATGAGGAGCCACACACGGTTGTAGAGGTAGTCCCCCCCCGCCTCAAAGCGTTGTAGCAGATTCTTTACCACGCCAAAATGCACGAAACCTGCTTCACTCACTGCTTTTTCGGAAAGGTATTCATCAATCAAATAATGTAAGTCGGTACGCAGCCAGGTGCCTAACGGCACGGAGAAACCCCATTTGGGCCGGTCAAAGATGTGCTGAGGCACATAATCATATAGTACCTGTTTGAGCAGGTGTTTATTACCTTGCTTCGTGACTTTTAATTCAGGCGCCACGTTTAGAGCGAAGCGCACGATGCGATAATCAAGCAATGGTACGCGCGTTTCGAGGGAGTACTTCATCGTCGCCCGATCTACCTTCACCAGCAGATCATCCTGGAGGTAATACTGCATATCAAAAAGGGCTTGCTCTTCAGCAGCCGTGAACGTGCGGCCTTCTGGTAGCAACCAGCGCTCCTGTAGTGCCGGCAGACCCGCTACGTTGGGTTGGAGCAGTTTGCTGATCTCACCTTCTGAAAACATATATTGCTCCTGGGAGAAGATGTGGCTCCGCATCCGCTCGCGGGCAGGATAATCGAGCAACTCGGCCACACGCTTGTAGCGGCTGCCCATGTTACGCAGCAAAAACTTAGCCGGATGGCGTAGGGCATCAAAACCCGTTTTATTCATCCGGTTAGCCCAGGTATACATACCGTAACCGTGAAACAGTTCATCGCCTCCATCGCCGGACAGCGTCATTGTTACGTGTTGGCGAGCTAGTTTGGAAACCATTAATGTGGGCAACGCCGATGAGTCAGCAAATGGCTCGTCATAGATAGTGGCTAACTCTGCCACCATGTCCCGGGCTTCACGCTCAGTTACCGTAAAGGTATGATGATCCGTACCCAGGTGCATTGCCACCGCAGCAGCGTAGCTCGACTCATTGTGTTTAGCTGATTCAAACCCGATCGAGAACGTGCGCACTGGCTTGCTCGATATTGACTGCGCGATGGCAGTCACTACTGACGAGTCGATACCACCGCTGAGAAAGGTACCAAAGGGCACATCAGCAATCATACGATAGCGGACCGAGCTCTTAAGCAAGTCACCAAGTTCCTGCTTAGCTTGGATTGGGTCGCGAATAGGCTCGGCCTCTATTTGATCTTCCAGCTTCCAATAACGCATTTGCTTAAACTCCTCGTTGGTCACACGAATGTGAGCCCCCGAGTCCATCTTCTGGATTTGCGTGTAAATAGTGTGCGGCCGTGGGATGTAGCCTATATGCAGAAATTGGTTGACCGCAACTGCATTGACCGATAACTGCCGTTGAATTTCCGGCAGTGCCACCAGAGACTTCAGTTCTGAAGCAAATACGAAGATGTCATCGCTCAGGTAGTAGTAAACAGGCTTAATACCCATCCTGTCACGGAAAACATCCAATGTTCCGGCCTGCTTGTCATAAATGGCAATGGCAAACATACCATTGAGCTTATGGACAAAGGCCGGCCCTAGCTTCACATATGCCTCCAGAATGACTTCTGTGTCAGAGGCAGTACGCGTTCGTAGTCCCAATTCCTGCCTGATTTCCTGGAAGTTATAGACTTCGCCGTTGAAGATAGCAATATACCGCTCATCGTGAGAAAGCATCGGCTGGTTGGCCGCCGACGAGAGATCCATAATGCTTAGACGCCGATGCCCCAACCCAACATGGCCATTAAAGTAAAAGCCGTCTGCATCTGGCCCTCGGTGGGCCAGGCAAGTAGTCATGCTCCGGAGAGCATCCTCACGAAATGTTACTTGTCGTCGGTTCAGGAAACCGCTTATACCACACATACGAAGTTTTATTTTCTAATCAGACTTTCAAAAGTAAGCGTTAGGCAGCAGTTTTTCCTCTATATAACTGTAGCAGCTGCGAGAAGTAGTTGTCAAAACTGAACCTTCCCAACACGTCAGCTTTGCCCTGACTTTTCAGTCGGGCAGCCAAATCAGGATCATTAATAAGCTGCTGAATAGCCGTTGCTGCCGCTGTTGCATCGCGGTATGGCACTATAAGGGCATTCTCTCCATCCTTCAAAAATTCACTCGCAATACCTGAGATAGTAAATACAGATGGAATTGATAAAGCCAAAGCCTCCAAATATACTAAGCCAAAGGACTCATAATCAGCAGAAGTAGGTAAATGCATGAACACATCAAAGAGTTTGTACATGGATATAACATCATACTCATATTCAATTTCAGTAAAGCTAGTTGTGGGAATGGTTTTCAAAAACTGTTGTACTTGTCCTTTATACGGTCCACGTGCATTTGCAAGGACAAGCTTAGCACGTGGAAATTGCTCAAGCACCATCTGAAACGCCTGTATTATATACTGATGCCCTTTGGGTTCGTCGTATCGCGCAATTACTCCTATTACAGGAAAATCATCTCCTTTAATTTCGTACTTATTACGCAGGCCCTCAATTCTTGCATCAGACGTATTTATATAAGTCTCAAAATCGAGGCCGTGCGGGATAAAAGATATTTTGTCAACACTTACCTTTTCTTTATGCACTAAAATATCCTGAACCGCCGGCGATATAGCTATAATATCAGTAGAAAAGCAATTAATATATTTATCCATCACTACTCCTTTCGGATGGTGCATATGATGCTCACTACCATGGTGTCGAGTATATATTCTATAGGGCACTCTTGCTAACCACGCGGCAGTAATCCCAAGCAAACCAGCGAGGAAAAAGTGAACATGAGCTATATCTACAGCCTCTTTACGCAGTATCTTTTGTATACGAGCGATAACCAATACCCACGAAACAATCGATTCAGTAGTAATTATCTCTGTCTTAATAGCTTGCTTTTGCAAGAATTCGGAGAGCTTTTTACTCGCTGGATTTAATTGAATAACGACTAAATGCTCAACAGAAAAGGATAACTCAAGCAAGGTGCGCTCAAGAATCAGCATTCTATCGACACCAGAAACAACATATGCTATTCTCATTGGGTGTTTATTTGTTTAGTATATAGAAGCCGTTAAAAATTAGCGAGATACTATGTTCTGAAATACCCCCGTTGGAACAAATTGCACTCTTGTGCAATGGGCTTTCCTGGCCGTCCGTGAAAAATGGCCGTTTCTGGCTTGTTCCAGTGGGATAAACATCCGAAAACTCTAATTTTCAACAGGCTTTATAGACTAAAGGACTGTACGCACTCATCCATAATCAATTGAATTCGATAGCTAATAGATACCTGCAAAGATATACCTACTGAACAAGATTGTTAAAGACTGTTAAAAATCAGCATTTCACTTTCGCAGGGCCAGGACCTCTTATCCTGATTGCGAAGGTCTTCTTAGAACATGTTAAAGAATGTAAGTAGCTGAACGACAAAGGGGAGCCGGCCAGGTTGATGATTTTCGTCAATCCGACCAAAGATGTACGAAACCGACCTGATCGACTCCCAATGGTAAGTTATCGAGAAAAACTTGCCCACCAAACGCCACCGTAAGTGTGGGTTACGCCTCATTCTCAATGCCTTGCTCTATTTGAAGAAGAGTGGCTGCCAGTGGCACCTGTTGCCCAACGACTTTCCACCCTACCCGATCTGCTTTTATTACTTCCAGCGCTGGCAGGCCGACGGACGCTGGGCGCACCTCAATAAAAGCCTAGTTCAGCAAGAGCGTCAGCAGCCCGCGCCTTAGCGCTAGGCCAGCCCGAGCGTCGCCATTCTGGACGCGCAATCCATCAAATCCAGCGAGCGGGACGTGGGCCAGACAGGCGTCGACGGCCACAAGAAAGGGAAGGGCCGCAAGCGCCAACTCGTCGTTGACAGTGGGGGCCGGCGCACGAGAACGAGCGCACGGGCGGCCGTCAAGCGTTGTAAGAGCTGCTCATACAGGGCTATAAGCGACTTTTTATCGTGTTAACGGACGCGGGCTATGCCGTCCGCTGGCTCAGTGGGTGCATGAACGCTGCAGTTGGCGGCTCGAAACCGCCCCCGGCCTGTGCGGAGACGGCGGCTTCACGCCCCAGCCCATCCGCTGGGTCGTCGAGCGTTCTATCAGTTGGTTGCACTGGGACCGACGCTTAAGCTGGGACTACGAATGCGAAACCAGCAGCGCCGAAGCAACCTTGTTGTTATCCAGTATCCGGCACCTCATCTGAAAATTTTAACAGGCTCTTAGCAGTTAAAGTGAGCAGATTCTAAGCCTTAAATCCAGACATCCTGCTCTCTTCAAGAGTTTACATAATCACCCTTCATACACTCTAGGGTAGAATAATCTTTAGCCAGCAAGGTATTTAGCTTACTCCAAACTTTATTATTAGGACTTACGCACGGGCTGTACATTAGACTAAAAATGGCCTCTTATGCTAACTCAAAGCACGTATATTGATTTTTTGCTCAACACGACGCGCAATTATACCGGCACCCATTTGGCGGCCTACCTACCGGAGGTAGGCCATGACCAGGTGAATCGATTTTTACAAGACAATACGTTCTCGTTCAGCCAGTTGCGCACCTTGGTTGCGCCCCTGTTGGCCGATTCGCCCGAAGTGTTTCTGCTCGAGGACGACAGCGTCTAAGACAAGCGCTATAGCCGCTTTATTGAACTAGCTCAGCGCCAGTATTCGGGCAACGTCCACCGCGTGGTCACGGGCATTTGGCTGGTGAATCTGGTGCACAGCAGCGGGGAAAGCGGGTATTTCCTGCCCCTGGATTTTCGGGTGTACGCGCCGGGCCAGAACGGCAAGACCAAAAACGACCATTTTCAGGCCATGTTCGCCCAGGTAGTAGCCGAGGGAACCATCCAAGCGCGCACCATGCACTTCGACAGCTGGTACGCCAGCAGCGAGAACCTGAAAGTGATTCACCGGGCGGGCTGGACGTTTTCTACCACCTTGAAAAGCAACTAGTTGGCAAGCGTGGGCAAAGAAACGGGCTACCAGACCCTCGGCACGCTGGAATCGCCGGCAGGGGGGCTGGAGCCGGGGCGTGGAGGTACGCGTCCAACAAGTACCTTTTGGCGTCAAACTCTTCAAGCTGGTTGCCACAGACGGCAGCACTGAATGGGGCATTACCAATCACATGGCCGCACATCTGAGCCGGGAAATGGTGATTGACGCCGCGCAGGTACGCTGGCACGTAGAAGAGCTGCACCGCAGTTTTAAGCAATTGACCGGCTCGGAGAGGTGTCAGTGCCGCAAAGCGCAGGCACAGCGAAACCATTTGACCTGTTGTTATTTAGCTTGGGTATCGTTGCGGCAATACGTGCGCCCCATCGGCCGAACGATATATCAAGCCGCTTGCCTGCCGTGGACAGAGGGGCTACGTTAACAATTGCAAAAGTCCTCTATCCCTGTTTTACTACCTGTGGCTGCGTAAGTCCTAGTGAAAAAGGTATGCCTGATCTTAACGTCTAGATAATGAGCCATGCCACCTCTGGCCGGCGTGGGGGCTAGCGAGCCGACTTCCCACTCGGAGCGACAAGAACGTATTGACAAAGGTGCGGCTGTCGCTAAAGGGTTTGGCGGTCTGCGTTTGGCGGGCGTCCGGTTTGCGGCAGGCAGCCTCCACCCGTGCATATAAGTCAAGTGAGTAGGGTTGCATAAATCAGCCTACGCAAACCACTCAGAAATGGCTGTTTCGTTCATGAAAGAACTATAGCTGACTTTGACTGGAATATCATATTATTGCCCATTCTCAGTCGCAGGAACAGCCCGCTACAATGAGCAGTTGAACCCTCATGGGTAAATAGTACATGATTCACTGATGTTACGCAGTCGAAGGATGGTTCTGCTCGTTTAGGATGGGTATGGAAACTTGCACGCTGGACCTGTACACGCATTATTTGCTGAGTTCGACGGGCCCGACGACGGCCACGGGCTTGTCGCGCCTGCTGGACGGGACCCTGAGCCACGACCACATCCCGCGCTGGCTGAGCAGCGCCGCGTGGGGTTCGGCGGACATTTGGCGGCAGGCCAAGCCGCTGATTCGCCAAGCCGAAGCCCAGCGGCTGGCGGAAGAGTTTGCCGTGCTCATCGTGGATGATTTCATCCTGGAAAAGGCCCACACCGATGCCAACGAGGTGATTGGCACCCACTGGGACCACGGCCAGTAGCGCTACGGGAAGGGCCTGAATGTCGTCAGCCTGCTTTACCAGGCCGGGGGGCTGGCCCTGCCCCTGGCCGTCGAGCTGGTGCGCAAAACCGTGGCCGTGTGGGACCCGAAAACGCAGCAAACCAAGTACCAAAGCCCCTTTACTAAAAACGAGTACCTCCAGCACCTGTTGCGCGTGGTCCAGCAGCAGGTGGCCTACCGCTACTTGCTGGCCGACAGCTGGTACGCCTCGGCCGAGAACATGACCCTGGTGCGGGCCTTAGGCCACCACTTCGTCTTTGCCCTGGAAAGCAGCCGCACTGTCGCCTTGAGCGAAGCCGGGCGGGCGCAAGGCCAGTTTCACGCCGTGCAGTCGCTGACGTTTCCCGACACCCACCCCCTGCGGGTCTATTTGCGAGCCGTGAAAGAAGCGGTACTCGTGACCAGGCAAGTCTTGACAAACCAGGACGGCAGCCAGGGCGTGTTGTATCTGGTCAGCAGCGACACCGACCTGAATCAGGCGCAATTGACCATGATCTACCAGAGACGGTGGAAAGTGGAAGAGTATCATAAGTCGCTCAAACAGAACGCGTCCATGGGCAAGTCGCCCACCAAAACCCTGGCCACGCAGGCTAACCATTTCCTGGCTGCCGTGCTGGCCTACACCAAACTCGAAGTCCTGAAAGTAAAGTGTGGCCTGGGGCATTTTCGCCTCAAAGCTCAACTCTACGCCGTGGAGCTAAAAGCCATGTACCAGCAACTCGCCCTACTTCGTGCGTAACATCAGTAATAAGTTAAACCGCTATAGCGGTTTCGTGAACGATGTACACTTTTTATTCATTTCAAATAGCTGATTATCAATGCATAACTACCTTAAAACAGGTAAGCTAGATACGAAAGCGCTATATATGCTGTAATCGGCTGAATATTAGCCGCATGGTTTCCGACTAAAAGAGAATGGTTACTGTATTGGTCGCCTTAAACAAAGTAATGTAATCGTCTAGTATCACGCTACGACTGCAATTATATTTAAATCTAAATACTCAGCCTCAATCTGGGTATTGGTGTGTTTATACTACCTTCGTACTAGATATCTATAACACAGAGTATTCGGCCTTTTTAATAGAATAGTTCAAAATAACTGTCTATCGCGCAGCACGGAAACTCAATCAGGCATTTTTCCACCGACAATGAAGAAGCAGAACATTATTATGTCTTTGGCAAGTGGTTATTCCTATAGTCAGCTTAAGCCTTTTATCGATACCCTATACAGTAGTGGCTACACAGGCAAGTTTATATTATTTGTTTCAAATATTACGAAGGAAGCTTTAAACAGCCTAGAAAGGCGCGGCATTACGTTGATTCATTATTCTGATAACTATCCTTATTTACCAAATAATCCAGAAATCCCTAGCAACATCGTAGACCAGAGCAAAGAAGTATTATCGCCCAATAGCTTGCGCTATATATTGTACTACCTTTATCTGAAGAACGCTGGCAGTGAGCAAATAGATCGTATAATGTTCTCCGATATCCGAGATGTCATTTTTCAGAAAAATCCATTTGATTATAATTATAAGCCTGGGCTATATTGTTTCTTAGAGGATGCCGACACTAAGATAAAAGATGAAAAGCACAACTCTTTTTGGATACAGCACGGCTTTGGGCCAGAGGAATTGTCTAAAATAGGGCACAATACTATATGCTGCTCTGGGGTAACAATTGGGGATTATGTATCGATAATAGACTATCTAGAAAAAATGATAAATCATATCATAAAATTAAAAAATGTAGGCGGGCTTGATCAAGGCATTCATAACTATCTCATATATAATAACAAACTCGATTCGCTCAATTTGATAAATGATGATGAAGGTCCGATAACGACTCTCTCATACTTCAAAAACTTCAATAAAGTATTATTTCACAATGGATCTATAATTAACAAATCTGGACAACCTGTTAATATAGTTCATCAATACGACCGAAACTTATCTTTACTCAGGAAATATTATTTCAAAGGATATATAAATCAATTGATAAATATTTCTAAAAGAAACGTCTTAGAAATAAGGCTATTCGCTCGCATTTGGAATAGCATTAGATCATAGGATGATAATTATCAAATAATTTTTGTATTTAACTATCCCGTCGTTTAAACTAGCTCAAGGGTAATTCGTGTTTTACCTCTTTATAGCAGTTTTATGACTCTTGTACATGCTACGCGATAGCAACAGTAGTTGAACCACGCGTTGGCATCGTCGTCGGTCATCCAATTGATGGCTGCTTGGATAGCCTCTTCCAAGGCTTCGCGCGTGCGGACCTGCGTCTGGCGCAGCTTGGCTTTGAGCTTGCTTGCTCCATGCTTGTTCAATGGGCGAGAAATCAGGCGAGTATGGCGGTAAAAGTGGTATCTGCACGCCGCGCTTAACCAATTGCTGCGCCAAACCACTTATTTATACACAACCAGGTTGTCCGAGACTAACACGTCGCCGCGGCGCAACTACGGGGCTACCAGCACGCGGGCGATGTAGAAGGCGAAGCTGCGCTGGGTTAGCGTCCAGCACCTGTACGCCGCGCAGCCCATTCACGCCCAGTGCCCCGCCCCCGCCGCAGCGGTGCGCCTTGGCCTACCCGCCGGCTGCCGCAGGCGCCGGCGTAGCGACGGGTGTAATCCAGGCACAGCCCCGTCCCGTCTAGGAAATAAAACCGATGCACGTCCCGGCGCGTCGCCACCTGATCGACGTGCTGGCACGGTGGCGGCCCGCCCCGGCGGCTTGGCCGCCACCGTGCCGCTAGCGGGCGCAGCAACTTGGTCACACACGATAGGTTCACCCCGATCTGAACCTTTACTACGTACTGCCGCCGCACCAGCTGTCGGTAAGCAGCGGCGATTTTTTCGCGTAAATTAAGGGAGTGAGCACGCATCTTCGTAGTTACGAGCCCGCCGCTAAAAAGTGTACACTGCCTATGAAACCACTATAAGGCAATCTAGCATCTTCTCATGTCCAACTAGGAGATGCCTCCTTTTGCATAAAAAACAACTAAATTTCTCGTAGCAAATACTCTACCGAGTAATCACTTATAATATAGAATTTCTGCCTATCGGAATTACTGTATTGTATCTTGGCCTCAAGCCTGCTTACAAAAGCTTGGGGTGAGAGCCAACTATCGTAATAATTAATAACATTATTTCTAAGGTTAGTTATTTCTTTTGTAGGCATCGATAAAACCATTTGTATGGCAGTGAGCAAACCGCTTTCACCCTTATAGGATATACAATTAATCCCATTCTCTAAGGCGGGTTCGAACATATGTGGGAACTCAGTAATAGGAATACAACCTACTGCCATAGATTCGATCTGATTATGGCATTGCGGCACCGCAATTCCCGGACAATGTAAAAAAAAGTCAGCTTTTGCTAATGTATCAAGCCACTCATCGTACTTAATGAGTTCTGATTGCGCAAGCCTGGTTTGCTCAGTCCAAACGTGCAAAACCAATTTATTTATGTACCCAGATTTAGTAAGGCACATACATTTATCAAATGGCACTAAAGAAGAAGCGTCTAGCTCTTGTTGCAGACTAGATATAATCTGTGCGCGACTTAGTATTTCAAACAACGATTTCAAATTATAATTATCGTATAAAGGCATAATACTATTGCCAGAAAAAAATATCCTGAACAATCTATCGCTTTTCCGCAGATATGAAATTTTTGATATTTGGTTTAGCTTATAAATAGTAGGGTGCATAGCATAAGGCATCACAATGAAGTCCTGCTTCAACCTGACTCCAGAGATTGTACGCTTAAAGCAACAGACATCATAGTACAATACTGGTATGTTTGGATATTTAACCATGTATTCGTGAGCAATTTTTCCCGTATCACATAATACCAGATCGATGCGCATTACTGGCTTCTTGACAATAAAAACAGATTTAATCTTTACTAAATCACTTTTAAAATTCAGAAAAGAGGAAAGGTGCAAATTATTTTTAATTAAATAAGAATTTGCAAAACATTGATCAAAAAAATAGAAAAGAATAATAGCAATTCTTTCATCCCTTCTGCTTCGAAGTTCGAAAATAATATTTTTCTTATTTTCACAGGGTACTGGCTTATCAATTGATGACGCAATTGTATAACGCCAAGTATTATACATTTTTTTGTATATATTTAATTTATAGAAAAGCCTTACTATATTCATGGCTAATTTTTTCAGCAAAAACAAACAAAAATTACGGCCGCGCTTTATGATCGTTGCACAATCATTGCTACCACCTTACGCATTCTAGATGCCCAGATAGAATTTTGAATCCCAAACCTAAATTTGCTAGGCATGAAAGGAGGATTATCGTTATAATAATTCATTAGTTCCAAAACGTTTTTTGCAGGTACGTATTCTAAATAAGGCCATTTGATAGGGTGTAATGGATTAAAATTTTTGGCACAATGATAATTATTTTTATTTAAATTGAGCCAGAATCTTAAATATTGCTCTTTGTCAAAATCATCGGTATGACCCCAGTTGTATACTTTCTCCGTTATCTCTCGCTCCGGTCGGGCCCAAGACTGGTGTAAGATATAAAAAGGCGCATAAATATTAAACCATCTATTAACACGAGCATACTCATAAGCTGGATCATTTGTAGCGACTGGATTACCATCAAGTTTAAAATAATCATTATTGTTAATTACCAGAAAACCTGAATCTAATTGCTTAAACAACATAATATACTGACAGCGGATGTTCACCGACCGATTGAAATATTGTTTTTTAAGCCAACTAGCAAATTTATTAAACCCCAAGAAATATTCATCAGAGTCTAATTGAATATGCCAGCCACCAGGACCCATATATTGGGCCAGAAGGTTTCTCTGCCGCGTATCATTATCTATAGCAGAAAGGTGAGAAAGGTGGAAATCATCTTCATAAATATTAATCTTCTTGTTTGGATCTAGACGTTTGATCAAATCCCGGAAACCAGATTCGTCGAATGAAAAAGGATTGCCGGCCCAACTAATACGATCCTTATCTATAGCTAAGCAGATGATATCTGCCGAGTCATAAATCAAAGGAATCGATTGGGCTAAAAAATACCAATCGTAAGCAACGCAAATTCCTACTTTTATTTGTTGCTTCATTTTATCTAATTTTTAAATGACGCTTCGCATGATATAAGAGATCTCTTACGAACTGAACATTAAAAGGCTCCTTCTTCAATACTTTCCAAGCATATCTATATCCCTCCGAGAATTGATCATGAGAGAAGGCTTGGAGCGCTCTATCTCGTAACAACAAAATGTGTCCTTCTAAAAGCCCAGGTAGTTGCTTGGCCAAAACGCAGACTTTCGCTTCCTTCTCGACCAAAGATAGTTGCTTAAATGAAGAAGTAAATAACTTATTGAATAACGAGTCAGCCGTAATTTTTTGCCCATGCTCCCAATAATGATATACGTATGAATCGCAGGGATGCAGTTCTGAGGCATTCTTCAATACTAATGAGAATGCGTATTGCTCACATGTTTTATGGAGGGTTGCTGGATAAAACTGTTCTGTTAAGGCGTACACATCAGGTAATAGGTTGACTACATACGCTGGCAAGGCCATAACCCCAGCATTCCACGATTCATCTTTGGAAGTTACTTTAATAAGGCCCTTGCTTGTAGTGAACTTCCCTTGCTTTATTAAACTTAAAAATTTAGTATAAGTAGGCATTTTAATACTCGTGTCATGCTCAAAGTTGTACTCAAATAAATGCATGAATATGGATCCTTTGCTCACTGCTTCAATTAAAGGTGTAGCATCCTTTAAAAAAAAGTGTCAGAATCAACATATAGAATGTTTGCCTCTGCATACAAGCCAAATGCTTCCTCGATAGCTGCAATCTTCATTCTATGGACGAAATCAATATGACCACGCATAGAAGCGATTTTATTTTGAGTAAGACATATATATTGAACCCTTACTCCTTTTAAATATGGCTCGAAGTATTTAGGTCTGTCTGTGAATACTACAATTTCAAAGAGTGCAAGATCACCTCTATAAAATGTTATGAAGCTCAAAACAGAAAATAAGGCTCTCCTATATTCACTTTCTCGGCCAAATGACTGGATGACTAACAGGTTCATAGTAATTCGCGGTGCATATAGATCTGGTCTGCAACCAGATTTGGGTCAAAAATTCGAATATTTACGTACAAAGCACAGCACCGGATACTTGCATAGATCTCCTACAATTTTAATTGAAAGAGAGGTATCGACAGATATAAAGCTATTCCGAAGAGTAAGGGCCTGAGATAATGTCAGATCCTAGCAGCTGATTGCGCGGCTGTTTACCAATACCAGACGTGGAACTCAATGAATTAGTGGCTTAAAATGCGTAGGGCAATGAATAATGCCTAATAAAACACTCAAACAGCCAGCGGTACTTTCTTCTTAATACTGATTAGACTGGAGAAATCGAGCAAGATATAACTCATCGCTCAGGAAAATAGACTCCCAGAGCCGTAATTACGATGTCATATACCTTATACCGGAGAGCTTGGGGTAGCAGATTCGTTAGCGAACCCCTATCTATTAGCTTTACTAAACTTCGGTTGGCAAACATCGAAAACGTTTTCATCTTTAGCTTATTTTGTGGCTGTGTCCCGAAACGTCCGTATTTAGCATAAAGGCTGGGCCTAAGCTGAGCCAATTTCTGCTGGGCCTGCTGGTATTCTCTAAGCCGGTTTATGTAAGAGGCACAATTGACCAAGTCATCGTGCCATGCTTCAGCCTTGTTAAGAAAGTAGATGGGCACTAGGGCTTCAGCGGCCCGCATGGCCAGGTCAAAATCTTCTGCATCCCGAAGGCCACGCTCAAAGCCTTCTAGTGCTACGAATTTTTTTTTGCTTATTGAGAAGTTAGCAGCAGTGATGAATGGCTCGGTAGCCGGCATCAGAACCGTGTCTGCCCCGCTATACTTTGTCATCCAGCTTCTGCTCATTAACGCTTTGTAATGCAAGAAGTCAGTAGTCACCTTAGCCAAGTCTTCCACTTGGGTTCCGACCCCAATAGTATCAAGCTCCTTCTGGTGGTGCTTTACATGAGCGGCAATGCAACCAGGTAGCAGGCGCATATCATCATCACAGAAAACCAGCAGGTCGGAGGTAGCCTCCTGGGCCCCGCGGTTGCGCGTGGCGGCGCGGCCCTGATTCTGTTGCTTTACTATCTGCAAGCTGCGGATGGTAGTTGTATTATTCTTGAGTAGCTCAAGAGTTTGATCAGTGGACCCATCTACTACCACTATCACCTCGGTAATGGGATATGTCTGCTGCTCTAATGCTTGGAGTGCAGCAAGAATTTTGTGTGCTCCATTGTAGGTTGGGACAATAATAGAAACGGTCATGACAACGGAATAGAGCAGAGGGAAACGCTGTTGCAGAATTAGTTATTGTATCAGACTTTTATCTATCAGATCTTCATACTGGTACTCAGCATAGAGCTTCCCATCCTTCAACTCGTAGATGCGGTCACAGTCACGCAGAGTTGTGATGCGGTGTGCGATGATAAAGATAGTAATGTCGGTGTGCGCCAGCTTTGCAATAGCCTCGTTTACTTCCCGCTCCGTCTGGTTGTCCAGTGCACTCGTAGCTTCATCCATTAATAATACTTCCGTTCTCTTATACATCGCACGGGCAATACCAATGCGCTGGCGCTGTCCACCGGACAGACGTGAGCCTCGCTCACCGATCAGGGTATTGATGCCTTCCGGCAAGGAGTCAATAAAATCCCGTAGCGAAGCCTGGTCAATAGCATAGTTCAGCCGATCTTCGTCAACGCTTTCATCATTTAAGGTAATATTGGCCTTAATTGAAGTTTCCATCAGAAACGTGTCCTGCTTTACGTAACCCACCAGCTTATACCACTCCAGCAGGTTCTCGTCGGTCAATGGCTGCCTGTCAACCAGCACCCGGCCTTTTTGCTCTATGTAGAAGCGTAATAATATATTGATAAGCGTAGTTTTTCCGGAGCCGGAGGCCCCGATCAAGCCGATTTTCTCGCCTTTGCGCACGGTCAGATTAATGTTATGCAGAACCGGCTTTTCGGATTCCGGAAAGCTAAAAGAAAGGTTCTCGAACGTAATACTGTGCGAGAAGCGTAGCGGAACCTGAGCCGGCAGCTGCCAGCTGGCATATTCCCGAAGGTTATTTAAATGTTCGAACGTAAAGCGGTGCTGCTTCATCGCGACCAGGGCCGTGATAAGTCGGTTTACTGAAGGCATCAGTCGATACGCAGCGGCGGCAAACAGCCCGATGATCATCACCAGGTTTTGGGCGCTTCCCGCAAACAGCAGCGAGTAAAGGTAAATAGTGACCACGGCCAGAATAGCGGCCATTTCTATTACTTTCAGGGGCAGCAAGGAGAACAGGTACAAGACTGCCTCGAGACCCTGATGCTCCTCCTGATTTTCCAGAACTCGTTTTTTGAACTGCTCTTGTCTGTTTGCGAGCTTGAGTTCTATAAACCCGGCAAATATATCACCCAGCAGGGCATATGATAAGGGCTTCAAACTATCTAATCGTGCGCCGATTTTCATAGACCGCTTCTGCAAAAAGCGGTAGGTCAGCAGCGTCGTAGGCACCAGCACCAGCGCCAGGATGAAAAACAGCACGGGTTGATACACCAAGATGCCTAATACGATAACAACAACGATCAGGCCCTCTGAAAACAGTGTAAAGAGCTGCCGGATGATGGAGTTGACAAAAGAACCTGGTATTCCAATGGTAGTATGAATCAGGTGCGCAGACCCTAGTTTATTGAATTGCCAGAAGGGCAGATTATTATGCTTATTGAGTTGGCTTCTGACAATATTCAAAGCCAGGCGGGCCGTAAACCGCACCTGCTGATAGTTGATTAGCGTAACAAAAGCATTCTTAAGGAGAAAGAAGCCAAGCAGCGCCAGAATCAGGAATATAAGAAACGCTTTCTCTGAGCTAAAGCCTAAAAGATGATACAGGGCCACAGAATACCTGTTTTCAAAGACAGAGCCGGGCTTGGACGCCGCCATAATAACCGGCACCAGCGAAGCCAGCCCAAAGACGTCCAGCAAGGAGCCGAGAAGCAATAGCAGGAACATCCAGATCGACTGACGCTTCTCGGCCGGGGAAAGGTAATGCATGACATTATCCAGGGCCTCCCGGACAATGTTCTTATAGTTTGATTGACTGATCATGCCTAATGCACATAGCTGCTTTACCCTTCTGCCTCAATCGGTTGCCCCTCTGGGCCTCAGGGCTAGCAGGGCGTATACTGTTGATACGCTGAGCTTCTAACCTGAAGCAAGCTACCCGTACTGCCTGTTCAGCTGGGGAATAAAAACCGGGTACAAAGATACCCTACAAAAATTAGTCAGTATTCAGAAAATATTCCAATAGCCTAAGTTAAGAACCAAAAAAACAGGCTGACAAGTTACCTGATCAACCTTTTACTCTTAAAGCCTATCTAAATAGGCTAAATAAGCACGGTCATGATTGATCTGGCGTTCGCTTGCCGAGGCATCTCTACCGCTTCGTCAGCACCGTTCAACGAAGCGGTAGAGATGCTTCGATTCCTCAGCATGACGTCCTATTCGGATACGTTCTTAGTGCCCTTGTCTTTGCCCTCAGTGCGGCTGACAGGAATCAGGGTTGTATACATACTTACCTTACGTCCTCCGTCCAGGACAAAAAAGCCCCCCGGCATGGGGTATGCGCCCAAATATGAGGCCCCCAAGAAGTAAGAAGCAGTATGGCTTGATGCGCGGCTTCTGGCTACCTCTTCAGGTATAGATCCAGGTAGTGCCTGATCTTCGGCACGTCTACGGAGAAGCTATCGAAGGCGGGGCCGCGGGCATCGTCATTAGCAGCCTTGCCCTGGATAATAACAGTATCATGATTAAGAGCATTGGCCAAGGTAAAGAAGGCCGGATCGTAGCGGTGTTCGTGAATAAGATTTACCATTAGTCCACCCTCAGGCATATACATCAGATTAGTCATACCAGCCCCGTGCACGGCCACCAGATTGCGCACCTGGCTAAGCAGCGCAATCTGCTCCTGCACGGTATAGTCCTCCATGTTGACCACCTTAAAGTTGTAGGGAGCCAGTGCGGCAATAAGCTCGTCCTCATTCAACAGCTTGCGGTACGTGGCCCGCTGCCGGCTGATGTAAAGGTTTTCGTACCCCCTGAAGCTGGAACTGCCCGCATTGACCCTGGCTTTGTACCAGCCGGCCATTTCCCGGATCAGCGCATCGTTATGGTCGAGGCTGGTGGCCGTATGGGTCGTCAACAGCAGCTCTTCGGCCTGAGCCAGCTCATTTATAGGAATCTTTACGACTTTGCTGAAGCCGGTCAGCTTCACGTATTCATCCACAAAGGCTGGGGTACCTTCCGGCAGCAGCAGCGTGGCTTTATCTGCCCACTCGCGCAAACTGTAAAGACGTGGCAAGCACTCCGTGGTGAAGTGATAGTAGTTGGGAAACCATACATGGGTGGCCGTAACACTGAGTCCGGGCACCTTCCTGACTTTATTAAATAGAATCTTCTTGAAGAAGGTCGGATAGAAATTGATTTTCTCCTGATACGAGTAGATAGCCTCCTTTACTACCCGCCAGTTACTCATTACTACGCCATAGGGCGTCACATAGGCATTTTTCAACCGGTATAGGTAGGTTTCGCCGTACTCGTAGCACTCGGTAATGAATTTGTCCCGGTCAACAATCTCGTCGTAGTTCAGGGGCAGCTTCCGCTTGATTCGATAGCTATTTTGTAAAACCGTCTTTTCCATGGTTCAAGCGCATTAATAAGAGATAGGACTCTGAAAATCAACTGTCAGGCCTACCCGTAGCCCAGAGTCTCTCCAGAGCAGACACAGGCTTGGCAACTGCCGCCGTGAATGCCAGCCCGATGCGGGCTGAGGGCAAAACTAGCTAGAAATAATCTCGGGAGAGCCTACCTGCCGGAACCGACACTGCTCTACGCGCGCTCCGGGAAGGAGGATGCGGCCTTACTGCTAGGCTCGTTTGCGCTTCAACCAGGGGTAGATCAAGCCATCGCCAATGAGCTGCCGCAGGCCGCCCAGCCTATTGCTGACCAGGAACTTGCCCAGCTCCCTGGCAAACCTGCCCTGAAAGCCAGGCACCACGACCTGCATGTTGTGGCGCATCTGCCGGTAGCGGTCGGCCGGGACGTCATTGTATGCCCACGACAGGTACCAGTTTCGTAGGATAAAAGTTATCTTCTTCTCAAGGAGCAGCGGATTGGGCGCGCCATACCCCAGCATCGCGCGTAGCAGGTGCGTTTCTTCCAGCAGCGCGACGCCATTTAGCAGGGAGGCGCTGCGCACGTTATTGGAGTGCTTGCGGAAGTAGTTCAGCGGCTGGGCGACGAAGGCCATATCCGATACAGCCAGCACTTTGCCCCAGAAGAGCCAATCGCCCATTAAGCGCAGCGACACATCGGCCGGACCTACCTGCTCCAGCACCCGCCGGCGCAGCACCGCGGCGCTGGCATTGGGAATTACGTTGCGATAAGACAGGTACTCGCGAATTGTCGTCAGCCCGTTTTCCTCGAAATCTGTCTGCCACCGCTCATCAGCCGGCTCACCCGGCAAATACTCATAGGTGCCTAGCTGCTTGTCTTTTTCATCGACGATCCAGGAGTCGCAGTAGGCAAGGCCCAGGGCGGGGTTGGCCTCCAGGCGGGCCAGCAGCGTGGCCAGCAGCGTGGGGGCGGCGTAGTCGTCGCTTTCGGCAATCCACACGTACTTGCCCCGGGCCAGGGCCAGGCCCTTGTTCCACTGTTTAAAGGTACTGCCGCTGTTCTGCTCGTTGTAGATGGTGCGGATGCGCGCGTCCTGCCGGGCGTAGCCCTCAATCACGGTCCGGCTCTGGTCGGGTGAGCAGTCGTCGAGGATAAGCACCTCCATATCTGACACCGTCTGGCTCAGCACGCTCTCGATGCGCCGCGGCAGATACCGTGCGTGGTTGTAGTTCGGAATAATCACCGTCACTAAGGGCACGGCGATGGCGGGGGGCAAATTATCAGCTAAAGAAGTAGGCACAGAGGATACATGTATTGGAAAGAGTATTCCTACGGCGCGGGTGCTCCGGCGGTCGGCATTCAGCTTACGAGCGGCGAGCGGTGTTGCCCTTCACTCTGCGCAACAGCGGATAAAGGACTCCCTCCCCTACCAGCTGCCGCAGGCCGCTACACTTGTTGCGCACCAGAAACTTAAGCCACTCGGTTCGGAACAGCTGCCTGAAATGGGGGTCGACTTCGCACATGTTCTGCTCCATCGTCCGATACATTTCTCTGGGCACCTGATGGTAAATCAATGAGTTGAACCAGGTGCGAAGGATATAGTCTACTTTCCGGCCGTAAAAGTGGGCATTGGGTGGGCCATATTGCTGCATGGCTTTTAGCATGAAGGTTTCCTCGAGCAGCCCTACCCCGTTGGTACGCACGCTGCTACGCACGTTGTTAGTATGTTGGCGGAAGTAATTCAACGGCTGGGCAACATAAGCTACCTGCGACACCGCCAGAATCTTGGCCCAGAACAGCCAGTCGCCCAGCATGCGGTAGTTCTCGGGGGCGGGACCTACCATTGCCACTACATCACGCCGCATTACAACGCCACTGGCATTGGGAATAATATTTTCATAAGACATGTATTTTCTGATAAGATGTATGCCATCTATTTCAAAATCCTTTGCCCAGAGGAGCGTGTCAGGCTCGTCTTCTAAATATGTACACTGACGAATGGTTATATTGTGTTCATCCACAATCCAGGAGTCACAATAGGCTAGTCCCAGGGCCGGATTCGCGTCGAGCCGAGCAAGGAGCGTCTCGAGCATGGTAGGGTCGGCGTAGTCATCGCTCTCGGCAATCCACACGTACTTGCTCCGGGCTAGGGCCAGGCCCTTGTTCCACTGTTTGAACGTGCTACCACTGTTCTGCTCATTATACACGGTGCGAATCCGGGCATCCAGTCGGGCATAGTGCTCGATCACCTCGCGACTGTTATCGGGGGAGCAGTCGTCCAGGATGAGCACCTCCAGCTCGCGCACCGTCTGCTGCAACACACTCTCGATGCGCCGCGACAAGTATTGCGCGTGGTTGTAGTTCGGAATAATAACCGTGACGATAGGAAGTCCAGAAGAAGCTAACATGATTAAAAGCTAATATTTATAATTAAAACAGAGTGGACTGAATTGGCTCACAATTTTGATATATATTATTTTTTTATAGCTAGTTATAGCGGTTTCGTGAACGATGTACACTTTTTATTCATTTCAAATAGCTGATTATCAATGCATAACTACCTTAAAACAGGTAAGCTAGATACGAAAGCGCTATAAAGTCAATAGTTTTAGTATACAAGCGCTCTTTATATTTAAAACAATTTGAAATCATGAACATATACGTTAAATCAAGCATATATAACATCAAATAAAACAGTTACACTGCTTTAAACAATAACAACGGCTTTATCCCTCTTCAACAATCACCTTTTTACTCCAGTGAGTTGAAGTTTTGGAGTTCCTATAATAGTAATCTTGCTCATATGTTAGCGATTTCGAATTTTCATACCAAGGTAAATGACGCGCACTATAGGGAAAGCTGGCACGAAATGCATGCAGCATTCCAGCATGCCCAAAACTATCTGGTTTATACAAAGCAAATGTAGTATCAACCGGAGCAGCAAATGCTAATGCTTCTACCTGGTTTTTTTGAAACTCTTTTTCCCAGCTTACTACCTCATCCTTGCTATCGTAATGTTCAGGAAGGTCATCAGTGAGAAGGGAAAGACCAACTTTACCCAATGAATAGCGGTCAAGAATATAACGTAACACGATCAAAAAATCATGTGGACATTCATCCACAAGTTCCAAATCGCTATCTGTATAAACGTAATATTGACCTTTAAATTCATCAAAAATATTTGTATCCCACAATGCACAGAAACCAACATTTTTGCCTAAGTGATAAACTTTATAAGGAGTAGTATGATAATACTCTAAAAGCTCAGGATAACTCGATTGATTATCAAGTATATAAATATTATTGTACCCTCTCTTTTCTAATGAAGAAATCAACCGTTTAAGATAGGTAACGTGATTACGATTATTGATAATAATTGGTGTTTTAAACGTCTCATCTAAATACTTTTTTTATAAAAAGGCAATTCAAGTCGAGACTTATAAGTATTATATGTATACTTTCCCTCCATTATAATTGGAGCAACAAAACCATCGAATTTTTGTTGAATTGAGCGTATATACCTAAATAATCGAACAACGCGCGAGTAATGATAAAAATCTTCGATTTCTTTTTTCTCTTTAAAAAAAATGGTTAATGAATGTGATAGATAATGATTAAAAAACCATGTTTGCTCAATAGCTCTAAGGTGCCCAACAGAAAGCTTATTTATATCACCACTTCTGCCCACTTTAACGATAGCGACATTCTTATCTACATATATATAATCGGCAGTGCCAAGCAATAAAGCCTTAACAAGAAATGCCCAGTCATTTGCATGCCGTAAATTAGCGTCGCAAAAATCGTAAAGAATTAGCGCGCTTTTACGAATTAGTGCAACTGGAATAAGAGGCAGCGGTTTATATAATAAATCTTCCACTTTGATATTGCTTGGCATTTTGATAATATCTTCGAAACCGCTCGGAAATAGGCGCACCATGTTTCCATAAATGAAATCTACACTATTTCTAAATTTATTGAGCAAAGTTGATAACACCTCATTGTCGGCCAGAACGTCGCCACTATTCAATAAAAGCACGTATTCTCCAGATGCCCTCTGAATTGCTGCTCCTACGAGGTTAATTGCTGTTACGCCTCCGTCCTCAATAACTATAAAGGATTGATCGATAACTGAACGGTTAAGTATACTATTAGCAGCAACAAGACACTCGATACCTTTATAGGTCTGATTAATTATTGATTTAAGCGTTAACTCAAGACCATATAATTCATCACTAGTATCAATGACGATGATTGATACCATTAGCTTTGTGTGTTCAGTGGTCGTATTCACATGCACCAATTAGTTACAATACTTTTTTTAAATATTATTTAAGTACTTTTCTTGAAAGTAGACTTAATTTAATAATTTGCCTCAGCAAATCAATATCGAGAGTTTTGCCATGTCGCCGAGCAATCTCCAAACATTGATAAGCAGATTGATAATTACGTATTTGATTATAATAGCATAACGCTTGCCATGCGTATGTGCGAATAAAAATATTGATGGCACCCTCAGGAATACCAACCTTGTAGCGTTTAGGCACAAAGCGCTCAAAATGCGCAATTTTTAAACTCATATAATGCATAAGTGAAGCAGGTTGATTCAAACTATACATTACATTATAGAAGACTTTGTGAAGATCTTCCTGAAAGCGTGTATGCTCCGCAACCGATTTGGAAGTGCCATGTAGGCGAAAGTAGGTTAGTAGTTTATCTGACAATTGTATCCGGTTATGCCCAGCACGTAGTAAGTATCTATACCAAAGATCTACATCCATTGTATAATGAAACTGTTCATCAATGTTTAGTTCCTTTATAACGGATGCTTTAAAAAAAGTAGACGGTTGATTGATGTGGCATTTTAATAAGGTATCGCCAACAGTACCAAACACACCCATACGCTCGTTCCTTTTATCAAGGTGGTTTAAGTCCTCAAGGAAGTAATCGCAATAGCCACACAATACATCGTAACGATTCAAATCAAACTCCTCGGCCAGCGCGTAAAAAGCTCCGGGAGCTAATAAATCGTCACTATTGAGCCAGTTGATAATATCGCCAGTAGCTTGATCTAATCCTTTACTGATAGCGTGACTTTGCCCCCTATCTTTTTCACTAACCCAATAAGTTATCCAGGGTTCATACTTATGAATTACCTCTAGTGTATTGTCCGTGCTACCAGCATCAATGATAATCAACTCGTAATTGGGGTAGTTTTGCGCTACGATGGATTGAATAGTCTCTTCCAGGTATATTCCTTGGTTAAAGCTTGGGGTAATGATTGAGATTTTAGGAAGTGATGTGGTACATGGATACATTACCGGCAGCTGCCCACTCCAAGGCCAACCTGATTTATCAGCTGTTTTAGGCAACAGACTCGGTACAGCAAACGGCATATATTAAGTATTATAATTTACAAAAAAATAGCAGGAACATGGCTACTTAGTGTTTTCAAAAAAGCTCAGAATTTCTCTTGAAATCATGTCGACATCGGCCAAAGTCAGCTCATAATACATAGGCAGACGTACGAGCCGGTCAGCATAGTAGTCGGACCAGGGCAATGGGCGGCCGTCATGTTTGGCGGCGTAAAAAGGGCTTTTTTCCAATGAAAGATAGTGGAACACCGTCTGAATGCTACGCTCCTTTAAATAAGCAATTAACTCGCTGCGTTGGTTTAAATCCTGGCACACGAGGTAGAACATATGGGCGTTATTGGTGGCATACGGAGGCAGGTGCGGCACATGTACGTCATAAGCCGCTAGTGGAACTGCCAAGTTAGCGTGGTAGCGCTCCCAGAGGCTGACGCGCTTTGCTTGGATAGCATCAATATTTCCAAGTTGGGCATACAGAAAAGCTGCGATGATATCAGAAGGCAGGAAGGACGAGCCAATGTCCACCCAACCATACTTATCCACTTCGCCTCGAAAAAACTCTGACCGATTAGTCCCCTTCTCACGGATAATTTCGGCCCGTCGTATGAACTGTTCATCATTGATGACTAGTGCCCCCCCTTCACCACTAATTATGTTTTTAGTTTCATGAAATGAGAAAGCTGCCAAGTGGCCGAAGCTACCTAAGGGTTGCCCATTGCAGTAGCTTTCAATAGCCTGGGCAGCATCTTCTACCACCCACAAGCTGTACTTCTTAGCAAGAGCCATGAGTTGTGGCATATCGCAAGCGGCACCCGCATAATGTACAGGAACGATAGCTTTAGTATGAGGCGTAATCAGAGCTTCTAAAGTGCTTACGTTTAAATTAGGATTATCAGGGCTACTATCAGCAAATACGATATGGGCTCCACGCAAAACGAAAGCATTGGCTGTGGACACGAAGGTATAGGCTGGCATAATGACCTCATCGCCAGGCTGAATGTTTAGCAGAATAGCCGCCATTTCCAAGGCGTCAGTGCAAGAGGTAGTAAGCAACACCTTTTTGAAGCCGTAACGTGCTTCTAAAAATTCGTGGCACTTTTTGGTATAAATACCGTCACCTGAAATTTTCCCACTAGCTACTGCATCCTGAATGTAGACAGTTTCCTTACCCGTGAGAAAAGGTTTATTGAAGGTGATCATAGAGTTTTATCTTTTGAAGACAGGAACGCCCATATATAGACCTGGCTTAGTCAAGTGGCGTAGCACCAAAGCTCCAGCACCAATCACTACATCGTCAGTAATATTCACCCTTTCAACAATAGTAGAGTGAAGTCCTAGGAAGCAACGACGACCAACTCGGACGAATCCAGCAATGGCAACTGAAGGAGCTACAAAAGTATGTGCTCCTATTTTACTATCGTGCGACACGTTGACGCCGCCATATAAAAAGACGTTGGGCTCAATGATGGTACGTTGTTCGAGAACGGTATGTGGACCTATGCAACATCCTTCCCCTACTGTAGCCGAAGCATCGATAAAGGCCGTAGGGTGAACGAAGGTATAGAATGGAATCATCAGACGCAGCTCCTCAAATAGCTGTTGGCGGGTTTCCCGATGGTTATAGCCAATGCTTAGCAACACTGCGTCTAATTGCCGCTGTGCGTATAAATCTGGTAGAGCCGCTATGGGGCCTAAACACGGTATTCCAAACCGCTGCTCGCCTTCAACTGCGAAGTCATCAACAAAGCCTACTACTTCCGCCTGGGAGTCATAAGTTTGAATGTAGTGGGCTAATTGTTGAGCCAAATCGCCGCCGCCAATCAATACTACCCGCATATCAGATTACTGATTTCAAATATTGCTTAGCCTCATGGCCGGTATTAATCAACAGATCGAGCACGGATACGCCATGGACAAATGGTGAGTGTACCTGTGTATATTCGGCGTAACCAGAGTAATCAGCCCAGGTTACTTTAATGCCAGCTGCGTCAAACAAAGATTCATCGAGGTAGTCCTTGGCAGCTGGACCCGATATGTATTCGGTGCCGCCAGCTTTCTGTACTAAATCTACTAGCCGTTCTGTCTTTCCCTCTATTAAGCCGTATTCTTGTGACCAAGAAAGCTTGGTAGTAATACCTAAGCGGTCTGAAATCCGCGAAATAAAATGATAGTTAATTTCGCTAATGGAGTCAAACGCGCAGGTAGCATACAGGTCTTCTACAAACTCGATTTCACTGGCAAAGCAGTTAGCTTTGGCATAAAACTGCCGTATAGTCTGAAAGTGCTTTTTCCTCCATCTATCATCCATCACCTTCGTATCCAAGATACGCTGAGCTAGAAACTCCTGCTTGGCCGGAATGGCTAACCAGTGCAGACCTGAAGGGCTCTTTATTTTGTTTCGGTTCCGCCAGTCGTTTTTAGTATACTGCACTTCATCATACAAAATAAACTCATCAGCGGCCTTAATAAGGTCGAAATATCCTTTCCAAGGAATATAATTCGATTGCAGTATAACAACTTTCTTCACAGCTTTAGTTAGTTAGCTGAGTAATGACTTCATGTAGTTTTTGCAGAGATACTTTCTCATCAATTGCCCGAATGGCCCGGCGAGAAAATTGCGCTGCCTCCGTAGGTGATAGCGCCAACACAGCCTGCATATACTCAGCCATAAGTTGCGTATTCTTTAACGGCACCCGAAATCCGTTTTGTCCGTGCTCCACGATGTCAGCTACAAAGCCTAATTCAAAGCCTACTACTGGGGTGCCACAGGCTAGAGCTTCATTCACCATCATGGGCCCCGAATCTTCAATGGACGAACACACAAATAAATCGGCAGCTTGGTAAGCCAGAGAAAGTAATCGGTCGTCCTTTATAAAATCAATAGGCACTATCCCAAACGGTATTTGCTTGATTAACTCATTCTCCAGAACATTATTCCCAGCTACTAAAATCCGGGTTGTAGTCTGCTCGGCAGTTGTCAGACGGGCATATAATTGTTGCAGAGCGGTTACTAAGTATTCAATACCCTTGCGTTTTTCGTGGGTAAAAGTAGCCCCTGTAAACACTAGCTTATCGGTAGTGGCGACACCAAACACCTGCTTAGCAATAAACCGGCTTCGGTCGTTAAACACTTTCTGGTCAATCAGCCCATTCAGCACTGGAATATTTAGCTGGTGACCAAATAGCGTAGAAGCTGCAGCCTGACGGCGACACCATTCCGAGCCAGCCATCACCCTAATTTTTCCTTCCTGTACGTGGTGTGTCTTCAGAGCTAAATTTCGCCGGGCGAGCTGCTTAAATTCCTCGGTTAGGATTGCAGGGCAGTTGGCGCAATCGCGGGTGTAGCCGGGGCAGTCCCAGGCGTAATGACAGCCTCCAGTCAGGGGAGCCATATCGGTAGTTATCCAGTAGACAGGAGCTTGCGTTACCCGGCCTAAATCCTGCATATTGCAGGTATTTATAAAACCGCTTACCCAACCAACTAAAATCAGGTCGGGCTGAAAGGGTATAGCCTCCATGAGGCTGGTGATATTACGTAGTCCAATTGCCTCATCGGTGTTGAAGAAGTAATAGTCTGAATCGGTGCGCAAAGCGGGTCCAAGCTCTCTATCAGTCAGTCGAGCTACACTTTGCTGAACTTTATCATAAACCTTGCGTGAAATCCGTACAGCTAATGGCTGCGGCGGGGTAGGTTTCTCATTTATTTGTGTGACAAAATCTTCGCTTTTCAACTTGTGTTGCACCAGCAGCAGAGCTTGATGACCTAAATCCCTTAGACCACGCGTAATTCGAAAAGCTGACTCACCTGCTCCCCCAAAATCGTTTGTTGAGAGTACAACAATGTTCTTACTCATTTGTGATCTTCCAGCCGAGTCGCGAGAAAAGGAAGCCGTTGTCGGTGTTTCCATAAATCGAAAACTCTGAACCTCTATCTACTATTTCAAAGCTCATAGAGTCTAGAATCTCAATCACCTTAACATTAGGAATATGAATAGCTACGCTAAGGCGAAAGCTATTAGGTCGCAGTAATCCCACTGGTAATTGGACCATGTGCGAGGTGTAGCCTTTACCTAAATCTATTTGCTCAGTGAAGATTTTGCGCTCATGGATATCCTGTAGTCCTAAAGAACATATAACGCCTATATCATTGGAGATATCTTTAATCCGAAATCCAACTATAATTTGATCTTCGTGACCAAAGCTGCTACTGATCTCATTATTAGCATCTTCAATGGTGAAATCCAAGATCTGGACAGGCTTAGCTTGGTCGTCTAAGGTATGGTACTCGGAGCTACTGATGGTTCCTTCACGCAAGTAGCGGTTCATTACCTCATCAAGTGGTCCTGAAGCTAGTACCGAACCAAATTTCATAAGTAGACCACGAGTGCATAATTGCGACACGGCGCCCATATTATGGCTTACAAAAAGGACGGTTCTGCCATCGTTAATACTCACATCCTTCATGCGCCCAATACACTTCTTCTGGAACTCGGCGTCGCCCACGGCCAGCACCTCGTCCACGATCAGAATCTCAGGTTCCAGGAAGGCGGCTACGGCGAAAGCCAGGCGCACGTACATGCCGCTGCTGTAGCGCTTGACCGGCGTGTCGATGTAGCGCTCCACGCCCGAAAAGTCCACGATCTCATCGAATTTACTACGGATCTCGGCTTTACTCATGCCCAGAATGGCCCCGTTGAGAAAGATGTTCTCGCGGCCCGTCAGCTCGGGATGAAAGCCCGTGCCCACTTCCAGCAACGAGGCAATGCGCCCCTTCACCTTCACCCGCCCCGTGGTGGGGGCCGTCACCTTGGAGAGAATCTTGAGCAGCGTGGACTTGCCCGCCCCGTTGCGGCCGATGATGCCCAGCACCTCGCCCTGCTTTACTTCGAAGTTGACGTCTTTCAAGGACCAGACATAGTCGCTCTGACCTTTCTGGGTGCGGTCGTTGGCTTCCCCGACAGTGGCAAACGGGTCTTCCCGGCCTCGCACCCGCGCCCACCAGCGGCTCAGATCGTGGCTCAGCGTGCCCGTGCCGATCTCCCCCAGCCGGTAGAGCTTACCCAACTCTTCTACTTGTATTGCTAGCGAACTACTCATTGTTCTTCTTTACTAAAGTGCCGGAGCCAGATGATGCTCTGTGCCGGCGAGCTGTTATGAAGCGGCTATACGGTGTCCGTAAAACTCTTTTGAACCTTGTTGAAAACGATGGTTCCCACCATCAGGATGAGCAGAGTCATCAGGGCACTATACCCCAGCATACCCCAGCTGAAGGTGCCAGCCCCGAGAAAGGCGTAGCGAAACGTCTCAACAATGGAGCTGACGGGATTGGCAATAATCAGCCACTGGTATTTGGGGGAAAGGCTGGACAAGGGGTAGATAACCGGAGTAGCATACATCAGCAGCTGCACGCCGAAGGTGAGCAGCATGGCCAAATCGCGGTACTTAGTGGTCAGGGAGCTGAAAATCATCCCTAGCCCCAGGGAAAGCAACCCCATCAGGACCACCAGTAGCGGGGTGAGCAGGATAAAGGCATTGGGTCTTACTACCTCGGTTGTTACCAGAAAGTAGACCCAGAACATCAGAAACAGCGCAAACTGAATCCCAAAGCGCACCAGATTCGACAGCACAATGGATAAGGGCATAGTCAGACGGGGGAAGTAGACCTTGCCGAAAATGTGAGCGTTAGCCGTGAATACCGTGGAAGTACTGGTCAGGGTTTGGGCAAAGTAATTCCAGATGGTAATGCCCCCCATGTAGAACAGCAGCTGCGGCATACCATCGGTGGAGAGCTGTGCTATATTCCCAAAAATGACCACATACGTGAGGGTGGTAAGCAGAGGCTGAATAAAGAACCAGATAGGGCCTAGTATGGTCTGCTTATACGTCGACACAAAATCACGCCGCACGAATAGCATTACCAGGTCGCGATAGCGCCACACATCTGCCAGGCCCAGGTCCAGGAGGCCCGTGCGGGGCTGGATCACCTCGGTCCAGCTGTCCTCCTGGGCACTGCTTTCAGTGGATAGCTGCTCTGGTTTGGTTAGAACGTTTGTGGTATCCACACTAAGTGAGTTAATAAAAAATACGCCCGCAAGCAGCTACTTGCGGGCGCAAAGGTAAGCATACAAGGGGACAAAGCTTTCGCGGGAATTACGCTAGGCTATCGACGCCGGTTGAAACGCCTCCTGATAAACCGCCCGGATGCCTTCCGGCAGCGCTATTTTATACCGCCAGCCAGCCTGCGCCAGCTTCGATACGTCGAGCAGCTTGCGCGGGGTGCCATCGGGCTTGTCGGTGTTGAAACGGATGTTGCCTTTGTAACCAATGGTGTCGCGCACCAGCTCGACCAGCTCGCGGATGGTCAGGTCTTCGCCGGTGCCCACGTTCACGGGCTCACGGCCATCGTAGTGGCGCATGAGGTGCAGGCAGGCATCAGCTAGGTCATCGACGTGCAGAAACTCGCGGCGGGGCGTGCCGGTGCCCCACACCTCTACTTCCGGCGCGTTGCTTTCGTGGGCCTCGTGAAACTTGCGCAACAGAGCCGGTAGTACGTGGGAGTTCTGCAGGTCGTAGTTGTCGCCGGGGCCATAAAGGTTAGTGGGCATGGCGGAGATGAAGTTACTGCCGTGCTGGTCGCGGTAGGCTTCGCAGAGCTTGAGGCCGGCAATCTTGGCCAGGGCGTAGGGTTCATTGGTAGATTCCAGCGGACCGGTCAGCAGGTACTCTTCTTTAATGGGCTGGGGGGCTAATTTGGGGTAGATGCAGGAGGACCCCAGAAAGAGCAGCTTCTGTACGCGCTGCTCAAAGCTGGCGTGAATGACGTTGTTCTGAATCTGGAGATTGTCGTAGAGAAAATCAGCCCGGTAGACGTTATTGGCATGAATACCGCCCACTTTGGCCGCGGCCAGGAACACGTATTCCGGCTTTTCCTGGGCAAAAAAG
Organism: Hymenobacter roseosalivarius DSM 11622; assembly: GCF_900176135.1. GTDB lineage: Bacteria > Bacteroidota > Bacteroidia > Cytophagales > Hymenobacteraceae > Hymenobacter > Hymenobacter roseosalivarius. Next base: position 82,684 of record NZ_FWWW01000052.1, on the reverse strand, counting down.
CCCCCCACGGCTACGGTATCGCGCAAGTCGAGCTCCTGGGAGGTGCGCGTAACGATGTTGTGATAGCCGGCTTGCTGCAGGCGGCGCACTAAGGCGCTACCGACCATGCCCCGATGGCCGGCCACGTAAATTTTGGCGTTCAGTTCCATAACTATGTTACCGTTAGTAGCCCTAGTGGACTACTCGGCGTAATTTTTAAGAATGGTGTGGCCGCCTTCGCGCAGGTACTCATCGCGGCGCGAGCTTTCTACGTCACACTGCATCATTTCTTTTACCAGGCCTTGCAGGTCGTACTGCGGTACCCAGCCCAGTTTTTGCTTGGCTTTCGTGGGGTCGCCGATGAGCAGTTCTACTTCCGTTGGCCGGAAATACCGCTGATCGACCTGCACCACGACAGTACCGATGGCTACTTGGTAGTCGGGGTTATGACAGGCTACTACTTGGCCTTTTTCCTCAATTCCTTCGCCCTTAAAGGCTACCTCAATGCCTACTTCGGCAAACGCCAATCGCACAAATTCGCGCACGGTAGTCGTGATGCCGGTAGCAACGACAAAGTCTTCGGCTTTTTCCTGCTGAAGCATCCGCCACATAGCCTCCACGTAATCTTTGGCATGACCCCAGTCGCGCTTGGCGTCTAGGTTGCCCAGATAGAGGTTTTCCTGGAGGCCCAGTGCGATACGGGCTACGGCGCGCGTGATCTTGCGCGTCACGAAGGTCTCGCCGCGCAGGGGGCTTTCGTGGTTGAACAAGATGCCATTACAGGCATACATATCGTAGGCCTCGCGATAGTTAACCGTAATCCAATAGCCGTAGAGCTTGGCCACGGCGTAGGGCGAGCGGGGATAAAAAGGCGTGGTTTCCGACTGGGGCACCTGCTGCACCAAGCCGTACAGCTCCGAGGTCGAAGCCTGGTAAATGCGGGTCTTCTGGGTCAGCCCCAGGATGCGTACTGCTTCCAGCAGTCGCAGCGTGCCGATGCCATCCACATCTGCTGTGTACTCGGGCGTATCAAATGACACCTTCACATGCGACATCGCTCCCAGGTTGTAAATCTCATCCGGCTGCACCTCCTGCACGATGCGAATCAGGTTGGTCGAGTCGGTCAGGTCGCCGTAGTGCAGCTTGAAGTGAACGTGCCGCTCGTGTGGGTCCTGATAGAGGTGGTCAATACGCTCGGTATTAAACAGGGAAGAACGGCGTTTAATGCCGTGTACCTCATAGCCTTTGCTCAATAGCAGCTCAGCCAGATAGGCCCCATCCTGACCGGTGATACCAGTAATTAATGCACGCTTCATGTGTAGTAGATTTTGACGCAGACCTTGGTTAGTCAACAGTTTGATGCGATAGAGGAACCGCAAAAGTGCGGCCAGTTCGTTATTGCAGAGGCTGAGAGGGCAAAGTTAGGCGCGTTTTACTTTGTCTTTAGCGGAAAGGTTGCCCGCATACACTATATGATATTGGGTGATTTGCTTAGAGCTTATCAGGCGGGATTTACGCAATTAATGTTAAATATCATGAAATAAAGCAGTTGCTGAAGTGTCAAAGGCAGCTTAGGAAGCTTCAAGAAGCCCCAGGTGCTTTTGAAACGGTTTTACGGGTGCAATTGGGTAAGTCATGTCCGAATAGCCTGTTAACCAAGTGTAAGCTACACGCCCTCAAAAAAACCACCCACGGCAGCCGCTACTGCCGCTACCTCCTCTCCCTGCATTCCCGGCCACATAGGCAGGCTTAAGGAGGTGCGGGCCAGCGCCTCCGCGATGGGATACACGCCCTCGCGGATACCCAGGTGCTCATAAGCCTGCTGGCGGTGGGGAGGCACGGGATAATGAATCAGCGTGCCGATACCCTGCTCCTGCAGGTGCTGCTGGAGTGCGTCGCGGTGGGCAGTCCGGACTACGTATAGATGATAGACGTGCGTTGCCCCGCGGGCTACGGTGGGCAGCACGAGGTCACCCAGGCCGGCCAGGTGTTGATTATAGAGAGCGGCTATGGCCTGGCGTTGCTGCGTCCACTCCATCAGGTGTGGCAGCTTTACGCTGAGCACGGCGGCCTGCAACTCGTCGAGACGGGAATTATAGCCTATGACTTCATTGTAGTATTTTTTTTGAGATCCGTAATTACGCAGCGTGCGAATTTTGCCCCCCAGTGCGTCGTCATTTGTGGTTATAGCGCCTGCGTCACCGAGTGCGCCCAGATTTTTGCCGGGATAGAAGCTCGTGCCATTTACATCACCAAAGCTGCCCGTAACGCTTCTCTGCCAAGTAGCCCCCTGTGCTTGGGCATTATCCTCTACCACCCACAAACCATGACGTCGGGCTACTTCCATAATGGGGCCCATCTCGCAGGCCTGCCCATACAAGTGAACCGGCATTATGCCTTTCGTACGTGGGGTAATGGCGGCCTCTAACCGGGCTGGATCTATATTATAGGTTGCAGGATTTGGCTCTACAGGCACTGGAGTAGCACCAACAAATGAAATAGCCAGCCAGGTAGCGATGTAAGTGTTGCTGGGTACCAGTACTTCATCGCCAGGGCCAGCATTTAAGGCTACCAGCGACAAATGCAGCGCATCGAGACCGTTAGCGACACCAACACAGTGACGCACCTGGTTAAAGTCGGCATAGGCTGCCTCAAAGGCCTTTACCTGGTCGCCCAAAACGTACCACTGCTTATCATACACGGCAGCGATGGCGGCCAGTATTTGTTCCCGCAGGGGATCATGCTGGGGGGCAAAAGAGAGGAAGGGAACACGCATAGATTAGGCGAAAACTGCTTTTCTGACAAGTAATGATACCGCAGCGCTCAGCAATGGCAAGGCTGCTGACCTGACCCACGTCTTTTATTGCCCGGTAGTGGCGTCGTGCGTCTGCTTGACAACATACAAGGGCCGGCTACGGGAGGCATCAAGGCCGCGCCAGACGTATTCGCCGATGACGCCCAGCGCTATCATCTGAAAAGCGGACACGAACAGCACCACGACCATCAGCGTCGTCCAGCCGGTGGGACCCTGGGGGGCAAATATTTTCAGGGCGATGACGTACAGCCCGAAAAGAAGCGCGGCCAGGCCCAAAAGCAGGCCCACCACCGAGATAGCGCGAATGGGGAAATAGGAAAAAGAGAGCAGGGAGTCGATGAAGAGCTTAATTTTTTTCTGGAGGGTCCAGCGCGATTTGCCCACGGTACGCTTGCGGCGCACATACGGGATATTCACGTAGGGGTAGCCCAGCCACATCATCAGATAAAATACGTTGCTGTTGCGCTCGTGCATTTTCAGGACCTCATCGGCAACCTGCCGGTCAAAAAACACGAAGTCGAAGCCCCCGTCAGGAATATTGCTTAGCGCCAGGTGCTTCATCAGCCAGTGAAACGTCTCGGCGAAGGTTTTGGCCAGGCCGGTTTCCTCTCGGTCCTGCCGGTTGCCAATGACCAGCTTAAAGCCGTTGAGCCAGTGGGCGTACATCGGCACCATCAGCTCGGGGGGGTCCTGCATATCGGCGGTAATAACGGCCATGCAGTCGCCGGTAGCATGGGCCATGCCAGCCACGATGGCATTGTACGAACCCACATTGCTGACCAGCTCCACTACCCTGATCCGGTCGGGGTACTGCGCGCGGGCGGCAAGCAATGCCCGCAGCGTCTGGTCGCGCGAGCCATCGTCGACTAATACGTACTCAAACGCCACTTCAGCCGGAAAGCGGGCCTCATTGGCTACCAGCTCCCGTACGGTGATCGGGATGTTTTCCTCGTTGAAGTAGCAGGGAATAATAACGGAAAGCTTAGGCATCAGAGTGCGGGAAAAGGGCGGTCAGGTGGTGGCGGTCAGGTTGCCATGGCAAGCTAACACATGACTGCTACCCCCCAGCTGAAATCCCAGCTTTTCGCTGGTGCGAACGACGGCCCGGTTGGTGGCCTGCGTGGTCATCAGGACCGCCTGCGCGCCTCTTTCACGGGCCCTGTGCACGGTTTCGGACACCAATCGCACGTGCCAGCCCCGGTTCTCTGGCCCCACGGCGGTGAGCACGACCCTGGACAAGTCGACACCCAGCGCAGCGGAATCAGCGGGCAAGTCGCTGATAGCCAGAAAGGAGTCGAGGGGCAGGCCGGGCTCATTGGGCACCAGCACGGCGTCGCAATAGCCTTGCACCGCGGCACTGGCGTAGCGGGCCAGAAAAGCATCGGCCCGCGCCGCGCCAAACCAGGGGTCAGCGTGAAAGCGGTCGTACTCATTCCGAGCCGCGGCCGAGATTTGCGCCATATGGGCCGCTTCCTCCGGGCGGGCCAGGCGCACCGGATAGCGCGGCTGCCCGAAGGCCAGCAGGTTGTCGCGGTAGTAGAGCAGGCGCGTCTCCACGAGCCGCCAGCCGCTGGCCGTCAGGGTCTGGAGCAGCATGGTATCCTCGCATGGCACCTCGCTAAAGCAGTAGTACGCGCCTGTGGCCGCCAGCTGGCGCTGAAAGGAGCGCACGGCAGCCACCCGGTCGGCTGGGGGGCATTTCTCCGCAAAAAGCCCGGTAAACAAGCGGTAGGTAGGCGTGGCGAAGAAATCCGAATCCCAGGGCAGGGCCGCGTACAGCAGCTGCCCTGCCTCGTGGGTAAACACCACTTCATTCGCCGACCCGGTGCCGAAGCGCGCCGCTCTGCCCGCCCCGAACAGCTCCTGCTGGGGCTCAGTCGGAACTACCTTCCGCAAGAAATTATAAGGAGAATAGAAAGCCAGTGCTGCTGCTCGTTGCGCAAGCAGGGCGGAATCTACGCTTTCCATACCTCCCGAAACTGATCATACCGGCGAATGTAATCTTGCTCGTCATAGGGGTGAGAGGCAAAAACCAGCTGCACTGCCGAATGCGAGTATTGCATGGTGTGCCAGGTGCATGGTGGTACGTACAGGCCCACGTGTGGATCCTCCAAACGATGCACATTTACCGTACCATCGGGCATTTCCGTCGTGACGATGATGCGGCCGGCGGCCGCTACCAGCACCTGCTCCGTGAGGTGGTGCGCGTGCCGCCCCCGCACGATGCTCTCCGGCGTATAGTACGTCCAGAACGTGCGCTTTACCTCGAAGGGAATCGAGCGCAGCTCTTCGGTTACGGAAATAAACCCAATGGTAGAATCGCCCAGTTTAGGAAATTCTATGAGGTACGGTTGTGTCATGCAATAAGGCTCATACGCGGTCCTTGAAATACTCCAGCGTCCGGCGCAGGCCTTCGGCCCGGTCTACCTTGGGTTCCCAGCCCAGAATCTCCTTGGCCTTCGTGATGTCGGGCTTACGCTTCATGGGGTCATTTTCGGGCAGGGCCTGGTAGGTCGGCCGGAACTCGACGCCCGTCAGCTTCGCGATTTCCTCCCCAAACTCCTTGATGGTGATTTCCGACGGGTTGCCGATGTTTACCGGCAATGGGTAGTCGGAGAGCAGCAGGCGGTATATACCCTCCACCAGATCGTCGACGTAGCAGAAGGAGCGCGTCTGCGAGCCATCACCGAATACAGTCAGGTTTTCGCCGCGCAGGGCCTGGGATAGAAAGGCAGGCAGTACCCGGCCGTCGTTGAGGCGCATCCGGGGACCGTAGGTATTGAAGATCCGGATAATGCGCGTCTCCAGGCCGTGGTGGGTGTGGTAGGCCATCGTGATGGCTTCTTGGAAACGCTTGGCTTCATCGTAGCACCCACGGGGACCAACGGGGTTCACGTTGCCGAAGTACTCCTCGACCTGCGGATGCACTTTGGGGTCGCCGTATACCTCGGAGGTGCTGGCAATCAGGACCCGGGCACCCTTCACGCGCGCCAATCCCAACAGATTGTGGGTGCCCAGCGAGCCAACTTTCAGCGTCTGAATCGGAATTTTGAGGTAGTCGATGGGGGAAGCCGGCGAAGCAAAGTGCAGGATGTAATCCAGCTTGCCGGGCACAAAAACGAACTTCGATACGTCGGCGTGGTGAAACTCGAAATCTTCGCGGCCGAATAAATGCTCGATATTGTCCAGGCTGCCGGTAATCAGGTTGTCCATGGCAATGACATGGTAGCCCTCGGCCAGGAACCGGTCGCAGAGGTGGGAACCCAAAAAGCCGGCGCCGCCGGTAATAAGTATGCGTTTCTTGTCAGACATACGGGATGCTTGAGAATGCTTGGTTATGTATGTTGATGAGTGTTAGGCCTGAACTACTGGTTCCTTGTGGTCGGCGCGGATGCCAATGCAATGGTAAGTAAACCCTACCTCACTTAATTCCTTAGCATCATAAATATTACGACCATCGAATATGGCTTTCTGCTTCATCAGGCGGCCTAGGACTTCAAAATTTGGAGAGCGGAATTCAGGCCATTCCGTAACAATAAGCAATGCGTCAGCATCAATCAGAGCCTCGAATTGGTCCTTGGCATAGGTAATTCGGTCACCTAGTGTATGCTTTGCCTCCTTGATAGCAACCGGGTCGTAGGCCGATACCTTGCAGCCAGCTTCCAGCAAGCGCTCAATAATAACCAGTGATGGTGCCTCGCGCATATCGTCGGTTTTGGGCTTAAAGGAAAGACCCCAGATAGCCATCTTTTTACCTTGCAGATCGCCTGCAAAGTGCTTATTCACTTTGTCGAACAGCACTGACTTCTGCGCCTCGTTTACGTTCTCTACTGCCTTGAGCACCTGCATATCATAACCATTCTCGGCGGCTGTTTTGATGAGGGCTTTTACATCTTTGGGAAAGCAGGAGCCACCGTAGCCAATACCGGGATAGATAAACTTGGTACCAATGCGAGCATCGGAGCCAATACCTTGGCGAACCTTGTTCACGTCGGCACCCATTATCTCGCATAGATTAGCGATATCGTTCATGAACGATATCTTGGTCGCTAGCATGGAATTAGCGGCGTATTTCGTCATTTCAGCCGATGGGATATCCATAAAGATAATGGGATGACCATTAAGCAGGAAAGGCTTGTATAGCTTGGTCATCACCTCTTCGGCCCGCTCGGAGGCCACCCCCACTACAATCCGATCAGGCTTGAGGAAGTCATCGATGGCGGCACCTTCCTTCAGGAATTCCGGGTTGGAAGCGACGTCGAACTCAATGTCAACACCACGCTTTTCGAGCGCTTTCTCAATTTCAGCCCGCACTTTGGCAGCTGTACCAACGGGCACCGTGCTCTTTGTTACGATGACGCCATAGCTATTCATATGCTCACCGATGCCGCGAGCCACGGCCAGCACGTACTTCAAGTCAGCTGAGCCATCTTCGCCGGGGGGCGTTCCGACCGCGATAAAGGCCACATCGGCATCGTGGATTCCCTCGGCGAGATTAGTAGAAAATTGCAGGCGCCCCTTTTCTGCATTGCGCGACACCATCTCTTCCAGGCCAGGCTCATAAATGGGCAGGATACCTTGCTTGAGGTTGTCAATTTTTTTCTGGTCAATATCAATGCATGTAACATCAATACCAACTTCGGCGAAACAGGTACCCGTTACCAGACCGACGTAACCGGTGCCTACTACTGCAATTTTCATAAGGGATGAATAGGAAAGCGTAAGGAAAAGCTGAGTTTATATGCTGAGTAAGTACTGGGGGGCAAAAATTAGCCCATCATCCATTTTTTCCACCAATGCTGGAATACAATGAGTGCCCAGATACGAGCATGAACGTCGCCAGGGTTGCGAGAAAATAACTGTGTTTTGAGGGCTCGGACGGCTTCTACGTCAAAAACGCCCTGGGATTCAATAAAGCCGTCCGAAAGTAAGTCGTCGGTTATCAAAGGACGCAGCTCATTGCGGAACCACTTGAGTAAGGGCACCTCAAAGCCTTGTTTTGGGCGCTTGTAGAGTTCTTCGGGCAACATTGGGCGGAAGGCATCCTGCACAATGCGCTTTTTCATGCTCTCGTTGATCTTGCTCTCAACGGGCAGAGAGAAAGCAAAATTGACAACTTTATAATCCAGAAACGGCGTCCGCACTTCCAGCGAGTTCGCCATGCTCATCATGTCTACTTTGGTAAGCATATCGCCAGGCAATACCAGATTCATATCGGTAAGTAGCACTTCGTTTAGGTCGCCGTCAGCATGTAAATGCTGTAGAATATCACGTCGGCGCTTTTCAGCCAGTCTCTTTCCCACTTTACGCCGCGCCGCAGGGCTTAGCAAGTTACGGGCGTCGCGCTCACTTACGAAAGAAGCCCAATCCCAATAACGGTCTTTGGGGCCGCTGAGCATGCCGCGTGAGAAGCGTTGAAACTGGCGTATCCGATTGCCAAAAAACGAATTGCGCGATTTAGGAAGGATGTCCCAGAGCAGGTTCAGGCCCGTGACGGCTTCGGCCTTGAAGCCCCCGCGCCGCACCTGAAACTCGCCCATGTGCTTGTTGTAGCCGGCAAACAGCTCGTCGGCCCCATCGCCGGACAGAGCAACGGTTACTTTTTCGCGGGTGCGCTTGCTCAGAATGTAGACTGCCAGGGCCGACGAATCGGCAAAGGGTTCGTCGATATACTCTAATACGTCGAAGATATGATCATACAGATCCTGATTAGTAAGGGAGAAGACCGTATGATTGGTCTGGTGCATTTTAGCTACCAGATTGGCGTATTTAGTTTCGTCGAAAAAAGGTTCGTCCCGAAAGCCTATGCTGAAGGTATTCAGGTGGGGTGTGTGCCGGGCAGCCAGGGCGGTAATGGCGGAAGAGTCGATACCACCGCTCAGAAAGGAGCCTAGTGGCACGTCAGCCACCAGGCGACGAGCGACGGCCTCGTCCATTAGCTCCACTAGCTTTTTCTGTTGTTGCTCGTAGCTAAGCTTATTCTTTTGTGTCTTTTTAGGATCGTAGGGAATACGATACCACGCCTTGCCCACTACCTTCCGACCTTTTATATATAGGTAGTGGCCGGGCAATACTTTTTTAACCCCTTTGAAGATGGTGGCCGGACCGGGAATATAGTTGAGTTGCAGATAATGGCTCAATGCTACATAGTCCATCTTGCGCGGAACGCCCAAAGTCAGTAACGACTTCATTTCGGAGGCAAAAAAGAGTTTATCCTCGTCGCGGTACACGAGCAAAGGCTTTACCCCCATCCGGTCGCGGGCAATAAACAGCGAGTTTTCCTCTTTATCGTAAATAGCCAGGGCGAAGAAGCCATTGAGCTTTTTCAAGCAGCTGCGCCCTTCGGTAATGTAGAGACGCAGAATAGCTTCTGTGTCCGTCTGGGAATGAAACTGGTGGCCTTTGCGCATAAGACGCTGGCGCAGCTCCCGAAAGTTGAAGATCTCGCCGTTGAAGACAATCGTGTAGCGACCCGACTCGTCGGTCATGGGCTGGTTGCCATCGCAGGAAAGATCGAGAATGGCCAGCCGGCGGAAGCCCAGTCCTACGTTATCGTACACGTAGTGCCCCTGCGAGTCGGGCCCGCGGCTGATAATAGCATCGGTTGAAGCCGGCAACGCGGCCAGCGAATTGCGGCCAGCGTCGGAGAAAGCGAATATTCCAGTAATTCCACACATAATAGGCGGGCAAAAGTACGAACTATCAGGACGTGTGCCCAAAAAAGTAGCCGCCTGCGTCCGCAACCAAAGCCGTGCCACGGTAGTACATAGCGTAACTTTCTTCCCCAGACATTCTTGCCATGAACCTTCAGCAGCAAATGGACTTACAGCAACAATTTGAAGCCGCCATCTCCCGCGTAGATAATCTTCCGGGTGATCAGGCTGCCGCGCACATGACCGAACTCTATGGCCTGTATAAACAAGCAACTGAGGGTGACCACGATACCAAAGGCGAAGTAGTTGGCGACGATAGTCCCGACAATCCTAGCGGCACGCCGGGCATGTCGCAGGCTCAGTGGGATTCCTGGAGCAAATTTAAAGGCGTAAGTGAGGACGACGCAAAGCGCCAGTACATTGAAAAGGTAACCGAGATTGCCGGACCCGTTGGGGAGGAACCTACTGTTATAACTGGTGCGGGTCAGCCAGCAGTCGGCTCCCAAGTAAACCCCGAGAACACGACTACCTCTCAACAGCCTGGTACCGGACCCGGTGTTTCTACCGGCGGCCTGCGCGGCGACATCACGGCTGGTTCACCGTATGGTGGCGAGGATAAGCTGAAGGGTGACCAAGAGGCTATTTAAAGACTTGGTTTCAACAAATGAGCTTTGTGCTGACTTACTCTACCCTAAGCCTCAATCCATCAAAAAGCCCCCCAGACCAGGTCTGGGGGGCTTTTTGATGGACCGTATATTCGATTTAAAAAATCTTACCTGGATTCATAATACCATGTGGGTCGAAAACAGTTTTTATACCGCGCATCAAGTTCAATTGCACCTCCCCTAGCGCAATGCCGATGTAGGGTTTTTGCACCAGCCCAATGCCGTGCTCACCAGAGATGGTGCCACCCAGTTTCACACAAAGCTGAAATATCTCCCGAATAGCCTTCGGTAATTCGTCGTGCCACATTGTGTCATCCAAGTTCCCGCGAATAATGTTGACGTGCAGGTTACCGTCGCCGGCGTGGCCATAGCACACGGAGGTAAAACCATAGCGACGACCAATTTCCTTTACTCCTTTTAATAGGGTCGGCAATTCGGCGCGGGGAACTACGGTATCCTCCTCCTTATACACGGAGTTGTAACGCACGGCATTACCCACATTGCGGCGTATTTTCCACAGCTCATCTTTCTGGGTAGCAGTGTCAGCGAGCAGTATTTCGCCGATGTCATATTTCTCTAATACGCCATACACCAGCTCAGCATCTTTATACAACTGCTCCAGCTCATTGCCATCCAACTCGATAAGTAAGTGAGCTGTGATGTCGGGGGGCAAATTCAACGGGATACTCAAGTAGTGCGCCGACCACTCGATGGCCTCGCGCTCCATAAACTCCATTCCGGAAGGCACGATGCCAGCCCGGAATATCTCTGAAACAGCCGCCGCCGCCTGCGTCTGGTCGCGGAAGGGCACCAGCAATACAATGTCCTGCTTCGGATGGGGTATCAGGCGAAATACGATGCGTGTAATGATGCCCAGTGTACCTTCTGAGCCGACCATCAGCTGGGTCAGGTTGTAGCCAGTAGCGTTTTTGAGCACGTTGGCCCCCGTCCAGATAATGTCGCCGGTGGGCAGCACAACCTGCAGATTGAGGACATAGTCTTTGGTTACGCCATATTTAACAGCCTTTGGTCCGCCGCTGCTTTGGCTCAAATTGCCCCCCAGAAAGCAGCTGCCCTTGCTGGCTGGGTCGGGCGGATAGAACAGCCCTTTCGCTTGTACAGCTTCCTGAAATACCTGGTTGATAACGCCCGGCTCGACAGTCGCCTGCAGGTTGCGCTCGTCAATTTCAATAATTTTATTGAAGCGCTCGGTGCTTAGTACCACACCATGATGCACAGGCAAAGCGCCCCCACTCAGGCCCGTGCCGGCCCCCCTGGGCGTGACAGGTATGCGGTGCTGGTGGCATAATCGCACAATCTGACTTATCTCCTCAACGTTAGCAGGGCGTAAAACAACGTCAGGGGCGAAATGCAGGTCCTCCGTGTGGTCGCGGCCATAGTCGGCGTAGGCATCGGCGGTAGCAGCCACTTCAGCGCGTTGAGCCGTGAGAAGGTGCGAGGGGCCCACGATGGCCTCAAAAGCCACCAGTAATTCGGGGGTGAGCGGTTGAAAATTCATCGAAATTTGAAAGCAAATGACTGATTCGCGTATCTTTGAGCTAATGCAGAAACACCCTACGAAGGTACATGTTTCGAGACAGTATAGCCGCCAGGTAGCTATGCTGCTACTAATAACGCTGGCTTGGCTAGCCAGTTGCGGTGGCGCAAAAAAAGTAAACTATCGCGATGGGCGCTACCACTCAGCCCGTGAGATGGCCCGCATCAAAGCGGAAGAAAGACGAAGAGGGGGCTCCAAAACCAAGGGCAAATACGCATCGTCACGAGGGAAAACCAAGATAGTAGCCAAGCGCGGCAGACGGCGTAAACTACCCGCTAACATAAGTCGTGAGCTGGCTACAGTTGTTCAAACGGCTCGCTCTTACGAGGGCACTCCTTATAAGTGGGGCGGCGCCACTCGCCTCGGCATGGACTGCTCAGGCCTGCTCGCTACTTCGTTTAGTGCTATTAACGTTGATATTCCGCGCTCTTCCAACGAGCAGGCCGAATGGGGAACCCCCGTTCGCCCCCAAGAGCTCCAAGTCGGCGACCTGGTTTTCTTTGGTGCTTCGCCGGGCAGCAATCGCATCACGCACGTAGGCATGGTCACGGAAGCTACCGCCGAAAGTGTACAGTTTATCCACGCTTCCAGCTCTTTAGGAGTCACTGAGAACAGTTTGGATACTGATTATTACCTCAGTAGATTTATTAAGGCTGTGCGACCTAAATTGTGAGATTGCCTTTTACCTTTGCGGCCGCAAATTGGACCTATTAACTTTTGTTAGAATAGTTAATGATTCGATAATGCATAGCTAGAAAGTCATCAGTACTTTTGCAGCGCCGTCGTCTGGCTTCTTCTTTTTTTCACCTTTTTTCCTCTTTATGAAACAGTTACGTTTACGCTACTTGCTGTTGTTGCTGCTGTTAAGCGTTTGCACAGCGCGGCTGGGTTGGGCGCAGGGCGTTACCACGGCAGCCATGACCGGTATTATTACCGACCAGACTGGCGCCGGGCTACCAGGGGCTACGGTAATTGCCGTTCACACCCCCACCAATACGCAGTACGTAGCGCCTACCAACGCAGAAGGACGCTTTAATCTGCAGAACATGCGCGTAGGTGGGCCTTACAACGTGCGTATTACGTTTATTGGCTACCAAGAGGCTGTACGGAATAACATCACTCTGACCCTAGGCCAGGTGTTGCGCCTGGACGTGAACCTGAGCGAGGCTACTACCCAACTGGCTGGTGTGGTTGTTACGGGGGAAGATTCCCGCTCCGTGCTCAGCGCCGGCCGGGCTGGCTCTACCACCAACGTAAGCACTCAGGAAATTGAGCGCCTGCCCACGATCAGCCGAAGCCTGAACGACTTCACCCGTTTGACGCCGCAGGCCTCGTCTACCTCTACCGGCTCTATTGGTGGTGGCAACTTCCGTCAGAACAACATTACTATCGACGGATCCGATTTCAACAACAACTTCGGTATCGGCGGCAACCTGCCGGCTGGCGGTAACCCCATCTCCCTAGATGCCGTGCAGGAGATTACGGTAAACGTTACTCCTTTCGATGTACGCCAGTCGGGTTTTATTGGTAGCGCCGTTAACGCCGTAACCCGTTCCGGCACCAACGATTTTTCCGGTTCGGTTTATAGCTACTGGAGAGGTGACAAACAGCAGGGAAATAAAGTAGGTGATGAAACTTTCCCAAAACAGACGCTGGATGAAAACCAGTATGGCTTTCGCTTAGGTGGTCCGATCATTAAAGACAAGCTGTTCTTTTTTGTGAATGCTGAGCAAAGAAAAGCCACCACTCCTGGACAGCAAAACTTGGCTTCTACCGACGCGCTGCCGTTCGGCGGGCCTAACAGCCCTTCTAATATTGTACGGCCTAGAGCTGAGTTTCTAGATGAGGTCAGCACTTACCTGCGCGACACCTATAACTACGAAACCGGCGGCTACGGAGCCTATCCCTTTGAGAGAAATCGTACGACGATGCTGGGCCGTCTGGACTGGAATATCAGCACCAATCACCGCGTTAGCGTTCGCTACAACCAGGTAGAAAGCAAAGACCCAATCTCAGTTAGCACCTCGCGCAGTCCGCTAACCGCTTTCCCAAATGCCCGTACGAGTAACTTCGCTCTTCCTTTCAAGAATTCGAACTACTACCAGGAGGCTAATTTCTACTCGCTGGCCGCTGAGGTGAACTCTACCTTCGCGAGTAAGTTCTTTAATACCTTGCGAGCCACCTACACCAAGCAGAACGACCCACGCAGCTCCGACAGTGCGCCGTTTCCGTTCGTTGATATTCTGGATGGCAGCGTTAACCCAACTACCGGTGCTGTCACTGCTGGCGTAAATCCAATCACTTCGTTTGGCTACGAGCCCTTCACGTTTGGTAACCTGCGCGAGGTAGAAACCTATTCGGTTGTCGACTTTACCAACTTCACACTGGGCATTCATAACCTCACGGCTGGTTTGCAATTTGACTTGCAGAATACCAAAAACGGCTTCCAGCGTTTTGCTACCAGCTACTACACGTTCAACTCGTGGGATGAATTTAAAAGTGGAGCAAAGCCTCGTGATTTTGCCCTCACGTATTCGCTCCTGCCCGGTTTTGAGCAAGCTTTTCCTCGCTTCAAAACAGCCCAGGGCTCAGTATATGCTCAGGACGAAATCAATGTTAATGATAAGCTGCGGGTAACCGCCGGTTTGCGGGCTGAACTGAATGCCTACTTGGATGTACAAGAGATTCAAACGCACCCGATAGTAGCAAATCTTTCATTTGCTAACGGCGAACAAATCGACACTGGCGTACTGCCCAAGAACCGGGTGTTGTTGTCGCCGCGCTTAGGCTTCAACTACGATGTGAAGGGTGACCGCACGCTGCAAGTGCGTGGTGGTAGCGGCATCTTCGCTGGCCGTGTTCCCACCGTGTGGATTGTATCTCAGTCCGGTGATGCTGGTTTGATTCAGTTCACTACCACTTCATCAGGTGCCAGCACTCCTGGTCCGTTCAATCCAGATCCAGCCGCTTACCGTCCGGATACGCCTCCAGTTGCCGGCACCCAAGTTCCCGGTACGCTCAGCGCAACTGATCGCAATTTCAAAAACCCACAGACCTGGAAGAGTAGCTTAGCTGTTGATGCTCAATTGCCTTTCGGTATCGTAGGAAGCTTGGAAGGTATCTACAACAAAGACCTAACAATAGCCCTGGGTCGCAACCCTAACCTGGTAGAAGCCCAGCCACTGAACGTTGCTGGCTACCCAGACAGCCGCCCGATTTATCCAAGTACCGTTTTTAACAGGTTTATTAATCCGCTGACGCCGGCTAACGCTCCTACTAATGCTACCAGCCCTGGTCCTAACCAGCCGGTGGCTACTGGCGACACAAGAGGCACCCAGGCTTTCAACACAGTTGTTCTCGACAACGCCCATAAAGGTTACTACTGGTCGGTGGCCGGTAAGCTGGACAAGCGCTTCGACAACGGCCTGTTTGCTTCGGTAGCTTATGTACGCAGCGCCGCCGAGGTTCTGTTTGATGGTGGCGGCGACCAGCTGCTGAACACTTGGTCAGGTACTCAAATCGTTAACAACTCGAACAGCCCAGAGCTTAGCTACGCTAACTACGTAGTACCAGATCGGGTAATTGCTTCGCTATCTTACCGCAAGGAGTATTTCGGGCACTTAGGTACTCAGATTTCGTTATTCTATGAGGGTTCCAGACAAGGTCGCTTCTCTTATGTGTACGGCGGTGATTTTAACCGTGACGGACAGAATAACGACCTGATTTATGTGCCAGCCAATGGGTCGGAAATTGACTTCACCGATTTCAACTATGGCACAACTGCTGCGCCTAACGTCGTTAGCGGAGCTCGTCAGAAAGACTTGTTCTTCCAGTATATCGAGCAGGATGATTACCTGCGGAACCGTAAAGGTCAGTATGCTGAGCGCAATGGTGCTCTGCAGCCATGGCGTCATCAGGTAGACGTGAAGCTTGCTCAGGATATTTTCCTGAACCTAGGCGAGAAGCGCAATACCCTACAGTTTACACTTGATATCTTCAATGCTGGCAACCTGCTCAACGAGAACTGGGGTATCATACGTTCGATCAACAACGCATCCGTCCTGGTGCCAACGAACACGGCTGCTCTTACCCCAGGTGGAACAACCCGCCCAACTTTCCGTCTTGCCACGGACCGCGGCCAGCCTATCACTTCTACTTTCAGAAATAATAACGCCTTGGCTTCGACTTACTACATGCAGTTTGGCTTGCGCTACATCTTCAACTAAGCCAAGCGATTACTTCATTTGAAAAGCGGTCGGGGAAATTCTCCGGCCGCTTTTTTGGGTATTAGAAGAAAAGATTTTGCCAAAAAAAGCCCCCTAGCCTTGCAGAATCCGAATCGCGCCGTACTTTTGTCCCACCAAACACGAAAGGTGAATGGTAAAATACAACATGGGGGATTAGCTCAGCTGGCTAGAGCGCTTGCATGGCATGCAAGAGGTCATCGGTTCGACTCCGATATTCTCCACTTATTCGAAAGGCCCGGCTTATCAAGCTGGGCCTTTTGTCTGAACCACGGATTGGCGCGGATTTTTTGGATTGTACCGATTTTGTAAACGACGCGCTTACTTTACGAAAAAGCCCCCCAGAATCTTTCTGGGGGGCTTTTTGCATCGGCGTATACGGGCGAAAGATGTTTGCGAAATCCGCGTCAATCCGTGGTTCAGACGAACAATCCTTCCACGGACAGATACCGTTCGCCGGTGTCGTAGCAAAAAGTGAGCACGCGGCTACCCTGCGGCATTTCGGGCAGCTTTTGGGCTACGGCGGCCAGAGAAGCCCCCGACGAGGCACCCACAAAAATCCCTTCCTCGCGGGCCGCACGGCGGGTCATATCGAAGGCGGCCTGCTGGCTTACCTGAATGGTGCCATCCAGAATATCAGTGTGCAGATTGTTAGGAATGAAGCCAGCGCCGATGCCCTGAATGGGGTGCGGGCCAGGTGCGCCGCCGCTAATAACCGGCGACAGTTCTGGCTCTACGGCGTAGGTCAGCATCTTTGGGAATAAGGGCTTGAGCACCTCCGTCACGGCCGTAATATGCCCCCCGGTACCAACCCCGGTGATATGATAGTCGAAGCCTTCGGGCGCGTCGCGCAGAATTTCCTGGGCGGTTGTTTCGGCGTGTACCTTAATGTTGGCGGGGTTATCAAACTGCATGGGCATCCAGGCGCCGGGCGTGCCCTGCACGATTTCATTCGCTTTTTCAATAGCGCCTTTCATGCCTTTCTCACGGGGCGTCAGCTCCAGACTGGCGCCATAGGCTGCCATGAGGCGGCGGCGCTCAATGGACATTGATTCGGGCATTACCAGGGTAAGCTTATAGCCTTTTACGGCGGCCACCATGGCTAAACCGACGCCGGTATTGCCGGAGGTTGGCTCCACAATCAGGCTATCAGGGCCGAGGATGCCGTCTTTTTCGGCTTGCTCAATCATGGCGAGGGCAATGCGGTCTTTAATGCTGCCACCGGGATTGGCGCGCTCCAGCTTCATCCAGACCTCCACGTCGGGGCGGTCGGCAAACAGACGATTCAGGCGTAGCAAGGGAGTATTGCCGATGGTGTCGAGAATGGTGTTAGCTTTCATTATTTAGAAGTAAGTATTTAGAAGTGAGTACTTGGGCGCGAGAACAGAGAAGTGAGAGGTGATAGTATGGTTTGATGATTTGTAGTGTAATAAGTCCCATTTCTCGCTCCTCTTATCTCACTTCTCTGTTCTCAAATAGAAAACGAAATATCTGCGTTTGGGTCTTCACTCCGCGTGACGTGAAGCTGCGCTTTGTGATAAACGCGGGAATGGGAAGGGACGCTATCCGTCAACCAGACGTTGCCGCCAATAATGCTGTGGCTACCTACTACGGTATTGCCCCCCAAGATGGTCGCATTGGCATAAATCACGACGTGGTCTTCAATGGTAGGATGGCGCTTAATGCCCTGCAGGTGCTTAGCGACGCTCAGAGCACCGAGCGTAACGCCCTGGAATAGCTTGACATGGGCCCCAATGACTGCCGTTTCGCCGACCACGATGCCGGTCCCGTGGTCGATGCAGAAGGAAGGACCAATGTGGGCCCCTGGGTGAATATCAATGCCGGTGCGGGCATGAGCATACTCGCTGAGTAGGCGTGGTACGCGGGGCACTGCTGCCTGGTGCAGGGCATGCGCCAGCCGGTGCAGGGCAATAGCATAGAAGCCCGGATACGTGGATACGACCTCGGCGATGCCCTGCGCGGCGGGGTCGGCGGCCACAATGGCGTTTGCATCAAGCAGCAGCCGCTGTCGCAGGTGCGGGAGCCGCGCGTCTAACGCCGCTGCCACGGCATCGGGAGAATGCAACGTTAGAACAGGCCGAAGCAGGGCAATCAGGTTAGCACGCAGTTGGCTTAACGTAGCCGCCACGGCATCCGCGCCGGAGAGTTGGCGGTCAGCGCGCTCCGGAAATAGCAAAGCCAGTAAGTTATCGGCCCAGTGGCAAAACGCGTGCGCCGGCAACGGCACGGGGGCTTGATGGTGCGCTAAAGCCAGCGTCTGAACAAATTCTTCGGACATAAAGGATATGCGTAAAGGCGCTGAATATTTGATCCTAGTGCGGCCATCGGGTCCTGGGCAGTCCTAAAATAACGTCAGTGGAAGTAGCACCAACAATCGGCAGCGGCGAAGGTTTGGGGGTAGCTATGCGCGGACAACCGCGGCGCGGCCTTGCTCGTTATGAAAATACAATCTTCTACACTTCACTCCAAAACGCCCCTTCTATGTCTGATTCCACCATCATCAAAATCGACTCTCACCACTCACCCAAAGGCAATGATGGGGAGAAATACCTCGCTTCGGGCAAGAACGTATCGATGCGCCTTTGGGAAAACGAGCAGCCCAGCGATGACAAGGAGCCCGTATCCAGGCCCTATGAGACCGTGGGCTACGTAATCAGCGGCCGCGCTGAGCTTCACTCAGAAGGCCAGGTCGTCGTTCTAGAGCCCGGCAACTCGTGGGTAGTGCCCAAAGGCGCCGCGCACACCTACAAAATTCTGGAAGGCTTCACGGCTGTTGAAGCTACTACTCCACCGGCCCAGGTCCATGGCCGCGAGGACAAGCAGGTTTAGGAATGTTTTTCTGAACTACAAAAAGCCCCCCAGAATCTTTCTGGGGGGCTTTTTTTGGACGCTAGCGCACCAGTTCAATCCGATCAATCTTGTCTCCAATATCCAGGCGACTTACTACCTCCAGTCCGCTAACGACCTGAGCGAAAATAGTGTAGCGGCCATCGAGGTGGGGCGTGGGGGCGTGGGTGATAAACCACTGGCAGCTTTCGGTGTCTTTGCCAGCCGAAGCCAGCCCAACGGCCCCCGCGCCATAGCGCAGATCGGCGAATTCGGAGCGCAGGTTGTACTCGGTGCTGCCCCAGCCATCGCCGCGGGGGCAGCCACCCTGGGCCACGAAGTTGGGCACTACCCGATGAAAGTTCTTGCCGTTGTAAAAACCCTGCTCAACCAGCTCCACGAAGTTAGCCACTGAGCCCGGCGCGGCCTCTACCAGCAGCTGAAAAACGATATCACCCTTACTTGTGCGCACCATTGCCCGCTGTCCGGTTGGGATTCTGTTTACCGTCGTCCAATTAATCGGGTGCGCTACGATGGAAGAGGTTACCAGCGGCGTGGGGGGCATTTTATTGAGGTAATCGATTGTCTGCTGCAACGATTGCCAAGCTTCGAGGTCGCGGGGCATCGTGAGCTTGTCGCGGGCCTGAACCAGGAAATCCGCCGAGGCCAGCAACGGCGGCACACTCAGCTTGGGGTTGCGGATGGCCTCGGCGGCAATACCCATAACAGCCACGTCGCCACTTCCTACGGCTCGCTGCAACAACAGCACGAAAGCGGGATATTGGGCTTCCGGAAAGTCTGACACGCGCCGCATGGCTACCAGCGCCTCCATGCCGTACGTCCCGACTACGACCGACTGCCGGGGGGCAAATGTGGCCGTAGAAACGAACTCGTAAGCGTCAGGGTCTTCACCCAGGGCCTTCAGCAAGTAGCCTTTTTCGTAAGGATCGGTTGCGGCGGTGTAGCGCGCCTGTACGTCTCGCCGAATGGCTTCCCGGCCTTCGCCCCGCTGCTTGAGTGCCGCTGCCAGCAAGGTAGCCCGCACCCGCCACTGCTTTAGCTTGTTGGCTTTTTCCAGAAATAACGTGCCGGGCTCCTCGGTAGCGTACGTCAGAAAAAACTCGGCTGCCGTAAGCGCTACCTGATCATTTTTATCCATTAGGGCAGCCCAGGCCGCCTCTTTCACCGGCACGTACATCGCCGCGTTCATTGCCCGCAAAGCACTCACGCGCACCTGATACTCCGGGTCGCGGCGCGTGATGGCTGCCAGCACGCCGGGCACGGATGGCGCTTCGGCGGCCTTGGCCAGCGCGGCGGCGGCGGCACTACGCACGGCATAAGCCGGATCGGCCTGAGCTGTTCTTTCAAGCGCACCGGCGTAGATGGCCAGATCAAGGCCGCGGGTACGCGCCAGGGCATTGGCCGCCGCCAGGCGCGCGCCATGCGGATTCGGAAGCTCCAGCAGCTGCATCAGCCGCGCCACGGCCGCCTCCGAGGTCACGCCGCGCAAGCCGGCCCGATACAGTCCCCAGGCTTGGCCAGCTAAAGCAGCCGTATCGAAGGCAAGGCCGGGGGGCAAACGCAGCAGGGCGTTCAGCTCGCCGCGGGTGAAGCAGCGACCGAAAGCTTCCAGGACTGCCCGCCGCGCCCCCGGATCAGGCTCGGTAGCCATGCGCTGCCGCAACATTGGGGCAGCGGTGCTATCGGCAGTCTGGCCGAGGGCATACGCCGCCGCCTGCCGCACGCCGGGGTCGGTATCACTAAGGCAGGTAACCAAGGCTGATGTCGCGGCTTTGTCCTGCACCGAAGCAAAGGCTAAGGCTGCCTCGCGCCGATAAGCAGCTTCGGGCCGACGGAGGTAAGGCAGCAGCAACGCCGTCTGGCGGGCATCCTGCGCGGTCGCAATGCGTCGCAGGGCTGAGTCAGCCGCAAATTTATTAATGGCATTACTAGAAACGGTACCTGGCGCACTGGTACGCGGCGTGGTGCAAGCTCCCAGCCAACAGCTCAGGCAGCCAAAGGCGAGCAGTTTGGTGAGGCGGGAAAGGAAGGGAGGATGGGTCATTGTTGTCCAAAATAGCCAAAATATGACGCTGACACTAGCGTGCGCGCTAAGTGATTGATGATAAGCAAAGCTACTTATCAAAATAGGTGCTATTGACGCTTCAACTAATTACTTCGCTGCCTTATTCCGCCATAAAGCAGCCTATCGCTTCGGTGCGAACTACGGCCACCGGTTTGCCAACCGTAATAGCGGCCAGCGCGTCGCATTCAGGTCGCGCAGCGCCAGCATGGCCTGTTGGCTGGTTGGACAGGTTTCGGCCAGAAATACATAAACCGTAGCCCCCTGCTTTGGACTCTGATTCTGACTAGATACTAGCGGTGCGTTGAATACAAAGCCCACTAAAGCAAGCAGCTGTGCTAGCTTCCATTTGATACGAGTCATACGCCTTTCGCTTGCTATGCGCTTTGGCAACAGAATCATCAGGCTCATGGCTAGGAACAGGCAGCTGGCAGGTGCAAGGTTCGCTGGCGGCGGTTTACTTCTAACTGTCAGGCTTTGGGCACGCCTAATCCGGTGCTTCTAAGCAGCACATACGACCAGTTGGGGTCGGCGGCGGCCGAAAGCCCTGGGCCAACGTGGCACCGCGCATTTCTAACTCAATTTCCGGGCAGGTAGCGCAGGGCAAAGGGGCATTCCAGCACTGAATACCGACCTGCGGAACGCGCACCACCAGGCCCTTGCTCGGTTTCAGGAGAAGCGTGGGCACAGCGGGGGCCGGGGCGGGCCACAGCAGGCGGCGTGCGAACGACTGCGGCTGCGTGCGCAACTGGTACAGTGGATCACACAGGGCATGAAGGCCCCAGGCCAATGTGAGCAATACCGGCAACCACGCGACGGTCCTGCTACGCGGCTGCGTTGGAGCAAGCCCCAGCCAGGGCCACAAGCCAGCCACCAGCAGAAAACCTACCCCAAAACGGTAGTCAGGCGCGGCCCAGAACCAAAAAAAGCACCCCAGCCACGCCGTTAGCCAGCCAGCCGCACTACCCAACTCGTGGGAAGGCAATTTGCGCCAGCGCACCACCGCCGGCACCACCGAGCCAGCGGCCAGCAGCATAACGCCCCGCATGAAGCTGCTTTGGGTAAGCCACCAGTGAGGCACCCATTCGACTACCGTTTGGTAAGGCGGCAGGCAGGTGTAGTGCGTTGTCCATTGGCCTATGTTCATAATCATGTACTGCTCCTTTTGAACGGAGGCCAGCGGAATTTTCCAGTCTACACTGATCCAGTCGAGGGCGGCGACGGGATAAAGCAGGTAGCCGGACAACAGGATACCGCGCACCAGCCAGGGCGTAAGCATACAGAATACGAGCCCCACCACTACACTCCAGTGGCGACTGACCATAGCACGGCGGCTGGCCCACAGGCTGTGCAGAGGCAGTAGCAAGGCGGGCAGCGCCGAGAGCTTTATGGTAACAGCGAGCAAAATAACCAGCCCGACCACCACGGTATCGGTATCGAAGCGGTGGCCGTGGCCTAGCTCCCACTTGCGGGCATAGCGCAGAAAGGCAAAAATCAAGAGCACCGGCAGCACGCAGTCGGGGGCCGGCGACGACAGCCAGATCTGAAAGCTCCAGAGCAGCAGAAAGAACAGCAGCGGCAGTGCCCAGGCCTCCCGCGAACCACACCTTGCCCCTGTCGTTGCCCGCACCAATGCGACCAGCAGTAACCCATACAAAAAGCCCCCCAGCCCATACACCGGCCCCAGCGGACTATCGTAGCGAAATAAGGAAAGGAGCGGAAACCAGCTAGAATTGAAGGCCAGCCGCCCATGCAGATTGCCCAGCCCCGGCACCGTTGGGTATTCATTCAGCCATTTTAACGTCTGAAAATGATACAGCCCTGAGTCAAAATTGGCGGGCACCAAAGTACTTTGGTGGAGCAGTCGAATGCCGAGTACGCCCAGAATCACTAGGCCAGTAAGGAATAAGTATCGATTAGGTGGCTGTAAAAACGCCCGGCAGCTTTGGCGGAAATCAGTAGCTATTTCTTTTCGTTGCGCCAGCATCAGAGCTAATACACTGACTATTACTATCAACTGAATATTTGGACTGATGGCCCAACTCAGCGAAATGCCCCCCACGATGGGTGCCAGCACACATAGGCCCAACAGACTAAGCCATTCCAATGGCAAGGGGTTCTCGGTGCCGGGCAGGCCCCTGCTCCGCAGCCAAGCCCACGCAGCCCGGCCCACCGTCGTCGTGACGATGGCTGTTATTACCCAGGAAAGCAATAAAGTCAGCATTGGGGGGCAAATATGCCAGGATGCGATGATAAACCAGCAAGATCCTCTGAATCTGGGGGAGACAGGAGCCTTATGGTACTATGGTTCGATTGGTTAGGCTTCCGGCCTGATTTTGGCGCTGGGAGCTTTTTCACCACCTTCGCTCCGCTTTATTCCTCTCCCCTATGGCTATGCACCGCTTTTCCATTCTTCGCTATTTAACCCTGTTAGCGCTGCTGGCTACGGCTTGCACCGCGCCGCGCACCTTCACCAGCTCGGGCAAGGTTACGCCCCGCGGCGAGTTTCGGGTGGGCGGCAATACGGCCTTCAACGTAGCTACCTCAACCCTCGACCAGGCTGGCTCTACGCTGAAGGATGCCGCTTCGGCTGCCGCCCGCAAAGACACGGTGCAGTATAGCGCTGCCGTCGACCGATTACAGTCTGCGGCCCTGGCCTATGTGCTCGACCCCGTACAGCCCACCGCCGACCTGTACGTGCGCTACGGCATCACCGACCGCGTGGATGCAGGCTACAAGTACGCTTTCGGCTCACACGTTTTTGATGCTATGTACCAATTTTTGGGTCCAACAGGCACGCCGGAAAGCCCTGGTGGCCAAGCGGGTGCCATGTACGGCAGCATCGGATTGCAGTTTGCCACCCAGCGCGCGAAGCTTCCCAACATTCCTTTCCTCGACAATATCGCGGATGTGCTAAGCTTTCGGGCCAACCGCAACGACCTAATCGTGCCGCTGGTGTTCAGCAAATCGTTTGGGCCGGAAGAGGAAATTGGCGCGTTATCGTTCGGTGTGGTGTATACGCACACGTTCGTACGCTATGGCTTCGACTCCAATAAAGTATATCAGATTGGTACCAACAACCTGTTGGCAGGCTTAAGTCAGAAGCAGGATTATGGCGCTTTCGGCGGTTTTATCAATGCCAAAATCGGCTACCGCTACGCCTACGTTATTCCGGCCGTGTCGGTGTTCTACCAAAACTACGGCACATATCAGTTGCTGAATAACCGCTCAACTACGCTGAAAGGAGTGACTATCGTGCCTTCTATCGGCCTGCAATTTCGCATACCCAGTAGCCGTCGTTAACTCAGCAGCGGGACGGGCTAGCTCCAACCCCGGCTTTTTTGTCTCGTAAGCATAAAGTAAGATCAGCACTTTACGCTTACGGCTGGTCATACCCAGACTTTGCCGATCAGGCATGGAGGGCAAATATTAGCTTATCCAATGAAACCGGTTCGCTCTTCCTTCTTCGCAATGCTGGCTTTGCGCTGTCCGCGCTGCCATCAGGGCCCATTGTTTTCGTACCCGACCCATCGCATTACCAAGTTCTCCCAGATGCCGGACTCGTGTCCGGTTTGCGGGCAGGGCTACGAGCCGGAGCCGGGCTTTTACTGGGGGGCAATGTTTATGAGCTACGGCTTCTCGGTCGCAATTTTTGCGCTCAGCGGCGTGGGCCTGTACTACCTGGCCGGCGACCCGCCAGCGTGGGTATATGTGCTGACCGTAGCCATCGCTACGGTACTGACCATGCCGCTGGTCTTTCGCTATTCGCGGGCACTAATGCTGTATTTATTTGGCTTTATCCGCTACAATCCACGCTGGGCCGAAACCACGGAGCAGCGGAAAGTATAAAGGCAGCTATTGCCCGTTATTTTCCAGATAGCCTTCCGTAAAGATCTGGTAACGGTCGAAGATAGACCGCACGGAGCGCTTTAACACTACTTCGCCCTGTACTCCTGGGGGCACCGTTACGCCCGAGGCGTAGCCATTCCAAACGGCACGATTAGTTTTATTATCGATAAGCGTAACCAATAAAGTACCTTCGGTGAGCAGCAGTTTCACTGGCTTGTAGCCCTGCCGCTCGTCTTTAGGAGTCTCGTCATCCTCTACGACGCCGGTAGTCACCCAGCGCGTGAGGTCTTCCTGAGCGTAGCCACGAAAACGCATATCCCCTTCAAACACGCGAAAGTTTACCAGCAAGTCGGCGCGGCTACGAGCAGGCCGATACCCCTGCACCCGCATGCGAGTCCGGATGGCTTCGCGCAGCACCTCACCCAAGCGACTGGTATCGGCGGCTAAGCCTTGGCCGGTAATGAAATCATAGGTCCGATAGCGGCGAAAATTGCCCGTATAGCTATAATCCGATTCTACTCGGGCCTCGCGTGAGGCAAAGCAGCCCGTCATGGCCAGCGCCACCAAGCTCACAAGTAGCGTAAACGTTAGTTTCATGGGTCTTGGCTATTGGTTGATTGCTCTACCCAAGATACGAAATGGATTTTGTTTACGGTTTGATAATCAGTTGAAAAGGGGCAAAAAAGTTGGTTAATGCCACTGATGCGGCTGGTTAGGGCTTCTTAGTGCGCCGGCCTAAACTCTCTGCTTATCTATACCCGGCGGCCTGCAAGGCAAACAGCTCAGCATAGCGTCCCCCACGGGCAAGCAGCTCCGGGTGCGAGCCAATTTCGACGAATTCCCCGTTCTCAATAACCAGGATGCGGTCGGCCATGCGCACGGTGCTGAAGCGGTGCGAGATAAGCACAGCGGTTTTGCCTTTCGTCAGGTCGGCGAAACGCTGGAAAACCTCGTGTTCGGCGCGGGCATCGAGGGCAGCGGTGGGCTCATCCAGAATAAGGAGCTGGGCGTCGCGCATGTAGGCGCGGCCCAGCGCGATTTTCTGCCACTCGCCCCCGCTTAGGTCCACGCCCCCGGCAAAGCGGCGGCCGATCATCTGGTCGTAGCCAGCGGGCAGCTTTCGCACCACCGTATCGGCCAGGCTTTGAGCCGCGGCGGCCTGAATCCGGTCCTGGTTTTCTTTCTCCTCGATGCGGCCCACAGCCAGATTCTGGCCCGCCGACAATTGGAAGCGCACGAAATCCTGGAAGATGACGCCGATTTCCTGGCGCAGCTCGGCCGGGTCGTATTCGCGCAGGTCGTGCCCGTCGAGCAGAATGCGGCCTTCCGTGGGATCGTAGAGGCGAGCCAGCAGCTTCACCAGCGTCGTTTTACCAGCGCCGTTTTCGCCCACCAAGGCCAGCTTTTCGCCAGCTTGCAGCGTAAAGCTCAAGTTACGAATGGCCCACTTGCCAGCATTGCGGTATTTGAAGCCAACATTTTCAAACTGAAAACCCACCTGAATCGGCCGCGGGAATGGCCGCACGACGTGCGCCTCATCGCGAATAATGCGCGGCTGAATGCGGAAGAAATCGAAGAAGTCCTGCAGATAAAGCGCTCCTTCGGCCACGCTGCTGAACCGGCTTAGAATACCTTCCAGCAAGCTGCGCATACGGGCAAACGAACCCGCCAGAAACGTGAGCTGACCAATCGAAATTTGTCCGCCAACGGCCCGCATAATAATATATACATAGGCCGCATAATAGCCAGCCGCGCCCACCGCCGCAAAAAAAGCCCCCCAGCCCGCCCGGCGCAGCACCAGCGCTTTGTTCTGCTGATAAAACTGATCCGACAGCAACTTAAACCGATCAATCAGAAAGCCCGACAAGCCAAAAATCTTAACTTCTTTGGCAGTTTCGTCGCTAGCGCCGGTTTGGCGCAGGTAGTCCAGCTCGCGGCGCTCCGGGGTCCAGCCATGCACCAGCGAGTAGCTGCGCTCATTGAAGTGCGACTCGCCCAGAAAAGCTGGAATAACGGCCACCAGGAGCAGCAGCAGCAACCACGGATTGAAGGCCACCAGCCCGACGGCCAGAAACGCCATCGTGATGGCGTCCTGGGCCTGGCTGAGCACTTGGGCCATCAGCACCGTGCGCGAAAGCGTCTGGCGGCGGGCGCGTTCGAGCTTATCGTAAAACGCGCTGTCTTCGAACTGATCAAGGTCCAGCTCGGCGGCGTGCTCCATGAGGCGCACCGAGGAGCGGTTAGCAAATAAATCGCCCAGCAGACTATCCAGCAAGGCCACCCCGCGCCCTAGTGTATCCGACAAAATGGCCAACCCAAACTCCAACGCCACCAAGCTCAGCAGCGGCCCCAGCGAACCATCAGAATTGCCCCCCGCCCGGGCCAAATTTACCACCGAGTCAATAATAAGCTGCGCTACATACAGCATGGCCACTGGCAAAGCGGCCCGCAGAAGGCGCAGACCAATATTGCCGAGCGTGAGGCTGGGGCTGGTTTCCCAGATGAGCTTCAGGAAAGCCGGAATGTTTTTTAACGCCGAAAACCGCTCCCGCACCGTAAGGGCTGGCTTACCATCGGGGCGGGGTCGTTTGGCGGATATTTTATCGAAAAGATCAGAGAACCAAGGCATAGGCCGTGGGCTGGGCACACTTCGCGCCGGATTGTGGAAGCGGTCGTTTTGGCATAGTACCAGCAAGCCCGGTACACAATACGGTCAGACTTAACCTTATAGAGAACCTCACGGTCCCGGAAGCGGTGAATTCTCAGACAACAAAAAACGCTGGAAAAAAGCCGACTGATCTTGGAAAAGGTTAGCCAGGCACATGGCATATATCTGATAATCTTAATATCTTCCTTAACACGATAACTACTGGACGAATATGAATGCAACAGCTAAAATTCTGAAAGCAGAAGATGGTGTCCGCCTAACTGTGCTAGGTGACCATCAGTGCATTAAACTCAGTGGAAAGGATACCAACAATCAGTTCACACTTATTGAACAGTGGAACGACCCCGGTATAGGCGTTCCGAAGCATGTGCACGCTAATGAAGGCGAGGTATTTCATGTACTGGAAGGCACGGTGGAGTTTCAGATAGAAGACACGGTACAAACCTTGAAGGCAGGTGAGCTAACGTACGTGCCGCGCGGCGTGGCGCACCGCTTCACTATAGTAGGCGATACGAAAGCCAAAGTTCATTTATCCATCTTTCCGGCTGGTATAGAGCGCATGTTTGAGGAAATGAATCAGCTACCGTCCGGTCCGCCGGATGTTGCAGTTGTGACGGTAATCTGCGCGAAATATGGGGTAACGATTCTACCGTAAAATACAGATGCTGATGCAGTCAGAATGGGCGCCACTAGGGTTGTACAGCTTCGCCTTCCTGCTTCCGCTGCTGCTTGGCCGTGGGGGGCAAAAACTTTAACCAACTGGCGTTAGCAGGTGTACCTTTGCGTCGATGCGCTTCTTTCGGAACAGTATTTACTCGGCTGGCTTTTGGCTGATGTGCCTGAGTTCATTTCTGTTTTTCATCAGCTTCAACATGCTTCTGCCGGAGCTACCCGACTACCTCACGCGGCTGGGCGGGGCTGACTACAAAGGGTTTATTATCGCGCTTTTTACGCTCACAGCGGGCATTTCGCGGCCTTTTAGCGGCAAGTTGGCCGATACCGTGGGGCGTATTCCGGTGATGGTGTTTGGCTCGCTGGTATGCTTTCTGTGCGGGTTCTTCTATCCCTGGGTCACGACGGTGGCGGGTTTTCTGCTGCTGCGTCTGCTCCATGGGTTCAGCACGGGCTTCAAGCCCACGGGCACGGCCGCGTTTATCGCCGATATCATTCCGCTCCAGCGGCGGGGCGAGGCCATGGGCCTGCTGGGCGTGGCGGGCAGCTTGGGTATGGCGGCCGGGCCGGTGGTGGGCAGCCTGATTACCAACCAGTTTTCGCTCGGAACCATGTTTTACTGCTCGTCGGGGGCGGCGCTGCTGTCGTTGGCGGTACAGGGCACCATGACCGAAACCTTGCCCCAGGCCCAGCGCGAGCGGTTCAGCTGGCGGCTATTGCGCCTGGAGTGGAGCGAGGTGCTGGAACCCCAGGTGCGGGCACCCGCCATTGTTACGCTGCTGTGCCTGTTTCCTTTCGGTATTGTGCTCACCGTTATTCCCGACCAAAGCCAACTGCTGGGCATCGCCAACAAAGGGCTGTTCTTCACTTTCTTCACCACCGCGTCGTTGCTGGTGCGCCTAGTAGCTGGCCGCGCCTCCGATACCTACGGCCGCGTACCAATTCTGCGGGCTTCGGCTGCCTTGCTAGCCCTGTCCATGATCCTGCTGATTGTGGCCAATTCAGTATCGATATTTTTGACCGCCGCCGTGATATTCGGATTGGCGGCGGGTCTCAACTCCCCCACCCTCTACGCCTGGACCATTGACCTGAGCCACGAGCAGCGGCAGTGGCGACTATGTACATCGCGTTGGAGGCCGGCATTGGACTGGGCGCGCTGCTTTCGGGCTGGCTGTACGGCAATGTTGCCAGTCATTTGCCATACGTACACGCGCTGGGAGCCATTGCAACGTTGGCTGCGCTGGCTTATCTGCTATGGGGCGTGCGGGCAGAAGAGCGCGTGCGCGCTACCGCTTAACGCAGATACAAATCTATATAGCAGAAAACTTGGAATAGACGCGCCAATCTTGCACTTTTGGTTGCCGGATTACCGGCCTCTTTCCTCCACGGTGATTTTGGCTTTTTTAAGGAGCTATGCATGAAGGAGTTTAGGCCATTCTTATCTCCTTTATTGGTTCCTTATGCCTTCGTCTGTAGGCCGCTCCTTAGCCTTGGCCGCGTTATTTATGGTTGGGGGGCATTTTTGCCAAGCCCAGCAGGTTCCTATTCAATTCGGCGAGGTTAAGGCCGCCGATTTTGCCCCCCAGCCCAAAGCCGATACGACTGCCGCCGCCGAAATTCTCTGCGACTTTGGCCAGTCGAAGATCAAGGGTGGCGACGAAGGGTTTGAACTGGTATTTGAGCGCACTACGCGCTTGCGCATTCATCGCAAAGCTGGCTACGGCTGGGCTACGGTGCAGGTGCCGCTCTACCACAAAGACGACCGCAAGGAGGAAATCAACAACCTCAAAGGCTTCACCTACAACTTGGTGAATGGCCAGGTGGTAAAGGAAAAACTAAATAAAGAGGCTGTATTCGAAGAGAAGATTGACGCGAATCATCTGCGCTGCGCTTTCACTTTGCCCAATGTACGCGAGGGCTCCATTATTGAATATACCTACACGATTAAATCAGACTTTCTGTTTAACCTGCAGGACTGGCAGTTTCAGCACACTATTCCGGTGCGTTGGAGTGAGTACCGCACGGTGGTTCCGCAGTTTTTCACCTATAAAGCCACCGTCCGCAGCTATCTGCCTTTCGCGGTAAAGGAAAGTCAGGCCGTAGCGTACGGTACCAGCATCCGTATGACCAAGAAGGACTCCTACGGCAGCAACCTGACCAACAGCGGCACCAACACCATGCGAATCAGCGCCCAGGCGCTCAGCTCGCGGTGGGTAATGAAGGACGTGGGGGCTTTTCGCGATGAGCCCTATATGACCACCGCCCGTGACTACATCAGCAGCCTGGATTTTGAGCTGGATGGTATTCAGTACCCCGAGCAGGCATACCAGCAGATAACCAGCACCTGAGAGAAAATTGCCGTCGAGTTACTAAAGGATGAGCAATTCGGCTTAACCCTGAGCAAGACTACGCCGCTCACAAGCCCTGCTACGGCGCTGGTCACGCAATATCCCAACCCCACTGAGCGCCTGAACGCGGCGTTGGCGATGGTGCAGCGCACGGTGCGCTACAACGGGCAAAGTCGCTTGTACACCACGGCAACGCTGCGGCGCATCTGCGAGCAAGGCAATGGCAATGCCGCCGAGCTGAATCTGCTGCTTATTAATACGCTGCGCGCGGCCGGTCTGACGGCGGACCCGCTGCTGCTCAGCACCCGCAACCACGGCCGCATTCAGACCGATCTGCCCGTACTCAGTCAGTTCAACTATGTGGCGGCCCTCGTCACCATGCCCGATAATGGGGAAGTGCTGGTAGATGCCACCGAGCCGCTGATTACCGTTGGCCTCCTACCCGAGCGCTGCCTTAACGGGCAGGGCCGACTGGTGGATAAGACGGGCGGGCGCTGGGTGCCCTTGGTGCCCAAGCAACGCTACCTGCGTTATACCACGGCTCAGCTGGCGCTGGATGAGTTGGGGGCGCTGGGGGGCAAAATTAAGCTGGAGCACACGGGCTATGCCGGCCTGGAAGCCCGCGAGCAGCTGGCTGGTAGCACAGAGCAACAGTTTGTTAAGAATTTGCAGCAGCGCTGGCCCGAGTGGACGCTAACAGGTCCGGTATTTAAGAACGTAGCAGCCTCGCAGCAACCGTTTAGCGTAGAAGTTGGCGTAAAAATACCGGGTGGCGAAACGCCCGCCGCCACACTGTACGTGCAGCCCTTGCGCCATTTGGGAGAAGACCAAAATCCGTTTCGCCTGGAAGACCGGCAGTTTCCCGTCGATTTTGGAATGCCCCACGAGCATAGCCAGACCATTGTATTGACCTTACCAGCCGGCTACGAAGTGCAGGAATTACCCGCCAACGTACTGCTGAGCCTGCCCAATGACGGGGGGCGTTTTCAGTTCAATATTACGCCCCAGCAAAATACGTTGCACATCATCAGCCGCCTTCAGCTGCGCAAAGCCGAATATTCAGCCCAAGAGTATGTTGCTCTCCGCGTGCTGTACAGCCGCGTGGTGGCTAAGCATGCCGAGGCCATTGTGGTAAAGCGCAAGTAATTAAGCATTTATAGTATATATCACTTTCACAATGCGCCGGGCTTATTGTATTTTATGACGGCAAAATTCAAGAAAACACCTCAAGACACCTAGGTGTAAAATTTCACTTTATCCTGTATTGTCTCAAAGCATTTTCCTTTTTCCGAATAATCTCAACCTAATTCAATAGCAATACTTTATGCCAAAAACATTACTCCATCGCAGCGCTCTAACCTTATTGCTGCTGACGGGCGCCTCTCAACTCCCTGTCCTTGGTCAGGCTGATCCGATTAAGTTTGGTAAGCCTGACTTAGCGGATTTTGACGCCAAAAACTTCGTGGCCGACAGCGCCGCCGAGGCCGTTGTGCTCTGCGACTTCGGCCGCACTCGCTTCGAAACCGGCAGCGGCGACTTCAAGCTGATATTCGAGCGGGTGACCCGTATCAAAATCCTTAAAAAATCGGGGTACGACTGGGCTACCGTGAAGGTGCCTTTGTACAAGAAAGGAGCCAACGAGGAAAAGATTTCGGCGCTGCGCGGCTTTACCTACAACATGGTGAACGGGCAAGTGGTGAAGGAGAAAATGGCCTCCGACGCTACCTTCATGGAGCAGCAGACGACGAACAACTTCATCCGCAAGTTCACGCTGCCCAACGTGCGTGAGGGCTCTGTAATTGAGTATACGTACACCGTCAACTCCGATTTCCTGTTCAACTTCCAGGACTGGCAGTTTCAGTATTATATCCCCGTGCGCTGGAGCGAGTACCGCGCCGCTATTCCGGAGTATTTCGATTATAAGCAGCTATTTCAGGGCTACGAGCCGCTGGCGGTGCAGGAGCGCACGGACGGCATCACACAGTTCAGCTTTAGTCAGGGCGGCTCTTTCAATGACGGCGGCGGCGGTGGCCTGCGTGCGGGTAGTGGACGTACTGGTCCTAGCTCCACAACCGTTACGCCGCGCGTTACCAACTACCGCTGGGCTATGAAGCAGGTGCCGGGCTTCCGCGATGAGCCTTTTATGACTACTTCCAAGGACTATGTGGCTCGAGTAGATTTTGAGTTGGCTGGAATCCAATGGCCTGAACAGGCCTACGAAAGCGTGGCCGGCTCCTGGCAGAAAATTGACGAGGAGTTGCTTAATCACGAGAACCTGGGGTCTCAGCTCAAGCGCGGCGGATTTCTGAAGGCCGAGCTAGCTGCCATCACGGCCCAACACACCGACTTAGCGGCCCGCGCCGCGGCGGTACACGCCATGGTGCGCAAAGCCGTGAAGCATAACGGTACCGACTGGATGCTCAGCACCGGCTCGCTCAAGCACACCTATGATCAGCACGCGGGCAATTCGGCCGACGTAAACCTGCTGCTCATCGCGGCTCTGCGCGACGCTGGCCTGGATGCTAACCCCGTCGTGCTCAGCACCCGCAGCCACGGCCGACTGACGGAAACGCTGCCCTTGATGTCGAGCTTCAACTATGTGGTAGCCCATGTAGCCCTGCCCAGCAACCAAGAGCTATTAGCCGATGCTACCGATGCCTTGCTGCCTTTTGGCATGCTCCCAACGCGCTGCTTAAGCGGTACAGGTCGCCTGCTGATGCCGGGCACCGGCAAGTCACGCTGGGTAAGCCTGACGCCCACGCAACGCTACGTAAACTATCATCAGGTGCACCTCACGATGGATGAGCGTGGCGGCATGAAGGGAAAAGTACACCAGGAGAACGGTGGCTACGCGGCCCTGGATCAGCGTGAGAACCTGGTGAAAAAGGGCGAGAAGAAGTTTATGGAAGATATGGCCAAAACCCACGAGGGCTGGACTATTCCCGCTTATACCTTCAAAGAGCGCGAAACCCTGCACAAACCGCTTACCCTTGATTATGAGTTCACTGCCCCCGGTGCCGATGCTCCTGCTCTTATGCTTTACCTGAACCTGGTGCGGCACTTCAGCACGGAGCGCAACCCATTCGTGCACGAAGACCGCCGCTTCCCGGTTGATTTCGCGGCTCCTTTCGACGAAACAGTGCAATTGAACATTACCCTGCCCGCCGGCTACGAGCCAGAAGATATACCCAAACCAACGGCCGTAAAGCTGCCCGAAGATGGCGGCGTATTCACGTATCAGGTAGCAGCCTCGCCGGGCTCTATTCAGATTATGAGCCGTATGACGCTGCGTCGGGCCGTGTACTCGGCGGAGGAATACACGTACCTGCGCGAATTCTATAGCCGGATGCTGGCCAAGCACGCCGAACAGATTGTGTTGAAAAAGAAATCATGAGTTGTTTTCTAAATAGCCTACGTCGGATAGGCTGCGGCTTAGTGTTGAGCGGCCTGGTTGCCCCGGCGGCCTGGGCTGGAGGGCAGCCACCGAAGTATGCGCTATCGGATTTGCCCCCCGGCCTGCTCGAAAACGCTCACGCCGTGGTGCGCGAATACGAGGAAACCTTGCTGGTGAAATCAGTGGGGCGCACGGTACAGACGGTACGCCGGGCAGCCACCATCCTCGACGAAAACGGCAAGCACTGGGCGGGCGAGCTGGTTTCTTATGACCAGCTTAATACCGTGAACTACCTGCGCGGCGCGGTGTATGACGCGAACGGCCGCCTCATTCGGCAGCTGAAAGCATCAGACGTAAAAGACTACAGCCTCGCCGACGGCTTCAGCCTGGCTACCGACACGCGCGGCCGGCTCGCTGATTTGAGTCAACCCAACTATCCGTACACGGTCGAGTTTGAATACGAAGTCACTTCGGACAATCCGCTGTTTTACTCATCATGGCACCCGCAGGCCGGCGAGCAGGTGGCGGTAGAGCACGCTTCATTTCGGGTAATAACGCCCGCCGAGCTGCCTCTGCGCTACCAGGAGCGCCACTTACCTAGCGGCTCGGCCGTTGTGCGCGGCAAGCAGGGCACGCTGGATGTATACCAATGGCAGGTAGCCAATTTGGCGGCGCTGGAACAGGAGCCGGCTGGTCCGCCCCTGGAGGAGCTGGTGCCTGCCGTCCTGACCGCGCCCTCCGCCTTTGAGGTGCAGGGCCACCGCGGCGCGCTCACCTCCTGGCAGACGCTGGGCCAATGGAATTACGACCTAAACGCGGGCCGCGACATGCTGCCCGCCGACGTGAAAGCGCGTATCGCGGCGTTGGTAAAGGATGTGCCTGATGAGCGGGCGCGCATCCGCAGGGTGTATGAGTATTTGCAGGCCAATACCCGCTACATTTCCATCCAATTAGGACTAGGCGGTTGGCAAACTTTTCCGGCCAGCGCCGTGAGTGCCACCGGCTACGGCGACTGCAAGGCTCTGACTAACTACTGCATGGCTTTACTCAAGGCCGCCGATGTAACGGCCTACTGCGCCCTGGTGCGGGCTGACGAGGCAGATATCCGGACGGAGTTTCCGAGCAATCAATTCAACCATGTCGTGCTTTGCGTACCGCTGAAAGCGGCTAAGGCGGATACTGTATGGCTGGAATGCACGAGCCAGAACGAAGCGTTTGGGTATATGGGCAGCTTTACTGGCAACCGTCATGCCCTGCTACTCACGCCCTCGGGGGGCAAAATTGTGCGTACGCCTCGTTATGGCGCCACCGAAAACCGTCGTGAGCGGCGCGCCGACCTCTACCTGGATGCCCAGGGAACGGCTACCGTCAGCGTTCAAACGGTACGTACGGGGCAGGAGCAGGATGACCAAAGTCAGTTGCTGCACGGCCTCTCCCCTGCCGACCAGAAGAAGCGGATTGCTGAATCGTTGCCTTTGCCCAATTTTAGTATCACTAAGTTCAACCTCGCCCCCGACCGACGCGTGGCGTTGCCAGCCGTAGTTGAAACGCTTGGTCTCACTTTGCCAAATTTTGCCCCCCCGAGCGGCAAACGCGCTTTCCTGACGCCCAACCTGCTTAGCCGCCTGCCGGCGCTGGCACCGCCCGTAGGCGAGCGCCGCGCCGATATCTGGCTCGATCACGCCTTTTCGCACGCCGATACCGTGCGTATTCATGTGCCAGCCGGCTTCCAGGCGGAAACCTTGCCGCCTCCGGTGCAGCTTATAACTGCTTTCGGAACATATTCCAGCCAAATTCAAACTTTACCCGACGGTACTTTACAATACGTGCGGCGTCTGCACATGCCCCGCACTCGCTTTCCCCGCACTGATTATCCAGCCTACGTCGAGTTTCGCCGCAAAATAAGCGCCGCTGATAAGACGCAGCTGGTGCTATTGAAGAATGAGGCATAACAAACCTTGTGTTAGAGAAAAGCCGGCTTCGAGCCGGCTTTTTTTGTGTTTGGGGGGCAAATCAATTGTTAGCTGGTGCCGTTGAAATCCGATGACTATCGTTGCGTAGAAACACTGGCCGACTCCCGCTTGCTGATAGTAGGAGACCTTTCTCGGGCTGAGGCGTAACTTGTTTGCCGGTAGTTGCTTCTAGATATACTATGCCCTCAACTTTTCCCTGGGCTGGCCGCCCTACGGGGCGCTGGCTGCTGTCTTTATTGCTGTTGTTGAGTACTGTTGCAGCAGTTGCGCAAGTGCCTAAAACTATATGGGTGGATGCCGCGCCGGGCACTGCCGCTGCTCGGGTTTCGGTTTCCGGGCTAACTCAGTTTCGGGCGGTTCGCTTTCAAACAACGGTCCTGCGGGCGGCGCTGCAAGCCGCTCCGGCTCTCCGCAGTAGTGATAAGATCAGTGAGGGAATAGTGCTTTCACTTCCTTTACCAGATGGCTCCAGCCAGCGCTTTCGGGTAACGGAAACCGCTGTGCTGCACCCCCGACTGGCAGCGCTGTATCCGCGCATCAAAACATATAATGCCCAAAGCCTTGATAACGCGACAACTACCGCTCACCTCGATCTGACGCCGGCCGGCTTTCACGCCCAGATTCTGATGGGTGCCACTACCGTTTACATCGACCCCGCCGCGCCGGGTGACACCATAAACTATCGGGTTTTTTATCGCTCAGCAATGCGCCAAGGCGGAGCAGCCTGTCTGACCA
Organism: Hymenobacter roseosalivarius DSM 11622; assembly: GCF_900176135.1. Classification (GTDB taxonomy): domain Bacteria; phylum Bacteroidota; class Bacteroidia; order Cytophagales; family Hymenobacteraceae; genus Hymenobacter; species Hymenobacter roseosalivarius. The sequence continues at coordinate 46,201 of NZ_FWWW01000052.1, read as the reverse complement.
CCGATGCAAAGCGCAAATTACCCCCCACAAAAAATCAGTTGCGGGCCAATGGCGCTCAGCTCCGCACCTATCGGCTGGCCGTGGCTTGCACGGGCGAATATGCGATTACCAAAGGTGGAACCAAGGCCGCCGCCCTGTCCGGCATCGTAACGACGGTGAACCGGGTGAACGGTATTTATGAGCAGGAGCTGGCCATTCAGCTGCAATTGGTGCCAGCCAACGATGCGCTGCTTTTCCTCGATCCCGCCACCGACCCCTATACCAACACTAACGCGTCGGATTTGCTCACGGAAAACCAGCGCACAATAGATGCGCTGATTGGCTCGGCTAACTACGACCTGGGGCATGTGTTTGGTACGCGGGTGGGCGGTTTGGCTTACGTAGGCACGGTGTGCAACACCTTGTTCAAAGCGGGCGGCACCACGGGCCAGGCCGACCCCAGCGGCGATGCCTTTGATGTAGATTTTGTGGCGCATGAACTGGGCCACCAGTTTGGGGCCGATCATACCTTTAACGGCACGACCGGATTTTGTGCGGGCAGCCGCGCTGCCAGCTGGGCGTATGAGCCGGGCAGCGGGGGCTCCATTATGGGATACGCGGGCCTTTGCTCGCCCCAGAATATTCAGCCGAGCAGCTTCCCCTATTTTCATTCACGCAGCCTCGATCAGATTCTGGATTACGTGGCGGCGTTCGGTACCTGCGCCCAGGTCACGGCCAGCGGCAATCAGCCACCGGTAGTAGATGCGGGGGGCAATTTTCGCATTCCAGCCCGAACACCTTTCACGCTCACCGGTACCGGCTCCGACCCCGACGGCGACGCGGTAACCTACACCTGGGAGCAGAACGACCTTGGCCCCGCCGGCAACCCAAATAGCCCGGTTGGGGATGCGCCCCTATTCCGATTTTTGCCCCCCAGCGCTTCTCTCAGCCGTACTTTCCCCGACCTTGCCAGCTTGCTTGCGGCTACCGCCCCGCCGCCCGGCGAGCTACTGCCTACCTACGCCCGGCGCTTACACTTTCGCCTGGTGGCCCGCGACCAGCGCCGCCCGGCCGGGGGCACCGATTACGATACGACCAGCGTAGCCGTGGTAGCCCCCGCCGGCCCATTTCTGATAACGGCCCCCACCGCAGCCGCTATCTGGCCGACCGGGTCGACGCAGCAAGTAACCTGGGACGTGGCGAATACCGATCAGGCGCCCATCAAGGCCGCGCAGGTTTCTATTTTACTTTCTACCGATGGTGGGCTCACCTTTCCGACTACCCTGGCCGTAGCTACGCCGAATAATGGTACGCACCCGGTACTACTCCCCGCTGGTCTGAGCACTACCACCGCACGCATCAAGGTGCAGTCGGTGGGCAATATATTTTTCGCTATTTCTCCCCAGGATTTCACTATCTCCACCGTGCTGAGCAGTTCGACTTCTGGCACTCCGGTTGCTGGGTTGGAAATTTTTCCCAACCCCAGTACCGGAGTTTTTCAACTAACCGTAAATAACCGGCAGGCGGGCCCCATTACAATGCACGTCATGGATGCGCTGGGCCGAACTGTTTGTCAGGAAACGGTGAGTAAAGCCGCTGCCCCACTTCAGCATCACCTCGACCTGCGCCACCTCAGCCAGGGCATCTACCTCCTGCGCCTGACTACGCGGCAAGGCACCAGCATAGTACGGCTGTTGAAGGAATAGCCGTAGCGCGGAAATCTATGCAGTGAGTCTGCCTTAAAACGTATAGCGCGCCTGCGCTTTTATATCAGAGCGAATTGCGCCTCCTATCTCTTCCAGGCCGGAGCTGATTACTTGCTGGTGGCGGTATTGGGTGGCGGCATAGCGCAGCCAGAGCGTAAGGTGACGAGTGCATTTCACCTCCGCCAGCGCGTAGGTGCGGGTGCCTTGGCCGGCAAGGGCAGGCACCGAGAAAGCGTACAGCACGTCCTGCTCGAAAGCATATTGGCGCGTGTCGTAGTCGTCGGTATCAAAGAGGGCGTAGCGGGCACTCAGGCGCAGGTAGCGGTTGAGGCGCACGGTGGCATCCTGAGCCAATAAGAAACCTGTGTGCAGAGTAGCGCCGTCTTCGCGGTAATGAGTGCCTTGCAGGCGCGTACGCAGACTGATGGTAGATAAAGGCGCGGCATCGTAGAAAAGCAGCAGACTGCGGCGCTCGGTGGGTACGGGCTGGGGCACGGGCCGCACAGGCGTCAGGTCAGCGTTCTGGTCCTTGGTACGAGAGCGTACCTGCACATAGAGTTGGCTGGTTTTGGTAGGCGCAAACGACAAGCGCAGCAAATAATCGTGGCCTCGTGAAGGAGCATCCACCCGATACTTCAACCACGGAAACCAGAATTGATCATAGTACCCCGTGACTTCCCAACGCGGCGCAGGTCGCACTTTCAGGCCCAGGTACAACCCGCTTTCGTTGATGTTATGCGTATTTTCTCCAAACGCCTGCCCGTAAAAGGTGTGAAAGTTCCGGTCGTAGCGGCGGTAGAGGACGGAGGCTTCTACGTTGGTGGCTAAGCTGGCTAACAGGCCATTTACGGTGCCTAAGCCACCGCTGCTGGAGCGGGCTGTCTCCCCAAAAAAGAGCACATTTCCCAGCACATAGCTATAGTGTACTCCCAGCGCCACGTTGTCTTTACCCCGAAACTCAAACTGATTGTATGGCTCGGGGCGGCGCTGCAAAGCCATGCCGTAGTGCGTGCCTACCGCCGTGGCCCCAGCCGCAAAATTGCCCCCCAGACTCGTATACGTCACGTTGCCACCGCCGATAGCTTCGTGCAGGCGCTGCCGGTTGGCCAGCTCAGTAACCGTGCGGTGCAAGCCACTAGTGCTGATACCCGACGAAAACGTATTGAATTGCGCCAGCGAATCGGTGGCGAATTGCTGGTTAGCATCCACTTTTTTGGCCGAGAAAAATGCTGTTGCCCGTACTGATTTGTGCAAGCTTACGGTAGCCGCCGCCCCACGAAAGAACGAGCTTTCCAGCACCGAAGAATATGGCCGGACTCCTAGGCTACTGCGCCGCAAGGTGGTTATCGTTTCAGCGCCTTTGCCCACCTGCAAGCCCGACGAGAGCAATAGTCCTTGCCCAAATTGCAACTGATAGTCGCCTAAAGCCAGGGTTTTGAGCCAGCCTCGCTCCTGCACTACAAAGTGCGCGGAGTAAAAATCGGCCCCCAGTCGTCCCTTGCCAGGTTCCCAAACCAGTGGCTCACCCGCATCTTTCTCAGCAGTAAAGCCCAGGCTGAAGTCGCGCGTGTGGCTGACGCGGTAGCGCACCAACAGCTTATCGGGCGAGCCGAGGTAGCGACTGAGCGGTCGGCCGGTACTGGTAGTATCGGGGGAAGCATAGCCACGACGCGCCTGCAAACCACGCTCGTAGCGCAGGAATAAGGCATTGTTGTCTTCGTGCCGGATACGCTGCCATAGCGGGCCACGAGCATCATTCTGGTTTCCGGACTGTACCGTCACGAAGGGCGCCACCCGATAAATAGAGCGCAGCTGCTCAAAGCCCGTGATGCTTTGCAATTCATACAAACTCAGCAGCGGCCCAAGCTGCTGCCGATGATCCAGCAAAGCGGAGATCTGCGTTTCCGACAGCAACAGCAAGCCCCGTAGCTCCTCGCGGCTGGCGGTATTCAGGTTTAGAGGCGTCTGATAATAAAGAAGCAGCGTTTCATACACATCTTCAAAAGCCACTTCATCGCTCTGGATTTCGGCAAACAGCTCCTGCACCAGCCGGTCCAGATCGGCGGCGGGGCGCACGTAGTCCTGCGCTTGAAGACTGAAAGGCAGAGTCAACCACAGCAGCCCGCAAGCCCACGCTACAGCGCGACACCAACTACGTTTGCTGGCAGTTGCGCATCTTAGCGTTTCGTCGTGTGCGCCCCACAGCATTGGCATATCCTGGGGGGCTTTTTTGTAAGCAGTCCTCACTTTTTAGCCCACTGCAAGCTCACTCCCACATGCTGACTCAAGCCCAGTGCTGATTGCCAGGCCGCGGCATAGTCAATCTGAAAGCGGCCGGCTTTGAAGCCTACTCCAGCCGTAGTTTGCTCCACGAGCGAAGCAAAGCCGGCTCGGAGCGCCAGCGTCTCCAGCATCTGATACTCAATACCAGCCTTGAAATCAGCGGATTGCTCTACATCTTTTTCCGTTTCCACATTCAGCATTAGCTTACTTGTGGGGCGGTACGAAAGGCCCGCTTTAAGCACGGTGGGCACCCGCTCATCTTCATAAGCAGCCAGGCGCGCTTGGTTCAGATTATACAAATATCCCCCGAATACCAGGCGGTTTGGAATCAGCTCGGCCTGACCGCCCAGAGAAGCAGCTACTACCCTTCGGCTTCCCAAACCCTGAATACTGACTTGCAACACGTCCACGCGGCCACCCACGCTGATCTGTCCGCCCCGGTATCCGTAGCCTAAACCCAGGCGTTGTTCAGCGTACAAGTTGTTTCCGAAGCGCTGCGCTTCGAAGCCTACTACACCTCGGCTGGGGGGCTTTTCGGAATGTACAGAACCAACCGGCGTAGCCACCACAAGCGCCACCGTATTGAATGCGGAGCTTAAATAGCGGTTTTCAGCATAGAAGCCGACACTGGTTTGACTTACCTGACCGAGCCCGGCTACGTTGTTACCTACTGCCCAAACATCAGTGATTGTAACGGACGCGTTGCCCAGCGCCGCCGCTCGCGCCCCCCGAACGCCGGGACCGTTGCCAGCGCTTACAGTAGAAGCAGTAAAGGATAGAAATAAGACTCCTAACGATAAATAGCCGTTTTGCATAATAATGGGATAAGAAGCCCATACTGGCTTCAGCCCCTTTTAGCAAATTTCGCGGCAAATCTGTGGCTTTGCCCATTTATTGTAATAAGACGCTTACTAAATACACCTAATTTAGGTCATTATCATATAATGTACTGGTCAGCTTGTACATTATATAATAATGAATAGTCAAATGCATTCATTACAACATTTCTGAGTAAAACTAATAGCAGATCAAATACTTGTACCATCTAAGTAGCATGAATTCTGCAACCTTTTTATAGAATTGACATCCTATATTAAGCTCGGGAAAATCTATTGAAATGGGCTCTTTAGCTTACTGAGTATATTTGGTGATTGATAAGCACCATATTATGAACCCAGAAGAAGAATTTTTGGAGAACGCGGCTACGCTGTTACGCTATGCGAAGGAGGAGCTAAAGCAGTTTTTGGTGTGGACAGATAAACAAGCTGCCTACGGACAGAAAGCAACAGCACTGGTCCAACAACTTGATAGATTAGCAGTGGAAATGAAGGAACTCCAAAAAGCTTATAAGACGCGTTAAGCTTCAACTGATCAAGTTCTTAGCAGACCATGCAAGCTTAGTCTGCAAATACTTCATTCCTAAAAGACTTTTTCAGAAAGCGTTTTCATCACCACGGATGGCTTGCAGTATAGTCAGAGCCACAATGCGCACGTCTAGGAAGAAAGACCAATTGCGCAAGTACCAGATGTCGGCCTGTACCCGGTGCTCCATGGCCTGCAGCTCGCGCGTCTCGTCCCGGTAGCCCTTAATTTGGGCCCAGCCCGTGATGCCGGGTGTGACGGCGTGGCGCTCCATGAAGTTCGTGATGCACTGGGTGTAGTCGAGTGTGTGCTGCAGCATGTGGGGCCGCGGGCCCACCACAGACATATCACCGCGCAGGACATTAATAAACTGGGGCAGCTCGTCGATGCTGGTCTTACGAATAAAGGCCCCGATGCGGGTAATGCGGCTGTCGCCCCGGCTGGCTTGCTTCCGGTCAGCCTCGGCACTTAAATACATGCTGCGAAACTTCAGGCAGTAGAAAGGCTTACCATGCTTGCCCGTGCGCAATTGCTTGAAGAAGACCGGCCCGCGGCTCTCGAACTTAATCAGTAGGCCCAGCAGGGGTGCCAGCCAGCTAAGCACGAGCACGACCACCAGCAAGGAGAAGCATAGGTCAAAGCTGCGTTTGAGCATTGAGTTAGTGTGATGCCCACTAGGATGATGGGTAAAGATTTGATACATATGAAATGAGTTGCAGAGGTAGAAGAGCGGAGTAAATGAGCAGGGTACTCATTTATTTCTATGATACTGACTAGGCTTTACAAACTTATAAAGGGTAGAACTTACGCAGTTGCGGTTGTGAAACAGCTTTTAGAGCGCTTGGGGGAGGATTTTTAGGTTGCTGAAGCAGCTTTTATTGCTTTAGCAACTACTTGATTTACATAATCTTTAACACCAACTGCGTAAGTACTGAAAGGTTCGGATTGAAAAATTCTATTATTTAATTGCCTTTAAACTTCTTCAAAACTAAATAGGCGGCCGTTCTTTTGCATATAAAATGCAACAATTATTTCGAATATTCCTATTATTCAACAATTATTGTAAAAGTATAAGTAATAGGTATCTATATATCACCTTACTCATAACATACCTATGAATTTATATTTTTAATCACCATTAAATAAACCATTTGATAAGCATTGTTATCAAGTGGTTGTGTTTATAATCTGTTTAGTAGTAAGATGAGGCACTAAGTCCTATATTTTACCTAGCAAAGCTTATGATTGCTTACCAATGAGTTTCATAATTTAAAATAAGTATAATAATATATATGAATGAGTTATTTTGAAGTTAACTGCTCTCACCAATACTTCATCTCTTATAACTTATCTAAGCTACAAGAGGCTATTAATCAAATACATATGTTTATTTAAATCCACATATATACCAGAAGTATAGAAAGAAATTATTTGACGAATGATTTGTTACCTAGCGTGAAGGTATTGCACATAAGAAAGCCCCCCAGATTAGTCTGGGGGGCTTTTCAAAAGGTAACAGAGTCGTGGCCTTACATCTCTGCGCTGGCCTCAGCTTTTTCTTTGTCCTTTTTCTTCTTGATTTTGATCTTGCCAGCCTCAGGCGATTTGGTTTTCATCTTCCCGGCTTCACCAGCACCATCTACCTGGTTGGACGTACTGACAGCGATGTTCCCTACACCCGGATTAGGACCCTTATTTACCACTGTCATTTCATCGACGAGGTGCTTAGCGCCGCCGAGCTTATCCACGCAGAACAGCACATAGCGAATATCTACGTTGATGCACCGCTTCAGGTCAGGATCATAGGCCAGGTCGCCGGTCATAGCTTCCCAGTTACCATCGAAGGCCAGCCCGATCAGCTCGCCGCGCCCGTTGATGACGGGCGAGCCGGAATTGCCCCCCGTAATGTCATTATCGGTGATGAACGCTACCGGCAGCTGGCCGTTTTTGTTGGCGTAGGGACCAAAATCCTTGCTTTTCAGCAATGTCAGTTCCTTAGCGGGTACCACGAACTCGGGGTTCGAGGCATCTTCTTTTTCCAGAATCCCTTGGCCCGTCGTCTGATAGTCGTAGCTCACGGCGTCGCGGCCTTCGTAGGAGCGCACGGTGCCGTAGCTCAGGCGTAGCGTGGAGTTGGCATCAGGCGAATACACTTTATCGGTGTTTTTGGCCCGCAGGCCCGCTACGTATTGGCGGTTAGCCCGGCTCATAGTAGCCTGGCTGGCCTGAAGCTGGGGGGAAATTTTCTGCACGTAGTTCGTGTACACCGAGTTCATCGTCTTGAACGCTGGGTCGGCCTCCAGCTTGGCCAAGGTAGGCGCCGCCAGAAATGCGTTCAGCTTCGTTGGTGAGGTCATGAAGGTGTTGCCAAATACATAGTCGGCGTACTTTTTCATGGAGCCACCATACTGTTTGGCTACCGTTTGAAACACCTCCGGCTGCTGGGCCTTGGGCACGTCGGTGTAGTACAGACCCATCAGGGCTGCGAACACCTTCTTATCCGTTGGGGCGCTGTAGTCTTTGAAGAACTCGGCGGCGGGCTCTTTCAAATCGGCTGTAGCCTTCTGAATAGCGGCTTTGTCGGCGTTCGGGTCTTTCAGCAACGAATACAAGGGCAGCATTCGAGCCGCGAACGTCATGATTTCGGTGCCAAAAGCGGCTTCATTCAGGTACACATTGCTTAGGTTGAACTCACGCAGGGCCGCGTAATTCTGGTTGATATCCTGCAACGCGCTACCGTAGAGCTGCTGGCGGGCGGGGTCGGCCGCAATCCACTGGGCAAACTGGACTTCTTCCGCCTTCTTCTTATCCACCGTTTTCAGGCGCTTCATACCTTCGTTCTGGCCTATAAAGTACTTCCAGTAATTGGCAATGCTGGCGTACTTAGAGGCGTATTTGAGGCGAAGCGCCGGGTCGGCGTCCATATCTTCCTTCCAGAGTTTCAGGCGGGTATCGCGCAGCTTAATGCGGGCCGGGTTGCTTTGGTCGAGGGTGAGCTGCAGGCCGGCGGCGGGCAAAAAGCGCTGCGTGCGGCCCGGAAAGCCAAACACCATCGCAAAGTCGCCTTCACTCACCCCTTGCAGGCTTACGGGTAAATGCTTTTTGGGCACATACGGCACATTATCAGCCACGTAGCTGGTGGTGGGCTTGTTGTCTTTGGAGGCATACACCCGAAACATGGAGAAGTCGCCGGTGTGGCGGGGCCACATCCAATTGTCGGTGTCGCCCCCAAATTTGCCCACTGATTCGGGTGGGGCGCCTACCAGGCGTACATCGCCAAAGCGCTGATATACAAACATGTAGTACTCGTTGCCGGCAAAAAAATCGCGCACGTAGGCTACGTACTGGCCATTTTCTTTGGCAGCGTCAGCCAATTGTTTCTGCCGCTGCTGCACCAGCGCGGCCCGCTCCTGCTCCGGCGTTTGGGGCGTGATACCCTCCAGCACCTGACCCGTTACGTCTTCCATGCGCACCAGAATATCCACGAACAAGCCGGGATTGGGTTTTTCTTCGCTCTTATTAGCGGCGAAAAAGCCGTCGGCAAGCAGGTTTTTCTCGGGCGTACTATGGCTCTGAATGGCATCGTAGCCGCAGTGGTGGTTGGTCAGCAGCAAACCCTGGCCGCTCACAAATTCGCCCGTACAAAAGCCCCCCAACTGCACCACCGCATCTTTGAGGCTGGCGTTGTTGATATCATAGATTTCTTCGGCCGTCAGTTGCAGACCTTTCTTCTGCATATCGACGTAGTTGAGGCGCTTCACATACATCGGCAGCCACATTCCTTCATCGGCACGAGCGGCCATCGGCAGCAACAGCGCCAGCAGCAACGCATTTGCCCAGATTTTTTTCAGCATAAGGGTGAGTAATGAGAATGAAAAAGTTAGTTGGAAAGAGCATTCTGTATCAGCTACCAAACTTACGCATCTGCCGGGAGTAGTAAGGCAGGGTGGCACTACGAAGCCCGTTGGGCAATTCGTAGTGCCACTATCGTTGCTGACGCCTACCTACGCCAGAGTCGTTCGACGATAGTGGTACTACGACGGGAGAATTCGTAATACCACTGCGTACTTTTCCTACTCAACCCTTCCCCATGGCTTCCCTGTTCCGGCGCTTTTTTCTTGCCCTTATCTGGGTGTATCGGCACTTTATCTCACCCCTGACGCCAGCCAGCTGCCGATTTCAGCCTACCTGCTCAGCCTACGCGGCCCAGGCCATCGGCAAATTTGGCCCCTGGCGCGGAGGCTGGCTAGCTCTGCGCCGCATTGGGCGCTGCCACCCGTGGGGTGGTCACGGCTTCGACCCCGTACCCTGAGCGGAGTAATGCGTATAGCTAAGCGCTACCGTTGCTTATGTCCGCCGGGCAAGGCAACGTTTTTAGGTTTCTACACTCTCGTATATGCGCTTACTACCCGTCGTCACGCTGTCAATCAGCGCCTTACTTACCTGTAGCTGTTCGCAGGCTCAATCCGACGAAGCAGCATCAGGTGGCAAGACGGGCAAAAAGAAGGAGAAGCAGGAAAGCCTGGAAAATCGTCTTATCGAAGAATCAATACCAGGCTTGCGCCGCACGGGCTCGCTCAATAATGCAGTACCCGAAAGTTCGGGTCTGGCCCGCGCCGATCAGTCTGGCACCTTTTACACCCACGGCGACGCCGGCAACTCCCCTATCCTGTACAAGATCGACGCGACGGGCAAGCTGCTGTATGAAACCCGGCTTTCCGTACCAAACCAGGACTGGGAAAGCCTGGCACAGGACAACCGTGGCAATTTATTCGTGGTAGATGCCGGAAACAATAATAATAGCCGCCAGGACCTGGCTATTTACCGTCTCAATCCGGCCAGTCCCAAGCAAATAGGCACCATCCGATTTACTTACGCCGACCAGCGCAAATTTCCACCTGCTAAAAGCGAGCGCAACTTCGACTGCGAGGCAGCGCTCTGGCACGACGGCATGGTTTATCTTTTCACCCGTGACCGGGCCAACCAAACCACCAGCAAGGTTTACGCGGTATCTGATAAGCCCGGCCAGCAAACGGCCCGCCTCCTCACCAGCCTGCCCATCAACGGTGAGGTGACGGACGCTGACCTGAGCCCTGACGGTAAACGCTTGGCCTTACTGGGCAAGGAGGAGTTGTTTTTGTACGAGGGCGATACGTTTCAGGCCTTGCTTAAAGCCACACCCCAGCGTATAAACCTGCCGGGCGTGGGCCAAACGGAAGGTATTGTTTTCACTGACAGCCAGACCCTGGTTATCAGCACGGAAGAAGGATCGATTTACCAGTATACTTTGCAGGGCCAATCGAAATCTGGGGTGAACATCGGGGGCCAATGACTAATATATGAGGAAGCACTGGCAACATTATAGCCACAAAAAAGCCCCTCGGATTCGCTCTGGGGGGCTTTTTTGTGATCTTGAAAATAGGCTACTTCGATTTCACCATTTTTTCGGCTTTCTCGGCGGCGGCTCTTTCTTCTAAGTCGCGGGGGGCAAATCCGAAGGGGTTATTCGGCCATTTGCCGGCGCGCAGCAGCACCCACAACCCGACGAAAATCAGCGGAACGCTCAGTATCTGGCCCATATTCAGCACCATGCCGTTCTCAAAGTCCGACTGATCTTCCTTCAAAAACTCGATTAAAAAGCGGAAGGTAAACAGCAGCACCACGAACAAGCCAAATAATTGTCCCCTGGGCGTTTTTTCCTTGGTACGATTCCACATCAGGTACAATAACACCAGCAGAAACACGCAGAACAACGACTCATAAATCTGAGTGGGATGGCGTGGTACGGCTACCCCATTCACTAGGTGTTCCGTATCGCGCACAAACTTGAACGCCCACGGCACCGTGGTTTCATGGCCAAAAATCTCGGAGTTGAACAGGTTGCCCAAGCGAATGAGCGCGCCGCCCAGCGCCACCACAATGACGATGCGGTCGAGGGTCCAGAGGTAATCAAACTTATTGTTGCGACTGAAGTACCACACGGCCAGCAAAATACCGAGCGTAGCACCGTGGCTGGCCAGGCCGCCTTCCCAGATCTTAAGAATATCAAGGGGATGAGTCAGGTAGTAGCCAGGGTCGTAAAATAAGCAGTGCCCGAGACGCGCCCCCACTACGGTACCCACCAGCATATACACCGTAATTACATCGACCCACTGCGGCGACACACGCTCGGAGCGGTAGATGTGCGAGAGCACGAAAGTGCCCAGCACGAAGCCCGACATGAACAGCAGGCCGTACCAGCGCAGCGTGAGCGGACCGATCTTAACAATTTCGGGCGCAACGTCCCAGGTAATATAAGCGAGCAGCGATGTCATGCGAAGGCGAAAAAGAGATATAAGGGCAAAGGTAGTGGTTTGTAGGGGCGCATTGCACGCGCCCAGCCATTGGGCGCGGCGCTACCCTCGCGTACTAGTAAAATGGTGCAACAACTAGGCGCGGGCAACGCGCGTCCTTACAGCGCGGCCAGCTCCTGGGTGAAGCCGCCGCTTAGAATAGGAAAGCGCAGCCAAGAGCGCGGATCCACGTTATAATCATCGAGGTGAAAGGCGGGCGCGTAGCGTTCGCGCTTCCACTGGTTGCGCGCCCACAGCGAGTAGAAGCGCCTGACGTAGGTTTTGAGCTGTTCGGGGGTTATTGTGGTCTCTTCCCGCACCAGCGTAGCCAGCACCTGGCGGGGACTAAGTCGGTCGTAAAAAGCCAGGCGCTCAATACGATTGAGGAGCACGTAGGGCATCAGGTCGCGCTCGTCGGTTTGCTTGTCTTCCAGAGGTCGCAGCTCAGCCGTGGGCTGTAGGGCATTTACGTGGCGCAAAGCATGGTAGCCTAGCTCCTTTTCAGCCCAGCGCAGCCATTTTTTCACAAAATCCTTGTCGATGCCCGCAATGGGCGAAATGCTGCCGGCCGTGTCGCCATCCATGGTGCAGTAGCCTACGGAAGCTTCGGACCGGTTGGAGGTAGTGAGCAGCAGGCAGTTTTGCACGTTGGCCAGCAGCCAGATACCGGGTGCCCGCACCCGCGCCTGAATATTCTGCAGGGCCAGGTCATCAGTCTGCCAGGTCAGCGGCCGATCCAGCGCGTGCTCGATCTTGGCGACATACCCACGCACCTCCTCATCGATGGTCCAATCAAAGAAAATGCCCCCCAGCTCCTCAGCTAGCTCTTTAGCCGACTGAAAAGTATCATCGGAGGAGTTAACGGTGCCCTGATAAGCAGTGGTGAGCAAGCGACTGGTAATCTTTTGATTGACTGACTTCTGCTCTTGGTTGAGGAGGCTGAGCGAGGCATCTTTGGGGCCGGGCGCATGATGGTCGGGCACGGGTGCAACGGGGCCGACTAGTGTAGCAATTTCTTCGGCCGTAAAACAACCAGCACGGCGCATGAACTCCGCCGTGCCTAGCTCAGCGGTGCCCAGGCGCACCATTTCGGCCACGGCCACGGCACACATACACGAATCGGCGCCACCACTTAAGGAGAGCACGAAGCCGCGGCTGCGGGCCTTCCGCATATAGTCAAACAACGCTAAGCTAAGGGCCTGGTTCAACTCGCGATATTCATCGGGCGCGGGCAGTGGCACAACATCCGTAGGGGGCAAATCAACAGTGAAATCAACATCCACGCACTCCAGATCGACTTCCTTGAAGCTCAACAGTTGGTTGCGCAGCAGCAGATGCCCATTGCGCGCCACTAGTATTTCGCCATCATAAATAATACGCCCCGCTTCATTACCGAGTAGGTTAGCGTAGAGGTAAGTGCAGTTATACTTGCGCGAAGCCTGTAATACGAGCTGGTAGCGCACGTCCGTTTTGCTCATCGCAAAATGGCTGGCCGAGGGATTCACGATAAGCTGTACTCCGCGCTCCATTAAGCGCCCAGCGGGCCGGTCAGCGGCTGGGCGCCAGGCATCTTCGCATATCTCGAAGCCAAAACGCACGCTCTGGTGCTCAAAAATCAGGTCGCCCAGAGGCCACGCTTCATCCTGAAACTTAATGGTCGTGGTTTCGCCCGCAGGCCAGGAGTTAAAAAAGCGCGGCTCGTAGTGCACGCCGTCGTTGGCGAGAAACTGCTTGGCCGCGAAGCCCAGAATCTCGCCGTCGCGCAGCACGGCGGTGGTGTTATATGTACGGCCATCAATGCGTACAGGTAGCCCTACGCAAACCAGAATACCGTCCGTCCACGACCGAATCTGCTGCAAATATTCCAGCGCCGCCGCCGATAGCCAGTCACTCAGAAATAGGTCTTCGCAGCCGTAGCCCGTCAGGCACAGCTCAGGCAAGCACAGCAAATCGACACTGGCCGCTTTCGCCTGCTCAATGGCTTCGCGGATGGTGCGCAGGTTATGGTGCCAATCAAAAGGAATCTGGTTCAGGGCCGCGCCGGCTAGTCGCATGGAAAGATAGAATAGTTTAGCCAACAACTACTTTTTGCCCCCCAGAGTTACCTAAATCTCGGCGAACCTAGGCGTTTTGCCTCTGCGCTCCTCTGCGGAAACCCACTACCTGACCTAAACTTTACACGCCCAACGCCGTCAAGGCCCGCTCCGCTGCCGTCTGTTCGGCTTGTTTCTTCGAGAGGCCCATGCCCGTTGCTACGGCTTCGTCATCCACGAATACGGTAGCCGAAAACTCCATTACGCCACCCATCTGGGGTTCGCCAGCCAACTCGTAGCGCAAATGCTTGCCTTGGCGCTGCGTCCACTCGATAAGCTTGCTTTTGAAGTTAGCAGTCGTCGTCGTGAGCGACTTGACATCCACGTAAGGCTTAATCAGGCGCGCCAGCACAAATTTGCGGGCCGCTTTGTAGCCTTGGTCCAGATAAACAGCCCCCACCAGCGCCTCCAAGGCATTGCCATTCACAGACCGCGAGCGGGCCGCGCGGCTTTGGGTCGGATCAAGCTGCACCAGCTTATCCAGCCCAATTTTCAGCGCCAGCGCGTTCAAGCTTTCGCGGTTTACGATGCGGGAGCGCAGCTCGGTAAGGAACCCTTCCTGCTCGTAAGGGTACTTCCGAAACAGATACTCAGCCACCACCGTACCCAACACGGCATCGCCCAGAAACTCCAGGCGCTCATTGCTTTGGTTACGGCTTTTATCATTTTGCTGGCGCACTAATGACGAGTGCGTGAACGCCAGCTGATACAGCCGGATATTATCCGGAGCGCGGCCGGTGACCGTAGCAATGGCCTGGCGAAAAACCCTATCCTGCCCCAGCAACCGCCGGAAGAATCCGAACAGTGGAAGTGGCTGCCCCGGCCGTGTCATTAGCCTTGAAATTTGCGAAACAGAACCGACGTATTATGACCCCCAAAGCCGAAAGTATTGCTCAGCGTAATATTTATGTCCCGCTTCTGCGCTTCGTTAAAAGTAAAGTTTAGGCGTGGGTCTAATTCGGGGTCGGCAGTGAAGTGGTTGATGGTGGGCGGAATCACGCCGTGCTGTAAGGCCAGAATACACGCTATGGCCTCAATTCCACCAGCCCCACCCAACAAGTGACCGGTCATGCTCTTGGTAGAGCTAATATTCAGGTTGTAAGCATGCTCACCGAATACCTTCTCAATAGCTTTCACCTCGGCTCCATCGCCGAGGGGCGTACTGGTACCGTGGGTGTTAATGTAATCCACGTCCTCAGGACCGATACCGGCGTCACGCAGAGCATTTTGCATCACCAACACCACGCCGTTGCCCTCAGGGTCGGGGGCCGTGATATGGTAAGCATCCGAAGACATACCACCACCGATTATCTCGGCGTAGATTTTTGCCCCCCGAGCTATCGCGTGCTCATATGCTTCTAAAATGATAGCGCCGCCGCCCTCACCAAGTACAAAGCCGTCCCGCTCCTTATCATAGGGACGGGAGGCCGCCTCGGGCGCGTCGTTGCGCTCACTCATAGCTTTCAGGGCATTAAAGCCACCTACTCCTGCTTCTGTAATGGCCGCTTCTGAGCCGCCGGTTACCATTACATCAGCCAGGTTGAGGCGGATATAATTGTAAGCGGCCACAATAGAGTCGGACGAGGACGCGCAAGCCGAGGTCGTCACGAAGTTTGGCCCCCGAAACTTGTGGCGGATAGAGATGTTGCCCGACGAGCTGTCAGCAATCATCTTCGGGATGAAGAAGGGGTTGTAGCGCGGGGTGCCGTCGCCCTTAGCAAAGCTGAAGCACTCCTCCTGAAAGGTTTTGAGGCCACCGATACCGGAGCCCCAGATAACACCTACCCGGTCGCGATTTACTCCCTCCAGCAAGCCCGCGTCGTGAATGGCTTCGTCGCTGGCAATGATGGCAAACTGCGTGAAGAAATCCATCTTACGGCCTTCTTTGCGCTCGAAATAATCGTCCGGGTTGTAGCCTTTTACCTCGCAGGCAAAGCGGGTCTTGAACTTACTGGCGTCAAAACGCGTGATGGGCGCTGCACCGCTTACGCCCCTCGACAAGCCATCCCAATATTCGGTAACGGTTTTGCCAAGAGGCGTAAGGGCACCAAGGCCGGTCACAACAACTCTCCGAAGAGACATAGGCTAACGGGAGAAATTAAAAAGCAAAACGGCCGGCGGCGGGCCGGCCGGTAAGCAATAAAACGGGGTACGGCTTAGAAGCCGTCAGGTTATTTGGCGTGCTCTTCGAGGTAGCTGATAGCTTGACCCACGGTGGCGATGTTCTCGGCCTGGTCGTCGGGGATAGACACGTTGAATTCTTTTTCGAACTCCATAATCAGCTCGACGGTATCCAATGAATCGGCGCCCAAATCGTTGGTGAAGCTCGCTTCCGGCGTTACTTCCGAGGCTTCAACGCCAAGCTTGTCGATGATAATGGCTTTTACTTTTTCTGCAATTTCAGACATTTCCGTGGGGGTTTAGAGAAAACTCGGCACAAATAACACTAACTTCCCTAACATTGTCAAACCAACCACCCCGAATCTTGCAGATACAAGATTACGGCCGAGCCAGTTCCTGTAAGCTCCTGCGGTCCGTTGTTTTGTTCTGCTTAAGCCCGCAAGCACCCTATGAAAATGCTAACGCTGGACGTTGAGTATGACTGTGATTTTGAGTTGTTTGGCCTCGTTTCATCGAGCCGGGAACATACCTTGGCCTGGACGCTGAATCAGGCGCTACGCTTGCGCTTGGTGAAGCAGCAGGACCTGGTATATGACCTCTTAACAAAAGGTCGTTTAGTTATCAGCAATTATTTGTACGCCACTGAAACGCTTACTTTACGGCTGTTGCGCAACCGCTCCGCAGACCCATCGCCACTAAAAAAGCCGTTTCTTGCCCCTGATATTAAAGAGTACGACTATCTGCTACAGGTTAGCAATGGTTCGGGTGCCCTAGCAGCCAGCGAATTGATGGACCAACTCACGGCCTTACCTGCTGTGCAGTACGTATGCCAGTTCGACCCTAATGAGTTGAAGTTTAAAGAAAACCTGCTGTTTTGATGTAACACCAACCAAAGGACGGCGCAGCTAAGCTCCAGTTTGGTTCTTCAGCAGTATAAAATGCCCCCCAACCTCATCGTTCACTGATTCACCAAGCTGGAGCTTGGTGCTACTTGCTTATGGAACCTCGTCCGCATTTCAATAAAACCAAAATTGTGGCCACCGTTGGCCCCGCCTCTAACACGTACGAACGCCTGGGTACGCTTATCCGTGAGGGGGTCGATGTGTTTCGCCTCAACTTCTCGCACGGCTCTTACGAGGACCATTTAGCTGTAATTAACAATGTGCGCCGCCTGAACAAGGATATCCGCACCAATGTAGGCTTGCTGCAAGACCTGCAGGGACCCAAAATCCGCCTCGGTGACGTAGAAGGCGGTGGCGTTGAAATTAAGCCCGGCGATAAGATTAAGCTCGTGTGCGGGGAAAAGGAAATCAGCACCGCCACACGCTTAAGCACCATTTACATGGGCTTGGCCCGCGATGTGAAGGCGGGCGACATGATTCTGATTGACGACGGCAAAATTGAGCTACGGGTGCTGGCCACCGACCGTGAGCAGGAAGTAGACGTGGAAGTGATATACGGAGGCCTTGTGAAGCCTCGCAAAGGCATAAACCTGCCTGACTCAGACGTATCAGCCCCCTCGATGACGGAGAAGGACATTGAGGACCTGAAATTCGGTCTGGAACACGACGTGGATTGGGTAGCCCTCTCGTTTGCCCGCCGGGCTGAGGATATCCGCTTTATTAAATCATTGATTGCAGAAAGCGGTAAGCAGACGCGCGTGGTTGCGAAAATTGAAACGCCGGAAGCCTTACGCAACATCGACGAGATCATTGCGCTGACCGACGCCGTAATGGTGGCCCGCGGCGACCTGGGTGTGGAGATAAACGGTGGTGAGGTGCCACTGGCTCAGAAGATGATTATCGAGAAGTGCAATAAGCTCGGTAAACCCGTCATTGTTGCTACGCAGATGATGGAAAGTATGATTACAAATCCGCGCCCCACCCGCGCCGAAACCAATGACGTAGCCAACGCTGTGCTCGATGGCGCCGATGCCCTCATGCTATCCGCCGAAACGGCCGTGGGTGAGTATCCGGTAGAGGTAATTCGCTCCATGGTAAACACCGTCCGTAGCGTTGAGACTCACGCTAATAATATTTTCCATCGCTTCCACCCCATCGACCCGGCCGCGCCGTCCTTTATGGTCGACAGCGTGCTGTCAGCGGCCGTGCACTTAGCCCGTAATACCAAAGCCAGCGCCATTACCGGCCTGACGCACCGGGGCTATACGGCCTTCCAAATTGCCAAATACCGCCCCAAAGCTGATATCTTCGTCTTCACCGACACCCGCGACCTGCTGACGGTGTTAAGCCTAGTGTGGGGCGTACGCGCCTTCTATTACGACCGCATGGTGAGCACCGACAATACCGTGTCGGATATCAAGTATGTGCTGACCACCACCGGCAACCTAAAACAGGGAGACGTATTTATTAATACGGCTTCTATACCTATCAACGAGAAAGGCAAGACGAACATGGTGAAGGTAAGCGTGGCTTAAGTGTCATTCTGAGCAAAGTGAGGAATCTGAGTTCGACAGGTGGTATTCAGATTACTCGCTTTGCTCAGAATGACACAAACATGAAAAGGCCCTGCACTTGCGCGCAGGGCCTTTTCTATGATGGAGCAGAAAGCCTCTTAAATAAATTAAGCGGCAGCCAGCGAGTTCACGAACTTGGTCAGGCTAGATTTATTGTTAGCTGCCTTATTCTTGTGAATGATGTTCTTTTTGGCCAGACGGTCCAGCATGGACGATACTTTCTTCAGCAGCTCTTGTGCTTCGGTAGCATCGGTGGCAGCACGCAGCTTTTTGATAGCGGTGCGGGTAGATTTGGCCTGGTAACGGTTCAACACGCGCTTGGCTTCGTTGGAACGGATGCGCTTGAGGGCCGACTTATGATTCGCCATGAGATGGAAATAGTGACGTTCTGCTCGATTTAAAATTCAGTTGGGGTGGCAAAGGTAAGGCTTTGGATGGAAATACCAAATAGCTCCCCTCGACTTTCTCTTAACGCCGAAGCAAACAACTGAATGAACGCTGTACTGTACTATCCAGCCCTGTCATCCTTAACTAAACAGCGAAGGTATGCATGACGAACTTTTTCTCGTTTGTATACTTTTAAGAGTGAATTTTTTTGTATTTTAGAGTACACCGCCGGGCAAACGCCAATTCAACGCTCTCTGGCATATGCCGCTAATCCCGCACTCCCGCTATCAGCCGCCGTTTTATATGTTTAACGGCCATTTGCAAACCATCGTGCCCAGCCTGTGGCGCTCGGTACCCGACGTGCGCTACCAGCGCGAACGGGTAGAAACTGACGATGGCGACTTTCTAGATTTGGACTGGTCGCAGGCCTCCGCAGGCCAGAGAGCTGATACATTGGCCATCGTCTCGCATGGTTTGGAAGGTGACGCTGGCCGGCCTTACGTGCGGGGCATGGTGCGGGCCCTAAACCGCGCCAGCTTCGATGCCCTGGCCTGGAACTACCGCAGTTGTAGCGGCGAGATGAATCGGCTGCTTCGCTCTTACCACCTCGGCGACACCGACGACCTCGATTTCGTGGTGCGCTATGCTCTTGGGGTTGGCCATTACCGCCGCATATATCTCACTGGCTTTTCGGCGGGTGGCAACGTAACCCTAAAATACTTAGGCGAGAAGACTGACCGCGTACCCGCCCAGGTGCAGCGGGCCGCCGTGTTTTCAGTCCCAACTGATCTTAAGTCCAGCTCTCAGCACATCGCCCGCCCTGAAAACCGGGTGTATTTGAACCGGTTTTTGAAGTCGCTACGGGCCAAAATGCGTCAGAAGGCCGAGTTGCTGCCGGGGCAGGTGAATGTAGAAAACCTTGATGAGCTGCGCGACTTTTTGCAGTTCGACGACCGGTTCACGGCTCCTATGCACGGCTTCAAATCGGCCGACGATTACTACGAGCATTCCAGCTCGGGGCGCTACTTACAGGATATTCGGGTGCCTACGCTGATAGTGAATGCGGAGAATGATCCATTTTTGCCCCCCGCGTGCTTTCCCCGCGACGCGGCAGCTAATAGCCAATTCGTGTTCCTGGAAACGCCCCGCGAAGGGGGCCACGTAGGTTTTCCTGAAGGTAGCCCTGATGGTGCCTACTACTCGGAGCGCCGGGCTATTGAGTTTTTGACCGCGGAAGTACCGGCGTAAAGATTTATACCTGCTATTATGGGTGCTTCCCAGGAACGCGCCGTGGCGCGTTTAGCGTCCATAATGATCCTGTTTTAGCAGAAAATACCCCCCAATGGCCCTTACGTCGAACGCGCCGTGGCGCGTTGCTACCCAGCGGTAGCAGGTACAAAAACGACTTTTTTTGTCTCGAAAAACTCTTCGGTGAAATAGGCGCTTAACTCAAAAAGCGTGGCTGGCAATCCTGCTTCAGCTATTTCCTCCGTCAAATCACCGCCCTTCAGATAGTAAAGACCACTGTTGGCAGCACTGGCAGGCTTGTAGCGGTGAGCAATCCAGGTATGAAAGGTTGCCAGGCGCGCTACGGCCCTACTGACGACGTAATCAAACTTGGGGCGTACCTGCTCGGCGCGGGTTTGCTCGGCCGTCACATTGGCTAGGTGCAGTGCCAGCGCCATTTCCCGTACGGCATGGATCTTCTTACCAATGCTATCAACGAGGTGAAATTTCACCTCGGGAAATAGGATAGCCAGCGGCAAGCCAGGCAGACCGCCGCCAGTGCCCACGTCCAGCACCGAGCTACCAGCGGCAAACTCCACTACCTTCGCAATACCTAAAGAGTGCAGCAAGTGACGCTCCGCAAGGTTTTCTACATCGGTGCGCGCCACGAGGTTCAGGCGCTCGTTCCAGCTTTTGAACTCGCCTTCAAGCTGCTGAAAGCGCTGGCGCTGCTGATCGGTGAGGTGGGGAAAGTAGTGCTGAATCAGGTCCATGGGGCAAAAGTAGCGCGGAAATGCGCTTGTTAGACGGAAAGAAGCAGCCTTTGTCTTCTCCGCCTGAACTGCCAGACAGTAATAATTCCTAACAATGAACCAACCAGGCTACCAATTGCCGAGGCAACGAACGGTCCTATAAAAATGGTAGCTGCTGTGGTAAGCATTTGTAGGGGCTGAAGTATACGAGGAAGCGAAAGCAACGCCAAGAGTTTAGCCACACCCAGCGCCCCAACGAATAAAGCAATGTTACCCAGCAGAAAACCTGGAATGGACCCAATTGCTACCGCAACTAAATAAATGCTCCAAGGCCGAAAACTAGCGCTAAATCTTACTGCTACCGCAGCCATCAATAACCCCACGAGCCACAAGACAAAAATTGGAAGGATAAAGAAGTACGGCATAACTAAATGTATAGAAAAAGCCCCCCAGAAAATATCTGGGGGGCTTTTTTAAATGATGTGCTTCTTGTTCTTCACCATGTCATAGAGCAATTCGCGGGCGCGGTGCAGCTGGGCTTTCACGGTGCCGAGCGGGGCTTTAAGCTCAGTGGCGATTTCTTCGTAGCTCAGCTCATCGAAATAGCGTAGCGTGACCAGGCGCTGATACTTATCGGGCAGGCGCGACACAACGTGCTGCATGATTTCAATCTTCTGGTTTTTGATGGCCGACTCCTGGGGATTCAGGTTCTGGTCGCGGAAATCGATGGTGATTTCATCGCCATTGTCAATCTTGATAGCCGAGTCAATCGACATCGTCTTGATCTTATTCTTGCGAATAAAGTCGATGCAGTTGTTGGTGGCAATGCGGAACAGCCAGGTACTGAAGGCGTATTCGGGGTTGAATTTGTGCAGGTTGCGGAAAGCTTTGGCGAAGGCCTCGATGGTTAAGTCTTCGGCGTCGTCGGGGTTGCGCACCATCTTGAGCACTACGTGGTACACCGGCTTCTTGTAAATCTGCATGAGCTCGGCGTAAGCTTTCTCGTCGCCCTGCTCAACGGCGGCGCGGATCAGCTTGAAGTCATGCTTGGCTTTGGCGGAGAATTGTTTCTGTATTTCCTGGTTGTTTACTTCCATCGGAGGGTGCGGTAGAGGAACAGCGAAATTCCCAGAGCGAGATAATTAAAAAAATAAGCTGCGTCGAGGACTGGTAACAGCCAAAAAGGCAGACGGTCGGCTAAGTGACGGCCGAGTCGCGCGTAGGTTGCGCTCATCGCCCCCGTGCGCACTGCCCATATGACGGCCAAAGGTATCCAATCGGGCCGGGAAAATACGAGCAAAATTGCTGTGAAATAAAAAAGTAGATTAGTACCAATAAACGTTCCAATTCGGACCTGATCTTTCCAGGTATACCGCGGGCCGGCCGACAGATGACGTCGCTTTTGCCGCCACCAAGCCCTCCACGTTTGGGCTGGCCAGCTAATAGTTTGCGCGGCCGGTTGTGCTTGCACCCCCACTCGCTGCCCCTGCGCCACGGCATCCTGCACCAGCAGGTCGTCGTCGCCGCCCAAGCGCCGCAAGTGAGAAGCAAAGCCTTTGGTAGCCTGAAAACAGCTTTTGGTATACGCCAGATTTCGCCCCACTCCCATGTAGGGATACCCACGCCACGCGAACGACAAATACTGGGCGCCGGTCAGCAAGGTTTCAAACCGGATGAGCTTATTCAGAAAACCCGGCGCGGACGCGTAGGCCGAATAGCCAAGCACTAGGTCGGCGGGCCGGGCAAAGCCGCTTTGCATGGTGCTGATCCACTGATTCGTAGCTGGCCAGCAGTCGGCATCGGTGAAGAGAAGGTGCTTGTAGCGGGCGGCTTTGATACCGAGTGTAAGCGCGTATTTCTTAGGCGAAAGCCCGACCGGCGTGGCCAGCACCGATACCAGACGCATGTGCGGGTAAATCTGGGTGAACTGCTGAACCAGGCCGGCCGTGCCATCAGTAGAGCGGTCATCAATCAGAAGTATCTCAAAGTCCGCCGGGTAGTTTTGCTGTATTAGCAGTGGCAGCAGCCGACGCAGGTTCTCCAGCTCATTATGGGCGCACACCAGCACCGAAACAGGCTCTGCGGCACCTTTGGGTAGCAAATCAGGCACCGGGCGCCGGGTAAAGGACAAAAAATAATAGCCCGCATAATAGAGCTGCACCAGCACGCAGCCGAGCAGCAGCCAAATGGCGGGTGAATAGTTGAAAGGCAAAGTGTCGGTATAAATCAGGGGGCAAAAGTAGGCATTCGGCGTACCTTTGCTTTTCTAACGTCGGTTCCCGCAGAGGGCGCAGAAGGTTTCGCAGAAGTCGCGAAGGGTGTTCTTCTGCGTCATCTGCGAAACCCTCTGCGCCCTCTGCGGGAACTCCTCCAGCACATATGACCTTTGATTTAGTAGCCCACGATCCGCAAACTAAAGCCCGCGCCGGCGTAGTACACACCGCCCACGGCAGCATTGAGACGCCGATTTTTATGCCCGTCGGCACGGCCGGCACCGTGAAGGCCGTGCAGCAGCGCGACCTCACCCACGACGTGCAGGCCCAGATTATCCTCGGCAATACCTATCACCTGTACCTGCGGCCCGGCCTTGACATTCTGCGCCAGGCCGGCGGCTTGCACAAGTTCAACGGCTGGGACCGGCCCATTTTGACCGACAGCGGCGGCTACCAGGTGTACTCTTTAAGTAACACGCGCAAGATCAAGGAGGAAGGCGTCAAGTTTCGCTCCCACATTGATGGCTCCCAGCATTTGTTTTCGCCCGAGGGCGTGATGGATATTCAGCGCACCATCGGGGCCGATATTATCATGGCTTTCGACGAGTGTACGCCCTGGCCCTGCGAGTACGACTACGCCCGCCGCTCCTTGGATATGACGCACCGCTGGCTCACGCGCTGCATTCAACGCTTCGACAGCACCGAGGGCCACTACGGCTACGAGCAGACGCTTTTTCCCATCGTGCAGGGCAGCACCTTCAAAGATTTACGCATTAAGTCGGCGGAGTTTATCGCCGAGCAGCAGCGCGAAGGCAATGCCATCGGCGGCCTGAGCGTGGGCGAGCCGGCCGAGCTGATGTACGAAATGACGGAGCTGGTCTGTGATATTTTGCCCCCCGACAAGCCCCGCTACCTCATGGGCGTGGGCACGCCGGCCAACATCCTGGAAAACATCGCGCTGGGCGTGGATATGTTCGATTGCGTGATGCCGACGCGCAACGCCCGCAACGGCATGCTGTTTACCACCCAGGGCATCATGAACATCACAAATAAGAAGTGGGCCACCGATTTTGAGCCCATTGATGCTGAACTAGGCGGCTACGTGAGTACGTTTTATTCGCGCTCATACGTTCGGCATTTGTTTCAGAGCCAAGAAATGCTGGGTCCCCAGATTGCTTCTATCCACAACCTTACTTTCTACCTCTGGCTGGTGCGGCAGGCGCGGACGCACATCATCGCTGGCACCTTCTGGGAGTGGAAGGAGAAGATGGTAAAACAGGTAATGACGCGGTTGTAAATCAATGAGCAATGGATAATTGAGTAGTGAACAATGCCGTTCTAATTACTCATTATTCACTGCTCATTATTAATTGACTACAAAGTGAAGATTCTCGATAAATACATCCTCCAAAAATTTCTCACCGCGTTTTTGTTCACGGTGATAATGCTGGTGGCCGTTATTTGCGTGATTGACTTCACGGAAAAAAACGATGATTTCATCAAGTACAACCTGTCGGCCAAGACAATAATCTTTGACTACTACGTCAATCTATTTCCTTACTTCGCCAATCTGCTTTCGCCGATAACAGTATTTATTGCTGTCGTTTTCGTGACGGCTCAGCTGGCTTCGCGCACCGAAATAGTGGCAATTCTGGCCAGTGGCATCAGCTTTCCCCGCTTACTGGTGCCGTATGTGCTGGGGGGGGCAATTATCGGTACGGCTACGTTCGGGCTTATTGGCTGGATCATTCCGAAAGCCAACAAAACGCGGGTAGAGTTTGAGCGCAAGTACACGAAGCGGCAGTTTCGCTTCGATCAGCGCAACGTCCATATTAAAGTAGGTCCGCGCAGCTACGCCTACATGGAGAGCTACGATAACACGAATAATATCGGCTACCGCTTCGCCCTCGAAACCATTGATGGTACCGTGCTCAAGCGCCGCCTCACGGCCGACGCCATTACCTGGGACTCCGTAAAACGAGCCTGGCGCCTCTCGCCTCAGCTGGTCCGCACCTTCAACGGGCAGCGCGAAAGCCTGAAGTCCTATCCCACGCGCGACACCACTTTCAACCTGTATCCGAAGGATTTTGCCAGCACCTACCGTCTAGCCGAAACCCTCACGCTGCCTGAGCTGAACGCCTACACCCAGCAAAAAATCGACCGCGGTGCCAGCGACACACAGACGTATCTGAGCGAAAAATACGAGCGCTACGCTTATCCGTTCGCCATTCTCATTCTGACCGTGATTGGCGTCATTCTAAGCGCGGGTAAGTCGCGCAGCGGTGTGGGGGGCAAAATCGCGCTGGGCTTCGTGCTGGCTTTCATCTTCATCTTCTTCGTGATTTTGAGCCGCAACCTGGCGGCCGTAGGCACGATGTCGCCGATGCTGGCGGCGTGGGTCCCTAGTATGGTGTTTTCGGTAATTGGCCTTGTTTTGTATCGGCTGGTACCGAAATAGGTACCTCAACCCCTAGCCGTTCAACGGAGGCCTCACCCCCTAGCCCCCTGCCCCAAGGAGAGGGGGAACTGGTTTCTAGTTCTATAGACCTAACTATATTTTCTAGTTTCTTAGTTTCTAGAGCTAGTCCCCCCTTCTCCCCGAGGAGAATGGGCTAGGGATTGAGGTCACTACCAGAGTGGGCATCAACTCTTTAATGAATAAGAAATCACCCCTTAAACATGCTCAAAGATTACCTGCGCCTGCACTTTATTGTCCTGTTGTGGGGCTTCACAGCTATTCTGGGCAAGCTTATTTCGGTGCCGCCGGTGGAGCTGGTATTCTGGCGGACGCTGCTGGCTACCATCGGCTTAGGCCTGCTGCTTACCCTCAAAAAGCAAAGCCCGCGCATTCCGCTGGGCCAGGCGGTGCGGTTGCTAAGCGTGGGCGCATTGGTGGCGGTGCACTGGATTACCTTCTTCTTGGCGGCTCGTCTTTCCTCCGTTAGCGTGTGCTTGGCGGGCATGGCGACGCTAGCGCTCTGGACTTCACTGCTGGAGCCCCTGTTGCTGTGGCGGCGAGTGCGGAGCTACGAGGTCTTCCTGGGTTTGCTGACGATGGTGGGGCTGTATCTGGTGTCGCAGGCCGAGTTTGACCAACTATTGGGGCTGGGTGTTGCCATCCTGTCGGCGGGTTTGTCGGCGTTGTTTAGCGTGCTCAATGTCAAGCTCGTGAAACAGCATTCGCCCCTGCGCCTGACGTTTTATGAGATGATGGGTGCCTGCTTATCCGTGGTACTGTTTTTCCCGGTTTATAGTCTGTATTTTACCGATGGTGCCGGCCTGCGGCTCACCCTGGCCGCCTGGGATTGGGTGTGGCTGCTGGTGCTGGCCGGCGTGTGTACGGTTTACGCTTTTTCGGCTTCAATTGAATTGATGAAGCGTTTGTCGGCCTTCGTTATCAACCTGACTACCAACCTGGAGCCCGTGTACGGCATCGTGCTGGCCGTGCTGATTTTTGGGTCGGAAGAAAAGATGTCGGGGGGCTTTTATCTGGGCACGCTGGTCATTCTGTTCAGCGTACTCATTCACCCCGTGCTCGACCAATGGAATCAGCGGCGGCAGCGGCCCGCCACCGTAGTATAGCCACCGACCGTTACAATACGCCGCTCCACACCAGATAATCGGTCGCTGCGGGCAGGCTGGGGGGCATTTCCTGGCCCGGAAACAGTCCATATACCGCCGAGCCGGAGCCCGACAGGCTCGCATACACGGCACCGGCCGCATACAGCGCCCCCTTCAGCTCGCCCAGCACCGGGTAGTGGGGCGTCAGGGCGTCCTCGAAATTATTGCTGACGGTGTCGCGCCACGCTTTCATGGGCTGGGCCAAGCTCGCGCGCAGGTCGTGGCGGGGCGGGCGGGGCACGACGCGGGCGTAGGCTTCGGCCGTGCTGATATGCAGATTGGGATAGATAACCTTGCAGGCTGTGCCCGTCAGATTTAAGGTGATGGGAGTGAATGCATCGCCTTTTTCGTGGGCGAATACGGGCGTGTTCTGAATGAAAAACGCGCAGTCGCTGCCTAAGCGGCGGGCATAGCCTTCCAGCGTTTCGGGGGGCAAATTCAGGTCAAATAGGTCGTTCAGAGCCCGGAGCGCAAACGCCGCATCGGCGGAGCCCCCGCCCAAACCGGCTCCGATGGGCACTACTTTGTGCAGATGCATTTGTACGGGGGGCAAATCGAAGTCGGCCCGCAGCAGCTCGTAGGCCCGCCAGCATAAATTCGTGCTGGGCTCTCCCGGAATTGGAATGCCCGTCAGAGAAAGAGAACCGGAAGTAGCAGGCAGCACCTCTAGCGCATCGCTCCACGGCAGCGGCACAAACACCGATTCGAGGTTGCGAAAACCATCGGGACGCAGGCCGGTGATGTATAAACCAAGGTTGAGCTTGGCATTCGGAAAAACGAGCATAGGAAATAGCGTAAGCGTTGGCCGGTGGGTTTAGCAGGCAACAGGGGAACACCAAAACCCAAACCTACCTCAAACCACGAAAGCTTGCGCTACGAACGCTTTAGAAAACGATAAATTTGCCCCCCCAGCCCACCTTACTTTTTATGCCTCCTTCACCGCCCTCCGATTGGTACCAAGCCTGGGGAAAGCGCCTGCTCGACGTGGGGCTGGCGGGGCCGCTGCTGGTCGTCACGCTGCCGGTGCTGCTGCTGGCGGGGGGCTTATTGGCTCTGCAAAACGGGGGACAATTTCTTTTTCGGCAGCAGCGGCCTGGCCGGCATGGGGGGCTTTTTTGGCTGTATAAGCTCCAAACCATGACCAACCGGCGCGACGCCCACGGCCGGCTTCTGCCCGATGCCGCCCGGCTGCCCCGCCTGGGCCGCTGGCTGCGCGCTACTTCCCTGGATGAGCTGCCCCAGCTCTGGAACGTGCTGCGCGGCGACCTGAGCCTGGTAGGTCCGCGGCCCTTGCTGCCGGAGTATCTGCCGTTGTACTCGCCCGAGCAGGCCCGCCGCCACAGCGTGCGCCCTGGCCTGACGGGCTGGGCGCAGATAAACGGGCGCAACGCCATCAGCTGGGAGCAGAAATTTGCCTACGACGTGTGGTACGTCGAACGTGTATCTTGGCGGCTCGACCTGCTTATTTTGGCCCGTACCGTGCGTCAGGTGCTGGGTGCCCAGGGCATCACAGCCCCCAACCAGGCCACCACCGAAGCCTTTCGCGGCTCCCCTGCTCCCACCGTTGCCAACAGTTCCGCCTCCTCATGACCAAGCTTTTTTTCTCTGAGTACGAAGAGGCCGACCAGCCCCCCGTAACGCGTCCGTTGGCAATTTTTGGAGTCGGCGGACTGGGCCGTGAAGTGCTCGTCCTGATTCATCAGATCAACCAATACGAGCCCACTTGGCACGTCACCGGCTTCTACGACGACGCCCGCCCTCCGACAAACACCATTCACGGAATACCGTACCTGGGCACCGCCGCCGACCTGAATGCCGCAACCGAGCCGCTGCACGTAACGGTAGCCGTCGGCAATAGTCGAAGTAGAGCCAGCGTAGTGGAAAAGCTCACGTCGCCGCAGCTTTCCTTCGCTACGCTCATTCACCCGGGCGTCGCCTGCGAGCCTTATCAGCACATAGAGCTGGGCGCGGGCTGTGTTATCAGCCAGGGCTGTATTCTGACCTGTGATATCGTGCTAGGCCGCCATGTGCTCCTCAACCTGGGCTGCACCATCGGCCACGACGCCGTGCTGGGCGACTTTTGCTCCCTGATGCCGCACGCCAACATTGGCGGCGCGGCACAGTTGGAAACGGGCGTGTATTTGGGTACCAATGCCACGGTTATCGATCGGGTGCGGGTAGGTGCCAACACTATTGTGGGTGCTGGCGCGGTAGCCGTCCGCGATTTGCCTCCCGGCTGCACTGCCGTAGGTGTTCCCGCCGCGATAATTAAGCGGCACTCCATTTGAGGAGCGGCTAAACACGTCAGCGGGCATAGATAAGCGAGGGCACTTAGCGCGAAGCATCTTCCTGACTGATGCTGAATTACCGTTGCCACGAATGCACGCGAGTTGCTTCGCGCTACGCTGTACGACCACCTTTTTGAACTTCAGCTTAGCGTTGTCATTACACTACCTATCCGCCATTTCCACCCTATGCACAGTCAGGATCACGACCGTATTTTTCTTTCCCCACCCCATCTCGGTCGTCACGAGTTGAACTATGTTCATAAGGCCATTGAGGATAACTGGGTGGCCCCGGCCGGGCCCAACATCACGGGTTTCGAGGCCGATATCTGCCAGCACACCGGCGCGGTGCATTGCGTCGCGCTCAATTCGGGCACTGCTGCTATTCATCTGGGCCTGATTCTGCTGGGCGTCGGCGCGGACGATGAGGTGCTTTGCTCCTCGTTCACCTTCGTAGCCACTGCCAATCCCATCGCGTACCTGGGTGCCACGCCAGTTTTTGTCGATAGCGAGGCGCAAACCTGGAATATGTGTCCGCTGCGTTTGCGCGAAGCTATTGAGGATCGTATCCGGCGGGGCAAAACGCCCAAAGCCCTGGTCCTGGTTCATCTCTACGGTATGCCGGCCCAGCTGCGCGAACTGCTGGCCATAGCCGACGAATACGGCATTCCGGTGCTCGAAGACGCGGCCGAAGCGCTCGGCTCCCGCTACGGCCAGCAGGCGCTGGGCACCTTCGGAGCAGTGGGCGTTTTCTCGTTTAACGGCAATAAGATTCTGACCACCAGCGGCGGCGGGGCACTTATTACAAATAATGCCGATCTGGCCCAAAAAGCCCGTTTTCTGGCTACCCAGGCCAAGGACCCGGCTCCGCACTACCAGCATTCGGCTACGGGCTACAACTACCGGCTCAGCAACATCCTCGCGGGCATCGGTCGGGGCCAGATGGAGTTGCTCGACGACCGCGTGAAAAAGCGCCGCGAAATCTACACCTGGTACCAGCGCCACCTCGCCGACCTGCCCGCCCTGCGATTTGCCCCCCAGGAGCCCGTCGGCAGCCGCGCCAACCGCTGGCTCACCACCCTCCTCCTCGACCCCGCCCACACCAGCGTCACGCCCGAGCAGTTCCGCCAGCACCTCGAAACGCGCGACATCGAAGCCCGCCCCCTCTGGAAGCCCCTGCATTTGCAGCCCCTCTTCCAAAATGCCCCCCACTACGGCGGCAGCGTCTGCGCGGACCTGTTTGAGCGCGGCCTATGCCTACCCTCCGGCTCGGCCATGACGGAGGATGATCTGCGGCGCGTAGCCGGGGCGGTGCGGGAGGTGTTGGGTGTTGTGTAGAGTATCTTTGAAAGTGGTGATCAACTTAATCTGATTAACTCAAGTTGCGGAGTAACCGCGTAGCGGTGACAGCGGCGGCATGGGCGAAGCCAAACGTGCATCCGGGGCGGGAACGAATGCTTTATAGCGTGCTGAAAACAGAGAGTATAAAAATTTGACCAGGCTGGCCCGAGATAGGTGGCTGACGGCGGCCCTCATCACTATTCGGACATTGCCTTGCACAAAGCTGGTCGGCAGTGCGTAGCTTTACTGTAGCCGGCTGGCCGCGCTTTTCTTAGCAATAGCTGGCCATCAGGCTCCGTTCCTTAGGGGCGGCGAGGGGTACTCTTCTTTCTGAATACTCGCTTACCCGTCCGCCCACTTACCTGCCCCACTATGCCCGCAGAGCTATCCCATCCTAGCCTATCTACTACCAGTATTCCCTTCCCGCGTATTTCCAAGCCCGGCCAGCCGGCCAGCATCAGCCGGCGATGCCCGGCCAGGCGGGTGCGACCGGCGGCTGGCTGGCTGCTGATGCTGTTGTTCTTGCTGCTGAGCGGCGCGGCCACGACGGCCCGCGCGCAAGCGACGCCCCCCCCGGAGTGCAGCGATGATGAGAAGTTCATCAACCAATGGTATTTCGGTCAGCGGGCGGGGCTCAACTTCAACGAAGCCACCGACTCTATTCCGCCCGCAGTGCTGACCGATGGCCGGATGGTGGCACCCGCCGGCTCCGGGGTGATGTCGGATCGTAATGGTAGCCTGCTCTTCTACAGCAACGGCGACACCGTCTGGAGCCGCGACCACAACATCATGCTCAACGGCACCGGCATGGGCGGCAACCGCCTCGGCACCGACGGTCCCTTGGCTATCAAGCGGCCGGGGATAGTTCCTCCGGGCGCCCCCACGCGCTACTTCATCTTCACCCAAGACGCGCAGGGCGGCCCCAAAGGCCTGAGCTACTCGGAAATTGTAATCCCTGATGGGGGCCAAGGCGAAGTGGTGGCTGCCACCAAAAACACGCCCCTCACCCTCGGCACGGCCGAGAAGATGACCGGCGTACTGCACAAAAACGGCTGCGATATCTGGATAATCGTGCATGGCTGGGGCAATGCGACCAGCGGCACCAATAACCGCGGCGACTCTTTTCTGGCTTACCGCGTGACGCCGGCCGGCGTGCAGCTCACACCCATAATTTCAACTGTTGGGGCTCTGCACGCGCCGAGCGTGGCGGCTCAGGGCTACCGCGGCCAAATGAAAGTAACGCCCGACGGCGAGCAGCTGGCCGTGGCCCGCTTCAGCGAAACCCTGGCCGACGCCAGCAGCACCGTCGAGCTGTTTGCCTTCGATGCCGCCACGGGCGTGGTCAGCAATCCCCAGGTTATCGACAGCGGGGCGGGCCGCTACTACGGCGTCGAGTTCTCGCCCAGCCGCAACCGGCTCTACGCCACCGTGCAGAGCCCACCCCAGCTATTGCAGTTTGATTTGAACGCCACCGACGTGCCAGCCAGCAAACAGGTCATTCCACTCAATCAAAATCCCCCGGCCAATCTGGGTTCCCTGCAGGCAGGCCCCGACGACAAGATTTACGTGGCCCGCGAAAAACAGCCCGCGCTGGGCTTCATTACCTACCCCGACTCGCTGGGGGCGAAAGTGGCCTACGCCGATGACAGCCTGGCGCTGGGGGGCCGCCGCAGTGGGCTGGGTTTGCCTAATTTCAACCAAAGCTCCTTGTTGCGGATCGGCATCGGGGCCCGGTCCACGGCTTGCCTGCAGATAACCTTCCAGGCCAGTTTTCCCGTTCAGGCCCCCGATCTGGTATACGCCTGGACCTTCGGCGACGGCACCACTTCGTCGGTGGCTGACCCGGTTCACACCTACCCTGCGCCCGGCGACTACGTTGTGACCCTGCGCATCACCAATGATTGCTTTTGCCGCGAAACCAGGGGTATTATTCGGGTGCCCGGCCCACCCACGCCGGGCAGCATCGGGGCTAACCAGGCGATTTGCGCGGGCGCCCCGCCGGCGCCGCTCACCAGCACGGCCCCGGCCGGCGCCGGCACCGGGGAGTTCAGCTACCAGTGGCAGTCGTCGCCGGACAACGCCACCTGGACCGACATCGGCGGGGCCAACGCCCCGGGTTTCACACTAGGTCCATTAAACGTCACCACCTACTTCCGGCGGTTGGTTACGTCGGGCTTCTGCGCCCCACGCACTCCCACAGCGTCCGTTGTCATCACCGTCCTCCCGGCCCTGACGGCCGGCAGCATCGCCGCCAACCAAACCGTATGTGCGGGCAGCACCCCCGCCCCGCTGACGAGCACCGCCCCGGCCACGGGCGGCACCGGCACGTTTGCGTATCAGTGGGAATCATCGCTCGATAACACCACCTGGGGGGCAATTTCTGGCGCCACGGGCGAGACCTTCACGCCCGGCCCGCTTACGGCCACCACCTTCTTCCGCCGCCAGGTGCGCTCCGGCACCTGCGCCACCCCGCCCTCCAACGTAGTGACGCTGACCGTGGTGCCGGCCTTGGTAGCCGGCACCATTGCCACGAACCAAGCGCTCTGCGCCGGAGGCACCCCTACTCCCCTTACCAGCGAAACCCCGGCCGCGGGCGGCACGGGCACTATCGTCTATCAGTGGGAGTCATCGGCGGACAACGCGACCTGGACGCCCGTTGGTGGGGCTAACGGGTCGACGTATGCGCCGGGCCCGCTCGCGGCCACCACCTATTTCCGGCGTCAGGCTAGTGCCGGTGGTGCCTGCGCCCCAGCCTTTTCCAATGTGCTCATCATCAGGGTCCTACCCGCCCTAACGGCCGGCACCATTGGCACCGACCAGACGCTGTGTCCGGGCGCTACCCCCGCCTCCCTGACCAGCACAGCGGGGGCCAGCGGCGGTACGGGCACGTTTGCCTACCAATGGGAGTCGTCGCCAAACAACGCGAACTGGACGCCCATTGTCGGGGCCACTGGCGCCGATTACACACCCGGTCCGCTCACGACTAATACTTTCTTCCGCCGCCAGGTAACGTCGGGGCCTTGCGGGTTGGTGTTTACACCCTCCGTCGCCCTGACGGTGCTGCCGGCCCTGAGCGCGGGTAGCATCGCGGCTGACCAGACCATCTGCGCGGGTGCCGCACCTACCCCGCTCACCAGTACCAGCGAGGCTGGCGGCGGCACGGGCACCTTTGCGTATCAGTGGGAGTCCTCGGCGGATAACGTAACCTGGGGGGCAATTCCTGGCGCCACCAATCCGACGTTCGCGCCCAGTCCAATGACGGCTACCACCTTCTTCCGCCGCCGGGTGACCTCGGGCACCGGCACCTGCTCCACGGGGACTTCCAACGTCGTGACGGTACGGGTACAGCCTCTCGTGATGCCCAGTGTGAGCCTGGCGGCCCCGCCCACGCAGTGCCCCGGCACGGCCCTGACCTTCACGGCCGTGGCTACCAACGCGGGTCCCGCGCCTATTTTTCAGTGGTTCGTCAACAACGTGGCCGTAGCCAGCGGGCCCACGTTCACCAGCAGCACGTTGGTGACCGGCGACCAGGTACGGGTCGAGGTGACGCCCACGGCGGGGCTGTGCAGCACGGCTCCGGCCACGGCCACGGTCACAGTGACGCGCACGCCGACGCCACTGCCCACGCTCGCCATTGCCGTGCAGCCGGGCGGGCCGGTGTGCCTGGGCGCGCCGCTTACGTTCAGCATCGCCAGCGTGACCGAGGCCGGCCCGACCCCCGAATACCAGTGGCAGGTCAACGGCAGCGACGTGGCCGGGGCCACGGGCCCGGTCTTCACCAGCACGACGCTGCGCGAGGGCCAGACCGTGACGCTGCGCCTGCGCACGACCAACGTGTGCGGACAGCAAGTCGCGGCTGTTTCCAATGGCGTGGCCGTGCGCATTCAACCACCGGTTGACGTGGATGCCGGCCCCGATAAGGAGATTCTGGCCGGCACCTCCGTGACGTTGGAGGGCCGCGCCGATGGCACTTACCCCGTGACGTGGACGCCGACGGTAGGGCTGACTTTTCGGGCCAACGACCCGCTGCGGCCCGTGGCCTCGCCCACGGTGACCACGACCTACACGCTCTCGGCTGGGGAAGGCGGCTGCGCCGACTCCGACCAGGTGACGGTGACCGTGCGCCCACCCATCCGCATTCCCAATGCCTTCACGCCCAACGGCGACGGCCGCGACGACACCTGGCAGATTGAATTCATCGAGCAATTTCCCGACAACACCGTGAGCGTGTTCAACCGCTGGGGCAACCGAATTTTCTCGGCCGAAAACTACAGCCGGGCCAATGAGTGGCGCGGCGACATCAACGGCCAGCCCGCGCCGGTCGGCACCTACTATTACGTCGTCACCACGCGGGGCCCGCTGGGCAAGTCCTACAGCGGGTCAATTACGATTCTGTATTAACAACACGTCCGGCTGCGTCTGTTGCAGCCAGACCACCTTCTTCTTAGATGGACACTAAGGCAATACTGCTATGAAAAGAGCTTTAATTCTGCTGCTGCTCCCGCTGCTAGCCGCCGCGCCAGCCTGGGCCCAGCAGCAGGCGCAATACAGCCAGTACATGAACAACAATTACATTCTCAACCCTGGTGCAACCGGCGTGGAGGATTATATCGACGTCAAGTTCAGCTACCGCACCCAGTGGACGGGCCTGGAGGGGGCGCCCAAAACCTACTACGCCAGCGCCAGCTCCTCGCTCGGCAAGTGGCGTACCACCAGCAAGCGTACCCTCCGCGACCTGCGCCGGCCGTTTCACGCGGTGGGGGGCATTGTGTATAAAGACGAGACCGGGCCCACGAGCCGAACCGGGGCCTACGCTTCCTACGCCTACAATCTGGTTTTAAGGCCCAACCTCCGGGCGGCGCTGGGCGTGTCGGCGGGCATGCAGCAGTTTGCCGTCGATGGGCAGAAGCTGCGATTCTTCGACCCCACGACCCAAGCGGCCAGTGCCGCCTCGCGGGTGTTGGATGGGTCGGTGGGCCTGTGGGTGTACAGCTCCGATTTCTACGTGGGCGTATCGGGCGCACAGCTGTTGGGCAATAAGCTCAACTTCTCCTACGGGCCCAACCCGCTGGACGCGGGCGCGCCCGGCAACTCCCTGAAGCGGCACTACTTCGCCACGGCCGGAGTGCGGGTGCCGCTCAGTGATGACTGGTCGCTGGTGCCGTCGGTGCTGCTCAAGGCCGTGAACCCGGCCCCGCTCTCGCTCGACATTAACGCCAAGCTCAAGTACCAGGATCTGCTGTGGGCCGGCGTGTCCTGGCGCGCCTTCGACTCGGTGGTGGCGCTGGTGGGCATCAGCTACGAGCAGTTCACGCTGGGCTATTCCTATGACGCAGGCCTCTCTGAGCTGGCCGGCTACCACGGCGGCAGCCACGAGGTGCTGCTGGGGTTGCGCCTGAAGAAAAAAGCTCAAGTGGTGTGCACCAATAGGTTCTGGTAGGGCTTGCTCTTGATACCCTCCTCGTCAGGTGTTAGGTAAACAAACGCTCCTCTGGAAACCGCTGTATCCGCGGCCCCTCTTCCAAAATGCCCCCCGATACGGCGGCAGCATCTGCGCGGATCTGTTTCAGCGTGGCCTATGCCTGCCTTCCGGCTCCGCTATGACAGATGAGAATTTGCCGCATGTGGCGGGGGCGGTGCGCAAGGCCATTGGTGCAGTTTAGCCTAAGCTTGAGATTGGCCGCCCTCGTCATGCTGAAGATTATTCTATATCCTTGTCAGCGAATAGAGTATTCGATGGCTCAATGTCTTCATCGGGCGCGTATTCCAACAAGTCGCCGGGCTGACAGGCTAGGGCTTGACACAGCGCCGCGAGCGTTGAAAAGCGGATGGCCTTGCCCTTGCCGCTTTTGAGTATGCTTAGGTTGGCCAAGGTGATGCCCACCCGCTCGCTCAGTTCCGTTAAGCTCATTTTACGGCGCGCCAGCATTACGTCAAGCTGTACGATGACTGGCATTCAGATCGTCAGGTTGGTTTCGTGCTGCAGTTCTTGGCTCCGCCGCAGCAATTGGGCACAAATTAGCAACACGGAGCCCAAGATGAGGTATATGAAGCTTGCCGGCGGGGTAGCGAGGAAGAACAGGTGTTGAATGCGAGCCTCGAACACCAGCTTTATACCCATGTCGCAAGCCGATTTTATAAAGTGCATCGCTACCGTGAGCCCGCCGATTATCGTGATGGCCCGGCTCAAGCGGCTCGAAAACTCATAGCCTGCCCGCAACCCTAGCAGTACTCGGAACAGGTAAACCCCGATGACGAACCCAAACAGCGCATCCATAAGGGTCATGTCGCCAAGGCGGTACAGCAACAGGTGGTCCCAAAACGAAGTGGTTTGATACAGCAAAGTTCCCTGCGTACCGGTCAGGTACGCACCCACAGGCGAGTTGATATGAGTGGATAAGTGCGGCTGATCAGCGGCTATTTTGTGAGCCTGCACGTTCAACACGACTATGTGGTCACTCCTCCAAAAATTATAACTGACTGCCCCTACAAAAATCAGCAACTGCGCCGTGCCCATATATAACAACAGAAACGCTCTTGGGCGGATAGAGGCAAGGGTTACAGAAAACGGCATAGCTCTATAAATTGAATAGTAAAATATTCTGTTAAGCTACATTTATTATTGCTAAACGAAAACTATTTACTGGAAATCAATAAATACTAATGTTTCACGGGCTAGTAAATGCCCCCGCAGTCACTCGACTGCGGTAAAGCTATCTAGCAGGCATTCTGACTACCAGCAACGCGCATAGTATCACACTCAAAAAGACCGCCACACCCGTCCCGATTTGTGAGCGCTCGGTATTCCCCGCTTTTACTCGGTTTATGAAAGGAAGCGCGATATATACGATAAGAGGCACGAGTACAAGGCCAATGAGTGCCCGCTTGTCGCCGTAGCTATCCGCGCCGCCTCGGGAGAAATGCAAGGGGACCTGGGCGGGCAGCGTGCTCCACTTCCACAGTAAGCACCCAATAGGCAACAGGAGGAGGGTAAGCAGCAGCACCTTTTTTCCTGTAGGCTGAACAGGCTGTCGCAGAGTTTTCATTGGAGGATCGCTTGAAAGGATAGCCTGAATTTAGTAAGACGATTAATATTGTAGACAGCCAGACAAAATATAGCACTTAGAGCTACAAAGCTGGATAACTTATCCAGAAAAAGCCCCCCACTCATAGCGTCAGCAGCACGGTTTCCAAACCGGGCGACTGAGCTGCTACGGCCGTCTTGCCGGCCTGGGCTTCTAGGCGGATGATGGCTCGCCCATTGTAGGCCTGCACTTTGCGGGAGCCGCTGCTGGTGCCTAGATCATCGTGCAACTTGCCCGCCCCGGCAAGGGAAAAATGTACCCAGTTGGCCGCATCAAGACACTGCACACCTTGGGCGTCGAAGAGCTTTACTTCGACGGTGGTCAGGCCGTCGGCTTCACCTGTTTTTTCCAGCGTCAGGCGGGTGGGTTTGTCCCATTTCTGGGTTTGGTAGCGGAAACTGATTTCATCCTGCACGGTTTGCTTGCCTTGGCGCGCTACTACGCGCACCTGATTTTGCCCCCCAACGAACGGGACAGTCCAATGCAGACCGGCGGCCGGGAAATCCTGGCTGTTGCGCTTCTTTACGCCGTAGCTTTTGCCGTTCACAAACAGCTCGGCCTGCTCGCAGTTGGAATACACTTTTATCATCTTCTGCTTGCCTTTGTCGCCCCAGCGCACGGGCCAGCTATGGCCGTAGATGCGCGCCATCGGCTTGGTGGTCCAGTACGATTGGAACACGTAGTAGGCCTCTTTTTTGGTGAAGTCGCGCTCTACTACGCCCTTCTGGTTCATGTAGGGCACTGGATTATCGGGGCGGACGGGCGTGGAGAAATCCTTGAAGGGCCAGTAGGCCGTGCCGCTGAGCCAGGGCATGGTTTCCTGCTCCTTCAGGTGCCAATCCACGAGGTTGCAGAGGTAGGTTTCGCTCCAGTCGCCGTCTTTCGAGACGCGGGCGCTGCCGCCGAACAGGGACGCATCGCCGGCTCGCTCGTCGGCGCGCTGGGCACTGCTGATTTTGGCCAGGGCGTTGTCGGGGTTCTCGGAGTGGCGGCCGGCGTGGCTGTCGCCGCCCCACTCCACGTGCAGGAAGCGCTTCACGCCCTGAAACTCTTTCTCGCTGACTTCCTTATAATCGGTGTATACGCCGCGGTACCAGCCGGCCCAGATGGAGGGCGAATACACATCTACGATGTCTTTGCAGAAATCGCAGCGACGGATGGCGGTGTAGCGGGCCGGGTCGAGCTGGTGGGAAAGCGCGTTCAGCTCCTTCATGTAGGTCCGAATCTTTTCCTTATTGAACTCCGGAAAGTCGCCGGGCCAGTCGTTTTCGTTGCCTAGCCCCCAAATGATAACCGACGGATGGTTGTAGTGCTGCTGAACCATGTTGGTGAGCATGCGGCGGCCCTGCTCCTGATAAATTTTGCCCCCCAGGCCACCCCGACACCATGGTATCTCCTCCCACACCACTATGCCGAGGCTGTCGCACTGCTGCAGCACAATGTGCGACTGCTGGTAATGCCCCAGACGGATAAAGTTGACGCCCATTTCCTTCATCATCCGCATTTCCTGCCGAATCATGGGTTCGGTCATGGCGGCGACTACGCCCGCGTGGTCTTCGTGGCGGTGGGTACCGCGCAGCAGCAGGCGTTGGCTATTTAATTTAAATGGGCCTTTCTCCACAAACTCGATGTGCCGAAAGCCAACTTTCTCGGTTCGCACGAAGGTGTCGGCACCGGATTTCACGGTTAACTGCACCGTGTACAGCTGCGGTTTGTCCGGCGACCAGAGCTGCGGATTTTTCAGCTGGAATGTGT
Organism: Hymenobacter roseosalivarius DSM 11622; assembly: GCF_900176135.1. Classification (GTDB taxonomy): domain Bacteria; phylum Bacteroidota; class Bacteroidia; order Cytophagales; family Hymenobacteraceae; genus Hymenobacter; species Hymenobacter roseosalivarius. Next base: position 7,183 of record NZ_FWWW01000052.1, on the reverse strand, counting down.
GCAGATCCTGTTCGCCTGCTTTCACCGTATAGCTTGCCTGGTACTTCCCGACTTGCTTACCTTTTGGGTCCAGCACGCGCACTAGTACCTGGGCTTTGCCACCCGGCGAGGGCTCCTGAAAAGCAGCTTTAATGTTCAGTCAGCCTTGCTTGCCGGCCGGGTCAACTTCCGCTTTGACCATCACCCGCTCCAGCGAAACAGCCGGTACATACACCAGATTCAGGTAGCGATACAGCCCCCCATACACGTTGAAATCCGATAAATCGGAGGGCATCATCTCCAGGTCGCGCGAGTTGTCGCTGCGAATCGAGAGGGGAACTTTGCCCTTGAATTGCTTTTGAAAGACTTCCGTTTGTTTGAAATCGGCCACGGCCTGGGTGATATCGACCGTCCACTCGTCGTAGCCGCCCACGTGGCTACCTACTTTGGTGGTGTAGATGTAGACATCGGTTTTCTGGCCGGCACCTTCAAAATGGAGCAGCGTGCGGCCGTTGGCATAGGGGTTTTGCACCTCCAGCTGAGTGCGGTACCAGCCAGGCCCTTGGTAGTAGTTCACGTCCGGATTGACGGCGTCGCGGGCGTTGAAACAGTGCGGCAGCGTTACCTTCTCCCACAGCGGCACACTTTCGGGGTTGCCCGCGCCGATGGGCCGCACCGCTTCCCACACCCCGCCCAAATCCTGCCGTACAAACTCCCAGTTGTCGTTTAAGCGGGTACTTTTCTGGGCAGAGGCGTATTTGCCCCCCAGTAAGAAAATCAGAAAAATTACAGCGAGCTTGACGACTTTCACGAGCTAATGGTTAGTGCGTATTCTTTCAGCTTTTCGCAATGAAGCTGAAGTCAGTTTCTCGGTTAGCTATTCAATTAGTCTGGTCGTCATGCAGATCTTCCCGAAATAACTCTTTTCTTTCGCTCCTTCTGTCATCCTGACGAAGGAAGGACCTTATGCCCGAAGAACGACTGGCATAATAACGACTCGTGCATACGTGATAAGGTCCTTCCTTCGTCAGGATGACAGACGACTATATACAACTCCTTTTAAAAGTTACTTGGCAACGAGGCGAGCGAGATGTTTCTCTACGCTCTGCATGACGTTCTGGAATTTATTGAAGCGCCAGCGTTGCGTAGTTCTTGTAGCGCCACAATGCCTCCAGAAAGTAGTAATCGGCATATACTAGCGGCGCATCGATTTCCGATTTGGCGGGCTTATTTCCCGTGGAATGCTTCAGCAGAAAGAAGTTATTGGTCCCCGCTACTGCCAGGTACTGCGGCGTACAGAGGCTACTCAGCATAGCCGTAGCGGCCTCCTTATACTTCTTCTGGCTCTTGGCATACTTGCTCAACTCCAACAGGCCCGAGGCGGCTACGGCCGCGGCCGACGCATCGCGGGGCGAGTTGGGGATGGCCGGATCGTTGAAATCCCAATAGGGAATGTGGTCCGGAATCTGGTTGGTTTGCTTGATGAAATAGTCGGCGGCGTGCTGGGCGGCGGCGAGGTATTGCTTGTTGTTGGTGTAGCGGTAGAGCATGGTGTACCCATAAATCGCCCAAGCCTGACCCCGCGCCCAGCAGGAGTTATCGGCCAGGCCCTGGTGCGTTATTCGCTTCAGGGGTTTGCCGGTAGCGGGGTCGAAGTCGAGGACGTGGAAGGTGCTGTGGTCTTTGCGAAACCGGTATTTCAGATCGGTGTCGGCGTGCGTTGTGGCGATGCGCGCCAACGTGGTGTCGCCGCTGAGCTTGGCCGCCGACAACAGCATTTCCAGGTTCATCAGATTATCGACGATAACCGGATACGTGAACGGCGCGAAATCCCAGGAGCGAATGGCACCGACTGTAGGGTTGAAGCGCCGCACCAACGTAGCGGAGGCCTGTAATACCACGTCTTTGTACTTCGGATTCTGGGTCAAAGCGTAGCCCTGGCCGAAGGAATTGTTCAGGATAAAGCCCAGATCGTGCGTGTTGGTCGTGTTTTTTTCCGCCTCCAACGTTTCGGTCCAGGCGGCGGCGCGGCGGCGCCAGCTTTCCTGGTTCGTAAACCGCGCCAGATACCACAGGCTACCGGCGAAAAACCCGCTGGTCCAGTTGCGGGACGAAGTCAGCAGAATAGTGCCGTCTTCTTTGGTGCTGCGCGGATATTTGGTGCTGTCGGGGTATTGCTTACAGTAGCCTGTGTACTGCTTCTCGGTCAACGCAATAACCTGCTCCACCGGAATTGCATTACCTTTTTGGGCAACTACCGCCTGGCCCGCTAGCAGCATCGTGGAGAGAAGAAGTGCTTTATACTTTACTCCCATGTATAGCAGGATTAGAATGAGGTAGTGTGAGCCCTGGCGAGTAGTGGCTTCGGTGAAATAGTACCAGCGAATGCAGGCGTGTACAACGCCCGAAAATGCCCCCCAGCCGGTAATATTGCGACTGGGGGGCATTTTTTGGTAGTCTGCGAGTAAGCGTGAATTCCCGGCAGCATTTGCAGATGCAACCGCACGCTCACAACGCATTAGCGACTACCAAAAAAACCCCCCAGCGCGATTTTCAGCAGTTAAAAACCGGGGTTTTGCGTGAGGTTCGGATTGAGAATGACCTCGCTCTGCGGAATCGGGAACAGCAGGTAGTTGTCGCTGATAACGCGGTTGAACGTGGCTTGCTGCACTTGCTTCAGGCGGTTCAGGCGCAGCAGGTCGTAGCGGCGGTGGCCTTCGTAGCACAGCTCCCAACCTCGCTCCCGTACCAATAGATCCACAAACGCATCTTTGGTAGTAGCCGTGAGTGGTAGTGGGGCCAAACCAGCTCGCACCCGTACGCCGTTTATCCCCTGGTACTTAGTGGCATCTCCGGCGTTCAGGTTGTTCAGCGCCTCCGATTGCATTAATAGTACGTCGGCGAAGCGGGTGATAAGCCAGTTCACGCGCGAGTCGTTGCCGATGCGCCGGTCGTCGCGGAACTTGTTGAAGTAGTACTGAGGCAGCGTGGTGGTGCCGGCGCGGTTGCTTACGTTCCACTCCTTGCGCACATCGGTAGCGGCGTAGGAGTTAACAAAAGCGTCCCTCACCGTGAACGACGCAAACCCACCCAGCAGCGCCGGGTAATTCTGCCGCACGATGATATTGCCCACGTTGGGGGGCAAATCGAACTGCACGGAAAGAATATGCTCCGGCCCATTTTCCCGATCGGGCAAGAACACGTCGCCGTACACCGGCGAGAGGCTGTACGTATTGGAAGAAATCACGCGGTTGCAGGCCGCCAGCGCCTCCTGATTGTCGGCGCCCTGCGCGGCGGGGCTGCTGGCGCGGGTCAGGTATACTTTGGCCAGCATAGATGAGGCGGCGCCAGTAGATATCCGGCCCTTATTCGCCGCCGGAATCTGGTTTTCCGGCAGGCAGTTGGCCTCCGCGAATTTTAGGTCGTCGATAATCTGCTCATAGATCTGCGCCTGGGGCGTACGCGCGGGCCGGAGGTCGTCGTTGGGGCCTTTGACGGGACTTAAAATAAGAGGCACATCGCCGTAGCTGCGGACCAGCTCAAAATAGCCCAGCGCCCGCAGGAAGCGCGCATTGCCGATGATGTTGTTTTTGCGCGCCTCGTCCATGTTGATGGGGGGCGTTTTTTCAATCACGTCGTTGGCCCGGCTGATCATCCGATACGTGTTGATCCACCAGAAGGCAATTTCCCCGTTGTTGGCGGTGTAGGTGTAGCGGTTCAGCTCGGCGCGGTCGCCGGTAGCGGCACCCACCACCTCCATGTATTCGCCAGGCAACTCCGTCACCAGCCACACCGTGCGGCCATAATGCGTTTGCACCTGCATGGTGCTGAATACCCCGTTCAGGGCGGCAGTTGCGTCGCCTTCGTTTTGATAAAAATTGCTGCTCGTCAGGAAGTCGTAGGGCTTTTCTTCCAGAAACTTCTCGCAGGAGGAGAACAAGCCAAGTGAACAGATGCCCAGGAGAATAATCTTCTTTTTCATGTCAGTACCGATTATTACCTAGTTGATTAAAAGCCAATCCGCACGCCGGCAATGAAGGTCCGGGTGGTGGGAAAAGCGTTGTAGTCGGTGTTCAGGCTCAGGCCGGAGTTACCAAATGAGTTTACCTCCGGGTCGAAGCCCGAGTAGTCGGTAATCGTAATCAGGTTCTGGCCGGTCACGTAGATGCTAGCCGATTTCACAGTGTTGCTCATGCCCTGAGGCACAGGTACCTGGAAGGATATGGTGGCAGTTTTGAGGCGCACGAAGCTGCCGTCTTCCACCACGTCACTCGTGATGCCCGTATTGCGCCGCACGACGCTGTTGGCCTTTGGGATGGTGTTGCTGGTGCCGGGGCCGGTCCAGCGGTCTACCACGGTCTTGAGCTTATTGGGCGCTACAAAGCCCGACTCCAGCTCGTAGCGGTTTAGGTTCAGAATGTCGGAGCCTTCCACGCCCTGGATAAAGAGGCTCAGGCTAACCGGCCCCAGGGTGAAGTTGTTGGTGACGCCGTAAATAAATTTGGGCTGAGCCTGTCCGATGATGGTGCGGTCGTTGCCATCAATTCGATTGTCGCCATTCAGGTCAGCGTAGCGCGGGTCGCCGGGGCGCACGAGAGTGGTGATGCCGCTGGCCGTAATTTCCTCGGGCGTCTGCCAGATTCCCTGAAACACGTAGCCATAAAAGGAGCCGATGGACTCGCCCACGCGCAGCACGCTGGTAGCGCCCGTGGCACCCGGAAAGATGCTGGTGCTGGACTGGCCCACAAACCGCTCCCGCTCGCCATTCAGGTCGAGCACTTTGTTGCGGTTAGAGCGACAGGTTCAGGTTGGTGTTCCAGGAGAATGCTTTGGCGTCAAAATTCACCGTATTCAAAGAGAACTCGAAGCCTTTGTTCTGCACGCTGCCGGCATTTTGCAGAATATTGGAGAAGCCCGAGGTCTGCGGAATCGACACTTGCAGCAGCAGGTCGGTGGTTTTCTTGTAGTAATAGTCTGCTGTTACGGTTATCCGGTTTTTCAGGAAGGCTAAGTCGATGCCCACATCGGCAGAAGCCGTTGACTCCCAGCTCAGATTTGGATTGGGAATGTTGGAAGCCGCTAAGCCAACCAGGCGCGTAGTACCAGCCGTGTACGCGTTCAGGCCGTAGCGCCCCACCGATTGATACGAGCCAATTTCCTGGTTGCCGGTAATGCCGTAGCTGGCGCGCAGCTTCAGGTCGCTGAAGGCGGATAAATTCTCCATGAAGCGCTCATCAATAATTCGATACGCAACGGCCGCCGACGGAAAATAGCCCCATTTATTATCGGCGCCAAAACGCGACGAGCCGTCGGCGCGCATGGTAAATGTGAACAGGTATTTCTCGAACAAACGGTAATTAACGCGGCCAAAATAAGACGCCAGGGTGTTCTGGCTTTTCCCGGATATGGGGGTCAGGATATTGGCCCCGATACCGAGATTGTCGCTGCCCAGCGCATTCGTAAAAAAGTTATTTGCAGCGGCGGTGTAGTTCTCATTTACGAATTGCTGCGACGTAAGACCTATCACCACGTTCAGGGCGTTATTCTCGTTTAGTGCCCGGTCGAAGGTCAGCGTATTCTCGTTCAGCCAGCTATAATTGCTATTCGACGCCTTGGTCGCGGAGCCGTTTGTATTCTGGCCTACGAACACGGTAGAGGGAATAAACTGATTGCGCAGGTTGCCAAAAATGTCGACCCCACCGGCAATGCGCAGCTTCAGGCCTTTCAGAATTTCATATTCCCCGGCTACGTTGATCAGGCCGCGCGTGACAGTTGCCTCGTCCTTGGCCAGGTCAGCGTAGGCGACGGGGTTACCGCCAATTTCTACGTAGGGTATCGGCTGGTTTTGTAAAGTATAGTTGCCGTCCGCGTCGCGTACGGTCTGCGTAGGGCTAAACCGCAGCGCATCCAGAACCACGCCGCCACCGCTGCCCCCATTGGTATTCACGGTGGTGCGCTGCTGCTGCGTGCGGGAAATCTGGCTGGTGAAGTTGACGTTGATTTTATTGCTGACTCTTTTATCCAGGTTCAGCCGAATAGACCCGCGCTTTAAGCCCGAGTTTTGGATAATACCGTCCTGGTCGAAGTAGTTGAAGCTCAGGTTGTAGCGGGTGTCCGCGTTGCCCTCATTAAACCCCAGTTGATAATTGCTTATCCGGCCCTGGCGAAAAACCTCGTCCTGCCAATCGGTGCCTTCGCCCAGCTGCGCTATTTGGTCTTGGGTAAAGGGCAAGGGCGTAGTAGTTCGGTTCTCTAAGTTGTTGAGCGCCTGGGCCTCGTTCAGGTAAGTAGCATACTCGGTGGCGTTCATCAGGTCATACTGCTTGCGAATATTGCTCACGCCGGTGTAGGCTTCAAAGTTGATGGTATTAGCGCCTGCCTTGCCTTTTTTGGTGGTGATAATCACGACGCCATTTGCCCCCCGGCTACCATAAATAGCCGTGGCCGACGCATCTTTCAGCACCTCAATCGACTCGATGTCGCTGGGGTTGATAGAGTTCAAATCGCCAGCTCCCGGAAAGCCGTCAATCACAAACAGCGGCTCGTTGCCGGAGTTGATGGAATTTGTCCCCCGGATGCGGATGGAGACGTTGCCGCCCGGCTCAGAGTTGGTCTGCGTCACCTGTACGCCGCCCACCCGGCCCTGCAATATCTGGTCGGCCCGTGTGATAGGCGTTTCGGCCACCTGCCCGGCCGAAATGGACGCCACGGCGCCCGTTACATCCTGCTTACGCTGGGTGCCGTAACCGACCACGACCACATCGTTTAGCTCGGTGGTTTTTTCCTTGAGCTGAATTGCATCGATAGTTGACCTATTGCCCACACTTACTTCAGTGGGCTCAAAGCCAATAAAAGACAGAACCAGTACAGGCTGGCTATCAGCTGGCACCGATAGATTAAACTTTCCTTCAGGATCAGTAGAAGTACCCGTGGTAGTGCCTTTCACAACTACCGAGACTCCAGGGAGCGGCGCTCTGTCGACGGCGCTCAGAACGGCGCCTGTCACCTGACGGGTTTGGGCATGCGCAGATAAGCTTGCTGCCAGCGCCAAGATGATCAGCAAAAAGGTAGTTGTTCGCATGGGACGGTAGGCTTAGTGGAGAATTAGTATTGTAATCTCCGCAAACTCACCGTGTATCAATCCTGAGGGGACTTTTTTATTTACGTAAACGTTTATAGTGATTAAAAAAAACTCTCCGTTTAA